>NZ_JAZHQU010000011.1:0-149011 GCF_036543225.1 Chryseobacterium sp. CFS2
ATCTCTATCGACGCAGGAAGTACTGCCATTGGTAATACAGTAGATTTTAACTACGTTACTGCAGCAGACTATAACTCTGATCAGACTATTACTAAAGCTAACTCTTTAAAAGTTACTTCTACAAAGAACTTTAATGTTAAAGTAAAAGCAGGAGGTGCTAATTTCATGAATGGAACCAACTTAATCCCTGTAAATGTTTTGACAATTAAAGCAGCTACAGCTGCCGGAACAATGGGCGGAACAAAAAATGCTGTAGTGTTATCTGCAACGGATCAGAATTTAGTTACAAATGCCCCATTAGGAAGTGCCTTAACACTGAATCTGGACTACACTATTCCAGCAGCAAAATCATCATCTTCTGATATTTTAGGGAAGCCAGCCGGAACTTATACACAAACAGTAACTTATACAGCGACTGCTTTATAATAAAATTTTTAGTTTGTAAAGGTTCATTTTGCTACGTTTTCAGTAGTTTTGAGAATCTTTATTATTAAACTATTTATACCATGCACAAGTTTATCCACCTTTTCATTTTCTTAATCGTTACGGGATCTTCTTCGCTTCTGGCACAAAGTATCTCTATGTCACCCACACGCTTGTTTTTTACAGGTAATCCGGGAGAAAAAGTAACAAAGACAGTCACGCTTCAAAACAGCTCGGATAAGGATTATGTTTTTAATCTCAACTATAAAGATTGGGCTAGAGAAGAAGACGGAAATAAGGTTTATCTTGAAGCAGGCAGTTCAAAAACTTCCAATGCTTCCTGGGTGTCCACCTTAGAAAATGCTGTAACAGTTCCTGCGAAAAGTACAAAGGAGATTGTAGTAACCATGCAGATTCCGGCAAACGCATCACAATCTGCCGTTACGAACAGCATGTTATTTTTTACCCAACTTCCTCAGCAGGCAGATAAGGCACGTGTTCAGAATGGAATAGGTATTATCACCTTATTTGAAGTGGGACTTCACATTTTTTATACTCCACCGGGAAACCATGTGAAAAGTTTGGATATTACCAATATTTCAGAAGCGAGTAATGAGAATGCAGGGAATAGAAAAGTTGCAGTAAGCATCCATAATGATGGAAACACCATCAATGATGCCACCGTTGCTTTTGAACTCACTAACACAGACAGTGGTAAGGAAATAAAATTACCTGCAATTTCCATCTCCATGCTTCCGGATACTCATCAGGTTGTTCAGTTTTCTTTACCAGAGAACATTTCAGGGAACTTCCTTGGCGTGGTTATTATCAAAATGGCAGAATCAAATGATTTACGCGTAGGCGAAAAAAACTTTAAATTTTAAAATTAAGCTTTGAAACCACAGAATGGAATATCGTTATCAGTCTTAAGAAGAACAATCTTATTTTTTGTATTTGTTCTTCTGAACTTCTCGTGGGCCTTTGCACAGGAAAAGAAGGATATACAAATCCATTTTGAAAATGACAGTGTAGCTGTTGAGAAAGGTTCTACTTTTACTAATTTCCTGGTCATTGAGAATAAAAGTTCTGAAGACATTATCATTCAGAATATCTTGCCTCAGGAAAACTATCCGGGATTGCTTTTTTATCCCAAAAATGACTTTACCTTAGGTGCGGGGCAGTCTAAAAATCTTCCTGTGAAACTGATCGCCAACGTGGATTTTATGAAACTGAGATCCAATGAGATTCAATTCAAGGTTTCGTATACCACTCCAACGGTCACCAAAACTGAAAGTGCCGCGTTCTTTGTTGCTAAAGGTGAGAACAAAAACATCGCCATTTATACGGCCACCTACGAAAATTTCATTAACCCTGCTTTGCCGCAATCTTCAATTCTGCTGACTGTAGAAAACCAAGGGTATAGTAAACGAACCGTTAAAATTGATCTGCAATCTATTCCTGACGGCTTGGAAATTTTGCCAAAACAACAAACTGTATCTCTGGAAGGTTTGGAAAAACAAACGGTTGAGATCAAAATTGTGGTCAGAAAACAGAATACGCTTTATCCGGAATTTAATATTAATGCAATCGTCACAGACCTGCTTGATAATAAAATTGTGGGAAGCAACACGCTCTACTTAGTTGTTTTATCGCACAACAGACAAATTGCCCGTGGAAACGAAGCGGCGAGCGGAAGTAATTTTGCGGAAATGAGCTATAATGAAAACAGTTCACTTCTTAATTTTCTTCAATTGAGGGGAAACACAGCATTTCGGGTAACTGAGAATTTGAAATCGCGCTTCAATATCGGGGCAGATTACTATCTTGAAGACGGCCGTTATAACCTGTATGATACCTGGTTGGAACTGGAGAGAAAAAATACGGTGTTACGCCTGGGAAATGTTAATAGCAGCGATTACGATTATCCGGTTTTCGGAAGAGGAGGGAAGGTCTCTACCAAATTTGGTGAAAATAATCAGATTGAAATTCTTGCCCTGGAAAATAATTATAATCTGTACGGTACTTATTTCCAACAAACAGAAGGTTCTACCATGGCGGGCGCAAAATATGCTTTTGGGAATGCTAAATCTTTCAATGGGAAAGTGTCCTATATTTTCGACCATGATCCGCGCCTTAACGTAGATACGCAGGTAGCGAACGCAGTATCAGCATTGTTAATTAACGATAAACACACCATCCGCACGGAGGTGGGCCTGAGTCACGAAAAAGGTCTTTTGAACAAAGATGAAAACGCAGGAGCTTCCATGGGAGCCAATTACGATGGGAAAATAGGGAAATGGGATATACAATCTTTCAATTCCTTTGCTACCAAAAGTTATGCAGGAATCAAACGGGGATCCTTTTTCTCAAATCAGAGGATTGGCCGTCAATTTTCTGCTGCTCAGCGTGCTTTTATACAATATCAGAATTCGCAGGTAGAACCTGAGTTCCTGAGTTTCCAGAGTGAATCAAACCAACCTGGGAATACCTCTAATTTACGTTATTATTTCAACAGTACAGAAGCGTTGGGATTAGGGTATCAGTTTTCTTTAAGAAAGTGGAATTTTTTACTGTCTCCAAAGGTTGAAAAACAAAAAACAGCTAATTTTTACACATCGCAGGAACTTTTTTCATACCGTTTGGAAGCCAACATCAGCACTACATTAGGTGCGCATGGATTGAACCTGACAGCGGAATATTCTTATTCAAAAGAGAATGATAACCCAGAGTGGTTCAACAGTTTGAAGACAACTTTGTCTTACAGATATAAATCATTCTCTCTCAACGGAACAGCTCAATGGAACGCAACCAGTGTTTTTGATTTAAACTCTTATTATGATGTAAACCGTAATTTCGCCAACTACAATGTATACGCATCATATAATTTCCAGATGTTTAGTCATAATCTGACTGGATCTTTTTCAGCCGGAGCTTTCTATTCGGAACTTTATAAAAATTTAAACAGCAATATCACCGGTAATCTGGAATATAAGATTTCGTCTTCATGGTCTACCACAGGGTATTTTAATCTTTCCGGTTATAAATCTACGGCTGAATATGCAAGCAGTGGAAGTTATTACCAGTACAGAGTGGGGATTAAAAAATATTTTACCACAGCTACAGCTCTCGGAAATCATAAAGTGGCGTTCCAGTTCTTTGAAGATAAAAATTTCAATGGACTTCTGGAATCCGGCGAATCGGTACTTGCTAATGAAATTGTAAAACTGGACAATTATGTAGCGATGACGGATAAGAATGGAAAAGTAGTTTTTCAGAATGTGCCTGAAGGTACTTACACACTGAAAGTGAATGAAAGTGCGGGTGCCCGATTGATGATGGATCCTGTCATTATGGTGCATGCCAATATTAACCGTAAAGTAGGCTTGGTAAAAAATATTAAGGTAAGTGGGAAATTAACAGAGATCAGGCAAGCCTACGATGTTTTGGAAACGGATGTAACCGGAATAGTAGTGTATGCCAAAAGTGAAGATGGTATGATCTATACTGCCGTGGTTAACCAAAAAAATGAGTTTGAGTTTTTCCTGAAAGATGGGAAATACAACCTCTATATTGAAAATGACAAATACAGCTATACGCAGCCTACCCAAACTATTCAGGTGACAAAAGAAGGGTACTCAAAAACTGTGGTTTTTGAATATAAGAAGAAAGACACCACCATTAAGGTGAAAAAGTTTTAAATTTAAAAGTATGAAAAAGATGAGGTCTTTTCTAATAGGAATTTTTACTGTGTACTGTGGGGCTACAGTCATGAAAGCTCAGGATGTGTACCTGTCGGTTCCTGACAATACTATTTTTAACAGGAGCGAATTTACTTCAGTACCTACAAGGGTAATGACGAACGCCAACAGAACCAACTGGGATTATGCCTTTTTGGGATTACTCCCAACAGCTCCTACATTTACCTCTGTTTCCGGGCCCAATTTTACTCACTCTTCTTCCTCACTTACTTTGCCCGGTTCCACGCTTCTGTGGCAGTTGGAAAGTATGGGAGGACAGATGCCTTCTACTGGATTTTCAGGTTATTTGCCAGGTTTTCAGTCGTTCAGTACAAGCGCTGTAAGATGGTTTGAACCGCCATCCATCAGTCTTGGAGGAGGATTCAACCGGGGAAATATCAATTTTACCTTTAAAATTCCTGCCTCACAATTTAGTGCCAATGCCTTCCGGGCCGGGAATTACTCCATGGATATCACTCAGAATTATAATGACTTCACACCACGTAATTTTAAAACAATTTTAGTCATTCCTTCAGCTATAAAATGGGTTGCAAACTCTTTAACAAAATACATAGAAATCTCTTCTTTGAATGACTACCGCAGTACAAGCACGCAGGTGTGGGATTTGGGGAATACAGAAATTGCAAATACGGTTGATTTTAATTTTTGGGCGAAAGCTGCTGCCACAAACATTCAGTTCACGTCCTCTAAAGGTGTTCCGGGAACCAGAAATATAGCAAGCATTAAATTGGGTAGTAACGGATCTTCACTCACAACCAAAGCTTTATCTTCCGATTTTCAGAATTTTTCCGCGGCTAATTTCAGTGTCGTAGCAGGAAACAGAACCAACTTCATTCCGCAGCTTTATGTGTCTGCGGAAGATTTTAAAAACTTCTTTTTTGAAGCCGGAACTTATACGTTTGATTTGAACTTCAATGCAAGCAGTACAGATAACTCAATTAACAGTTTGCAAAATACGGCTGTTCAGCTAAAGGTGCTTCCTCTGTCAGAGATCACCATCCCGAGTTCCGGGCGCAATGTAAACTTCAATTTTAATACCGCTGCCCATTACACTGATGGTCAGTCACAAATGATTCCCAACCAAATTATGTTGTCCAATAATGAAAATTTTGAGCTCTATGTAAAATCGGACGAAAATTATTTTAAGAAAGGTGGTTTACAGACCAGCATCAATTCAAATATTTTACAAATTGGCATAGATGGGAGTGCTGTAAATGTTCCTTTATCCAAAACTCCTCAGAAAATACTCTTTAACGGAGCTCCGGTTTTGGACCGTGGATTGAACGTAAGATACACCATACCACCTGCGGGTGCCCAAAGTTTGGTAGGGAAGGAAAATACTACTTACTCTATTAATGTTTATTATAGCTTTACGGCAATTTAACAGTACTTTCTGAAACAGGTTCTCCTTATGGACCACTTTAATAGCAATAATCAATTTCCGGATCATCAGAATATTGATAAATTAACTGCATGAGAAAAATTCAGAAGCTGTTTGAATTAAATTTTATGAGTTAGTCTCCTGATCTTTGCTATGACAATAACAACATTGGCATTTTCTGTTTTTCTTTCATCATCTTTGGAACTTCTTCTGGTATTAAGAGTTCATAAGATGATTTTCTCAACAATTCAGCGCTTTTCATGAATTTCAACTTTGCCTTTTTGGGCAATCTGGATTTTATTAAGATAAAATATGGGATTTACTATTTCAAGTAAATCCCATTTGATTTTTTACTAATACGATATTTTTTATAACTTGCCAGTTCCTGGAGAAAGGCTTGAACCGGATGTTTTATTCGCATTAAAAAATATAACTCTTTCTGCCTTTTTCCAAAAAAATAATTCAAAAAGCTTCTAAAACCTTTGATACTTAATTTATGAATGATTTTATCAACGAACTCCAATTAAAAATCGAAAGACTGGAAAACGAAATCAATTTCAAGAACGGACTGATCTCGATATTGTCTCATGACCCAAAAGAACTGTTTGGAACTTTTCTATGGCTTATAGAAGAGTTAGAGCAAAAGACTTTAAGTGAGGAAGATTTTTTTAAGTTGTTGCCACAGGTAAAACGAGATGCCCAGAAGAATCTGCAAACGATCCAGGACAGTAATGCCTGGCTAAAAACACAATATGGGGATTTTAAGATTAAACCCGTTAAAATCATGGTGATGGATCTTTTTCACTATTTAGAAGAAAAATACGCGGCTAAATTAAAAGAAAAAAACATTCAATTTTATTTTAAAGGAGACCACGATGCATTTCTTACAAGCGATCGCCTGTTGCTCGAATATGTTTTAGACAAGATTTTTAACAATGCGGTAAAATACTCTTTTTCGGGGCAAGATATTTATTTACAGGCAACTACAGAAGGTGATCAGGTTGTGCTTTCTGTCATTGATTCCGGAACAGGAATAGAGGAGAAGTATTTATCTACCATCTACAATTATGGTAGTCCCATATTCCTGGGAACTGCTGGCGAGAAAGGAGTTGGATTAAGTTTGAAAATTGTAAAAAATTTTATATCCTTGCTGAAGGGAAACATCCAAATTACTTCCGCTGAAAATAAAGGTACTACGGTTTCTCTTTTTTTACATAAAATTATAGAATAATGGGTTTAAAAGCAAGCACTCGCATTGTTGTAGCAGATGATCATGGTATCGTTCGGATGGGTTTGATACAAACAATCAAACGATTCATACCCGATGCCATAATTTCAGAAGTAGAAGATTATAAATCGCTGTACAAATTAATTCTGAAAGAAGAATTTGATCTGGCCATTATGGATGTTAATATGCCTAATGGTTCTGTTCAGGAAGCAATAGATTACATAAAAATTCACCAACCTGAATTAAAAGTTCTCATATTTTCTTCACAGGATGAAGAGTTGTATGGGATGCGTTATCTAAAAATGGGTGCTGGTGGCTATCTCAGCAAGCTAAGTTCCACTGAAGTCATTGAGGCGGCTTTAACGGCGATGCTCAGTAAGGGCCGATATGTCAGTGACAACATAAAAGAAGCAATTTTTTTAGAATCATTAAATGGTGTGACAAAAAATTCTCCCTTTGAAGCATTATCAGACCGCGAATTGCAAATTGCCAATAAGATTGCAGAAGGTCTTCCCCTCAAAGAAATTTCAAATCAACTGAATCTTCATTCATCAACGATCAGTACTTACAAAAACAGGTTGTTTGAGAAGTTGAAAATACGATCCGTACCCGAATTGGTGGAGATTCTTAGGCTATATAATCAGTAGATATTTTACCATAAAAAATTGGATTGTGATTCAATGGAATTACGCAATATGTTGAATCAAAAATAAAATAAATGGCGCCGACTAAAGTTGGTGCCATTTTGCTTTTTGCAAACAGGGCGAGCGTATCTTCAAACACTTTTATAGATAATTGGTTTCGTTTGAGCTAAATTAAACAAAATGTGTACTATTGATTTTTATTTGGTATCACAAGTCTGATTATCTTAACGGAAAAGTATTGAATTGTTAATGAATCTAAACTTTAGCAAATTAAATTTATAAAATCTAAATAGCTGAATTATTTTAAATTTCTAAATTTGCTTTATAACTATGAATAATGTTCGAAATCTTTCTAAAATACCTTACCGACAAAATAGAACTTTCTAACCAGGAAATACAATTAATAGAATCCGTATGTAAACCCAAAAAACTTCGTAAAAAACAATTCCTTTCTCAGGAAGGAGACATTTGGCATTACAATGCATTTATCTGTCGTG
Source organism: Chryseobacterium sp. CFS2 (assembly GCF_036543225.1). Lineage (NCBI taxonomy): Bacteria > Pseudomonadati > Bacteroidota > Flavobacteriia > Flavobacteriales > Weeksellaceae > Chryseobacterium > Chryseobacterium sp. CFS2. Next base: position 7,932 of record NZ_JAZHQU010000011.1, read on the forward strand.
GACTGGTAAAAACCTTTTCTATTGCTGAAAATGGAACCGAACATATCATCAGCTTTGCACCGGAAAATTATTGGACGGGAGATCGTGAAAGTCTTCACAGTGGAAATCCTTCACGTCTCAACATTGACGCTATCGAACCTACAGAAGTGATTTTAATTGAAAAATCAGATTTTGAAAAGCTGTGCGCAGAAATTCCTCAGCTCGATCAATTGGTTAATCAGATTATTCAGAAAAGCTTTATTGTTTCGCAGGGAAGGATTTTAGCTAATATTAGTTTTACAGCGGAAGAAAAATACCAGAATTTCCTCGAAAAATATCCTCACATCGTTAACCGGATTCCTCAGCATATGATTGCTTCTTATATTGGTATTACTCCCGAAACCCTTACCAGACTGCGTAGAAATATGGTTAAGAAATAAACCCAATCCATTTCATTGATATTTGTTTGCTTTATTTTCAAGCTTTTGTCAATGGAAGAAAACCTAATGTTCCAGCATCTTTGCCTTATTAAAATAACAATTAAAAATAAGACAAAATGAATAAAACAGTATTTATCACTGGAACAAGTACAGGCTTTGGAAAATTAACAGCAATTACTCTTGCAAAAGCAGGATACACCGTCATTGCAGGAATGCGAGGTATTTCAGTAAAAAATGAAACCGTAGCCAAAGAATTGGGAGCACTCCCGAATATTGAAGTCGTTGAAATTGATGTAACTGATGATTCTTCGGTCACCAATGCTTTCGAAAAAGTACTTCAAAAGTATGGTAAAATCGATGTATTGGTCAACAACGCCGCTGTTTCAGGTTTCGGGTTATTGGAAGCCTATAGCTTAGATAGGATACGACAAATGTTTGAAGTGAATTTTTATGGAGTCATCCGCACTTATCAGGCTGTATTACCTTCTATGAGAGAACATAAAAGTGGTTTGGTTATCAATATAAGTTCCGGAGCAAGCGCTCATACTTCCCCTTTTATGATTCCTTACTTTGCTTCTAAATTTGGAGTGGAAAGTATTACCGAAGGCATGCAGGATGAATTAAAACAATTCAATATTGATAATGTTTCTATCCAGCCGGGTGTTTATCCAACTGAAATGAACACGGGTGAAAAAGCGGGTGTTAATTCAGATAAACCTGAAATTTCTGAAGCCTATAATCCGGTTGCCACAGAGCAGTTTAATGCTATTGGTGCTGCATTGTTTGGAAAAATGAAGGAATTCAATATGAATCCGCAAACTATTGCAGACGGGATATTGGAATTAATACAAATGAAAGAAGGAGCCCGCCCGTTGCGTTTTCCATTGGATGCTGTGGCTCAGGGAACAGACCTCGAATTTATCAATGCCAGAGCCGAATTGAAAGCTAAATGGCTTGCAAAATATAATGACTAATTAATTTCAAAATAAATAGATAAAGGTTGAGGAATTTGTGCTTCAGCCTTTTTTATTTCTAAACATTAAATCCCAATATCACCGTTGAATCTTAAACAGGTTCAATTTTTCATTGACATTTGTTTGCTTTATTTTCAAACTTTTGTCAATGGAAGAAGACCTCTGAATGTTGGAAATTTGCTCTATAAATAACAACAAAAAATTATCATAATGAGCAATTTAAAAAATCAAATCAAAGCCAATGCAACAGCTGTGGCAAGTGCACTTTTATTATCAGCAGCAGTTTCAAACACCTCGGCGCAAGAAAAAACAGGAATTCTTGGAATAGACCATGTGGGAATCAACGTTCCGGATATGAAACAGGCCGTAAATTTTTTCACTGATGTTTTAGGGTTTAGAGCGGTAACAAGTTTAGGCCCGATTCCTTTGGATGATGTGTGGAAAAAGAATAATCATATAAATCTCAAAACCGGTCCGGTATCATTCAAAATGGTAAAAGCAGGAACGGGAGCCAACATCGAACTATTCGAATATCAAGACAATAAAGGAAGTTCACAACAACCTGGAGGAGATGATATCGGAGCAAGTCATATTGCTTTTTATACCAATGATATTAGTAAAAGTGTTGCTTATCTGAAAAGCAAAGGAGTACAATTTTTGGGAGAACCATTTTTGATGCTATCAGGAGATACAGAAGGCGAAACCTGGGTGTATTTTTTAACACCATGGGGCTCTAAAATGGAATTGGTTTCATATCCAAACGGCAAGGGCTATGAGAAAAAAAATCCGACAACAATTTTATGGTCACCCAAAGATGCTGTGAAAAATCAAACTGAAAAACCAGATTCAAAAACGCTTTCTGAAAATGAGATTAAATCTTTAGTAGAAGGACATCTGGCTATCTGGAACGAAAGAGACCTTAAAAAACGTGAAGCGTTAATGTCAAAAATTTATGCAGATGAGATTGAAATGGTAGACAGTCACTTTATAGCAGTCGGCCACAAAGAAATCAATGGTTTTGTGGATGGATTGCAACAGAAAAGTCCAAATTCTAAGTTTTCCCATATCAAAGCAATAGACGTTAATCACAACATTGCAAGACTCTACTGGCAGAACGGAACTACTGAAAAACCGGATGCTGTAACAGGAATGGATCTTTTCGTTTTCGAAAACGGAAAAGCAGTCAAATTATATGTTTTTGTAGACGCCAAAAAATAGTTTCTTTCTTAAAATATCAAACAAAATTTAACAATAAACAAATCGGTGAATGAGAATTCATCAACAGGATTCTTGCCTCCATTTTTCAAAAAAATAAATCAAACTCAATCTTTAACATTTAAAATAAAATAGTATGAAATCATCAGTAATCAATCAAAATTCAGCAAATGAAACATTAATCCGTGAATTGTACAGAATCGCAGAAGAACAGGATACACAAGGTTTTGTAGAACTTTTTGCGGAAGACGGCTATTTCTGGGATGTGTCTGCAGGAACTAAGTATTATGGACAAGACATCGGCAAAACAGTAGATATTTATGCAACAGCTTTTCCAGATATGCACAGGGAATTGTATGATCTTTATGTTTTGGAAAATGAGAATACAGTAGTAGTTGAATTATCTTTAAACGGAACTCATAAAGGTCCACTCGAGTTACCTTCCGGAACTATTCCTGCGACAAATAAAACAATGCAGACCCCTTGTTGTGATGTTTTCACAATCGAGAATGGAAAAATAAAATCATTCCATTGTTACACTGCCGCAACGATACTTTTAGGTCAGCTAGGCATTTTCTAAATACTTTAAACTAATCAAGGTAAGTGATGACTCATCATTTGCCTTGATTCAAAACTAACATCAAATGAAAAATATAATAGAATTATTGAACTGGAGATACGCCACAAAAAAAATGACAGGGGAGAGAATTTCTTCTGAAAAAATCAATAATATTTTGGAAGCAGCTCGTCTTGCTCCATCAGGAATTGGATTACAGCCTTACGAAATTATCGTAATCAGCAATCCTGAAATCAAAAAGAAAATATTACCCATTGCAATGAATCAGCCTCAGGTTGTAGAATCTTCACATCTTTTAGTTTTTGCAGTCTGGGATGAATATTCCAAAGAGAGAATAGATAAAGTCTTCGATTATCTCTCAGAAAAACGCAATGTTGATTCCAATGAGTATAATAAGCAAAGAGAATTTTCGAAACAATTTTTCGGAAATATGAGTATCGAAGAAAACTTCCATCACGCAGCTAAGCAGGCAAATATTGCATTAGGTTTAGCGATGATTGAAGCCGCTTCTGAAGGAATAGATTCTACGCCGATGGAAGGTTTTGACCCGATAGCGCTTGACGAATTTTTGAAACTTCCTTCCAAAGGTTTAAGAAGCTCAATGTTGCTTGCTTTGGGATACAGAGACCAGGAAAATGACTGGAATCTGAAACTGGAAAAAGTTCGCAAACCATTTGAAGAATTTGTAACCTTTATTTAATAACTAATTTAAAATGTAAATAATATGAATCATTCACAAAAATAAACCACGATAAGACACAAAAACCACTGGGATCAGGAGTCATTTATATGGTATCTGATAGATCAACTAAACAAAGAATAGCAAGATTATTTTTTCGTGAGAAAGTAATAAGCAATGAAAATGATTATGAGTTGTATAAAAATAAATATGCGCAAATTGTTGTTTGTGACCTTGACGAGCGTATCTTCAAATACTTTTATCGATGATTTGGTTCGATTAAGGCAAATTAAAATCAATTACGAACTCCAATTTTCAGAACCATTAGCAATCAGAATTGGAATAGTATGTCTTTAATTGACTGTTTCGGTCTTGTACCCATAACGGGAGACATGTCGAGACATTTGGTAGAAGATTTATAAAGAATCTCACAACTATCAATAGTAAAAAATTAATTTTTTTCAAATTCTTATTTTGCTTTTATCAACAAAGAATAAGGTAATTTATACAATTATATATTTGAATGTACCAATTCATATATGATTCTTAATGATGAAGTTTTAATGCAAAAATTGAATCAGTTAATTAAAAAATAGCATTTTTTAGCATTACTCTATCTGGTAATTTTGCAATTATAAAAATTGACTGACTTGAATACAAATATTATCATCAGAAAAGCGATAGAATCCGACAGTGAAAAAGTTTGGGTTTTGATAGAGCAGCTGGCAATTTTTGAAGAATACAGTGACAGTTTTGCCATCACGCCGGAAATTGTGAAAGAAAGTGGTTTCAGGAAAAACCCACCGGATTTTTATTGCTTGGTTGCGGAAGATAAAGACTAAATTACAGGAATGCTAGTGTATTATTTCCTTCCTTACACTGCGCAAAACAGACCGGCAATTTATATGAAAGAATTGTATGTGGATGAAAATTATCGTGGTCAGAAAATTGGAGAACAGTTGATGAATGCTTTGAAAATAGAGGCAGAGAAAAATAATTGTTTACAGATAAAATGGACGGTTGCACCTTGGAACAAAGCCGGACAAAAATTCTATGAACGTCTTGGTGCAGAAGAAAATAACGATGGGTTGAATTACGAATGGAAAGTATAAAAAATGGAAATTATTATAACAAAAATTACGAAAAACGAAATAGTACAGCTTCAGGAAATTGGCAGAAAAACCTTCTCTGAAACTTTCTCCGAGAACAACACGGAAGAAAGTATGGCTGAATATTTAGAAAAAAGTTTTTCAACAGAGAAACTTACTACTGAAATGAACGATAAAAATTCCGAGTTCTATTTTGCAAAGTTGGATAATGAAGTAATCGGATATTTGAAACTTAATACAGGCTCTTCTCAAACAGAAATTAAAAGTAAAAACGCTTTGGAAATCGAAAGAATTTATGTGTCTAAAGATTTTCACGGGAAAAATGTTGGGCAAATTCTTTACAACAAAGCAATTGAAACTGCGAAAGAAAAAGAGGTAGATTATGTTTGGTTAGGAGTTTGGGAAAACAATTTGCGAGCGATTGGTTTTTACAAGAAAAATGGTTTTGTAGAATTTGACAAACATATTTTCAGGCTTGGAAATGAAGAGCAGACCGATATTATGATGAAGTTGAATTTGAAAAATTAATACAATGGAGATTGAATATTTCGTAAAATCATTCGAAGAATTAACCACCACAGAACTCTATCAAATATTAAAATTAAGAAACGAAATTTTCATTGTAGAACAAAACTGTGCTTATCAAGACATTGATGATAAAGATTTGAAATGCTATAGCTTGATGTGTATGGTTGATGAAAAATTGGCAGGTTACACCAGAATTGTTCCGAAAGGTTTGTCTTATGAAGACGCTTCAATTGGCCGTGTTGTCATCGGTTCGGATTTTAGAGGAGTGGGTTTAGGAAAACAACTGATTAAAAATTCTATTAGAGCCTGTAAAGAAGTTTTTGGTGAATCAAAAATTAGAATCAGCGCACAATTATATCTCTTGAAATTTTACAACTCTTTAGGATTTAGAGAAATTGGAAATCCTTACGATGAAGACGGAATTCCTCATATCGAAATGGTCTTAAACTAACTCCAGAATATTTTTAAGAATAGGATTTGGGTCGTCTTTTCGCCATTGGATGTACAAATCGGTCACGAAAGGAAGCGGTATAAAGCGGATTCCGGCATTTTGATGAAGATGATAAGAATGAGGAAGAATTGAAATCCCTAATCCGTTTCTAATCATCGAAATAATGGTTGAGCCAAATTCGCAACGGATGTAAGAATTGAGTTTAATATTATAAGAATCAATTACTTCCTGAACCAAAAGATTGTAACTACTGCTGTAATCTCCAGTCGTTAATAGGAATTTTTGGACTTTCAAAGTTTCTTCAGAAATATCGGATAAAGTTTTAAACTGATGATTTTCAGGAACCACAAAAGACAGATTTTCGTAACCTAATTTCTTTTCGTTAATCACTGAAGAGCTATTGATATCACGGGAAAATGCTAAATCAATTTTGAAATTTTTAAGGTAATCTTCCTGAGCCTCATTCGTCAATTGAACTAATTCCAAATTAAGATTCGGGAAAGCAGCGGAAACTTTTCTCACAAAATCTGGTAAAACCGAAGAGGAAATCGAATCAGGATGCGCAATCCTAATCGTTCCAGATTCACCCAAATGGATTTGTCGAGCCAACTGATGAAAAGAATCGATCTGATTGAGTTCTTCGCCCCATTTTTCCTGCAAGAATTTTCCGGCGGGTGTAAGCTTTACATTTCGTTTGTCACGATAAAACAACTGAACACCCAATTCATTCTCCAAAGACTGAATCTGTCGGCTCAGAGCAGATTGCGTGATATTCATTTTTGCAGAAGTATTCCAGAAATGAAGTTCTTTTGCCAAAGCCAGAAAATATTTGAGTTGCTGTATATCCATTAATGCAAATTAATCATTAGTAAAGCAAATTTAACAAGTAAATCGAATTAAAAATCAATTCATCAAAAAATTATGGAAAAGAAAAATTGGTGCCTCCTGCTTCTGGTGCTGGGAACTGCGTTTTGGGGAATTTCATTTCCTGTGACCAAAATGTCTGTTGGAAATATTTCGCAATCGACATTCCTGTTTTACAGATTCTTTTTTGCCTCAATTTTAATTGGCTTAATTTTCCATAAACAATTGAAAAACTTAAATATGAATTCCGTAAAAGCAGGAATCGGATTGGCAATTCCGCTGACATTTGGGATTCATTTTCAGACGTTGGGAATTGTAAAACATACGTCGGCTTCGCAATGTGCTTTTGTCGCAGGAATGTGCGTTGTGCTGATTCCGATTCTAAAAATTATCTTTTACAAATCCATAATCGAACTGAAGATTTGGTTTTCGGCAGCTTTAGCATTGTTAGGGTTGGGAATTATTTCTCTGACTAAAAATTTCTCAATCAGCATCGGCGACGCCTATGTTTTAATCGGTGTTTTAGGGTTTTCATATTACCTGATAAGAGTTGAGTATTTTGCTTCAGAAAATAATATTATCCAGACTTTGGTTCCGATGTTTACAACTGCTGCGATTTTGATGTTTATCTTATCATTATTCGATAGTTCAAGCAATTGGTTTCCGGCAAACAATAATTTCTGGATAGGTGTGGCTTTTTGTTCGCTCTTCTCAACTGCTTTTATGTACTCGGTTTCCAATATTACACAGAAATACATCAGTGCAGAAAAGGTGGCAATTATCTATCTTTTCGAACCTGTTTTTGCAGCAATTGCCTCATTTTTTATCCTCAGTGAAAATCTGACCTGGCGTTTATTAATTGGCGGAAGTCTGATTTTGACTGCAACGCTTATTTCCGAGATTAAATTTTCAAAACTTAAAAAAACAAAAGTCAATTAATAATCCAGGATATCAGATATTTTGTAGAAACATGATGTCTTTTAGCAATTTTATACTTGTTTGTACAGGATAAAAAAGTACGATATTATTTATTTTTAAATCAATATTAATAAATTGGGTGATTATATACTTCAATGTACCGAATAGCATCTTTATCCAAAATATGAGTTTTATTATTCAATACAAATAAGCCAGATAGATCATTGGTATTTTACTGTTTTATATTTTTGAGATGATGCATATAAATACATAGTTACTATCAAAATATACTTTTTAGTATAATTTATTTGTTTTTAAAAAATACTTTTTAGTATATTTGCAATGTTAAATCAAAATATAATGTTAACCAAAGCAGAAAAAACAAAGCAATTTATTCTGGAAACAGCAGCACCACTTTATAATGAGAAAGGGATTTCTGGTGTGAGTATAGATGATGTTTTAGAAGCCACAAAATTAACAAAAGGCTGCATTTACGGGCATTTTAATGGTAAAGACGATTTATCGGAACAAGTGATTGATTATTCACTAAATAAAATGTCAGTTAAAATGTCAACAATTGTTTCCCAGGGAAAAACAGCTAAAGAAAAAGTTTTTCTTTATCTTGATTTTTACAAAAATCCGATTGATACATTTATAGCGGGCGGTTGCCCTATATTCAATACGGCGGTAGAAGCTGATGATAATTTTCCGATTATTAAAAAGAAAGTTGCAGCTACTTTAAGAGCCGGACAACAAGGAATAGCTAATGTTTTACAAGAAGGAATTAATAATTCGGAGTTTTCAGAGAAGCTTAATCCGGAGGCTTTTGCATTCAAAATGATGGCAGCTGTAGAGGGTGGTATTATTCTGTGTAGAACAATGGAAACCTCAAAACCAATGATAGAATTGGTAAAAAGTTTAAAAAACGAATTAGAGCTGTATTCACTCTAATTTTTTTTAATAAAAAATATACTTTTTAGTATATTTTAGAAGTAATGATATTTAGAAATCAATTTCAAAAAAATAAAATATGAACAACAAGTTATTTGAAAGCCATGAGCTTAAGGGACAAAGTTTAAACAACAGAATTGTAATGGCTCCCATGACAAGAGCCCGTTCTGCAAACGAAGGGAATGTCGCAACAGAACTTACAGCAGCCTATTACGCACAACGTGCAACAGCAGGACTTATCATCAGCGAAGGAACTTTTATCAGCGAAGAAGCAATTGGGTTTATCAATGTTCCCGGAATTTATACTCAACCTCAAATAAAAGGCTGGAAAACCGTAACCAAAGCTGTTCACGATAAAAACGGTAAAATATTTGCCCAGCTTTGGCACACAGGAGCATATTCTCATCCGGATTTACATAACGGAAAATTACCTTTGGCACCTTCAAATGTTAATCCGAACCAACAAGCTTTCACACCAGAAGGTTTCAAACCAACCGTGGCTCCACAGCCAATGACGATTGAAGATATTAAAAGAACAGTTCAGGATTTTAAAAATGGAGCAATCAATGCTTTCGAAGCTGGTTTTGATGGGGTAGAACTTCATGGCGCCAACGGATATTTGTTGCAGCAGTTTTTTAGCAAAAATTCTAACGACAGAACCGATGAATATGGAGGAAATCCAGAAAACAGAGCCAGAATTTTATTCGAAATTTTAGATGCCATCCAAGAAGTTGCCGATATCAGAAAAGTGGGGATTCGTCTCAATCCTTCTTTGAACGGAATTATGGGAATTGCTGTGGATGATGAAACCATCGCAACCTATGACTATATGGTCAACAGACTAAACCACTACGATTTGGCTTATATCCATTTAATTGAACCTTTCACAGACGTTACCAACAACAAAAATGCCATTCAGGAGGTCGCAAAACATTTCCGAAAAATCTATAACGGAACCATTATCATCAACCGTGCCTTCAACAAAGAAACGGCGACTAAAGTTTTGGAAAATGGTGATGCAGATTTGGTGTCATTTGGCGTTCCGTTTATCGCTAATCCAGATCTGGTAGAACGTTTCAAAACCGATGCAGCTCTTAATGCACCCGACCAGGAGACTTTTTACACACCGGGAGAAAAAGGTTACACGGATTATCCTTTCCTTAACAACTAAAATAATTGGGGCGACCGAGCGGGCTATCCGCTATATCTTTTGTTCCGCTAAAGCTCCACAAAAGGATGTCGCTTCTATCCCTGTCGCAAGGCAGTTAATCATTATACATTTTCAACAAAAAATAACAATTCAACAAAATGAAAACAACAGGTAATACCATATTCATCAGCGGCGGAAGTGCCGGAATAGGCTTAGCAATCGCTAAAAAATTAAATCAGGCAGGTAATAAAATCATTATCAACGGAAGAAATGAAGAACGCCTCCAAAAAGCATTGTCAGAACTCACAGATGCTGTAGGAATTCAGGGAGATTTATCCATTGAAGCAGACAGAATCCGTATAGCAGAAGACCTGAAGACAAATCATGCTGATGTAAATATCATCATAAACAATGCAGGAGCTGCATTCGGATATTTATTAAGCGAAACAACCAACGCTCACGAAAAAGCTCAGATTGAAATGAATACCAATTATTTTGCCATCATCCATTTTACAGAACTGATGATTCCTCATTTATTGGAAAAAGAAGAATCAGCAGTTATTAATATTTCGTCCATTGCTGTCTACGGAAGTCACAAATTCTTACCAACCTATGGGGCCACAAAAGCTGCTTTGCATAGTTACACAACTGCATTGAGACAAACTTATGAAGAACAGAAAAACCTTCACATTTACGAAGTATATCCACCTTTGGTTAATACAGATTTCTCTGCAGAAATTGGTGGTGCTGCAGGAATTCCGCCAAGTGAGGTGGCAGATGAACTGTTTATCGGACTAGAAAATAATCTATTCGATATTCCTGTGGGAGATTCAAAAATTTATGCAAATGCTATTGGAGAAGCAATGTCAAAGTTAATGCAGGCTTAAAAGAAATAATTATTATAAGCTATTTATTTTCTGTAACTTAATGCAGACTATGATTGGTTTATTTCATTTTTAAATTTTACGGTCATGAATTTAAAAGATAAAACCATTCTGATTACGGGAGGAGCTTCCGGAATTGGATTGGAAGCCGCAAAACAATTTTTGGCTTTAGGCAATAAGGTCATTATTACAGGAAGAAATCAAACGAAATTAGATGCCGTTAAACAACAATTTTCTGAAATAACGGTCATTCAATCTGATGCCGCGGAAGAGAAAGATGCAGTGGCTCTTTATGAAAAAGTAAATGCTTTAGGTGGTATTGATATTTTGTACAACAATGCAGGAGTTGGTGTTCGTCCAATGAATTTGGGGATTGCTAATGAAAAACATTTGGAGGGTGCAGTGTATGAGATGGAAGTTAATTATTTGGGGGTTATTCGTCTGAATAACCTTTTTATGGAAATGCTGAAATCCCGCCGGGAATCAGCAATTATTAATACAACGTCTATTCTAAGCATTGTTCCGTCGGTATTGGAAGCGACATATTCTGCTTCAAAATCGGCTTTGGCATTTTATACAAAATCATTGAGGTCACATTTGCAGTCAATAAATGCTTCAGTGAAAGTCTTTGAATTGTTGCCGCCATTGGTGGATACCGATATGGTTGCAGACCGACAGGATAAAAAGATAAGTACCACAGAATTGGTAAAAAGTCTGATTGTTGGAATGCAAAAAAATATTGACACGATAAGAGTCGGCGATGCAAAAGCACTTTATCTTCTTAATCGAATTGCACCTAAAAAAGCATACGATATAATCAATCCAAAAAAAGAATTCACAAAATTGAAATAATCATGAAAGCATTTTTAATCAATAAGTACACGAAAGAAGGTTTGCAGTTGGTAGATGTTTCTATACCAAAAATCAAAGACAACGAAGTTTTGATAGAGATTTATGCATCAGGCTTAAACCTTTTAGATTCTAAAATCAAAACTGGCGAATTCAAACTGATTCTTCCCTACAAGATGCCACTTATTTTAGGTCACGATCTTGCAGGAATTGTAACAGAAGTTGGGAAAAATGTAAAAAAGTATAAAGTTGGAGATGAGGTTTACTCTCGGCCTGCTGATTTTCATATCGGGACTTTTGCAGAATATATTGCCGTTAGAGAGGAAGATTTGGCTTTTAAACCTAAGAATCTTTCGATGGAGGAAGCATCTTCAGTTCCTTTGGTTGCTTTGACGGCCTGGCAGGCTTTGGTGGAAATCGGACAGGTTAAAAAAGGACAAAAAGTATTTATTCAGGCTGGTTCCGGAGGGGTGGGAACCGTTGCTATTCAGTTGGCAAAACATATTGGAGCGACTGTTGCAACGACTGCGAGTACCAAAAGTTTTGATTTTCTTAAAGAATTGGGAGCCGATGTTTTAATTGATTATAAAACGCAGGATTTTGAAGCGATATTGAAAGATTATGACCTCGTTTTGAACAGTCAGGATAACAAAACATTTGAAAAATCTTTAAATATTCTAAGAGCAGGAGGTAAACTCATTTCAATTTCTGGTCCGCCAACACCGGAGTTTGCAAAGGATATCAATGCGAATTGGCTGGTGAAAACGGCAACAAGATTTCTGAGCTTTGGAATTAAGAAAAAAGCAAAAAAATTGGGTGTTGATTACACGTTTCTTTTTATGACAGCAGATGGAAAACAATTAGAAGAGATGACAAAACTAATAGAATCGGGAATATTAAAACCTGTTTTAGATAAAGTATTTCCGTTTGAAGAAACCAATAAAGCTTTGGAATATGTTGAAAGTGGAAGAGCGAAAGGAAAGGTTGTGGTGAAGTTGAAATAATCGTGAAAGTGTAAAATATTAGTAATATTAATTTGATATACATCTGTTATTATCGTAAAAAAATTCTAGCGAATCTTATATCATTTTAGAACTGATTAGTTTGATTTTCTTAACTTTGCAAAATGAAAGAAAAGCTAAAAAGAGTTGTTTCTGAGTTTAATACTGAATTAAAACTAAAAGGATTCCGTGCATTCCAGATTGAGCAGGATGGAAGTGAAACCCGTGTCTACAGCAGAAAAGAATTTTATAAAATCTGCCTTACGACAGGGAAAAGTAAAATTCATTATTCTGATAAAAGTTTCGAGCAGGAAGGAACGGTGCTTTTTTTCGGAAATCCGCATATCCCGTATTCCTGGGAAACCATTTCAACAACTTATAAAGGCTATACCATTCTTTTTTCTGAAGAATTTTTCAAGAATTCTGAACGTTCCGAAAGCCTCCAGCAATCTTCTTTCTTTAAAATTGGCGGAACTCCCGTTCTGAAAATTACCGAAGAACAGAGACTCTTTCTCAATACGATTTTTCAAAAAATGATTGCTGAGCAGGAAAGCGATTATGTCTACAAGGATGAGCTGATTCGTAATTACATCAGCTTAATTATCCACGAATCTTTGAAATTAGAACCTGCAGAAGATTTTGACCAGAACAAAAATGCAGCATCAAGATTATCATCCGTTTTTCTGGAACTGTTGGAAAGACAATTTCCCATCGAAACTACAGACCAATCTCTGCAACTGAAATCAGCTCAGGATTTTGCAAAAAATTTAAATGTTCACGTTAATTATCTCAATCGTGCCGTGAAAGAAGTTACCGGAAAATCAACAACAACTCATATTACGGAACGAATTCTCACAGAAGCAAAAGCATTGCTGCAGCACACCGACTGGAATATCTCAGAAATAGCCTTCGCACTCGGATTCGATTATCCAACGTATTTTAATAATTTCTTTAAAAAACAAACCGGAACCAATCCAAAAGCATTTCGTTTGACGGAAGTTTGATTTTCTTAATTTTTGGTTTGATTATCATTAACTGTTAGCACGCCGCTGTTTCTAATTTTGTATCAGTAATTTTTAAACAAAATTCAGATATGAAAATAATAACAACAGTGATGGCTTTGTCCTTTCTTTTCATCGGACAGGCATTTGCGCAGAATAAAAAATCAAATCCAGGAAAAATGAATACAACAGAACAAAACGAACATTATACTTTCCAACTCAGCGATAAAGTTACCCGAAAAGCGGTTACCTTTAAAAACCGTTACGGAATAATGCTTTCAGGAGATTTATATCTTCCAAAAAATGCAGGAAACGAAAAACTGGCGGCGTTGGCAATCAGTGGACCGTTTGGTGCGGTGAAGGAGCAGTCTTCCGGTTTGTATGCGAATCAAATGGCGGAAAGAGGTTTCGCTGTTATCGCTTTTGACCCTTCTTACACAGGCGAAAGTGGCGGTGAACCAAGAAATATAGCTTCACCCGACATCAATACCGAAGATTTCAGTGCGGCTGTTGATTTCCTGGGACTTCAGAAAAATGTGGACAGAAATAAGATCGGGATCATCGGAATTTGCGGATTTGGAGGAATGGCATTGAATGCTACTGCGATAGATAAGCGAATAAAAGCCGTTGCAACCACGAGTATGTATGATATGACAAGAGTGATTTCTAAAGGATATAATGATGTAGTTACCCTCGAACAACGAACAAAAACACTGGTAGACCTGAATCTGCAAAGATGGAAAGATGCAGAAACAGGCGAACAGGGATATCCATCTTCTCATCTTCCGGAAAAATTAACTGGCAGTGAACCTCAATTTGTAAAAGATTATTTTAATTATTACAAAACGTCAAGAGGTTTCCACGAACGTTCAGTAAATTCAACAAAAGGTTGGAGATTAACCAGCGCACTTTCATTTATGAATATGCCCATTTTAAGTTACATCAAAGAAATTTCACCGAGACCTATGCTTTTAATTGCCGGTGAAAATGCACATTCAAGGTATTTTTCAGAAGACATTTACAAAATGGCTGCAGAACCGAAAGAACTGATGATTATTCCGAATGCGGTTCACGTTGATTTATACGACAAAGTAGATGTGATTCCTTTTGAAAAACTGGATAATTTCTTCAGAACCAATTTAAAATAATTGAACATTGCAATAGCTGAATCAGCTTTTTTAAAAAGCGGATTCATCCTTTTTATTTCTCTAAATATTTAATAATGAGCTTTAACGAAGATATCTTTACCAGACTAAAAAATGGTGAAACAATAATGCCCGGCGACCCGGAAATTCACAAATTGCTGGAAGCTTCTTATGAGGTTAAGAAACAATTGATTGAATTAAATAATTCCGCAAAACCGGATGAGATTTTAAAAATATTAAGTCAAATTATCGGCAAAGAATTGGAGAATGTAGCGGTGTTTACACCTATTTACATCAATTATGGAAAGAATTTCAATATTGGTAAAAATGTATTCATCAATTTCGACTGTACTTTTCTGACTCTAGGTGGAATTACCATTGAAGACGATGTTTTAATCGGCCCGAAAGTAAACCTGATAACGGAAAATCATCCTTTAGAACCTCAACATAGAAAAGGATTAATTGGAAAATCTATTGTAATCAAGAAAAATGCTTGGATTGGAGCCAATGCAACCATTTTACCGGGAGTTACGATTGGAGAAAATGCTGTAGTTGCAGCCGGAGCGGTCGTTTCTAAAGATGTTCCGGACAATGTTGTGGTGGGAGGAGTTCCTGCAAAAATCATCAAAACAATTGAATCATAAATTAAATGTAAAACAATGAAATATTTAATCATCATTCTTTTAGCGTTTTGTCCAACTGTAATCGCACAAAATAAAGTAAATTCAAACAAAATAAAATCAAACGAAATGAGTACAGATATTCCTAAAATAAGTGATTTTCCGACAGGTGAAGAAAATACGGCTTATGCGCAGTATTTTATTGGCAAGTCCTATTTGGCGCCGCTTACAAGCAATAAAGATTTAAATGTTCCCCTTTCTAATGTCACATTTGAACCGGGCTGTCGTAACAATTGGCACAGCCACACAGGCGGACAGCTTTTGATTGTTGTGGGTGGCGAAGGTTTATATCAGGAAAGAGGAAAACCCGCACGTCGTTTAAAACCCGGAGATATCGTAGAAATTGCTCCGAATGTTGAGCATTGGCACGGCGCCACTGCCGACAATTGGTTTTCGCATTTAGCAACGAATGGAAATCCGCAAACCAATCAAAATGTTTGGCTGGAAGCTGTTTCCGATGAAGAATTTGCTGAAGCCAACAAAAAATAATTTTCTAAGATGAGCAAAAACAAATTTCTACAATGGATTATTCTTTTTATTCTCACATTAAGTATCACAAAAATGAATGCACAAGAAAATAAAACCAATCAAAATTTGAATGCTAAAGAACAAAGTTTGGTAAAGATTTCTTCACTCACGGCAACTGGAAATCTTGGAAGTCTAAAACTTCAGTTGAATGCCGGATTGGATTCTGGTTTGACGATTAATGAAATTAAGGAAGCGCTGGTTCAATTGTATGCGTACTGTGGTTTTCCGAGAAGTCTGAATGCTATTAATACTTTTAAATCAGTTGTAGACGAAAGAAAATCAAAAGGTATTAATGATATCGAAGGAAAGAAAATCATTGTAGAAAATAATGTTGAAGACAAATATGAACAAGGCAGAAAAACCCTTGAAGAACTTACAAAAATGCCACAAACCAAACCAGCACCAGGTTTTGGTGAGTTTGCTCCACGGGTTGACGCTTTTTTAAAAGAACATCTTTTTGCTGATATTTTTGTGAGCGATGTGCTGACTTATAAGCAAAGAGAAATCGTAACGATTTCTGCTCTTGCTTCTTTGGATGGAGTAGAAGGACAGTTGCAATCGCATATCAATATGGGAAAAAACACAGGAATTACTGAAAATCAATTAGCTCAATTGGCTGATTTGATTCAAGAAACCGTTAATAAAACTCAGGCAAATACAGCTCGGAAAATCATTGCAAAACCGCTTGTTCCGATTATTGAAAAAGATATGATGATTCGGATTTCCGAAATTGAAATTATCCCTGAATTTTTAGAAGAATATAATTCTATTCTGAAAGAAGAAGCTTCAGCATCAGTAAAGCTGGAGAAAGGTGTGATTGCAATTTTTCCGATGTATCAAAAGGAAAATTCAACTCAGTTAAGAATTGTAGAAATCTATGCGGACAAAGAAGCATATCAGCTTCATTTGCAAACGCCGCATTTTTTGAAGTATAAATCATCAACCTTGAAAATGGTAAAATCCCTGAAATTAATAGATATGGAAAGTATTGACAAAGAAGCGATGTCTTATATCTTTAAAAAGATAAAGTAGTATCAGACCAGTAAATTGTAATATAAAGTCATTTTATTTACACGTTTAATTTTGAAATTTTTTTTAAGACTTTAGAGAAATTAGTCTAAAAGAAATTCAATAAAAAAATGGCTTCAACTTTGTCTAGTTGGTGCCATTTAGCTGTTTGTAACCAAGACGGGCGTATCTTCAAACACTTTTGTTGATGATTTGCTTTGATTAAGTCAATTAAAATGGAATTCCTAAATCCGTTAATAAGATTTGATGTATGTTTTTATTGAAAAAATTCTGATATCTGATTGATGTTGGAATTCTTATAATCAACATAAATATGATAATGAAATTCATTAAGTTTTTTCAAAATCCTAAGAAATTCATTCTTCTCAACTTTATCAAGCTTTCCGGATAAAATTTTTGAGATTAAGTTGACATTAGAAACTGAGGCGTGAAAAATTTCTTCGCCTTTTTTAGTCAAATTTAGTCGTTTGCTGCGCTTATCATCTTTATCATTTTTCTCCTCCAAAAATCCTGCTTCCAAAAGTCTTTTGATGATTTGAGTTCCGGTTTGTTTCTCGTGACCGTTTTTTTCGATCAATTGAATTTTCGTTAAAAAAGGTTCGTCTTTTAAGCGGTACAGGTAGGTAAATTCTTCATTCGCTAATTCAGGAAAATCTCCCAACCCTTTTCTGATCAGTAATTTAGAATATCGTCCTAATAAGAGAACCTGTTTGCAAATTTCATTTTCGGTAAATGAAACCTGATGATTTTCATTTTTAAAAAGCTTGGTCGGACTTTCATCAGCATATTTTTTATCATTCATCCACACGCGGAAATCATCAACGGTAGAGTTGGATTTGCAGGCGTCAGAATGTTCAAATTCTTTCACTTGATGGAGCAGGTCTATGAAAAAGTCGGTTTGCATAATAATTTTGGTAAAGATATTAGTTTTTGGGAATGATTACAATTTGATATTACTCATTCCTCCGTCAATTCCAATGACCTGTCCTGTGATCCAAGCTGAATTATCAGATAATAGAAACGCAACCATTTTTGCGATTTCGTCGGCTCTTCCGACTCTTTGTAATGGATGTCTTTTTCCTGAAGCTTCCCGTTTTTCAGGTGTTGAAAGAAGTGGTGAAGCTAAATTAGTATCCGTTAACGAGGGAGCGATGGCATTCACTCTGATTTTCTGAGTAGAAAATTCTGCGGCCATACTTTTCGTCAAACCTTCAACAGCACTTTTACTTGCAGAAATTGAGGCGTGAAAAGGCATTCCCAGCTTTGCCGCCACCGAACTGAACAATACAACAGAAGCAGTTTCCGACTTCTTCAAATTAGGCAGCAGTTTCTGAATCGTTTTCACAGCACCCAAAACATTGATTTCAAAATCATTCCTGAAATCTTCAATCGAAAGCCGGTTAAATGGTTTTAAATTAATACTTCCCGGTGCATAAACCAAACCGTCAATAACTTCTGGGAATATAATCTCATCCAGATTCCCCGAAAGGATATCTATTGGATGAAATTCAATATTTAAATTTTCAATTTCAGGATTTTCGATTCTTGAAATACCAATAACGTAATGATTTTCTGATAATATTTTTGCAGCAGCAAATCCAATTCCCTGTCCGCAACCGACAATGACTATGTTTTTCATTTTATTCTGTTTTTATCGTTTCGAAATTCTATTATGACTTATTGTACGCTGTCTTTTACATTTAAACCTATTAATTTCAGGATTTCTTTTCATCAGATGTTTCTGGCTTACTCCAGAATTCACTCTTTTTCTCCAAAGCCGAAAACTTGATGGTTTCAGTTCTCTTCTCATCAATTCAATCACTTCAGATTCTGAAATTCCAAACTGAAATGCTATCGCTTCAAACGGTGTTCTGTCTTCCCAAGCCATTTCAATGATGCGGTCTGTCTGTATTACATTAAATTCTTTCACCATTATTTTAAATTTTTAATCGTATACCGGGCGATTTTAAAGTGTTCAGATTTTTTCTCATCCGTCATTTTATCCAAAGTTCGCAGCATCATTCCCAATCTCGGATTTGTTTTGAAAAATTCTTTGTTATCATTCACAAAATTCCAAAAGAGGGCATCCCATTTTTCCGTCCAGTCGTCATCAGGGTAATCGCTCATCTTTTTGATGTAATTGCTTCCGCTGATGTAAGGTTTTGTACTCATTTTTCCTCCGTCAGAGAAGCTGCTCATCCCATAAACATTAGGAACCATTACCCAATCGTAAGAATCGATGAACATTTCCATAAACCATTGGTAAACGTCGTCTGGATTAAGTTTCAACAGATTCATAAAGTTGGCGAAAATCATTAATCGTTCGATGTGATGTGCATAACCAGTTTCCAGGACCTTCAAAATTGTGCTGTCAATTGGTTTAATTTCAGTCTTTCCCGTATAAAAAGACTCGGGAAGCCGATTTTGATGCTTCCAATAATTTTGATTTCGCTGATAAGTTCCCTGATAAAGGTAAATCCCTCTCACAAATTCTCTCCAACCTAAAATCTGCCGCACAAATCCTTCAAGAGAATTGATGGGGATTTTATATTCGTTCGCATATTCAATGGCTTCTCTCAAAACGTTTTCTGCAGTTAAAAGTCCAATGTTTAACAATGGCGAAAGCACGCTGTGATGCAGAAAATGTTCACGCTCCACGATACTGTCTTCATAGACCCCAAAATCGGCAAACCGCAGTTCCAGAAACTGATTCAACCAATTTTCAGCTTCCTCAAAAGTGACGGGATAGAGTTGATACGACGTTAAATTGCCATAATTTTCATTAAAATTTTTCCCGGTATAAATTTTCGCTTCCTCAAAATATGTGCTGTTTTCCGGGAAGTGAATGGGTGGAGCTTTTTTGTTCTTTGGATATTTCTTACGGTTTTCTGTATCGAAAGTCCATTTTCCACCGATTGGTTTTCCGGCTTTCATTAGAAGATTTCGGGAAATTCTCTGTTGCTTGTAAAAATCGGTTTGATGATACGATTTTTTATCTTCAAAATAGTCTTTCAAATCTTCCTTAGTATTTATAAACAAAGGACTTTCAATAATCTCTAATTCCAATTTAGTTTCCTTAATTCTCTTTTCAAGCCAATTGTCACAAACATCTGTGATGAGAATTTTGTCAAAATTTAGTTTTTCTAAATGCTTTATTAAATTTCGAACATCAGAAAGTGGAGAAGTACTTTCAACATATTCCACCTTGAATTTTTCTTTGGTCAAAAATTCCTCATAAAACTTCATACTCGCCCTATGAAAGGCAATTTTCTGTTTGTGAAATTTGTATTGTTTAAAAAACAGAAACTCTTCCACCAAAAAAACAGGTTGATTTTTATCCAGATAATCCGTGTCTTTAAAAAGCTGATGCGGAAATATCAATTGCGCCGTTGAAGATGCTACTTTAGCCATAAATTTCTTCCTTTGTCCATTCTCTCTGACAGAATATTTTTTCAACCTCAAAACCTTTAGAAATCTGCTTAAAAATATCTTCGGTCTTACCCAATTTTTTAAGAAACGGAATCTTCTTTTCTTTTAAATTATTTTCCAAATCCGAAACAGTTTGCAACAAAAATTTAGCCCGAAATTTTCCAATTTTCTTAAAACTAAGTTGGGTCGAATTGAAAAAAGATTTGTCAAAAATATACACTGCAAGAAAAGGTAAATGTTCCTGCATCACGTTGAAAAGTGATTCACTATCTCTGATCCTTAAATTGTTTCCGAACCAGAGGAGGTTGATTTTTTGTTTTTCCGGCATTTTTCGCTGCAATATTTTACTTCGTCCCAGTTTTTCTTCCACTTTTTCCGCCAGTTGAACGGCAGTCCGCAGACTTCACAAATCTTTGAAGGTAAGTTGGCTGGCATTTATTGGTTAAAATTTTTGTACTGATTGATTACGACATTTTTGGCTTTCAAATCGTGCATCATATTATACAAACCAAAAAATGTACGGTTCAGATAAATAAAATGTTTTGAACCTCTGTTGGTATTCATTCCTTTCATATCGCTGATTTTGGCGTATTTATGACCCAGATCTGCAATTTCCTGAAAAAACGATTCATCAGAAAAATCAAAAATTTCTGCGTTAAAAGGTCTTGTGAACAATTCCAGCAATTCGTAGAATAATTTGGTGAAAAATTCCTGTTCTTTAGCAGAATCATTAGAACTCAAAATCTCCAGATCGTATAATTTTTCTTTGTAAAATTCAGGATTATTCAGATTCTCAAGTTGAGCCAACTCAAAATAGGGTTTATAAAAGTCATTTGGGATTTCTTTGATACATCCGAAATCAATCACGAGCAGTTTTTTATCTTCTGAAACCAGGAAATTGCCTGGATGTGGGTCTGCGTGAACCTGTTTTAGGACGTGCATTTGGTACATATAGAAATCCCAGAGTGTCTGTCCTATTTTGTTCAAATCTTCCTGAGAATTTTTCAATTTTGTGAATTCCGAGAAATGTTTTCCGTTCATCCAATCCATTGTGATGATTCTTTCGCAAGATAATTCAGGATAATATTTTGGAAAATCTAAATTCGCAAGATGACTGCATTTTTTAGAAATTTCCTGACTTCTTTTCAGTTCAAGATCATAATCTGTTTCCTCAAACAATTTATTTTCTACTTCCTGAAAATAAGATTCTGAACCTTCTTTCTGGATATTAAACATTTTCATCGCAATAGGTTTTACCATTTTCAAATCACTTGAAATGCTTTCTCTCACGCCGGGATATTGAATTTTTACAGCAAGATTTTGACCATCTTTTTTCGCTTTATGAACCTGTCCGATACTGGCCGCGTTAACGGATTCATTCGTGAATTCATCAAATAGATCCTCGGGATTTTTTCCGAAATATTTTCTAAAAGTTTTCTTTACCAAAGCTCCCGAAAGCGGCGGAACAGAAAATTGCGACAAAGAAAATTTTTCAACATAAGCCTGCGGAAGAATGTTTTTCTCCATGCTTAGCATTTGGGCAACTTTCAAGGCTGAGCCTTTCAGTTCTTTCAGAGAATCGTAAATGTCGGTTGCGTTGTTTTCATTCAAAGCTTTTCTCGCTTCGCCCTCATCTTTATTTTTTGTGATTTTATTTCCGTAATATTTAATGTAATTAACACCTACTTTTGCTCCTGCCTTCAGCAAGCTGCTCGTTCGTTCCAGCTTTCCTGTTGGTATTTTATTGAGTGTTTTCATCTGCTATTTTTTAAATTTTTCTTTAAATAAAAACTTTCCGAGGTCAACTACTTTTCTCAAAGGTTCGTTATCCATCAGTTCAAATCCTGTATCAATTGTTTTCTCGATGAAAATATCTGTCTTTTCGAATGATGGAGATGTATCTTTTTTCCAAAATTCGATGGCGGAAACCAAATGAATCCACAATGCTTCTTCACGAGCTTTTTCGTGGAAATTTTTCACCTCATCTTTCGCTTTTTGAATCATTTCCCAATCATTAAAATCAAGAGTTTTGATGAATTGTCGATGCGTTTCCTTAAGCTGATTTGAAATTTTTGCCAAGTGTAATTTGTCATTCCCCAAGATCATCAGAACCAAAGAACGGTTCATCGTCATATTTTCAAAAAAGATAAAATAGACATTCAACAGTTTTTCTTTTGAAGTAATTTCATCAGAATTGTTAACTTCCGAAGCTAACTCTACAGATTTATCAAAAAGATTGACCAACATTGATTTTTCTATCTGTTCAAAGCTTGAAAAGTAATCGTAAAAGTCTTTTTCTTCGAACTCATTGTCTTTTGCGAAGCGGTAAATGTTTTTTGGTCTTTCGCCGTGATTCAAAACGTAGTCACCATACAATTCAAATATTTTATCTTCTGTAATTATATTTTTTTGTTCCATTATTGATTTTATTTATCAACAAATTTAGTAATTAATTTTACTAGTTAAATAAATAAAGTATAAATTTGTACTATAGTAATGATTCAAAATATAACTAATGCTTACAATACAGGCTCAATCTAATGTACCGACCGATTTTGGAATATTTACCGTCTATGCATTTTCTGAAAATGAAAATGACTGGTGTCCACATTTGGTTTTGGTGGCTGAAAAAACAGATTTTAATGAAGTTGTTAATGTACGTTTCCATTCGGAGTGCATTACCGGAGAAGTTTTCCATTCGAGGAAATGTGAATGCGGACAACAACTGGATGCGGCAATGAAATTTGTGTCGGAAAACGGAGGAATGATTATTTATCTCAGACAGGAAGGCAGAAATATTGGAATCATCAATAAATTAAAGGCTTACGCTCTTCAGGAACAAGGTTTTGATACGGTAGAAGCAAATTTGAGATTAGGTTTGCCGGCAGATGGTAGAAGTTTTGATGTTGCAATCGAGATGCTGAAAATGCTGGAAATTTCAAAAGTTAATTTATTGACCAATAATCCTGAAAAATTGAAAGCTTTCAACAACAGCGGGATTTTGCTCAATAAAAGAATTCCTTTGGAAATTGAATCTAATTCAGTCAATGCGTCGTATCTTACAACAAAGAAGGATTATTTTGGGCATCTCTTCGAAAAACTTTAAATTACATTTAAACTTCATAGAAAAATTCTTTAACTGATTCAAAATTAATCTCATGAAAAAGATTTTATTAACGGGAGCAACAGGTTACATCGGTAAAAGGATGATGAGTGTGATTACAGAGCAAGGCTATAAAGTGGTGTGCTGCTGCCGTGACGTCAGCCGATTTTCCAGACCCGCCGGGATCAATTATGATTTAATAGAAGTCATCGAAGTTGATTTCCTGAGAGAGGAAACTTTGAAGAATATTCCGGAGGATATTTCCGGGGCATATTATCTGATGCATTCTATGAGTGCGAATGGTGACTACGAAGAATCGGAGAAAATCTGTGCTCAGAATTTTATTTCAGCAATTGAAAAAACGGAGTGCAAACATATTATCTATCTGTCAGGATTAGTCAATCAGAAAGAATTGTCAAAGCATTTGAATTCAAGATTTAATGTAGAAAAGATTTTAATTGAGTCTAAAATTCCAACAACTGTTTTACGAGCTGGTATTATCATCGGTTCTGGAAGCGCATCATTTGAGATCATTCGAGATTTGGTTGAAAAATTACCGATCATGATTACGCCAAAATGGCTCACTACGAAATGTCAACCCATAGGAATTGCGAATGTTTTGGATTTTCTAATTTTCACTTTATTCAAAAAAGAAACTTACCGTAAAAGTTTTGACATCGGTTGTGAAGATGTCTTGACTTACAAAGAAATATTGCTGGGTTTTGCGAAAATCAGAGGTTTGAAAAGAACTATTATCACACTGCCGGTAATGACTCCGAAATTGTCTTCGTATTGGTTATATTTCATCACTTCAACCACTTACAGTCTGGCAAGTTCGCTCGTTGGAAGTATGAAAATTGAGGTAGTTTGTAACAATGAAAGTTTATTAGAGATTAAAAAAATAACTGGAGTTCAACCATTTTCTTACGAGCAGGCTTTGGAGAGAACGATGGCAAAGATTCAGGCCAACGAAATACTTTCCAGTTGGAAAGACAGCTTTATAAGCAGCAGAAATGATTCTTCCCTGAAGGAATTTATTGAAGTTCCGCATTTTGGCTGTTTTAAAGACGTTCGAAGTGAAAAATATGACGACCGTGAAAAATGTCTCGACCGTATTTTTGGTTTGGGCGGCAAAAACGGATGGTACGGACAAAACCTTTGGAAAATCCGGGGTTATATGGATGTATTGGTTGGCGGTCCGGGGCTCAGAAGAGGAAGAACGCACCCGGTAGAGCTTCACGAAGGAGATGCTCTGGATTTTTGGCGGGTACTTTATGCTGATAGGGAAGAAGGGAAATTGATTCTTATTGCTGAAATGAAACTGCCTGGAGAGGCGTGGCTGATGTTCAAATTATACAAAGGAAAGCTCTGGCAGAAAGCAGTTTTCCGGCCAAAAGGATTGTGGGGAAGATTATATTGGTATTCTGTATTGCCTTTTCACGGATTTATTTTTAAAGGAATGGTGATAAAATTGGCTGCTGGCCATTAATGAGTTTAATTCATAAAAAATCTTTTGAACATAGGAAACGTAGCTTTTAGCAAAGTCCTTTATGATAGTGTTATTGAAGGTAAATCTAATTGGTGCAGAAAAGTGTATAGTTCCTATTCTTTAGTTATGATATTCATAAATGAAACGGATTTTATTTTTTCTGTCCAAATATGACTGCCATTTCTTATTTTCTTAAGATAGATTCACTAAAACAATAAAAATCCTAATCTGGCTTGTTTTGGAATAAAAAAATGGCTCAATTTGGATTAAATTGAGCCATTTGGCTGTTTGTGACCTCGACAGGATTCAAACCTGTAACCTTCTGAGCCGTAATCAGATGCGCTATTCAGTTGCGCCACGAGGCCTTTTGTTATCTTGTTGTTTAACGGTTGCAAATATACCACTTTTTTCCGTTCTTTGAAAGATGAAACAGAAAATTTTACTTTTATTTACGGTCTTCTCGCTAATTGCCTGTAAAAGAGAATCAAAAATTTCGTCCTCAGATTGGACGAATATCTCAAACAGAACCCAATTTAAAGAACATGATGGTATCCTGGAACTAAAATCGGGGAATTTCACTTATAATTTTAAGCAGAATCAAACTCCTTTTAAGAAAATAATCCTGTTGAATGCAAGTATGGCAGGGTATATTTCGGAGCTTGGAGCAGAAAATGTAATCATAGGTGTTTCAAGTCCGGAGTATATTTATTCTGATAAAATCCAGAATCTGATTAAAGAAGGAAAAATCCAGAATGTAGGAAGCGAACAGAAATATGATGTAGAAAAGATTATCTCTATGAAACCGGATGCTATTTTTACCAATCACATTGCCAGTTTTGACAATACCTATGAACTTTTAAAAAACAATGGAATTCAGGTGATATTTCTGGATGAATACATGGAGCAGAAGCCTTTGGAAAAAACGGCTTATATCAAACTTTTCGGAGAATTTTTAGGAAAAGAAAAAGAAGCAGAAGCTAAATATCAGGAAGTTGAGAAAAACTACAGCGATCTGAAACAGCTTGCGTCAAAAGCAAAAGAAAAACCTGTTGTCCTGGCTAACGAAATGTATGGGGATGTTTGGTATCTTCCGGGAGGAAATACTTCTGTGGCTCACTATATTTCCGATGCCAATGCCAATTACATCATGAAGGATAATAAAGATGAAAAAGCATTAACAATGAGTTTTGAAGAAGTATATGCTAAAGCAGGAGGTGTTCAGTACTGGGTAAATGCAGGAAGCCACACTTCAAAAAAAGAAATGCTGGGCATGAATCCTTTCTACGGAAAGCTGGATGTATTCAATAAAGGGAAGATATATACTATTGCAGGAAAAGAAAAATTGAAAGCTAATGACTTCTTTGAAAGCGGTGTGGTAAGAGCAGACTTGATCCTTAAAGATTATATAAAGATCTTTCATCCTGAACTTTTACCGGATTATCAGCTTACTTATATGAAAGAATTGCAGTAACTCATACTATTTGCTTATTTTTGCCTTTCCTTTTTATCAAGTTATGTGGAAAAAAATTAAACAGCTTATCTTCATCATTCTTGTTCTGAATGTAGTTTTTATCATCTGGGGCAGATTCTTTAATCCGCCAATCACTCTTACTCAGATAGGAGGGCTTTTTGAATACGGAAAACTGCACAGAGATTATATTTCCTATGATGAGATGGGAAATAATGTGAAGAAGGCAGTAATTGCCTCTGAAGACCAGAAATTCTTTGATCATGACGGTTTCGATTATACTGCTATCGAAAAAGCCATGAAAAATAACGAGAAAGGCAAAAAAATAAGAGGAGGAAGTACTATTTCCCAGCAAACGGCAAAGAATGTGTTTCTTTGGCAGGGCAGAAGCTGGGTAAGAAAAGGGCTGGAAGCTGTGTATACTTTTATTATAGAAAAAGTATGGGCTAAAGATATTATCCTTGAAAGATACCTGAATTCCATAGAAATGGGGCAGGGTGTATTTGGTGTAGAGGCTGCTGCTCAATATTATTTTGGGAAATCCTCCAAAGATTTAAGTACCTCAGATGCAGCATGGATTGCCGCTGTATTACCTAATCCAAAGAAGTATGATCCTAAAAATCCATCTCCCTATTTAAGAAAGAAACATAATTGGATTATGAGACAGATGAGGAATGTGAGTTTGAAATAGTATCTTTGTACTAATGAAATTCTTTAATTCCAGCACAAATTTTGAGTCAGTTCTTAAAAAGTATTTTTCTTTTAAGAACGAAACCCTTTCTTTAGAACCCTTTGCAGAGTTTTTAGAGACCATAAAAGAGGCAGACTTCACAGATGTGCTCAATTTTTTCAGAAGCAATCCTCAATTTACTGAGAACTTTAAATATTATATTCACAATATTTTTAAAGGAAGACCTTTTAACCTTTCACTGACAGAAGCTAATATTCTTTCAGAAAATGCCTTTTTCCCGGAACTGAAAAAAAGAATACTGAACAAAGTTCTGCCACCTGTTGAAAACGAAAAGACAGTATGGTACATGATCGACAATGTCAGTATGAGACCGAAGAAGGATTTGAAATACCTGCATAACCTTCCCGAAAATGAGATCAATGAATTTTTAAATATATTGGGAGCTTCGGATTTTATTATCCGTCCCAATGTGAAAAAAGAACTCATTTTCTCTATGAATATTCTTTCCTGGAGGGTAACAGGAATGGCAATGGAAGTGGAAGTAGTGAGAATGGCACCTCAATATAGAAATTTAGACAATCCGTTTCTTGCTCTGCAGAATGAGTTGGAGGCATTAGCCGATGATCTGATAAAAGAGCCTGAACTACAGCTGCATTCAAAAGACAGCAGATATAAACAGATTAAGATCTATGTGGAACAATGCCAGGAATTTGTGAATATTGCTTTTAAAAATTCAGCTAAATATGGTATTTCAGGAAAAATTAATCAATCTCTGATAAAAATCCGCCAGCAGACCAAAAGAATTTATGAAATTGTTCAGCTATTGATTATTGATACCGATGAAGATATTCAGATAAAATCTAAACAACTGGTCTTTAACATTCTGAGCTATAAATCCCATAAAAATAATATCTCAGATCTTATTAACGACAGTACAAGGCTGATTTCACACCTTATTACCAATCACACGGCAGAAGCGGGTACCCATTATATTACGTCTACCCGAAAGGAATATATGACTATGTTCTATAAAGCGAGCGGAGGGGGAATTATTGTAGGAGCCCTTTGTGTTCTGAAAATGCTGTATGGATATATTCCCGGGAGTGACTTCTCTCATGCTTTCCTGTACTCGATGAACTATGCAATGGGATTCATCATGATTTATCTGATGGGATTTACTCTGGCAACAAAACAGCCGGCAATGACAGCGGCTACCATGACAAAAGTATTGTCAGAAGAAGGGAATGCTCAAAGAAACAATACGGAGTTTGCCCATCTGGTCTCCAAGTTATTCAGAAGCCAGTTTATTGCCTTTGTGGGCAATGTATTGCTGGCCTTTCCGGTGGCTCTTGCCATTATTTACGGTCTGGATGTCTTTTTCTCACAAAACCTTGCTGTAGAGCGTTCTGATAAACTGTTAAAAGATCTTGATCCATTTAAATCAAAAGCAATTCTGCATGCAAGTATTGCCGGATTTTATCTTTTTATTTCAGGAATTATTTCCGGGAATATCGGGAACAATTCTGTGTTTTATCAGATTCCGGAAAGAATTGCTAAAAACCTTTCCATCAGAAGCTTTTTTGGAAAGAAGTTTGCCAAAGGACTTTCAAAATATTATGCTAAAAACTGGCCGGGAATCATTTCTAATTTCTGGTTTGGTGTTTTCCTTGGGGCGACAGCTCCGGTGGGGATGTTTTTCGGTCTCGATCTGGATATAAGACACATTACCTTTGCTGCCGGTAACTTTGCGTTGGGATTGTATGGAAAAGATTTTTCCGTAGATTCCTATACATTCTGGATGTCTTTTGTAACCGTATTTTTGATCGGTTTCTTCAATTTTCTGGTAAGTTTCAGCTTGTCGATGTTCCTGGCATTCAGATCCAGAAAGATGAACTTTGGACAGGTAAGTGAGATCTATAAAGAAATATTCGGATATTTCATCAAGCATCCGTTGAAATTCTTCCTGCCATTACGCTCAGGGCTGGACAAAAAAGCAGATGACTTAATGAGCAGTACGATTTCTAATTCTAATAAATCAGAAGAACATTAACAATAAAATAAAAATGCTGTCCGTGGGCAGCATTTTTTATAGGTTTACGTCTTACAATATTTGAAGGTCACTGAATTTTTCCACCCCGAATTTATCCTGGAACTTTTTGAGGTAAAAGCTTTTTCGCATTGTAAAGTCATGTTTCAGTAAAGGAGAATCAATTTTAATGATGATGCATTCATTTTCAATATTGACACTTCTTATTTCCTTGAAAAGACTTTCATCAAGATACTCTTCAAGGAAATCTTTAATATCAAAAGCGACAAGTTTATGTTCAAAACCGTAGATTCTGGCAAAAGATTTTACCAGTTCGGAGGATTGATATTCACGTTTTTTCTTCTTCATAGTTGAGGTTCGGGTTTCAGGTTTTCGGGGTACGTGATTCGTGTTTTCGGATTATGTGATTCGGGATATAGTTCGAATGATAAGTTAAGATAAAAAATATTTCGAGGATAAAAGAAAAGTAATTTTTAATTACAGTCCAATTCTGCATCTCGTAACTCGAATCCCGCACCTGGCATTAAACTTCAAAAATTATACTTTCCTCATTGATTTTCTTTACCACACTCTCCGTACGTTCTCTGTGGGTATCCGTGATGAAGATCTGGCCGAAACTTTCTTTATTAACCAGCTCAATCAATTGTGCAACCCTGGTATCATCAAGTTTATCAAAAATGTCATCAAGCAACAATATAGGGGTCTTTTTCGTCAGTTCTTTTACCAGACTCATCTGAGCCAGCTTTAAAGAAATCAGGAAAGATTTTTGCTGCCCCTGAGAACCGATTTTCTTGATTAAAATATGATCCATTTCAAAAAGAAGGTCATCTTTATGAATTCCCTTTGAAGTATAAGTGAGCATACGATCTCTTTCAAGGCTATCTTTTAAAAGATTTTCAAAAGAATTTTCCAGTAAATGAGATTCATAAATAACAGATACTGTTTCTTTTCCACCTGAAATGATCTGGTAAAAATTCTGAACAATAGGATTAAGCTGCTCTACAAATTCTTTTCTTTTATTAAAAATTTTTGTTCCGAATCTGGTGATGGGATCATTATAGATTTCCAGCGAATCTTTGTCCCACGTTCTGTTTTTGGCAAAATATTTCAGTAAAGCATTTCGCTGCTGAATGGTCTTCTGATATTGAATAAGGTCAAAAAGATACTCTGAATCTGTCTGAGAAATCATCGCATCCAGAAACTTACGCCTGCTTTCCCCGGAATCCGAAATAAGATTGGAATCATAAGGTGAGATCATCACACTGGGCAGATATCCGATATGATCAGCAAGTCTGTCGTAGCTTTTATCATTTTTTTTGATCACCTTTTTAGCTTCCTTAGGCTGAGTGATTCTGATGATATCTTCACTTTCCTCATTCTGAATTTCAGCATCAATGGTAAAAAAATCTTCCTCTTTTTTTATATTGTTAAAATCCGTATTTCCTAGAAAGCTTTTTCCTACTGATAAATAATGCAGGGCATCCAGAATATTGGTCTTTCCCACACCGTTATTACCCACAAAACAGTTGATCTGCGGGGAAAATTCAAATTTTTTCTCAGCGTGGTTTTTGAAATTGTAAAGGGAAAGCTTCTTGATAATCATTCGTCAAAAATACTCCATTATTAGTAAAAATAAAAAAGGAAGTGCAGAACAAGTTTCCACTCCGAAAGAGTAGTAAGCGTCATCTCTTTTATTATCAGAGAAATAGATGAGGATATAAGTTACAATGCTTGCCATAAAAAAAGCCTTGGCATAAGATAATTCAAGATAAAAAATCGAGATCACATTACTGATGAAGACAAGTGCATAGGCAATGTATTTAGTATTCTGAACACCAATCAGCATCGGAAAGGTTTTTACGGTATCACTATTCATATCCCGGATATCAAAAGGAAGAACAAGTGCTGTGATAAAGAAAAAGCTGATCAGAAAGATCGGTATACTGAATTCCGGAAGCGTAAGCCAGCAGTTGACCAGCGCCCATACCAAACCTACATAAAAAACTTTCAGCAAAGGAATCTTTCGGATATAAACATCAAGAAAAAAACTGTTGTAAAGCAGTCCCAGTACCACAATAATAAACCATTTCAAAAGCCTTATTTCATTATGATTGTGGATGATTAAAAAAGCACAGGCAATTCCCGCAAGGGCATTGATAACAACTATTTTGAAAAAATGCTTGGTATATTGATATTTAGTATACAGATAACCACTGAAATAAGTGATGAAAATTAATGCAAAGGTAGGGAAACGGAATGTGTTTTGCTCTTTCATGAAAAATACTGCAAAAAGAGTTCCCATAAGAGAGACATAAATCTGACTGTCTATGACGGTTTTTTTCAGTATTTTTAAGATGTTCATTTATCAAAATTAATATATATGAAAAGATTTTCCAAGATTTTTCTGCTTTTGCTTGTAATGCTAAGCTTTTCAACGGTATCCGCACAGAAATATTACGATACCCAATGGAAAAAAATTGCTGAAAACAGTACGAAAGGAGCTTATAAATCTAATCTTCCCATTATTTTAGACATACAAAAACAAGCCATGAAAGAAAATAATGCCTTTGAGCTGATCCGTTCACTGAAAGCGGAATTCAGTATTGTAAACCAAACAGTGGATGATGATCAGAATGATTCTGCTTCTCAGTTTTTCAAAAAACTTAAAGATGCGGAAGGAAAACTGAACGGAGAAGAGAAATTGATGTACAAGGTCCTGCTGAATGGTTTTTTTATGGATTATTACAACCAAAACTCATGGAAAATAAACGGAAGAACCAATATCAATTCCCAGGATGTTTCCCAGATTGAAACCTGGAGTAAGCTTGATTTTAAAAATTACCTGACCAAAAGTTTTCAGGAACTTGATCAGGAAAAACCTGAAATGAAAAAGATCTCTCTGGAAAAGTATAAAAAAGTTTTTTCAGGAACTGAAGATATAGCATATTTTCCGACATTATCGGACTGGTATGCGGTCAAGAAAATAGAGTTTTTATCCGAAAACAATATTTTCACAAAAAATGAACTGACAGCCAACCGCACAACGATCAGTGCAATCTATGATGAGCTGATTGATCAAAACAGCGGAAATTCCAAGCTGTATTTCATGAAAGAGAAGATTACGGAAAACTGTAACTTCACTCATTGTAAGGATAAACTTCAGCAGCTTCAGAATCTTTTAAAATCTAATGTAGAAGGGGATTATAAAGTGGTGATCATGGGAGAGATCATGGATGAATTTGTGGGCAAGAAGAAACCTAAAGAAGCTCTTGCATTGGCGGCTCAGGCTAAAAGTGAATATCCGAAATCTCCATTCATTGAGAATATCAAAAGTAAGGAAGCTCAGATTGTAAATCCATATCTGACTTTAAAATATGAAGCCCAGACTCAGAATAACCTGCCGATTCATTTTGTTGCCCAATATCAAAATGTATCAGAATTTACCCTGAATATTTATGAAGTAAAAGATGATTTTACCTCATTGTTTCAATACATTGATAATTCTTATTCCAATGTCTTCGGAAAACTAAAAAAGAATCTGGTAAGGAAGGAAACATTCCAGCTTCCGGATCCTAAGGACTATCAGAATCACACAACGTCACTGGAAGTTAAGCCCCTTCCGTCAGGAATATATGTAGCAGAGTTTACAGTTGCAGGAGCTGATATGAAAGACACCGATTCCCGACAAAATTTCTACTTTCTGGTGTCAGGAAACAGAATTATTTATCAATCCAAAACGGACAGGAATCCTCTTACTGACGAGTTGAAACTGGTTAATAGCGAAAATGGTAAACCTGTGACGAATGAAGGACTTCGTTTTTATGAATTTGTTTCCAATAAAACATTAAATAAAATTGAGGGAACAACCACTGCAAACGGAGTATTTAAATTCCCTTCCACACAAAGCAAAGAATATTACAGAACTTTTCTGATCCAGCAGCCTAAGACAAATGATTTCCAGATCATGCAGGTGTATGGAAACAGAGGATCTGCTGAAGATTATAATCCCAACAAACAAACGCGTTCAACGGCACAGATTTTCATTGACAGAGGCATCTACCGTCCAGGGCAAACTGTTTATTTCAAGGTGATCAATACAAGACAGAATAAAGAAGTGGAAGCTGTGCTTTCTGGATTAAAACAAAAAATTACGTTATTGAATACCAATAACGAGGAGGTTTCTTCTCAGGAATTTACCACCAATGAGTTTGGTTCTTATCATGGAAGTTTTATTCTTCCGAAAGGAAAACTGAACGGTAATTTTTATCTGAGAATTGAAGGGGAAAGCCAGGGATATAAAAACTTCAGGGTAGAAGAATACAAAAGACCAAAGTTTGAGGTAACCTTTAATCCGGTAAAAGAAGAGTATAAATATGGACAAACCATAGAACTGAAAGGAAAAGCGGTGATGTTCTCCGGTGTTCCACTCAGCAACACTGTGGTGAATTATGAAATCAAAAAGCAGAATATCAGATGGAGATATTTCAGCTGGTATCCACAGGACAATGATAATGAAAACTCAATTCTGGGTGAGGCGAAGACCAATGAAAAAGGTGAGTTTACGATCCGTTTAGAGCTTAAAAAAGATGAAAAACTGGAAGGGATACAAATTGATAACTATGCCATCAATGCTTCGGTTACAGATATCAATGGGGAAACACAGACCGCTAATACCCAGTTGAAGGTAGCCTCAGTTTCTCACTATATCCAGGCAGAAAATATCAGCAATACTTTTGCCGATGAAAATGTAAAAGTAAAGGTAGAAACCAAGAACTATAACGATCAGAATCTTAAGAAGCCTTATCAGGTTAAGCTGTCAAAACTAATGGCTCCTGACAGAATTTTCAGAGATAATTTCAAATCTGATGTTCAGAATCTGCCTAAATATTCGAAAGAAGAATTTATCAGCAAATTCCCACATGATCTTTTTGATAAAAATGATGAGGTCAAAAACTGGAAAACAGAAAAAGTACTGGTAGAAAGACAACAACAGCCATCTGCTGACAATGCTCAGCTTTCAACGAATCTTGATTTAGGAAAACTGGATGCCGGAGATTATCAGCTGGAGCTTTTCAATATTGAAGGAAAAGACACCATAAAATCTTCCCAGTATTTCAGTGTCTGGGATAAAGCTTCTTTAAAGCCGACTCAAAAAACATTCCTTACCGTGATAGCTCCGAAAGAAGAAGTCTCAAGAGGAGAAAAAGTGAAAGTGTATGTTTTCTCAGCAATTCCTGACGCATTGGTCAATGTTTTTGTTCAGGACGGATCTGGAAAAACGGTTTCAGAAGTTCATCAGCTTAAAAAAGGAATACTGGAATATACCACTGAAATTCCTAAAGATAAAAGTGTCTCAGATCTGAACCTTCAGTTTCAGCTGGTGGCATTCAATGATGTGAATACAGAATCTGTTTCTTTAAAAATAAAGGATACCGAAAAACCTTTAAAAATAGAAACGGTAACTTTCAGAGATAAGCTTGAGCCAAATTCTAAGGAAAAATGGACGGTAAAAGTAACCGGGAATGATAATGAAAAGATCAATGCTGAAGTATTGGCTAATATGTATGATATGTCTCTCGATCAGTTTGCAGCTAATAGCTATAGCTGGAGAAAATTATATACCCCATTTGTAATAGTCACTTCATATGGAATCAGAAATTACTTGCAGCAGCAAAATTATCAGAAAAGACTGAACTATTTCGAAGACAGATATATAGCAGTTCCTCAGTTTAACTGGTTTGATGGTGATTTTTATTCAATTTCAAGAGAAACCATTGTAGGATTTAGTAATCAGGAAGGAGTTAAAGCTCCGGCTTATACACCGCCGCCATCACCCATTGCGGGCGCAAGATTTAAAACTGCCAGAGCATCCGTTGCAGAAGATAAAATTGAGGTTATGCAGAATGTTGTTCCTGAACCTGTAAAAGCTCCGAAGGTAGAAAATTCTCCTCCTGGATCTTCTGAAGAAAATCTGGACAAGGTAGCTGTTCGTAAGAATCTAAATGAAACAGCATTCTTCTATCCGGATCTTAAAACTGATGCTGATGGAAATGTCAACTTCGAATTCACTTCTCCGGAAGCATTGACAAAATGGAAACTGATGTTCCTTGCCCATACAAAAGATGCAAGAGCAGCTACATTGGAAAAAGAAGTGGTAACACAAAAAGAATTCTCAGTAACTCCAAATTATCCGAGATTCCTGAGAGAAGGAGATGAACTGAATCTACAGTCGAAGTTATCTAACCTTACAGATAAAAAACTAAATGGTTCTGCGGAATTACAAATTCTGGATGCCTTTACCAACGAAAATATTTCTTCGAAGTTCGGAATGAGTTCAGGAGGACAAAACTTCAGCTTAACTGAAAATGGAAGCAGTGCATTGACATGGAAATTGAAAGTTCCGGACAATGTTTCTTCTGTTATTTTCAAAGTGGTAGCAAAAGCCGGAGCGTATTCGGATGGAGAGCAGCAGGCCATTGCGGTATTGCCAAACAGAATGCTGGTAACGGATGCTGTTCCTGTTTTTGTGAAAGAAGGAGAAACGAAGACATTTGTATTGGATAACCTTAAAAATAATACCTCTAAAACAGCTTCTAATGTTTCCAATACGCTGGAACTGACAACCAATCCGATCTGGGAAATTATGTTTGCCCTTCCAAGTCTGAAAAATGACCAGAATAACTCTGCAGATGTGATATTCAACAAGTGGTTTGCGGATGTACTGGCTTCGGAAATATTCAAAGCAAATCCAAAAATGAAAACGGTTTTTGAGGAATATCAGAACAAAGGATTATTAAATTCAAACCTTGAAAAGAATCAGGAATTAAAACAATTGTTGTTGGAAGAAACACCATGGGTGCTGGAAAGTAAAAATGAAGGCGAACAGATGCAGAAACTGGCATTATTGTTTGATGTCAATACGATGAAAAATTCTATTAATCAGGATTGGGATGAGTTGAAAAAACTGCAAAACCCTGACGGTGGATTCTCATGGTATCCTGGTTATCCAAGTTCTTATGGTACCTCATTGTATATCCTTAAAAACTTAGGAAAAATCAATTCCTGGTTAAAAGATAATGTGAAAGATTATCAGAGCTCAGAACAGAAAGCTATTGTCGCTAAACTGGTTCAGTATGTAGACAATGAAGTGAGCAAATATTTTGATGTGAAAAAAGGGAATGTCTGGAACAACTGGGCAATGGATTATCTTGATACCAGAAACTACTGGGAGCAGCAATATCCTTTGAAAGGTAAAGGAGCAACCCTGAAAACGCTGGTAAAACAAAAAGCAAAGACTGCTAAGATTACCGATTTTACATTCTTCGGACTTCACCGCGCTGCATTATTGATGAATGATTATGGTCTGAAAGAGGTATCTGCTAAGCTGATGACCTACCTTAAGGAGACTTCCACAGATACAAAAACACAGGGAGTTTACTGGAAACAAAACCTGAACGACTGGGGATGGTTTGGCTCTAAAGTGGTCAGCCATGCCGGAGCACTGGAAGCTTTCAATAAGCTGAAATCTAATGATCAGAACTTTATTGAAGATGTGAAAATCTGGCTGGTTACTCAGAAAGAAGTTAACTCATGGGGAAGCTCAAGAGGAACTGCGGAAGTGATCTTCACGATTTTGAATTCAGGGAAATCATGGACGGGAACAGAAAGTGATAAAGCAACCATTGTTTGGGGCGGAAAGGAATTAGTTCCTCAGACTCAGGCAACGGGATATGTGAAATCAACAATGAAAACAGATGCCGTAGATAAAAATTTAGCAACTGTAACGGTTACGAAGCCAGGTCCGGGAATTGTTCAGGGAGGATTGTTCTGGCAGTATTATGAAGACCTTGATAAAATCAAATCTTCTGAAAATTATATTTCTGTAACCAAAGAACTTTATAAAAAGGTAAAAACGGTAAATGGGGAAGAACTTCAGAAAATCTCATCCGAAACACCGCTGAAAGTAGGAGATAAAGTGACGGTAAGAATGATTCTGAATACAGACAGAGCCATGGAGTTTATTCATATTAAAGATATGCGTGCCGCAGGATTCGAACCTGTAGATGTATTATCCGGATACCAGTGGAAAAATAATCTGGGATACTATCAGTCTACCAAAGATGCCTCTACCAATTTCTATATTCAGTATATGCCGAAAGGAAAATATGTTTTTGAATATGATGTGGTAGCCAATGCATCAGGTAAATTCTCAAATGGAATTACCACCATGCAGAATTACTACGCACCGCAGATGAATGCGCATACAAAAGGAACCGGCGTAACAATTTCAGAGTAATGTATAAAAAACTGCAGTAAATTTTACTGCAGTTTTTGTTTTAAGGTTTAAAATAAAATAGAATTAAATCGAAAAACCAAACAATTGTTTAATTTTGGAATAGTTTTTGGAATTAAGATAATATCAATTAAAAAAATTATTAAAAGATGAAATTTTCTAAAACTTTAATTACAGGATTGGTGTTGATGGCCGGAGTAAATGCTTTTGCACAAAAGAAAGCAGAAAAGTTTGAAAAACTACAGATTGAAATGTTCCCAAAAGCTAAAGAAGGATACAAACAAGTATATATTCAGCTTCCCGTAGCAAAAAATGAAAACGATTTAAAAGTTGAACTTTTTGTCGGAACTGAAAAAATGTTAGACTGCAACAACTATTTCTTAATGGGAGAAATGAAAACTCAGGATCTTCAGGGATGGGGATACAACTATTACGAAGTAGAGTCTAAAGGAGAAACAGCAGGAACTCTTATGGGATGCCCTGGGCAGAAACAGACTAAAAAGTTTGTGACTTTAAAACCTGAAATCGTAAGATACAACAGTAAACTTCCATTGGTATTCTATGTACCAAAAGACATTGAAGTACGTTACAGAATCTTACGCCCTGATGCTGCCATGAAAAAAGCAGTTCAAAAGTAAATCAGCTTATTATAATTATACAGAAAACTCCTCACAGTAATGCGGGGAGTTTTCGTTTTTGCACAGTATCAGATTGGAACTAATTCAACGTTTTCTCCATTATCTTAGCTAAGTGAAACGCCTTTACGAACAAGCTTAAACCGATTCATAATGCTTTTGCGGACATCGCGTTGTAATATATTTTTGGCTAAAGCCCATTCTCACAAATTTTACTGATTTTTATTTCCAGAGCCTAAGCATCCAGTTTGCCATTCCGCAGGAATCTAGATTCCTATATTCAGAATAAGAATAAAAAGGAAAGATTTATTTTTCGATTGAATATCCGTTGATTCTTTTGTTTCCTAAGAAAAGACACAATAAAAAGGACGCAGTAAAAGTAGAGTTAATTATTTTTTCAAAATTTTTTAAGTTTTAATTAACATTTAAACACTTCGGGCAAAACTTTATTTTGTAGGGCTTTAAACTTAAACATATTTTAAACTTACTTTAAATTCACTGTATTGTAGAATTATCTTTAAGGATTTTATCTTTTTTTGCATTATATTTGTTATAAACATAAACCATGAAAAACAATTTATTGATTTTTACGTTTAGTTTTTTTGCTTTCCCCGCTTTTGGCTGGGCACAGTCTGCGCCGGATTTTAAAGAACTTCTGGATAGTGCTATGGTTCGGGACTCGAACCTTAAAATGCAGATTACCCAAAACAAACTTACCGATCTTGATGAACACAAACTGAAAGATATCTTTCTTCCAACCCTGGAATTAAGTGGTAAAGCAGGTTATCTCAATGGAACAGCAAGACTGACGTCACCGGAATTTAATCTCGCTCCCTTTATCAATATTCCGGAAGGAGCTTTCAACAATAATTTCAATGTGTCCGGATTTTCAGGAATTGCCAAAGCTGATGCTAAAATGCTTTTGTATTCAGGTGGCAAAGTTAAATACATGAAAAAGGCCGTTGAAGAAAAGAAAAAATCTGAAGATATTCTTTTGGAGAAAACAAAAGATGAGGTGATTGCCACCATTTCTAAAGCGTATGATCAATTAGCCTTAATTCATCAGTCTAAAAAAGTACTGGATGAAAGTAAAAAAAGACTGGATATCAACAGAAAAACTGCAGATAAAGCTCTTGGCTATGGTCTGATTACTCCTTATGATCATAAAAAAATTGAACTGGCTCAGGCAACTTTAGATGCTAAAATGGTAGAATATGAAGGGAAAAAAGAACTTCTTCTTACCCAGCTTTATATTTTAACAGGAATCAACAGAGAAAGGCTGAAAATGATTGATCCAGTATTATCTCCGGTAGAATTGTTGGCCGCAGAAAAAGGAATAGAGCAGAGAGCTGAAATCAGAGCGCTGGAACATGGCATCAGCGCTGCAGACTATAAAATAAAGGCTGAAAAAACCTGGATGATTCCTAAAGTACAGCTGATGGCTTCAGCCTATTATATCGGACTGTACGGAAACAGAATTAAGTCCTCAGAAAATGTCATCCCGGCAGTTCCAATACTTGGATATGAAGGAAAAAAACTGGACTGGAGACCTAATAACATTAACATATTTCCACTGATTACAGCTGGAGTAGGATTTAAATGGGAAATTTTTGATGGTAAAGAAGGAAAACATGCAGAAGAAACAGCCAAAGTAGGAAAAGAAGTACTACAAAATCAGAAAGAAGATGCTCTGAAAAAACTGACCCTGAATCTGGCTAATAATCAAACCAATTATAATATCGCCTCCGCACAGATTACCTTGAAAGCCAAAGAAAAAGAGCTGGCAAAAAATGCGTTGGTACAGGCCGAAAAAGAATTCAGATACGGAATGAGTAAATCTTCACAGCTTATTGATGCAGAAAATGATCTTGAAGCTTCCGAACTGGAATATCAGAATGCCATTTTCAACCAGAGAAGAGCGGGAATAGAACTGATGAGGTCTACCCAGGAACTGGATATCACCAAATTTTATTTAATCCCTTAAAAATTTAAATGATGCATAAAAATATATCTATACTCTTCGCTGCTCTGTTTTTGCTGGGGAGCTGTGACAAAAAAAATGAAAAAAACAAAGATCCTGAAGGAAAAACAAAAAAGGATGTGATCTCTTTTGCTCCTAAAGTTACCGGAAGGATTCTGAAAATATATGTTTCTGAAGGGCAAACCGTGAAAAAGGGAGATACGCTGGCTCAGCTTGATGTTCCTGAAGTTTCCGCAAAAATTGCACAGGCACAGGGCGCTGTAAATGCTGCTACGGCCCAGGAACAGATGGCGAAAAACGGAGCTACAGCCGATCAGTTGAGACAGCTTAAGGCTAAATATAAAGGACTCAAAGAGCAATATGAATTTGCCCAGAAATCTTACAAAAGAGCAAACAATATGTTCCGCGACAGCTTGATGTCTCCACAGGCTCATGACGAAATCTATGCAAAACTACAGGGAGCAAAAGCACAGTATGATGCGGTAGTCGCCGAACTGGATGATGTAACAAGAGGTACCCGTTTCGAAAAAGTAGAAATGGCAGCAGGGCAGGCTTCACAGGCTAAAGGAGCTTTGCAGGAAGCCAATGTAGCCTATTCCGAAAGATACATCATTGCTACCAACGATATGGAAATCGAAACCATCAGCTTGAATACGGGTGAGCTTGCTACAGCTGGTTTTGCTTTATTCAATGGATATATTCCCGAAAGCACTTATTTCAGATTTACAATCCCGGAAAGTGCCATTTCAAAATACAAAAAAGGACAGGAGGTGACCATGCAAGTCGTTTACAACAAAGAAACCCTGACAGGAAATATAGTGTATATCAAACAGCTGACAAAATATGCAGATATCACGACAGCTTACCCTGACTATCAGCTGCAGGATGCGATCTATGAGATCAAAGTAAAACCGAAAGACATGAATAAGGCTAAAAGTATTTTGGTCAATGCCAATATAATCCTGAAATAAATTGAAAAAGAACAGATGAAACTTCTATTGGATTTTATTTCGTTCTTCAACATATAAAAATATACAGATGAAAGAATTTTTCCGTCTTTTAAAACGTGAGTTCAAACTTTTTATCGGCAATTCAACCTTAAGGACGGTGTTCTTTTTGGCACCAGTCTTCTATGCAACCTTGCTGGGCTTTGTTTACAAAAGCGGAAAAGTTGAAAATACTCCTGTTTTGGTTGTCGACCGGGATAATACCCCTTTGTCAAACCAACTGACGGAAATGCTGGATGATAATAAAAGCATCAAAATTATCAGATATCTCCAGGAACCTCTGAGTATTAAAGATGAGGTGATCAGACATGAAGCTGCAGCTGTGGTGATTATTCCATCAAGATTTGAAGGAGATATGCTTCAGAAAAAATACCCTGAACTGAATGTCTACATCAATACAGGAAATGTCTTAACAGCAAATTTTGCTTCCAAAGCTCTTCAGCTGACCATAGGAACATTTTCTGCCGGAGCTTCCATCAAAGCTCTTCAGAAAGCAGGAATGCCCGCTGCCAAGGCCGCTACTCAGTATGAGCCTTTCAAAGCTAATTATATCACCCTTTTCAATACTACCGGAAACTACCTGATCTTTATGTGGCCTGCAATGCTGGCGGTAGTATTACAGCAGGTAATTCTGTTGGCGATGGCTGTAAGTTTTGCTGCCGAATTTGAAAGAGGTTCTTTCGTAAAAGAATACCTGAAAATGAAAAAATGGGCTTTCCCAACCATGCTTATTAAGGTGATCCCGATTTGGGTATTTTCTATTCTCATCGTAGGTATTTATTACTTTATGCATATGATTTTCCATGTTCCGATGCCTGAAGGAATATTTAATTTTATTCTTCTGACAGCGGTCTTTGTAGGATCAGTTTCATTTCTGGGAGTATTTATCAGTATTCTGATTCCGGATGCTTTGAAGGCTACGCAGATCCTTATGGTTATTGCTTCACCAGCGTTCATTATCAGTGGGTTTACATGGCCTTTAAGTGCAATGCCTGCTTTTGTACAGTTTATCGCGAATATTATTCCATTAACTCCCTTTTTACAGGCTTTCAAAATCTTATTGATTCAAAAAGGTTCGGTAGAACTTACTTTCCCTTACCTGAAACATTTAAGTATTCTTTTAGTTGTGTATGCCATCATTGGCTGGATTGCTTTAAAGATTAAGCTTTGGTTTATTTTCAGAAAAGCAGCGCCGCAGGAAATTGCTTTGGAGAATACTTCCCAGGAGGATGTTGAGTAGTTTTTTTTGCTTTGCTAGATGCTAGATGCTAGATGCTAGATGCTAGATGCTAGATGCTAGATGCTAGATGCTAGATGTTAGGGGATTGTTTCAGTTATTCTGATGGGCGGTTGTGCTTATGATAATTTTAAATATTGAGGATTAAAAAATAAGTCAGAGATAATCAGCTTCCAGGTTGAATCGCTGGCCACTCGAATCTCGAATCTCGTAACTCGTATTCTTTCAATCTTAATTTCTACACTTAATCTAAAAAATGGCAGCCAGAACCCTGCAACAATCAACCTCGTACCCGCATCTCACACCTCGTATCCCAAAAATTTCTCCTTTTTTCAACCAACTATCAAATCAATCAAAAAAACTGATATATTTGTCCATAGTAAAATAGAAATTATATGGAAAACGTATTTGATGCAAAAGATGCTCAAAACTATATTGATAGGATCAACAGGCTGGTAGAAGATACTCATGGTTTGTGGGGGAAAATGACCGTGGACCAAATGCTGGCACACTGCTGTATTACCTATGAAATGATCTATGAACCGGAAAAACACAAAAAGCCGGGAGCTATTGCCAAATTTATACTGAAAACTTTCGTAAAACCCAAGGTAGTGGGAGAAAAAGCATATCCAAGAGATTCTCCTACCGCTCCACAGTTTTTGATTACTACCAGAAAGAACTTTCATGAAGAAAAAACAAGACTGATCGGTTTTATTCAGAAGACCCAGCAGTTAGGTGCAGATGCGTTTGATGGTAAAGAATCTTTTTCTTTTGGAAAACTGAATTCTCAGGAATGGAATAATATGTTTGCCAAACATCTGAACCACCATCTTGCCCAATTTGGCGTTTAAAAAAATCACACTATGAAAAAACTTTTATTACTCTTCATTCTGGCAGCCAATTTTGTATGGGCTCAGATGCCTGATATCTCAAATACCTGGCTGAACAATAGTAAACCGTATATAGGAACTATCGGAAATAAAGGTCAGGAGCTGAAAGTAAAGATCAATATTTCTGAACAGAATAAAAAAAATGATCAGGAATATTTCGTTTCAGGATACTCTCTTGTAGATACCAATTATACAAAATTTGAAGGGAAAATTACCATTTCAAAATATAAAGATTCCAAGAAACAGGGTGCGGTATACGGAGAATATGAGCTGGCGGAAGAGAATAAAGGAAAACATTCCGGACTTTTTAAAGGAAGGTTTGTTTATAATTTCAAATGGAACAGAAAAACAGAGAAAATCGAAGGACAGTATATTGAGCTTATTGGAAACTGGAAAAGCTATGATGGAAGCATAGAGCTTAAAACCCAACTCAAAAACCAATAATCATGCTGAGAAGAATATTAGCCGTATTGGCAGGTCTTATTGCAGGATCCATTGGTATTACTGTAGTGGAGAAAATAGGACATGCTTTATATCCTCCTCCTGTGGAAGCGGTAGCCGGAGATATTGAGGCATTGAAAGTTTATGTAGGCCAAGCGCCTTTTATGGCTCTGTTTTTTATCATTCTGGCTTATGCCCTGGCAGCAGTTATTTCCGGATTTACAGCAACAAAAATTTCAAATAATGGGAAATATACAGCAGCACTGATTTGCGGAATTATTTTCCTGCTAATGACTGTATACATGATGGTGTCTTTACCTACTCCAATCTGGTTCTGGATTTTAGGAATCCTTGTTTGGGGATTGGTTTTCGTTGGACATAAACTTGCTTTAAAAACAAAAAAAATATGAAATTAGGAGCTTTTTCAATTAGCTTAAGCGTAAAAGATCTTCAGAAATCCAAAGATTTTTATGAGAAACTTGGGTTTACAACCATGGCAGGAACGGAAAAACAAAACTATCTCATCATGAAAAACGGTTCTACCTTGATAGGCCTTTTTCAGGCGATGTTTGATGGAAATATGCTTACTTTCAATCCGGGATGGGACGAAAATGCACAAAATCTTGAATCTTTTGACGATGTACGTGAAATTCAGAAAAGATTAAAAGAAAACGGAATAGAAATCGGAAAAGAAGCGGACGAAACCACTTCAGGTCCCGAACATATCTACCTGAAAGATCCCGATGGAAATATGATTCTTATAGACCAACACAGATAATAATTAAAAACACATTTATGATGAGAACATTTAAAAGAATTATTTTATTTTTAACCACAGTACTAATCATTTTATTAGTTTGGGCGGCTTTTATTTCAGGAGACTGTAAATATGAGAAGTCAGTTTCTATCAATGCACCGGTAGAAAAAGTATGGCAAAATACCAATACCCTCAAAGCAATGGATCAATGGAGTCCATGGAATGATCTTGATCCGGGGATGAAAAAAGACTGGACAGGAACAACAGGACAACCGGGAGAAAAAGTTTGCTGGGACAGTAAAAATAAGAATGCAGGAAAAGGTTGTCAGGAATTGAAAAAAGTGGATGAAGCAGGTAAAAGAATAGATACGGAAATTAAATTCCTTACTCCCTATGAAAGTGAAGCAAACGCTTATGTAACAGTAGTTCCGGAAGGAAACGGAAGTAAGGCAACATGGGGATTTACCTCACAGATTCCTTATCCTTTTACTTTGATGAAGCTGTTTATGAATATGGAGGACGCTGTTGGAAAA
Organism: Chryseobacterium sp. CFS2; assembly: GCF_036543225.1. Taxonomy (NCBI): domain Bacteria; kingdom Pseudomonadati; phylum Bacteroidota; class Flavobacteriia; order Flavobacteriales; family Weeksellaceae; genus Chryseobacterium; species Chryseobacterium sp. CFS2. Next base: position 52,885 of record NZ_JAZHQU010000011.1, read on the forward strand.
GATTATCAGAAAGGGCTTTCAAGATTAAAAGTTTTATCTGAAAAACCTTAATAAAAAACAAACTCAACTTAAAAAAACAAAACAATTATGGCAACAGTAAATGTTTACTTGACATTCAATGGAAACTGCAGAGAAGCATTTGATTTTTATAAATCTGTTTTCGGAGGAGAATATCCTTACATCGGAACATTTGGAGAAATGCCTCCAATGGAAGGAAAAGAAACTCCTGAAGAAGACAAAAACAAAATTATGCACGTTTCACTTCCAATCTCTAAAGAAACAATATTGATGGGAAGCGATACAGGAGGAGAGTGGTCTTCCAATTTCAAAACAGGGAACAATTTCTCTATTTCTGTGAACGCTGAATCTAAAGAAGAAGCAGACAAATTATTCGGTGGTCTTTCTGCTGGAGGACAAATAACAATGCCAATGGCAGATACTTTCTGGGGAGCTTATTTCGGAATGTTTAGTGACAAATTCGGAATCAACTGGATGGTAAATTATGACGATCCTGCTAAAATGCAGCAGCATCCATAAGATTTATATTGGTATTTAAAATAGTAAAAAAGCCGGCAGATTTCTGTCGGCTTTTTCAATGTGATCCTGATAAGTAGCCGATAAAGGAAATAAAAGTGATAACAACGTATTAAATGCCAAATTGAAAAACGGGTAGAAATACGCAATCCTGTTGTTTTTTATTATTATAATTTTGAAAAATAAATATTATGTTAATTAATATAAATTTATTTCACAGTATGGTTAGTTTTTTCATAACTTGTAATGTGTAGTTATAACGACTTTATTCTAAACCTATTATATAATTTAAAACAAGAAAACTATGGAACTACCTAAACATGCAGTCTTATTAGAAGATGCTAAAACATGGATCAGCAACTGGCAGAATACAAAAGTAATTGATGGAATGTCTATACGGGCTCACCTTATCCCAGCGAAGGATGTACATGATATTTTCATTAAAGATAAAGGATTTGAGAGATATCGGGGATATAATGCCATTACCGATGAAGGCGAATTTAAGTTTCTGATGGTTGGGGTAGATGCTGATAACAATGATATTGTAGATTATGATAAAGGATACTATGTTTATGACATGACAACACCTTGCCCAAGTGTATGTTCCACTGCGAAATGGTGGAATCTGTAATTTGAAAAACTAGAGATCATTGGATCATTGGATTGAAATATTGTCATTAATTGGAAAAGGCATTCTGCTGATCAATCTGGCAGTATACTGTATGGGCTTTTCAAGAGCAGGAAAAGCCTATACATTCTTCATCGGCTATCTAGCCTGGATATTAATATGTGAAATTGTTTTCTATGTATTGAATTCTCAGAAGATAAACAATCTGTTTTTCTCTCATTATTATCTGATTGGTCAGTTTTTGTTACTGGGGTTGTTCTTTCATGAAATTTTAATAGAAAAATACCAGAAAAAAACAGCACTTGCATTTTTAATTATCATTCCTGTAGTTCTCGTTATACAGTATATAATATACCCCGAGAAATATTATGTTTTTAACCTGTTTGAAATTTTTGTCACCTCTTATTCCATTATAATTCTGGCATTATTTCATTTGTATAATATACTGGATACTAAAAAGAAATACAATTATATAAGTCTGGGACTTTTACTTTACCTGATAAGCAGTACTGTGATATTTTTATCCGGAAATCTTTATACGGTGATGAACAGAAAACTGCATAAAGAGATATGGGTTTTTAATGTCGTCATGTTTATTATATACCAGATTTTTATTCTGGCAGAATATCTTTCTTCCCGTAGAAAAAATGTGTAATTACTGTTATGATTTTACAAAATGAATGAAAATACAATTATTTCCACTATCGTTTATACCTTTCTGGCATTTACTTTACTGGCCGTTACGCTGATCATATTTTATTATTTTTCTAATAAGAAAATAACCAGAAATCTTATTCAGAAAAAAGAACTGGAAATCAGATATGAGAAAGATCTTACCCATGCCATTATCAGTGCTCAGGAAAAAGAAAAACTGCGGATTGCTCAGGATCTGCATGATGACATCAGCTCAAAACTCAGTGTGGTTTCTTTAAATATCCATCTGTTGGATTTTGATAATCTGGCCAGAGAAGAATACACCGATCTGAAAAATAAAATAATACATCTGGTCAACAAAACTGCCGAAAGCGCCAGGCAAATCTCTCATGATCTGCTTCCTCCCATTTTAGAAAAATTTGGCCTTCATGCTGCAATAGATGCCCTATGCTCAGAAATTAACATGTCCAAAACCCTGCAGGTTACTTATTCCAACAGTCTATACTTTGCAAAAACAGAAGAAGAAAAAAATTTGCATATCTTTAGAATACTTCAGGAGCTCATTAACAATTCCATAAAGCATGGTGAAAGTACTCATATTGATATAGAATTTCTAGGAAAAGAAGGAAAAAATACCTGTATCTATAAAGATGATGGTAAAGGATTTAATCTTGATGAAAATACTTTGAAAGGAGGATTAGGCTTGCGAAACATCAGAAGCCGGGTAGAACTGATCAATGGAACACTGAAAATTGAAAGTGAAAACAATAAAGGAATCACCGTAGAATTTACATTTTAAATAGTTATAAGATGGAAAAGGATATAATTCGTGTAATAACCGTAGACGATGAAGCACTCTTTCGTCAGGGAATTTCATTGTTGATACAGAGAGAAAAAGATATTGAACTGGTAAGTGATTTCAGTAACGGGAAAGAGCTGCTTGATGAGCTTATAACCCTGGAAGAGCTGCCTGATATTATCCTGATGGATCTCAATATGCCGGAAATTAACGGAGTAGAAGCTACCAAACAAATCCATATCAAATATCCTCAGATCAGGATTATTGCATTGACCAGCTATAACACAAAAGCGTTTATTGTCAATATGATACAGTCCGGAGCGTGTTCCTTCCTTAAAAAAAACTCAAGCCCTGCTGAATTACTTACTGCAATCCGGGAAGTATATAGCAAAGGTTTCTTTTACAATAATGAAGTAATGGAAGCATTACATCAAAACCTTACAGAGCCTAAAAAGAAAGTGTCCAGTATTTTTGATGCCAACCATATTTCTAAAAGAGAAAAAGAGGTATTGGAATTAATCTGTAAACAATACAACACTTCTGAAATAGCAGATCAGCTTTTTATAAGCTCCAGAACTGTGGAAGGCCACCGTAACAGTCTTCTGCTGAAAACAGGAGCCAAAAATACGGCAGGTTTAGTGGTATATGCCATTGAAAGTAAAATTGCAGATATGAACTATTTAAAAGACAGGTTCGAGTAAATATTCATGCCGTTGTTTTCATTAAAAAGTAAATGAAATTTATATTTTCTGATTAAATTAGTTTTTGTTTTATAAGCAGATACACATGATTTGTTTATGAAAAAATAATAATTTTATATTCTTAAATAATAACAGTCAGAAAAATACAAAAGAATGAAATTTACGATCGAAAACATTAAAGAAGAACACCAAAAAGTAAAAACCGGAGCCGATTTTCCTCAATATATTCAGGCGATAAAAAGGCTTGGTGTTTCCCATTATAAGGCATACGTTTCAGACGGAAATACTGAATATTTTAATCATGACAATCAATCTGTGCAGACTGGAAGTAAGTATGATTCACTTCCTGTTTCCGATACTTTAAACCTTGAAAATTTTAAAATAAGGCTGAAACTTCATCAGCAGGGAGGAACAGATTACATGACTTTCTGTAAAGACTGTGCCGAAAACGGAATCAACGGATGGACAATGGATCTTCACGGGATGAACTGTACTTATTTTGACCAGCATGAAACGAATGTTCTGACAGAACAGATTCCAGAATAATCTTTTATATAAAACCGGGTGCAGATAATTGCATCCGGACTTCTTTATATCCGCGTGCAAAATATTGTTTGCTATTATTGATTTAAAATATTAATTTTGTTAAAAACGATAGATAATAGTAATTGGTAAACATGAGAAAGGTTTTTACGAAGTTGGCATTCACAGTATTAAGTTTGGGATCCATATTGACATTTGCTCAGAAAAATGATCTGGGAGCATGGTATATGTATTTTGGAAATAACAAAATCAGCAAAAAGCTGAACTGGCATAATGAAATTCAGTACCGTAATTTTGATGCCCTTGGAGATCTGGAACAGTTGCTGATCCGTACCGGGATAGGGTATGATCTTACCGAAAATAACAACAATGTTTTGTTAGGATATGGGTTTATTCTGAGCCAGCCTTATGTAAACGGGGAGAAAAAAGAGAATATAGAACACCGAATTTTCCAGCAGTATATTACCAAACAGAAATTTGGACGTTTCTATCTTCAGCACCGTTATCGCCTGGAAGAACGTTTTCTTCAGGATGATTTCAGGATGAGGTTCCGTTATATGCTGGGCGTGAATATTCCGATTACTCAAAAAGAAATGCTGCCAAAGACCCTTTACGCATCAATGTATAATGAAATTTTCCTGCATTTCAACAGTCCGGTTTTCGATAGAAACAGAGTCTACGGAGCTTTAGGATATGTCATCAACAAAAATATGAGGATTGAAGCAGGTTATATGAACCAGATTCAGGAAAATAGAAATCGCGGGCAGATTCAGATTGGTTTTTATAACAATATTCCATTTACTAAAAACTGATGATAAAAACTGCTTCTGAATGCTCTGAGAAAAGCCTTTATTTGAAAATAAAAAATAATAAACACAAAAAATAAACACTTATGCATTCAGGAAAAAGATTCGGAGCCAGAGAGTTCATTATCTGGACAAGACGGAGCATTTACGCCTTGGTTGTATTATCAGCCATTCCTACCGTCCTGTATTTTTTAGGCTGGAAGTTTCTTTCCGTTCCATGGCAGCCGATTGCCATCATGGGAACAGCTGTTGCCTTTATTGTCGGATTTAAAAACAATGCCAGCTACAGCAGGCTCTGGGAAGCAAGACAGATCTATGGAGCGATTATTAATGACAGCCGTAGTTTTGGATATATCCTGAGAGATGCGCTGATTTCTAAAGATCCGGGTAAAGTAAAAGAGATGTTTCTTCGTCATTATGCATGGCTTACCGCCTTGAGATTTCAGCTTCGGGAGCCGAGAGCATGGGAAAATATGGGGACAGATCAGTTTGATGAATATGCCAGAAAGTATGACATTCCGGAGAGGTTGTCCAAACTGGATGAAGAATTGAAAAAATATCTTTCCGAACCTGAACTTCAGTATATTTTAAGCAAAAAGAACAGGGCTACTCAACTGATGGCGAAGCAGAGTAAAGCGTTGTCTGAAGCCTATGAAAAAGGAGAACTCAATGATTTTCAATGGACACAGATCAATCAGCAACTGATAAAGTTTACCGATGACCAGGGAAAAGCAGAAAGAATTAAGAACTTTCCATATCCGAGAAATTTCTCTTCCATCACCACATACCTTTTGCTTTTATTCATTGTTTTTGTGCCTTTCGGATTACTGAAAGAGCTCGATAAATTAGGAGACGGAACAGTGGTAGAAGGATGGACTTTATGGTTTAATATTCCGTTTTCTTTATTGGTAACATGGTGCTTTCATACATTAGACAGCGTAGGAGAAGCCTCTGTTAATCCATTCGAAGGAAGTCCCAATGATGTGCCGATTACCCAGATCAGCCGTACTATAGAAATTGATATGAGAGATATGCTGGACGAATCTGATCTTCCGCCGGCAATCACACCGAAGAATAATATTGTTCTGTAATTAAATAGAGAATTAAAAGATTTCCGCTGATATAAATCAATCCAACGGAATACATTATTTAATTAAATTAAAAAAATACTTAAAAAACTTACTTAAAATGATTCACAGCTATGTTATAATATCTATTGCAGTACTGCTGTCTGTGATGATATTGGTAATGATCGGCCAGAAATTAAAAGTTGCTTATCCAATTTTCCTCGTCATTGCAGGATTGCTGATCAGCTTTGTGCCGGGAATGCCGCGTATTGAAATAGAACCAGATCTTGTTTTCCTTATTTTCCTGCCGCCTATCTTGTTTGAAGCCGCTTGGTTTACTTCATGGCAGGACTTTCATAAATGGAGAAAGCAGATTTTTTCAATGGCCTTTGGATTGGTGTTTTTAACATCCATCGTTGTAGCTTACCTTTCATCTTCTATTATTCCCGGGCTTACTGTGGCAATGGGGTTTTTATTGGGTGGTGTAAACTCCCCACCAGATGCAGTGGCGGCTACTTCAGTATTAAAGCATATGAAAATTCCCAAAAAGATTACTAATATTCTGGAAGGGGAAAGTCTGATCAATGATGCTTCCAGTTTAATTGTGTTTAAATTTGCTCTGGCTGCCGTTATTTCAGGACAGTTCATTTGGAGAGATGCTGTTCAGGATTTCTTTACCATGGCTATCGGAGGAATTGCAGTAGGAGTGGCAGTAGGTTTTCTGTTTGGAGCTTTACTAAGGATTATTCCAACCAACTCCAATATAGATACCATTATTACCCTTATTGTACCTTACATTATGTATGTGGGAGCAGAGCATTTCCATTTTTCAGGAGTACTGGCAGTGGTTGCAGGAGGACTGTTGATGTCATATAATTCTCATTGTTATTTGAGTCATACCTCAAGGATACAGTCAGGGAATGTATGGAGTGTTCTGATATTCCTGATGAATACCATCATTTTCATTCTGATTGGTCTAGAACTTCCGATTGTAGTAGAAGGAATGAAAGAATATACTATTTCAGAAGGTATTTTCTACAGTGTTGTCATTGGCGGAGCGATTATCGGAACAAGAATTCTGTACAGTTATGCATTGATGTATTTCCCCAGAGTCTGCTCCAAAGAATTACGGTTAAAAGTTCCAAAACCGGACTGGCGGGAACCGTTTATCATCAGTTTTGCAGCCATGAGAGGAGTAGTTTCACTGGCAGCGGCCTTATCGATTCCTGCTTTTTTACCAAACGGAGAGGCATTTCCACACAGAAATATTATTTTATTTGTAACTTTTGTTATCATATTGATTACCCTGGTAGGGCAAGGTTTATTGCTCAGCCCAATCCTGAAATTATTAAATATCCAGGATGCCGGAAGCGAATTACCGGAAGAAAAACAGGAAGTTATTCTTATGCGTAAACTGAAAGAAACAGCATTGCATAAACTGGATAATGACTTCTCTGAACTGGCGGTCACAAACAGTCTGGTTCGCCATCAAAAACATAAGCTGGAAAATGAAATGATGCTGATGGCAGATAAAGCCCAATGTATGGCCTCTACTGGAGATTATGTAACGGCCATTAATGAAAACAAAGATGTCTTACGACAGATCATTCAGGCACAGAGAAACGAACTGCACAGAATGAAAAGAGAAAAGATATTTGATGATCACGTCATGAGAACCATTGAAATGCAATTGGATTTTGATGAAGCAAAGATCACTGGTTTTTCACATGGATAATTAAAAAATAAGCCACAAAAGTCACAAAAGAATATTGACTGAAGAAGCTCGAATGGTGAAAAGTTCACAAAATGAAAATCGTTAGATTTTAATGACTTAAGTGTGCTCTTCATGAGTAGAAACTTAAGCTTTAAACCATTAAGAGATAAAACTTTTGTGACTATTGTGGTTAAATATTACGGACAAAATGTGTACATTTAAACATAGTAAACCTATAATATGAGTACACCAATCATTGTTCAGTTCACAATAAATGCTCCGATAGAAAAAGTCTGGAAAGCATTAACCGATAAAAATGAAATGAAATCCTGGTATTTTGATATCCAGGATTTTGTATTGGAAACAGGCGCTGAATTTAATTTCTATGAACCTGGAGGAGCCAATAAATATCACCATCAGGGGCAAATCTTAGAAGTAATTCCTAATCAGAAATTGAAACATACCTGGTCTTATCCTGATTTTTCAGCATTGAAGACCATTGTAACCTGGGAATTACTGCCTGAAGATGGACAAACTTTAGTAAAGCTGACCCATGAAGACATTGAAAACTTCAAAGACTTGGGAGAAGGCTTTTCAAGAGAAAATTTTACAGAAGGCTGGAATACTATTTTAGGACAGAGTTTAAAAAAATATTTAGAAAAATAAATGATGATTACCTTACTTCCATTTACCATTCAGGATGCTCCTCAGTTGATTTCAAAGATAAAAGACGAAAGAATGCTTCTTCAGTTTGCCGGACCTGTATACCGCTTTCCTCTCACAGAAGAACAGCTGGAGGCCGATTTGAATGATGAAAAAAGAACCCTGTTTAAAATTTCAGATGATGACGGAAATACAATCGGTCATGCTCAGATTTTTTTAAAAGAAAAGACATTTCTGCTGGGAAGAATTCTGATCTGGGATGAAAACAACAGAGGAAAAGGATATGGCAAAAAAGTAACGCTGGAACTCCTGAAATATGGTTTCAGTCATTTTGATAAAGAAACCGCAGAACTGAACGTCTACGACTGGAATACCGGAGCTATTGAATGTTACAGGAAAGTAGGCTTTGATTTTGATCCGGAGGTTAAAAGTGAAGCCAGGATTGATAAGGAAACATGGGTTTCTCTAAACATGAAAATCAATAAAAATACTTTTAAACTGCAGGAATCATGATACAGTTTACCACATTTCGTCCCGTTCTATGGACAGAAAACCTTGATGAAACCATAGGATTCTATAGTCGTGTTCTGGGGTTTACTTTGATGGACAGGAATGATGATTGGCAATGGGCTTCACTTCGTAAAGATGAAATATACATTATGCTGTCTCAGCCCAATCAGCATGAAGCGAATACATCAATCGGTTTTTCCGGTTCGTTTTATTTCAATGTAAATAAAGTGGACGACCTTTGGGAAGATCTTAAAACAAAAGCCAAAATATGCTATGAGATTGAAACTTTTGAGTGGGGAATGAGAGAATTTGCCATCTATGACAGCAATGGCTATATATTACAATTTGGTGAACCTGTAGATAATATTGGCACTACGGAATAAAATTTGCTATTTTTGGAGAAATATTTAGAAATTCAATGAAAAAAAATATAATAGCGGGTTTAGCAGCGATTTTATTACTGGCGTCTTGTAATAAGGATAAAGAAATTCTTAATACACTGAACACCTATAATACTTCAATGGAGGCGAAAGGATACCATTTCGGAGATAAGCTTGAGCTTCCGAAAGAGGTAACGGAAAATGCAGAAAGTGTAACCATCAGCTTTGGAGATAAAGAAACAACAGATTTAACGATTGATCCTAAATTTTTCACGTTGGGTGATAATGCGGTTACATTCAATGTCAAAACAAAAGGAGGTGAAGTCCTGAATCAGGATGCAACGATCAATGTATTTGCAAAAAATCCGGAAAAAAATATCGCTTATCAGATTGTAGCAGAATATCCGCACGATCCTAAAAACTTTGTACAGGGATTCCAGGTGGAAGGAAATACCATCTATGAAAGTGACGGGCAGAACGGATCTTCACAGATTTTAAAGTACACATTGGGTACTACAACTCCGCTTGCATCTACCAAACAGGCTCAGGAAGATTTTTCTGAAGGGAGCACTATTGTTGGCGATAAAGTTTATCAGTTGACATGGCAGAGCAAAAAAGGATATATCTATGATAAAAGCTCTTTAAAACTGCTTTCAGAATTTGCTTATCCAAATGTATTAGGCGAAGGCTGGGGATTGACCTATGATGGGAAAAATCTGATTGCTTCTGATGGAAGTAAGCTTTTGTATTTCCTTGATGTAAATGACCCTTCGAAACTGATTAAATATATCGCTGTTGCCGGAAGTTCTCAGGCGTATGACCAACTGAACGAACTGGAATACCACAACGGATTTATCTATGCCAACGTATGGCAGAAGCCGATCATTCTGAAGATTAATCCTGCCAATGGAGAAGTAGTGGGAACTTTTGACTTCACAGACATTGCCAAACAGAATACTAAAGGAAGTGATGATGTACTCAACGGAATTGCTTTCAAAGGAGATAATATGCTGGTTACAGGAAAAAACTGGCCAAAGATTTACGAAGTTCAGATCAAATAATCTGATGCTATTAATAAAAAGAAGAAGTAGCGCTCCCTTGGGGGCGTTATTTTCGTTTTGAGGATTAAAATTTAGTATTTTTGGCAAATGATTAATACCTTTATGAAGCGAAACATCAACATTGGTTTTGCAGCAGTTTTATTACTCGTCTCTTGCAGTAACAAGGAAAAAATGCTTGATTCTCTTGCAGATTATAACAACTCAAAAGAAGAAAAAGGCTACCATTTCGGAGATAAAATTGAATTGCCGGAAGAAATTACAGCAAATACAGAAAGTATAGCCGTCAGTTTCAGAGGGAAGGAAACAACAGATTTAACGATTGATCCTAAATTTTTCACACTGGGAGATAACAAGGTGATCTTTATCATCAAAACAAAAAAAGGTGAAGTCCTGAACCAGGATGCTACCATTAATGTATTTACCAAAACTCCGGAGCAGAATATTCCCTATAAAATAGTTGCTGATTATCCTCACGATCCTAAAAACTTTATCGAAGGTTTTGTTGTGGAAGGAAATACAGTATATGAAAGTGACGGAATGAAAGGAGCCTCACAGCTTATAAAATATACGTTAGGATCATCTGTGCCCAAAATCATGGCAAAGCAGCCCGCTGAAATTTTCTCTGAAGGATGTGCAATTGTTGGAGATAAAATATATCAGCTGACTTATCAAAATAAAATTGGTTTTATTTACGATAAAAATACCTTGAAAAAAATATCTCAATTTCCACTTCCCAACGTCATTGGAGAAGGCTGGGGACTGACATATGATGGGAAAAACCTGATTGCAACCGATGGTTCCAAAAATCTTTATTTTCTTGATGTCAATGATCCGTCAAAAGTAGTAAAAACTGTTTGTGTTGGCGGAAGTACCACAATTTATGATCAACTCAATGAGCTTGAATATCACAATGGTTTTATATATTCCAATGTTTGGCTTAAACCCGTGATTCTAAAGATTAATCCCGCCAATGGAGAAGTCGTGGGAACTTTTGATTTCACAGAAATTGCAAAACAGAATACCAAAGGAAGTGATGATGTATTAAACGGAATTGCTTTTAAAGGAGATAATATGCTCGTAACAGGAAAAAACTGGTCCAAAATATACGAAGTGGCTTTTAAATAAAATTCATTGTATTTTTCTTTAAAACACTTCTTTTTATCCAGAAGATGGTCTCGATTTTGATTAAGTTCAAAGAAGATTCTACCAGGTTTTATCATCTTTTGGATGAAATTATTTTTCAGTAAATTGTCCCCATTAAAAAAACAGAGTGAAGTTTTTAAACTTAATATTTTTTTTCCTTTTCTGTACAGCTTCAGCGCAGAATATTCTTCCTTTAGATACTTTGAAACTAAAGGAAGCGAAAGATATGCTAGCCGATGACTATGGAAATCTGTATATCTATAAAAACAAAGATTTTAGTTTTACCAAATACGATTCTTTAGGAAAGCAGATTGGAAAAATGATGCTTACCGTTCCATACAAAGTGCAGAACGTACAAAATCCTCTGAATGTACCCTTGTTTTCTGAAAATGCCCAGGAAATGAAATTTGTAGACCAGAATATGAATGAAATTCAAAGGTTGGATTTTAAACAGAAATTTGGTTTTATCAGAATGGCTTATGCCGAAGACCTGCAGCAGCTGTGGCTTTTGGATGATAGTACAAAACGTTTGATACAGTACAATTTCAGGAATGATACAACCATTAATTCCTATCCATTTGACATCAGTTTTGAGGATTTAATGGATATGCTGGTTTATGAAAATAAGGTGTATGTCTTAACAAGAAAACATATCAGGATTTACAGCCTGAAATTTGAAAAACTGTTTGAAGCCCCATTAGAAAACGGAAAACGGTTTCGAAGAGAAAATGATGTTATTCTGGTTGTAGCCACTAATTTCATTTCACAATACGTTCCGGAAAAAGGGATGGAGACTGTTTTTGAAGATCAGGAAGCGCAAATTGTGGATAAAAACATCCTCTCTTATTTTGCAATCAAAGGGAACAAACTCTATCTTTACAGCCTTGAAAAAGTAAAGAAAGCCAAACAGCAAAAACAGCTCGAAGCTCAGCCGGAACCTCTGCAGCAGTCTACAGATAAACCAGTAGAAACAACTGAGGAAAAACCGAATGAGAATACGGTAGAGAAACCTTCAGACAATACCTTACAGAAATTGATTGAAGACACTTCTAAAGTTCAGACTGAAGCCATCGAAAAACTTATCAACTAATCAGTAAATACAAGGAAAAAGAATATTATGCATATTGCGGTTACAGGAAACATCGGAGCAGGAAAAACAACTTTGACAACGATGCTTTCCAAGCATTACGGATGGGATGCACAATTTGAAGATGTAGATCATAATCCTTATCTGGAAGATTTTTATTCAGATATGAGCAAATGGAGTTTTGCATTGCAGGTGTATTTCCTGGGAAGCAGATTCCGTCAGGTAAAAGAGATCAGAGAAAGTGGCAAAAACATTATTCAGGATCGAACGATTTATGAAGATGCTCATATTTTTGCAGAGAACCTGAATGATATGAATCTTCTTTCAGACAGGGATTTCAATAACTACTCATCAGTTTTTGATTTGATGAAATCTTTTGTATCTGCTCCCGACTTGCTGATTTATTTAAAATCAGATGTTCCTAATCTGGTTAAAAAAATCTATAAGAGAGGTCGTGAATATGAAGCATCCATCAGTATTGAATATCTTTCAAAACTGAATCAGAAATATGAAAAATGGATTTCCAATTACACGGAAGGAAAACTTCTGATCGTTGAAGTGGATGATCTCGATTTTGTAGAAAAACCGGAAGATTTCGGATTTATTCTGGAGAAAATTGAGGCAGAATTGCATGGTTTGTTTTAACATATTTTTATCAGAATATTAAGACATACTCAGGGTAATTCTTTTTAAATTTGTTTAGATCAAGTTTAATTATTGAATAATTATATCATGGTAGTTAAAGTATTACATAACGGAAACTGTTCAAAGTCAAATGCTGTACTGGAGTATCTTGACGAAAACGGAGTGCCTTTCGAGATCATCAATATTGTTGAAGATCCGTTAAGCCCTCTTGAGATTAGAACGGTGCTTAAGAAGTTGAACCAGAGTGTTTTCCATATTATCCGTAAAGCAGATAAGCTGTATATAGAAAACTATGCAGATAAAAACTATTCAGAAGATGAATGGATAAAAATTCTTTCTGAAAATCCCTCTCTGATACAAAGACCAATTCTGGTGAAAGGCTCGGTAGCAATGCTGGGAAGGGCTATTGAAAATGTAAAATTCTTTATTGAAAAATAAATAAAAATCCGTTCTGTGTAAGAGCGGATTTTTTTATGTTATTGGGTTTCTGTTTTCTTAGGTCCGTTGATCACATTATATAAAGCTTCCAGCTCTTTTGGAGGATTCCCGGAATCAAAATCTGAAGATGTATACTCCTTTCCGCCAGAGGTAATGATCATAGAGGCTATCATTGCCCGGTCAGAATGTCTGCCTGTAGTAGGAGCTTTAAGATCTGATATCTTGGATAAATCAATATTTCCTGCCAGTTGGGAAACTGCCTGCCATTCCGCAGGAGATAGCTTGGTATTCGTGATCTCTTCGTTGATATTGGATGCTTTTGAGGAAGGAGTAACAACAATGCTTCTGCTGAATCCTCTTGTTCTTTCTATTAATTGAACCTGTTCAATCTTTTGTTGTTGAACTGCAGTGGTGATATTCGATGAGGTATTCTCGCTGTTGTTTTTATGAATACAGCTTGTAGTAGTGACCGCTAGGGCAGTGCTCAATAAGATCAGTGGGATGTTCATTCTGTTTTTGTTTATTTCATATAATAAAAAACCGCCTCATTACTATGAAACGGTTGGTGTTTTTACAATAGAATAACGCCTTCTATTTTGGCTACTTCTTTATAAATATTCACTACCTGATTGGCATCCAGAACAAATGCATTAATATTGCAGGCTGTGTATTTTCCATTTTTGCTTTCGCGGTTTCCCAGGGTAAATTTAATACCATCAAAAACTTTGTAAATTTCAGTAAGTTTCGCCTTGTCTGTAGGAATAATAAATTTAAATAAATAATCTTCCGGAAAATCGTGATGATCCTCCAGTTTCTCCTTTAAAGACTGATAAAAATCTTCAGGACTTGCGTGTTGATTTCCTTGTAATATATCCATCTGCAATTGTTAATATAATATAAATATAACGAAATTTTTCCTATTTTCCAAATGGTCCCAGCAGAGACTTGGAGTTCTGATGTTCATAATCTTCGATGATGTTGAATAATCCATTCACCAGCTGTTCAGAAGCAAGTTTACTCAATCCTCCTGAATTGACTGTATTGTTATTGCCTCCTAAAAGACTGCCCAGAAAATTACTTCCTGATAATGCGGTATTAATGGTTTTTACAATTCCATATTCATTCAGTTTTTCATCTACTTTAGGAGCGATAGCAGCAATAAGCTGTTGAGATGTTTTTTCTTTAAGAATCTGTGTAGCGGTAGTTCCCTCCATAATTCTTGTAACATCCTGAGCGTTCAGGCTGTTTACAGCATCCTGCAAAATAGGTTTTGAAGTATTCACAGTGTAAGCCGCTGCCTGTGCTATATAATCTCTTTCTTTGGCTACCAGGGAAGGAGCAATTTTTTCCAGTGTAGAATTGATATCTCTCAGCTCTTTAGGAAGCGCTTTGTCTACCATATTATTCTGTAAAAACGCTTCTTTGTTTCCGTAAATACCCATTCCTTTATCAATACCATTGAGCAGGATTCTTTTAATAATGGAAAGCCCCATGTCTGATGTAGCCAGTGACGTGCATGATTGTACACTGGTAGTAATAACAGCACCGGTCCCGATGATAAGAGCGGCTGCAATGATATATTTTTTCATTGATCTTTTTATTATGTATTTCTAAGATGCTTTTGTCAAAAACTGCACCAAAGGTAATTACTATTCTCTATTTAACAAAATATTAAAGTGAGTGCGGGATTTGGTGAATTTTTTTGCATAAAATAGTAATTTAACATTGATGAAATAATGATAAATTGATAGTTATATTGAGTATAAAATTATAAAATTTGAATATTTGTCATTTTTGATTTAATAAAAAAGGATGATTTTTAAATATTTAAGATAATTTAACATTGTTCAATATTTTTTATATTTTTGGCTAATGTCTTTTTTTGAGATTTTAAATAACTCCACTATTTAAAGACAAAATTGAATTTGATTTATTTGAATAAAATTGAAACTATATGAAACAAAGTAATTTAAAGTATCCATGTCTCATTGCCGTTTTGTACTTCGGTATGAATGTGAATGCACAGGTTACACAGGATTCTGCTAAAGTCCAGAAGATCGACGAAGTCGTGATGATTGGATATGGTAGTCGTAAAAAAGTAGATAACACTACTTCTATTAGTTCTATCAGTGCAGACGAAGTAACTAAAACTAAAGTATTGAATGCATCACAGGCCATTCAGGGTAAAGCAGCCGGAGTACAGGTAATTGCTTCTGACGCACCAGGATCTACTCCGACAGTGATGATCAGAGGACTTGGTACTGTACTAGGAGGAAGAACACCTTTGTATGTAGTTGATGGAATGTTTACTGATAACATCAACAATATCAACTCTAATGATATTCTGACATATGACATATTGAAAGATGCTGCAGCATTGGCGATATATGGTAACAGAGCCGCTAACGGGGTAATCATTATTACTACGAAATCAGGTAGAGGAAAGCTAAGCGTTTCTTATGATGGATTGGTTGGATTTAGAACTCCTTTAAAAACCATCAAAATGGCTAACGGATCTGAATTTGCCAATTATAATAATGCGGGTAAAGCCAGTAATTATTTGAATCCTAATCAGCCATACGATACTGATTGGTTTAAAGAAATTACAAGAACAGGGATTTACAACCAACATAACTTATCTATTTCCGGATCTTCAGAAGTTGCAAAATACTTTTTAAGTTTAAGTAATTACGATGAACAATCTATCCTTAAAGGAACAAACTATAACAGGACTACAGTAAGAACAAATAACGAGTTCAGAATTACCAAAGGTATCAGATTAGCTCAGACTTTAAGTGCTACCTTTACCAATGATACTCCTAAATCGTATGGAGCTTTTACTAATGCTTATAAACAATCACCATTAGTTCCTGTATATTACCCTAATGGAAAATATGGTCAGCCTATTTACAATAAGACTACCGGAAATATTGATTATGAAGGAGGAAGATTTAATAACGTAGGTAACCCTGTGATGCAGCTTGCTTACGATAATCAAAGAGGTAGAAATTTCTTATTACAAGGTGGATTAAAACTGGATATAGATATCTATAAAGATTTAAAATTTACCTCTCAGTTTAGTGGAGAGTATGGTAATTATAAATACTATAATTTTGTAAATTCAAAATCTTTCTGGTTAGATAGTGATCCGATGAGAACGGAAAACCAATACTCGGCTACATCACCACTAACAAGGTTAACCAATAAAAGTCAGAACTATTTCAACTGGTTGCTTAATAATTATTTAACATATACCAAGAAAATTGAAAACCATGATATTGAAGTTGTTGTAGGTACAGAAGCTTCGGTAAAGAATGGTCTGGAGACTTTAATTATCAACAGAAAAGATGTTCCTGTTTCAAAAGATTACTGGAACCTTAGCGGAGTTGATTACTATGGTAACCTGTATAGTGATAGTGATACAAAAGCTCTTGAATCAATAAAAGGAAACAGAAATACTACAATTTCTTATTTCGGAAGATTCCAATATAAATTCATGAACCGTTACTTATTAAGCGGAACGATCAGAAGAGACGGTTCTTCTCAGTTTGCGGCTGGTAATAAGTGGGGTACATTCCCATCATTTGGTGCAGGTTGGATTATCTCTGAAGAAAGCTTCATGAAAGATGGTTTCTTTGATCTGCTGAAGCTTAGAGGTGGATGGGGTAAAATCGGTAACCAGAATGTTCCTTTGAATTATTTACCACTATCAATGGGGGCAACTTACAATTATGCATTTGGAAGTTCGCCAGTAAGTAATGGAGTAACTGTTAATAAAGGTTACGATCCGGATTTAGGATGGGAAGTTACAGAAGAATCTTCTTTAGGATTGGATTTTGGTATCCTGGATAAAAGATTGACAGGTACTTTCGATATCTATAACAGAAAAACCAAAAATCTTATTTTGGGGGTGGTTCCATATATGGCAACCGGAATTTCTGATTTGAATTATTCACACATGGGAAGTGTTGTCAATAAAGGAGCTGAGGTAAGTCTGAATTGGGCTGATAAAGTAGGTGAAGACTTTACCTATTCAATTGGTGCCAATTATTCCTATAATAAAAACAAACTTGCCAGCATTGACCTTTCTAAGCCTGTTTCTCAAATTGTGGGAGGAAATCTTGGAAACGGACAAGATACAAAACTTTTCAATGCTAATGCGGTTGGATATGCATTAGGAAGTTTCTATTTATGGGAAGCAGATGGTTATGATGCAAACGGTAATCTGAAGTTTAAAGACTTAAATGGTAACGGTGTTACGGGAAGTGCAGATCCGGGAGACAGACGTTTCTTTGATTCTTACATACCAAAGTCAACGTTAGGAGTGAATATCTCAATGTCTTATAAAGACTGGGATTTTGCCCTTAGTGGGTACGGAGCTTTTGGATTTAAAGTATACAATGGTAAAAAAGCCCAAAGAAATGGTGGAGAAAATGTTGAGGCTTCTGTAGCAAATAATTTCTGGACACCTACAAACACTAATGCTGCCAATCCTGTAAATCCTGCAAATATTCCAATTGCATCAACGTTCTATTTAGAAAGCGGAGATTATTTCAGAATCAATAACATTTCGGTAGGTTATACATTTAAGAATTTAACTGATTATGTAAAATCAATTAAGCTTTATGTAAGTGCAATTAATCCTTTTGTGTTCCAGAAATACTCAGGATATTCTTCAGAATTATCCGGATATAATCCTACGGATCCTACTGCAGAAGGAGATCCATATAAACGTGCAGGGGTAGAATTAGATGCTTACCCTACATTGAGATCTTTTGTATTTGGTGTTAACCTTAATTTTTAAAAAATGAACAAGAAATATATCATAGCAGCTGCATTTTTAATTTTAGGAGCTGTTAACCAAAGTTGTAGTAATGACTTTATCGATGTGTCACCTACGGAAGCAATTCCTGAGAGTGCATTGGGTGAAATATACAATAATGATGCAGGAGCAAATAGTTTAGTTACGGCTATTTACGCTAAGTTTTTAGACTGGAATATGAGTACATTTGCATGGATCGGGGTTACATCAATTGTTTCTGATGATGCAGATAAAGGATCAAGTGCGAGTGATTCAGGTTCAGACAAAGATATTTTAGACGCTTTAACGTTTACACCTTCAACTCCATCATTTAAAGAGTTGTTTGCTTCTAACTACCAGGGTATTAATAGATGTAATCAAGCATTGAAATATCTCCCACAATTAGATAAAGCAGATCCTCAATTACGTGAAAGATTAACGGGGGAAGCTAAATTTCTAAGAGCGTTCATGTATTTTACTTTAGTGAGATCTTTTGGAGGAGTTCCATTAGTAGATCATGTTCCTGTAACAGGAGTTGAAGCAGATAAATTAATGACGCTTACCAGAAAAAGTAAAGAAGAAATTTACGCATTTATAGAAAAAGACCTTAAAGACGCGGCGGCAGTTTTGCCTTCTGGAACTGGAGGACAAAGAGCTACTAAAGGTGCTGCTCATGCCCTTCTAGCTAAAGTGTATTTATATCAGAAGAAATGGCAGTTGGCTGTAGATGAAACCAATCAGGTTACAGGTTACTCATTAACCCCTGTTTTCCAGGATATTTATAAAGTTTCAGGAGAAAATAATGCTGAATCTATCTTTGAAATTAATGGGAGTGGAGGAACAGCAGGAAGAGCAATCCAACAGTATAGCCAGGTTCAGGGAGCCAGAGGTACTACAGGCTGGGGCTGGGGGTTTGCTACACCTACCCAAGGTTTGTATGATGCTTACTCTGCAACAGATTCAAGAAGAGATGTTACTATTATCCACAGAGATATGACATTATATGACGGTTATTATGTAGGTCCAAATACAGAAAATAAATTCTATAATTATAAAGCTTATTCTTCAAATTATAGAGATCAGGCATCAACAGACGTAAACATTCGTTATCTAAGATATGCAGAAGTATTATTAATTAGAGCTGAAGCAATGAACGAATTGGGACAAACATCTGCAGCTATTCCTTTCCTGAATCAGGTAAGAAACAGAGCTAACATTGGTAATACTCCTGCTTCTTCTCAGGCAGATGTAAGATCAGATATCTGGAAGCAAAGAAGGCTGGAATTGGCTTTTGAACATGACCGATGGTTTGACTTAGTAAGAACAGGTCAGGCTCAGGCTGCAATGGCTGCCGACGGAGGAAAAGTTTTCAAGGTTGGAAAGCACGAATTATTCCCACTTCCACAAGATTTTATTATGGAATCAGGTGGATTGTCGGCTCAAAACCCTGGATATTAAAAATAAATCATAAACATTAGAGGAGAATGAAAGTTCTCCTCTTCTTTTAGTTAGAAACCCTATAAAAAGAGATCTCATGAAAAGGAACGTATTATCAATGGCTATTACCTCTTTATTCTTTGTGTATTCCTGTAAAAATGCTCCCGTTGCCAAACAGGAAGCAGGAAAAGTTGAAGCAGTAAAAAGCAATATCACAGATGAACAACTGATGGATAGAGTACAGAAAGATGCTTTGAAGTATTTCTGGGACTATGCAGAGCCCAATTCAATGCTTGGGAGAGAGCGTTATCATGAAGACAATGTCTATCCGGATAATGATAAGCACGTGATTACTACAGGAGGCTCAGGATTTGGACTGGCAACCATTCTGGTAGGGGTAGAAAGAGGATTTGTTCCAAGAAAAGAAGCCGTGAAAAGACTTACCCACATCATGGATTTTCTTGCAAAGGCAGACCGTCATAAAGGAGCATGGTCACATTGGATCAATGGGGAAACTGGAAAGACCGTTCCTTTCGGAAAAAAAGATAATGGTGGTGATTTGGTGGAAACGGCATTCCTTACTTCAGGAATACTGATGGTTCGTGAATATTTTAAAAATGGAAGTGCCGAAGAAAAAGCCCTTGCCGCAAAATGTGATGAGCTATGGAAAGGAATCCAATGGAACTGGTATACAAAAGGAGGTCAGAAAGTTCTTTACTGGCACTGGTCACCGGATTACCAATGGGAAATGAATTTTCCTCTTGAAGGATATAATGAATGTCTGATCACTTATATTTTAGCAGCATCTTCACCTACCTATTCCATTGATGCGGAAACCTATTATAAAGGCTGGACCAGAAATGGAACCTACCTTACAGACAAAACAAAATACGGGTTACCCCTGTATGTAAAACACAATTATGCTGAAGAATATGGCGGACCGCTTTTCTGGGCGCAATATTCGTATATCGGACTTGATCCAACAGGATTATCCGATAAGCTTGTCAAAAACTACTTTGACGTCAATAAAAATCAAACCCTCATCGACTATAAATATTGCGTTGAAAATCCAAAACAATGGAAAGGTTATGGACCTAGCTATTGGGGACTTACAGCCGGTTATACCAGAAATGAGGATGGAAGCACAGGATACACCGCTCATATGCCTGGCAATAATGATAATGGAGTGATCACTCCTACAGCAGCCTTAAGCAGCTTTCCATATACTCCAAAAGAATCAATGGCGTTCCTGAGATTCATTTATACCCAGAAACCCGAATTTATAGGATCTGCAGGACCTTATGATGCCACTTCTGTTAATTATAACAATTGGTTTACCCCAAGATATCTTGCAATAGACCAGGGAACCATTGCACCAATGGTTGAAAACTACAGATCTGGATTCCTTTGGAAGTTGTTTATGAATGCCCCGGAAATTCAGCAGGGATTAAAAAAACTAAGCTTCCAGTCAACCAAATATGGAATAAAATAATTCAATAGAACGGGCTTTAGTCCGTTTAAATAAAACAGGTCAAATCCGCCGGCTTTAGCCAAAACATAAATAACAATATGAAACTAAAACTGAAATATATCCCTCTTTTACTATTGCCGTTTTCATTACAAATGAATGCACAGGAGATAAAAGGGGAACTCAATAAAGAAATTAAAAGACAGGAAAAAGTATCCTATATTCTGGATTACCCACAGAATACAAAAGGAAATGTACCTTTGATTGTTTTTCTACACGGTTCAGGAGAACGTGGAACTAATCTGGATTTGGTAAAAGCTCACAGCCCGTTCACCTATAAAAATCTGATCAAAGAACCGGTGGCTGTTCTGGCACCTCAATGTCCGGAAGGAACATGGTGGGATACCGTTACCGTCTATAATCTGATCAAAGAAATTCAGAAGAAATATAAAATTGATACCTCCCGCATTTATCTTACAGGACTTTCCATGGGAGGATGGGGAACTTTAAAGCTGGCCATGGAGCATCCGGAAATGTTTGCTGCTGTGGCTTCAGTTTGTGCCCCTACAGATCAGGTAATGACTGCTAATATTCATCAATTTAAGGATTTGAATATGAAAATATTTCATGGCGGCATGGATGATATTGTTTTGCCCGCTAATGCTTTTAATTTTTATCAAAAGCTGCATCCTGTCAACCCAACAGCAGAATTGGTTATCTTCCCGAATGACAATCATAATTCATGGGATTCAGCCTATTCAAATCCTGCGCTATATGAATGGATGCTGTCAAAAAAGAAAGGAAAATAGCCTGACACACAATGATTGAAAGATAAACCCATCGAATTAAAACTAAAAATATAAAAACAATAATTTAAGAAGATAGATTTATGAAAAAGTTAATTGTAATTGCCACTTTAGCATTAGCTCCTGTATTTTCTGCACAGGAAATGGTAACGAAGCCCGTTCAGTCTTATCAGACAGCTCAATATCAGGCTAAAAAGAAAGCTTTTGTAGATAATCTTTTATCTAAAATGACTTTGGATGAAAAGATCGGCCAGCTTAACTTACCAAGTTCAGGTGACTTTACCACAGGTCTGGCTAAAAGTTCAGATATCGGTAAAAAAGTTGAACAGGGTTTAGTAGGAGGATTATTCAATATAAAAGGAGCGGAAAAAATCAGAGCCGTTCAAAAAGTAGCAGTAGAAAACAGCCGTTTGAAAATTCCTTTGATTTTTGGGATGGATGTAATTCACGGTTATGAAACCACATTCCCGATTCCATTAGGTTTAGCCGCTTCATGGGACATGAATCTGATTCAGCAGTCAGCAAGAGTAGCAGCAAAAGAAGCATCTTCTGATGGAATCAACTGGACATTCTCTCCCATGGTAGACATTTCCCGCGAACCAAGATGGGGAAGAGTTTCCGAAGGTTCCGGTGAAGATCCGTATTTAGGAAGTGAAATTGCAAAAAATATGGTGTATGGTTATCAGGGTAAAGATTTATCTGTTGGAAACACCATTCTGGCCTGTGTGAAGCATTTTGCATTATATGGAGCTGGAGAATCGGGGAGAGATTACAATACGGTTGATATGAGCCACGTGAGAATGTTCAACGAATATTTCCCGCCTTATAAAGCAGCTGTTGATGCAGGAGTAGCTTCTGTGATGGCTTCTTTCAATGAAGTGGACGGCGTACCTGCAACCGGAAGCAGATGGCTTCAAACCGAAGTTTTAAGAAATCAGTGGAAGTTTAAAGGCTTTGTGGTAACGGATTACACAGGGATCAATGAAATGGTTGATCATGGTATGGGAGATCTTCAGCAGGTTTCTGCACTGGCTCTGAAAGCAGGTGTTGATATGGATATGGTAGGAGAAGGTTTTTTAACAACATTAAAAAAATCTTTATCTGAAGGAAAAATAACGCAAGCTGAAATTGATCTGGCAGCCAAAAGAGTTCTTGAAGCAAAATATGACCTGGGATTATTTACAGATCCATACAAATATGGGGATGCAAAACTGGCGGCAAAAGAAGTTTACAACATGGAAAACAGAAATGTTGCAAGAAATGTTGCTGCCCAGTCTATGGTTTTAATGAAAAATGAAAACCAGGTACTTCCTTTGAAAAAATCAGGAACTGTTGCGGTCATTGGACCATTGGTAAACAATTCACTCAATATGGCCGGAACCTGGAGTGTTGCTGCAAAACATGATAAAGCTGTAAACCTGATGCAGGGTCTTCAGGCAAACTATGGTAAAGAGGTGAAATTCCTTTCTGCTAAAGGTGCCAATATTGATTATGATGCTAAATTAGAAGACATCTATGCTGCTCACGGTAAAAAAACAGACAGAGACAACCGTTCGAAAGAAGAATTGTTAAAAGAAGCTGTGGATGTTGCCAACAAAGCAGATGTTATTGTTCTTGCCATAGGAGAATCTGCAGAAATGAGTGGTGAATCATCTTCTAGAACTGAAATTACCATCCCTCAGTCTCAGGTTGACTTATTAAATGAACTAAAGAAAACCGGAAAACCAATTGCCATGGTTCTTTTTACAGGTCGCCCATTAGCTTTAACCAATGTAAAAGATACTCCTGATTCTATTTTGAACGCATGGTTTGCAGGATCTGAAGCAGGAAATGCAATTGCAGACGTTTTATTTGGAAAAGTAAATCCGTCCGGGAAACTTCCAATGACTTTCCCAAGAAGCCTGGGACAAGTGCCAATCTATTATAATGCTAAAAATACAGGTCGCCCATTAAGTCAGGAATTGACGGATAAATGTGAATACCAAAGATTCCGTTCAAACTATATGGACGAATGTAATACTCCATTGTATGCCTTCGGATATGGATTGAGTTATACGAAATTCAATTACTCTGATATGGCAGTTTCCAGTGCGAATCCAAAAGGAAATCAAACCGTTCAGGCATCTGTTACGGTAACCAATACCGGTAACTATGACGGAGCTGAGGTTGTTCAGTTGTATATCAGAGATATGGTGGGAACTATTACAAGACCGGTAAAAGAATTGAAAGGTTTCCAAAAAATATTTTTGAAAAAAGGAGAATCCAAAAAAGTTACTTTCGATATCACTCCTGAAACGCTTAAATTCTATAACGGAGATTTGAAATATGACTGGGAATCAGGTGAATTTGATATCATGATCGGAACAAGCTCTGATCAGGTTCAGCATTCAAAAATTAACTGGACCAAGTAATAGAAGAAAAGTTGCTCACAGAATTGTGTATTATGTCTTTTTTGGCATGATTTTTAATAATACCTCGTGTAATTATTATATACAAATTGACATGAAAAAAACAATTTTATTAAGCACAATGTTCCTGGGTTCTTTAGCATTTGCACAGAAAGGAGTAATAAAAGGTGGTGACAAAGATGCGCACGGATGTATTGGTTCTGCAGGGTATACTTACTCTCAAATTAAGAAAGACTGTGTAAGAACTTTTGAACAGAAGATTAAGTTAACAGAAGTAGCTCCGAAAGAAAGCTATACTTCAATAGCTGCAGTTATTTTCAGTAAAGACATGAAAAAAGCTGAGGTTTTTGTAAAAGATGCCGGTGAAAGAAGTATTATTCTTACCAGAGCAGGAGGTAAAGCCAAAGCATGGAAAAAGGATGGTTACGTATTGGTTCCTTACAAAAAGAACGGTTATCAGCTTAAAAAAGATAATATCGTGATCTATCAGTAAGATCAGATTTCAAAAAAGAAAAACCACTCGCAAGAGTGGTTTTTTTTGTACCTTAGGGAGAAATTAATTAATATCACATTTTTGGGATATTTTTAATCCATCAGAAAACAAAAATTTTATATATGAAAAAAATAATTTTACTCAGTACCATGTTCCTTGGTTCATTTGTTTTTGCTCAAAAAAGTACTCCTGTTCTGGGAGGTGACAGAGATGTTCATGGTTGTATTGGTTCCGCGGGATATACCTATTCACAGTTAAAAAATGACTGTATACAAACTTTCAGGCAGAAAATAAAACTCAAAGAAGTAAATTCGGATAAAAGCTATACTTCAATGACAGCAATAATTTTCTCAAAAGACATGAAAAAAGCTGAAGTTTTTATTCCGGATGGAGCTGCAAAAAGCATTATCCTGAATAAAGAGGGAAAAGGAAAGGTCTGGAAAAGCGGTTCTCATATTAAAGACAGCTATGTTTTAACTCCATATAAAAAAAGCTACCAAATCAAGAAGAATGATGAAGTAATTTATCAGTAAGATTAAATTAAAAAATACGAAGCCACTCGGAAGAGTGGTTTTTTTGTGGTATAAAATCAATGAATTCAATTGGATTTTAATACGACAAGTTTTGTCGTTGTGGGTAGATATTTTTGCCATATCGTAGAATGAAAATATACTAGAATAAATGATAAATAACATGATTAACGGTACCACATAAAAGTGACTTTCTACCTTAAAAAATGTTAAATTTGCGAAGTTTTAAGAAACTAATTACTAACTCAAAAAACGACAACACGGGAATGAAAAAACTTTATCTCGGTGCATTCACCCTATGCACAATCTTGGGCGTATCCGCTCAGGAAGTGGTGTGGCAGAAAGACATCCAATCCTCTACCCAGGATTTTCTAAGCCAGGTCACCACCACCATCGATCAGCAATATCTGATCACCGGAAGTTCTATTCAAAGCGATAAGCAGCAGACTTTGGGCAGTAAGCAAAACAACGGCTACGATTTCCATCTGGTAAAACTCAACCAGCAGGGACAGGAAGTCTGGGAGAAGTATTTCTCGGGATCCAACCATGATTATTTATCCGCAACTGTTACCACTCAGGATGGCGGATTTCTCTTGGCTGGAACTTCTTATTCCGGTAAAGGATTAGATAAAAAAGAAGATTCCAAAGGAGGCTCCGATATCTGGTTAATCAGAATCAATGAATTTGGCGATGAATTATGGCAGAAAACCTTAGGTAGTTCTTCCGATGAAGAGGCCAGAGCAGTCATTCAAACTACAGATCTAGGATTCTTTGTAGCCGGGAATGTACAGAATTCGGCAAAAGGGTACGGCTCCAAAGATGTATGGATCACAAAATTGGATAAAAACGGAAAAGAACTTTCCCAATTAATCTTAGGTGGAAAAGGCTTAGATGAAGTCGAAAAGATGATTCCCACAAAAGACGGCGGCGCATTGCTTGGAATTTATTCAAGAAGCACATCTGTTAAAACAAATAATCAGCAATCAACGACTAACACTAATATTCCGTCTGACAGAACTGCAACCCATAACCTGTTATCTGCAACCTCAAAGCAAAGCGACAACTTCGGTGAAGGCGATTACTGGATTGTCAAGTTAGACAAAAACGGAAAAGTAGAATGGGAAAAGAACTTTGGTGGAAAAGGTGATGACCACATCAGAACCCTGGCCTTAACTTCAACTGGCTTTGTCATTGGTGGAGAATCCAGATCAGAAAGATCAGGCAATAAAACGGTAGGCCTGGAAGAAGGAACAGACCTTTGGCTGATTTCCCTAAATGAAAGAGGTGATGAACAATGGCAGAAATCCTACAATTTCAAGAACCGGGATATCTTAATGGGAATGAGTGTGATTCAGAGCCAAGATACAAGAACCAAGAATCAAGACTTTACAAAAGGAATATTGTTGGGAGGTTATACCCAGGCTGAAGGAAGAATACAGACCGATGATGAAACCTTCTGGATGCTCTATCTGGATCAGAATGGAAATGAGCAGTGGAGAAAACACGTGAAAGGAGAATCCAGACAAAAAGAAGAAAGGCTTTCCGACTTAAAACTGAACCGAGATGGCTCTATTATTTTGGCCGGAACCAGTGCAGAAGAATTGGGGAAAGAAAACTGGAAGATCGTAAAACTGGGTGATAGACAGGTGGATCAGCTCATTGAAAAATATGATATCAAAATCTATCCAAACCCTGTATCAGATTATGCCTACGTAGAAATTGGCTTTGATTTTAAAGAGGCTGATATTTTATTGTATGACATGAGTGGAAGGCAACTTCAGAGTATAAAAACAAAGAACAGAGTAACGAAGATTAATACCCAGGCTTTGGTTCAGGGAGCTTATCTGGTGACGATAAAAACGGATTCGAATAAAATGGCGAATGCCAAATTAATTAAGAAATAAACTACGATGAAGAAAACAATTATGCTGTTGGGGACATTATCCACAATATTTGCATTGGGTCAAAGTTCAGGAGTCTCACCTGAAAATAAATTTGCAATTTCAGTCAAAAGTCCTGATGCCAGCCAGTTGTCTAAATTTATAGATATCCCTAATGCGACTTCTACCGGCACTATTGGTGTTGATATTCCTATTTATACGCTAAATGTAGATGGATATAAATTGCCTATTGAGTTGAAAAATCATGCTTCAGGTGTAAAAGTAAGAGAGATGGCAACTAAGGTAGGTTTAGGCTGGTCATTAAGTATGGGAGGTATTTCTTTATCTAAACAGATCTTTGGAGCAGATGATAGGGGCTGGATTCCTTATGTTAACCCGGTTTCA
Source organism: Chryseobacterium sp. CFS2 (assembly GCF_036543225.1). Taxonomy (NCBI): domain Bacteria; kingdom Pseudomonadati; phylum Bacteroidota; class Flavobacteriia; order Flavobacteriales; family Weeksellaceae; genus Chryseobacterium; species Chryseobacterium sp. CFS2. The sequence goes on from NZ_JAZHQU010000011.1 coordinate 80,486, forward strand.
TTTAAACCTAACGAAGTTGAAAATGATAATGGCCTTGCAGCTATTATAACAGGTTTCCAGGCAAATGCTCCAGATGTCCCGGGTAAAAAACATGATACCCAGCCTGATATCTTTTCTTATTCTATTGGGCAGTTTTCAGGGGAATTTTATTTAAGCAGTACAGGCCAGGTTATTCAGGTTCCTTACAATAATATTAAAATTGTATTAAATGGAGGCTTGTTTGAAATAACAGATGATCAAGGGATCATCTATTATTTTTCTGCTGCCAACCAAACCAGAACCCTTGGCGGTTCTATGCCTACAGATGATGATTATTTGTTGTCAATGACTGATTATGAGATTGATAAGATTAAATTTCCATCTGGAAAAGAAATTAAATTCAATTATCTTAAAACAGATTATTATAAATATATAAGCAACAGTACAAAAAGGTATGAAATTTATAAAGATTGTCAATACTCAACAACAAATTCTGTATTTAGAGAATTTTTAAGCACAACAGAAGTTTTTGATGAACAGTCAATAAAAAGTATAGAGTTTGGAAATGAGAAAGTTGAATTTATTTACTCTAATAATAGACAGGATTTGAATAATGGACTTTCACTTGATAAAATAATCGTTAAAAATGGAAGTCAAACGATATCAACACATGATTTGGTTAAAGATTACTTTAACAGCTATGAGGTAATTGCAGGGGATGCTACCACGGCGAAAAGATTGAAATTAAAAGAAGTTGTTAATTCAAATGATGGTTCAAAATATAAGCTTTTCTATAATGAAGACAAAGTTTTACCCAACAGACTTTCAGATGCTACGGATCATTTTGGTTTTTCTAACGGAGGAGGTTCAGAGACAGGCATACCGTTCACACAGTTTGCAGGAAAGACGTATGGATCTAATATCGATAAAGAACAGCATCTTGAATATGCGGTTTCAGGCAGTCTGAAAAAAATTCAGTATCCAACAGGGGGAAGTATGGAAATTGAGTATGAAGGTGATGATTACTATACAACGAGGAAACTTGTAAAGTTTGAACAAAAAAATGTTACCATTGACAGTGATGTTGCCCCTTATTATGAATTTTCAATTGCCGGACATAATATTGTAGACTCCTATGGAGGTAAAGTTACTTTTACTTCCTACTTCTCTAGCCCTGTTAATCCTGAAAATACAACACTTGACCTTCCTGTAAAATCTTATTTTGAGGGTGAAATTATGGATACTGATGATAATGTTTTGGCTAATTTCATTTTTACTGGTTCCTTGCCTTTAACCTTAGATAAAAAGGATGCATACAGATTAAGAATCAGAAAAGTTAATTTGCGTGGGCAGGCTCCGCACATTAATCTTGACGATTATTATGCCACACTTGGATTAAGCTGGACAGAAATATCAACATCTCAAATAACAGGAAATTATAAAACAGGTGGATTAAGAGTAAAAAAGATCATTAAAAGAGATGAGAATAATGCTGTTGCCCAAAGTGTTGAGTATAATTACAATGATGATGAAGGAAAGTCTACAGGGAATTATGTAGGAGATGATGTCAATTACATTTATACCTCTCCTTTGCAAACTGATCCCTCTAGCAATATATGTCAAATAACGACAATTGGTAATATTGGTGCATTTAATTCAAGTACAATCAATGGAAAACCTATTGTTTATGATAGAGTACAGACAAAATATATCGGAAATCAGGAAAATTATAAAGTTGTAGATACCTATTCCAATAATAGAGGGTTGAATCCCATTGTGCTTAATCCGACTGTGTTTACCTATTTTGATGGTAAATATAATCTTGGGCAAATTAAAAAGAAAGAATATTTTAATTCATTAGGTAAATTAGTAAGAAGCACGGATTTTGAATATGAAAATGATTATTATTTTAATAAATTTTCTAACGATTACATTGCTGCGGAGCCTTATTTGACAATAAAGCCTTATTCTATTTTAGTTAGTGGTTATCATTTATTTATTAATATTGGTTCTCCTTTTCCTGCAAGCTATAGAGCATTTTATAGTGTTGAACGGTATCAGATTTCTTCCGCTTGGGTCAAGCAGAAAAGCATACTATCAAAAACCTATTTTAATAATCAGGAGCTCTCTGAGCGTAAAGAATACTTTTACGATCCAAACTATAAACATCTCAGCCCAATAAAGGAAAGAATCACTTATTCAGATAATAAGGTAAATGAGTCTGCATTTGCTTTTGCTCATGAGAAAAACAATCAAAAATTAATTACAGCCAATATGGTTGGGGTTCCCTTAGAGGTAACAGAAATACAAAAGCAGAGCCTTAACGATCCTAATGAAAAAGTTGTTTCCAAAACGGAAACCAAATATGAAAATCCATCGAACTTACTTCCGAGCTCAGTAGTCTCTACTGATCTACAAGGTGCTGTTTCTACAGAAGTTACTTACGATCAATATGATGTGAAAGGCAACCTTCAGCAGTATACAACTAAAGATGGTATTTCGACGGTAATTGTCTGGGGTTACAATCAAACTAAGCCTATTGCGAAAATAGACGGAGCGAAATTAACAGATATCCAGCAGTCCTTAATTGATGCTATTGTGACGGCTTCCAATACAGATGCTTCTGCAGCGGCTAATAATGATGAAACCTCACTTTTATCTGTACTGAATACATTCAGAAATAGTTTGCCAAACTATCAGATCACAACATATACTTATGATCCATTAATTGGTGTTCGAAGCATCACACCTCCATCGGGGATGAGGGAAATATATATTTATGATTCAGCTAACAGGCTTAAAGAAATCCGCGAAAAAAGCTATACAGGTAACCTATTAAAAGAATTCAAATATAACTATAAACAATAAAAACTTAAATTATGAAAAAAATACTATTCATTGCAGGAATTTTAACAGCTCAATTATCTTTTGCACAACAAGGAGCATTTTCTGAAGTAACCATTCAAAATCCTTCTCCTATTTTATATTTAAAAAGAAGTACTAATGATGGAGGATTTATCCGAGGGATTCAAACCCAATATCTTAACGGAACTAATGGATGGTTTTTTGGTGATTTGCATGGCAGCCAGTGGATTGTTTCCAAAGGAGATTATACGAATCCCAAATTGGTTATTAATGACAGTAACGGATATGTGGGAATTGGGACAGTAACTCCTTTAAGTAAACTTCATGTTGCGGGAACCATTATGGCAGGAGCTGGTGATTCTGTGACGGGGATTAATGCTTTTTCTATACCCTATGCCAGTGGTTCAATGAATAACTGGGGGGCATTGCGAAGCTCGGGCTCCTCTTATATGAGCTATGGAGTAAAAGCAAATGGAACAAATGTAGGATGGTTGTCAAGCAGTGGGGAAGGGAACTTTGTAAAAACAGCAATTACGCTCGATAATGAAGGTTTAAAATTATTAGCATCAGCCTCTCAGCAAGTAGCCATAGATTCACCAGTTTCGATGCCGGAAATCATGAGAATTTCTTCTACAGGAAATGCTTTACTACAAGGTAAGTTGGAAGCTAAAGAAATTAAAGTAACGCTAACCCCGACTGCTGACTTTGTATTTGAAGAGAACTACGATCTTCCCAATCTGGAAGAGGTAGCAAAACATATTAAAGAGAAAAAGCACCTTCCTGAAATTGCGTCTGCAAAAGTGATGGAAAAAGAAGGAGTAAATGTTGGTGAATTTCAGATTAAGCTATTGCAGAAAATCGAAGAACTTACTCTGTATGCTATTAAACAAGAGAGACAATTAAAGGACCAGCAGGAAAAAATACAAAAATTACAAGGAGAAAATTCAGATTTAAAAAACGCTGTTTCAGAAATCAAGCAATTGAAAGAGCAGTTTCTTATGATGAAGTCCAATACAACCCCATTAAAATAGAATAATGTTTAGAAAAATATATATAAGCATTGGGTTGCTATGGAGCCTTCATCACTTTGGACAGATCGTCTTAACCGCTCCTCCCACTCCTAATACTGAATTGGCAGACCCTCAAAGTATACGTATGCTTCCAGGATTCAAGTTCAGTTCTGCTAACGGAACGTTTCGGGCCTATATTGGTGGATCATCATCTGGCAATGGAGAAACGTATACTCCCATTACAGTCAATTATTCGTCTAATATTCCGAGTACAGAAAATTATGTCTATACCAGGCAATATCTTGTTCCTACAGCAGTTTCGGACGGATCCCTTCAGCAGATACAAAGTGTTCAGTTTTTTGATGGACTGGGAAGACCCAAGCAGTCTGTCAGTATTAAATCAACTCCTACAGGAAAAGATCTTGTAACTCATATTCCTTATGATGGATATGGAAGGCAGGTGGATAGCTGGCTTCCGGTTCCTATGTCCTCATTAAGTGGAAATATCCAGACCGGAGTAGAAGGAAGTGCTAACAGCTACTATCAGTCTAACGGCATTAATGATTCCTATCCTTTTGCTCATAAAACTTTGGAAAATTCTCCACTTGACAGAATTTTAAACCAAAAAAATCCAGGGACTGACTGGCAAAGCAAACCTGTTGTTTTTGGATATGAAGCCAATGTCGCAGGTGAGGTTAAAAAATATACTACTGTTACCACATGGGTTGATGGAGCTACTTCTTCTGAACTTAGTGTATCCGGTACATACGGAAATGCGCAGCTGTATAAAAACACGGTAACCGATGAAGATAATAATAAGACCGTAGAATTTAAAAATGGCAGAGGACAGACTTTACTGGTAAGAAAAGTAATCAGTGCCTCAGAAAATGCAGATACCTATTATGTGTATAATGAATATAACCAACTGGCGTTTGTTATACCACCTTTGGCTTCGGCTTCGGCAACAGTTTCAGCTTCTGCTTTGGAGCATCTTTGCTATCAATATAAATATGATGGTAAAAACAGGCTTGTAGAAAAGAAACTTCCAGGGAAAGGCCTGGAGCAGATGGTGTACAACAAAAAAGATCAGATCATCCTGTATCGTGATCTTGCCCTCAAAAATGGAATTGCGAACTTTTCAGCGGATCAGTCATGGATGTTTACCAAATATGACCGTTTCGGAAGAGTAGTGTATACCGGGATTACCAGAGATACCAATCCAAGAAATACGATACAGAATACTATTGATAATCAATCTGGCGATACTTTTGAAACCCGCGGTGGAAGTTTTACCCTGAATGGAATAAGCATTGAATATGGAAACGCTTCTTATCCTACATCAGTTGCTAAACTTCTTACTGTTAATTATTATGATACCTATCCTCAGGGAGCGCCAGCGGTAGCTTTAGTCTTAGGACAGGAAGTATTGCCGCAGCCAACACAGAGTACAGAGGTAAGTACCAAAAGTCTTCCAACCGCTTCTTTTACTAAAAATATTGAAAATGATGGTTGGACAAAAGTATATACTTACTATGATAAGAAAGGCAGAGCCATCACTACCCATTCTTTGAATCATCTGGGAGGATATACAAAGACGGAAAGCTTCCTGAAGTTTTCAGGAGTACCTGAGTATAGTCTTGTTGAACACAAAAGATCAGCGAATGATACCAAAGTAAACATCAAAGAAACTTTTGAATATGATCACCAGGAAAGACTGGTAAGACACTGGAATCAGGTAAACGGAGGTGCTCAGGAACTGTTGGCAGAAAATCTGTATAATGATTTGGGGCAATTGCAGACTAAAAATGTAGGAAATACCACAGGCAGTCCACTACAGAGTGTCAAATATGCCTACAACATTAGAGGCTGGATGACAAAAGTTAATGATCCTGCCAATTTGCAGAATAAACTCTTTGCTTACGAACTGCGCTATAGCAGACCTAACAGCCAGTTTTCAGGTTCTGCGAGATATAATGGAAATATTTCCCAAATGTCATGGATTACACAGAATGATGCGGTACTGAGAAATTATTCCTATGAATATGATGGCCTTAACCGACTTAAGGAAGGCCGTTTCTGGGATGCCATGAACTTAGAAAGAGGAGAATATCATGAACAACTTACCTATGACCTTAACGGCAATATAAAAAGTCTTTTAAGAAGAGGAAAGCAGCTTCCGGGATATACAGCCCCTGAAGTAATGGACAATCTTGAATATCACTATGAAAATGGGGAACAAAGTAATAAGTTATCTTATCTTAAAGAAATCGGAACAGGAAATGCCATAAGCGGATATCCGTTAGCCTCAGGAAGTACAGGAAGTACCATTACTTACGATGTCAATGGAAATATGAAGACTCAATTGGATAAAGGAATTTCTTCCATTCAATATAATTATCTAAATTTACCAGGAAAGATTACCCAAAACTCCAAAGTAACTGATTATATTTACAGAGCAGACGGTGTGAAAGTAAGAAAGATTTTCGGAACAGAAACAACCGATTATCTGGATGGCTTCCAATATACTAATTCAGTATTAAAATTCTTCCCTACGGCAGGAGGGTATTTTAATTACGAGACTGGAAAGTATGTGTATAATTATACAGACCACCTTGGAAATACCAGGTTGAGCTATGCTAAGAATGGAGCAGGAACAGAGATCATTGAAGAGAGTAATTATTATCCGTTTGGATTGAAGCATGAGGGATATAATGTGTTGGTAGGAAATCCAAATTATAAATACAAATACAACGGTAAGGAGCTTCAGGAAAGTGGTATGTATGATTATGGAGCGAGGATGTATATGCCAGATCTGGGTAGATGGGGAGTGATGGACCCTTTAGCAGAAATGTATAGAAGATATTCTCAATATAATTATACAGTAAATAACCCTATTAATTTTACAGATCCAGATGGAAGATGGGTAAGAGGTGCTGGATTTTGGAACAATCTTACGAAATCTGATGCAAGAATTCATGCGGAACAATGGGCAGATCAGCTAGGCTCTGGTAATTACAATGTAACTATTAATAAAGGTAACAATGGTACTTGGAACGTAACATCACATACCCTCAATTTAAGTATTAAAGATACTTTTAATTCAAAAGGATTAGTTAATACACTTTATACAGATAGTACTGAAGGAGGTGGTTTAGGTACTCCACCGTCATCTGGTGATCCGTGGGGATCTACATTTAGTTCTATTCCTGATTCAAGAGGAAAAACAGATATTCAAATGCATGTTTCTGAACACCCTCTAGTACAAGCCACCGCAATTGATTTGTTGCTCTCAGGGACTGGAAGCTTTTTAAGAAATTTATCCCAAGTAGATGATGTAGTTGAACAAGTAGGTCATACAGTACCTTGGGCTAAAATGACGAATGCAGAGCGAAGAGCTTTTCAGCATAGTTATTCAAGGCATGCAAAAGAATTTGATCTTCCTAATTGGTCACAATCTCAAGTTGAAATTAACCAGGAGTTATTCAATAATGCTGTAACAAATGTTAAAGCTGCTGGTGTTAAAGGTTTTTTTAATTCACGAGAATTAATAAATGGGGTTAAAACTACAGTAAATAGAACAGAACCTGTAATTAACGGTCAAAAATATTATTACTATGAAACCCTACAAGGTAAATTTATAAGCTCAGGAAAAATGCCATAACTATTAAAAATTAAATTATGCCACAATATATTGATTCATATTATCTTGTCTATAATAGAAAGTTAGACGTAGTGAATGATTTCTTCAAGAAATACTTTCCTGCTGGAGGAAAAGAATTAGCAGCAGACTATCCGTTTCCTGAATTTTCTGATTATCCTGACGTAACTTTTTATTCAGCAAAAGAATTGCTTTTGCATTTGGAAAAAATGCCTAATTTCGAATATACTATTTACTTTCAAAACAATAATCAACTATCAGAAATCAAGCAAATCACCTTACAGTACACAGATGATGGAAATATAATTTTTGGAATATCTATCATTGGAGATGATCTGTCTACGGCAAGCAGTATTCAAATTTTTAAACAGGTTAAAAAGTATTTGCATTCAGATATTGCTTGTATTACAATGGAAGAACCACCTCCAATAAATTCTGATGAATTTATAATATTTTGTAATGAAAGGTTCATACCTAAATTTGATGACTTTTAACTTTCGTTAATAAACAATTCCCCTCCCCCAAGCTGGTGCGAGCATCTTGCTCGTGTCTAGAAACCAAAACAAAACCACTGCTCATGCAGTGGTTTTTATATACAAATAGATTCTAATAATTATATTCCTCCATTCAGTATAATTATCTAAATTTACCAGAAAAGGTTATCCAAAACGCCAAAGTAACAGACTATATTTACAGAGCAGACGGGGTGAAAGTAAGAAAGGTTTTCGGTATAGAAACAACCGACTATCTTGATGGTTTCCAGTATACGGATTCTGTATTGAAATTCTTCCCAACAGCAGAAGGGTATTTTAATGTTGAAACAGGAAAGTATGTATATAATTATACAGACCACCTTGGAAATACCAGATTAAGCTATGCTAAAAATGGAGCAGGAACAGAGATCATTGAAGAAAGCAATTATTATCCGTTTGGATTGAAGCATGAGGGGTATAATGTATTAACAGGAAATCTAGCTTATAAGTACAAATACAATGGTAAGGAACTTCAGGAAAGTGGAATGTATGATTATGGGGCGAGGTTCTACATGCCGGATATTGGAAGATGGGGTGTGATTGATGAAAAAGCAGAAAAGTATCGTAGCTGGTCATCCTATACTTATGCTGTAAATACACCTATTAATGCAATCGATCCGGATGGGAAAGATATTATATTTGTCACAAAAGATGGAATAAGTCTTCAATATAGGAATGGAAATTTTTATTTTACAAGTGGAAATTTAAGTGGACAGATATACGATGGGCGCAATCAATCTATAAGCAAAACGCTGTTCAAATTAGCGAGAGCATATCGAAAAATCGAAAATTCCGGTGATAAAGTATTAATAGGAATGTTGCATCAACTGGAAAAAAGTAAAAATATTCATCAAATACAAGAGGGGAGTGCAAATAATGTTTTTATCCTTAGAAAGAATTCTGCTAAAAATTATGAGGGAGATGGGACTATAACTCAATATGATTTTAGTCAATCTCGAAAGGAGTCATTTAAAGAATCAGAAAAAGTTCCCAGTTCTGATTTTTCAACAGTTGTACATGAAATGCAACATCAATATGATTATGAAATAGAAAATGCTTTTGGTACAAAAGATTCTGATAAAGAATCAGCAAGAGATCCCTTAGAGCAAAGGGCTGTTAAAACAGAAAATAGAGCACGAAAAATAGAAGGTTTACCAAAACGCATAAATTATGGAGAAGACAAAATTAATCCTAATCCTCCAAATTATATTTTACCCGGTGATAGACTTAGAGAAGAAAGAAAAAAAACAAATTTACCCCAAGATAACTCAATACATTAAAAATAGTATGAAATCCATATTAGATATTAATATTAAAATAATTTTATTCTTTTTAGTATTAATTTTGAATTCTTGTTCCAAATCAAAAATTCATATTAATGATACATTAATTAAAGAAATATCAAGCATTGATAAAAGTAATAAAAGGGATGTTACTTCATCCTATATTCCAGAAAAAGCAACTTATTTATTATACTTGAAATTAGAGAATAACAAAATGTTATGTATAAACGCTTTAGAATTACAAGATATTTATAGTAACTATTATAAAAATAATTATAAAACTTTTTATGATTTTTTGCAAGATGCTTTAAATCAAAAAATTAATTTAAAAATAAATCAAATATATAAATATGAAGGAATAACATTTAGTTTAGATAGTCAAATAATTCAAGTTTCTAATCATCATGTAGAAAAACAATATTTGAAAAAAATAAATGAGGAAACTTTCTGTTTTTATCCAAAGGATAGAGCTTTAAACCAAGTTCAAACAATACTATATAAAATGTATTTAGATAATTATTTAATTTCATTTGATGATTATGCAGGTAAATATATCATTACAAAATTTAAATAATTTCTCCTCGCTGACGCGAGCGTCTCGCTCGTTTTTACACTAGAATAAATAACAACCCTTGCATTCTTGCAGGGGTTGTTTATACTATAAGTTTTACTACTTTTAAACTTTGAATAAAAAACAACTTTGCTTCCTTCAGCAGAAGCTTAATCTATAATTGAATTCTGAGAATCTATATATGGGAACTTAATAATTGAGACAGGGACACGAACGAGACGCTCGCGCCAGCAAGGGAAGAAGGCAAAGTGAATATAATCAAGTAACTCTTTGTAATAATATTGATTAAATATGTCAAAAAAAATTATTGTACCCAAGAATAAAGAAGCTGAAATTGCATTGGATTATGATGTTGCAGGTCCAGATCAGATTGTAGAATTAAGTATAGCGAATGGTGAATTTAAGAAATTATGGGATAGAGGTATCTTTATTCTAATTAATAAAATATCCAATAGCAATATAGATGATTTTGAAGATGAACATATTACAAATTTAGATTCTATATATAATTCATTGAATGAGTTAAAGAAAAATTCTAATAGCTCAAATGAAATTAATAGAATGTTTGAATTGGCTTTGTCATATGGAACCAGCATACATTTTTATTTCTAATTATCTTGTACGCCCGCTGGCGCGAGCATGCTGCTCGTGTCCACGACAGAATAAATAACAACCTTGCATTTGTGCAAGGGTTTGTTTATACTATAAGTTTTATTATAGGTCTCCTTACATACTTCACTAATTAGCTATAACCATTTTGTAAACCGTCTCCAGCCCCTTCGAAACTGCCTTTAGGCACTATGGTAAGTATCTCGAGCCACTTCACCAAGTATCGGGAACCACTCTATAAACTGTCTCCAGCCCCTTCAGAAGTCCCTCCAGCCACTTCCATAACCCTCTACACCCACTTTATCAAGAGGCTATAGCCTGTTCCTGAACGGTCTCAAGCCCCTTATTGAATTCCCTTTACCCACTTGTTTAACAGGGTATACCCCCTTACCTAAGGGGGTAGAGGGGGTTGGTGAAAGGGGTAGAAGGTTATGGGATGATATAAGTAGTATGAAATGAATAAGTTATATTTTTATATCTGAAAAAAATGTATATTGGTATTACCAAATTAAAGCGTAATCCGAAAAGCATATAGAGTAGGAAAAAAAATCAAAAAATTAGTATTATGAAAAACCTAAGAAAACTTTCAAAAAGAGAATTAAAAACAGTTCAGGGAGGAATCCCAATGTGTCTGCCAGGATATTTCTGGTGTTCATTTGTAAAAAAATGCATTTCTGTGGGATCACCATGCGGACTTATTGATTAATCTGATTGATGACAATAATGTAAAGAACAGGCTGCTTCAGAAATGAGGCAGCCTATTTTTAGCGGATGATTCCCGTCTTGAACTTTTGTATACTTTTGCTTCAAGGTAAAAGTATAAATGAAAACTCTTTATTTGATTCAGGATATGGTTGAAAAATCATAAAAGCAAGATTTTTATCTCTCACCGAAAAACCGTATTTTTGTACATCTAAAAAGTAAAAGAACGAATGAATTCCTACAAAAATCCATTGGAAGAACGCTACTCCAGTGAAGAAATGTTATTTAACTTCTCGCACAATAACAAATTCCAGAATTGGAGAAAGCTTTGGATAGCTCTTGCTGAGATCGAAAAAGACCTTGGTCTTGATATCACAGATGAGCAGATTGCAGAATTGAAAGCTAATGCTGAAAATATCGATTACGTAAAAGCAGCAGAGTACGAAAAAAAATTCCGTCATGATGTAATGGCTCACGTTCACGCCTATGGTGATGTGGCGCCTTCAGCAAAAGGAATTATCCACCTTGGAGCAACTTCAGCTTTTGTAGGAGACAATACAGATTTAATTCAGATCCGTGACGGACTTTTAATCCTAAAGAAAAAGTTGGTGAACGTGATGAAGAATCTTTCGGATTTTGCAATTCAGTATAAAGATCTTCCTACTTTAGGATTTACTCACTTCCAGCCGGCTCAGTTGACAACAGTTGGGAAAAGAGCAACACTTTGGTTACAGAGTTTGGTTCTTGACATCGAAGAACTGGATTTCTTTCTTGAAACTCTTCGTTTCAGAGGGGTAAAAGGAACTACAGGAACTGCTGCAAGCTTCCTTGAACTTTTCAACGGTGATTATTCTAAAGTAAAACATTTAGATAAAGAACTTTCAAAAAGATTCGGTTTCGAAAAAGTTTTCGGAGTTTCCGGACAGACTTACGATAGAAAAATTGATGCGAAAGTAGTTGCTTTATTAGGAAATATTGCACAATCTGCGCACAAATTCACAAACGATTTACGTTTACTTCAAAACCTTAAGGAAATTGAAGAACCATTCGAGAAAAACCAGATCGGTTCCTCTGCAATGGCATACAAACGTAACCCAATGAGAAGCGAAAGAATCGGGGCGTTGGCAAAATACGTAATGTCTTTGACAACAAGTTCTGCAATGGTAGCTTCCACACAATGGTTTGAAAGAACATTGGATGACTCTGCAAATAAGAGATTAACAATTCCTCAGGCATTTTTAGCGGTGGATGCAATCCTATTAATCTGGAATAACATCATGAACGGAATTGTTGTTTATCCAAACAGAATCAACAAACACATTATGGAAGAACTTCCTTTCATGGCGACTGAATATATCATCATGGAAGAAGTGAAAGCTGGTGGTGACCGCCAGGAGATTCACGAAGTGATCAGAGTTCACTCGATGGAAGCTTCCAAGAAAGTGAAAGAAGAAGGAAAAGAGAATGATCTTATCGAAAGAATCTTAAACGATGATTCTTTAAAACTAGACAAATCAAAACTGAAAGAAGTTTTAGATCCTAAAAACTTTATTGGTTTCGCGCCAATCCAGACGGAGGAATTCATCAAAAATGAAGTGCAGCCGATTATAGACCAAAACAAAGACTTAATAGGATTGGAAGCTGATCTTAAAGTATAAAACAATATGCAGTCTTTTGGGCTGCATATTTTATTTCCCACTCCAAATAATATGAAAAAACTACTATTAACCATTCTGTTAGCACCAATCATTTCTTTTTCTCAGACTAAAGGGGATTTACATTATTTTAAATCCAAAGATTCTTTAGTTGGAGTAAAAGATAAGGCCGGAAAAATAATTGTTCCGGCACAGTTCAAAATCTTTTCATTCCTAAAAGATGGAGATCCTGTAGAAGGAGAAACAATTCTTTTTGATGGCAGTAAAGAAGGTGAAAAGTCAGAAAAAAATGCATGGGGATATGTGTACGACAGAAAAGGTAAATTTCTGTATCAGCCATTCCTTTATGACAATGGAGCAGATTATTTCTCTGAAGGACTAAGAAGATTGGTTAAAAATGGTAAAGTAGGATTTGCAGACCGAAACGGGAATACTGTTATTAGAGCTGAGCATGACTTTGCATTTCCTTTTAATTACGGATACGCCACCTTTTGTGACGGCTGTGACTGGGAAAAAACAAATGACGAGCACAGATCCATCGTAGGTGGAAAATGGGGTGTGATGAACGTCAAAGGGCAAATCATTCAGCCATTGGCGAAACCAACAGAGCAGGATGTTGAAATAGACGGGAAATACTACCCGAATCCTTTTCAATACAATGAAAAAGAGAAGAATGTCCTTCAGTTCTTTGAAAAACAGAAGAAAAAGCTTTCAGATCTTTATTATGTAAATTTTTACAATAAACTGTCTGAAAAAGAAAAGAATCTGTTTTTTGAAATTGTAGAAAGGCCAAAAGAAAACTTTCCCTATTATCAGGTGAATACTTATAATTGGAAGAAAAAGGATTTGGATATGCTTTACCGCTTCAAATTCCTGGTTTCAGAAGATGGGAAAACATTTTATGCGATTGAGGATTTTAATGAAAAGAAAATTCCTTTTGAAAACTGGTTGAAAGAAGAAATAAAAAATGCAGAGAACTTTCAGAAAGAACATAAGGACAATCCTAATAAGTTTATAAACAAATAAAATAAATTTGGAAATTCCATAGGTCAAATTTGAAGAAAATACGACTTATTCCTTTAAATTTGTACAGAATAATGGTTAGAGGGAAATATTTCTCTCAAAAATTTCCAATATAGATGGGTTTAAAGAAAAAAACTTTAGCTTAGAAAAAGTAAAAAGAAAAATAAATCTAATATTAAAAATCTGACATCTAATTTTTAATAATGTTACAGAATCAAAATCATCAACAATTAATGACAGATCTTAAGGAGCTGGTAGACAAGACAAGAAGTCAGGTTGCAGCTCAGGTAAACTCGGCAATGGTGGTTTTGTACTGGGAAATAGGAAAAAGAATAAATGAAGATGTTTTAGATAATAAGAGAGCAGAGTATGGCAAAGAAGTTATTGTACAAATCTCTCAGCAACTTACGTTAGAATTTGGAAATTCATTTTCTGAAAAAAATATCCGGAAAATGATGCAGTTTGCGTCTGTTTTCAGTGATTTTAATATTGTCGCATCAGCGATGCGACAATTATCGTGGACTCATTTTCTACTCCTTATTCCTATTTCTCAAGATACTAAAAGAAACTTTTATCTTGAAGTTTGTAAAATTGAAAATTGGAGTGTCAGAGTCTTGAGAGAAAAAATCAATTCTCTGCTTTTTGAACGAACAGCAATAAGCAAAAAGCCCGAAGAAATAATAGATAAAGAACTGAAAAACTGGTCTGAAAATAATATTTTAAACCCTGACTTAGTTTTTAAAGATCCCTATTTTCTTGATTTTTTAGAATTGAAAGATACCTTTTCTGAAAAAGATTTAGAAGAAGCCATTATTGTGGAACTACAAAAGTTCATTTCTGAATTAGGAAGTGATTTTGCCTTTCTTTCAAGACAAAAAAGAATCACAATAGATAACAGAGATTATTACCTGGATTTACTTTTCTATCATAGGAAACTAAAATCTTTAGTCGTTATCGAACTGAAATTAGGTGAATTTGAAGCAAGCCATAAAGGGCAAATGGAGCTTTATCTCTCATATCTTAATAAATATGAAAAAGTAGAAGGTGAAAACCCGCCCATTGGTTTAATCCTTTGTTCCGGGAAAAATTCCGAACATATAGAACTCATGAATCTGGAAGGAGATAATATAAAAGTAGCAGAATATTTACTTATCTTACCTTCTGAAAAAGTTTTGCTTGAAAAATTGCATCGTTCAATAGAGATAGCAAGAAATAAATTTGAAAATAAAAAATAAATCTAATATTAAAAATCTGACATCTAATGTCTAATAACAAAAGAATTTTCGTAGAAAAAAGAGGAATTTTCGATGTTGAAAGTCCAAAAATTTTTGATGAAGTAAAAGCGGTGGTTCCGGCTGTTCAAAGCGTGAAAGTATACAATGTATATGATATTTTCAATTTGAATGACGGAGAATTTGAAAAAGTGGTGAACAACACTTTCGTAGACCCTGTTACTGATATTTTACATACAGAAAACCCTGCAAAAGCTATTCATTTCGGAATGGAGTTTTTGCCAGGACAGTATGATCAGAGAGCAGATTCTGCACAGCAGTGTATCGCTTTGCTGACAGAAAATGAAAAATCAAAAGTAAGAAGTGGAAAACTGATCGAATTTGAAGGAGTTTCTGAAGCTGACTTGGTTAAAATCAAAGACCTTTTGATCAACAAAGTAGAATCTCAGGAAAAAGACTTATCTATTTTGGATATTCCTGCAGATGAAACCCCGTCAAAAGTAATCATCCACGAAAATTTCATCAATTTCAATGATGCTGAACTGGAGAGTTTCTATAACAATCATGGTTTTGCATTAGGATTGGATGACCTGAAATTCATTCAGGAATATTTCAAGACTGAAGAGAGAAATCCTACGGAAACAGAACTTAAAGTATTAGACACCTATTGGAGTGACCACTGTCGTCACACGACTTTTGAAACAGAATTGTCAGACATTCAGTTTGAAGGTCAGTTCAAACACACATTGGAAACGATCTTCAATGACTATATCGAAAAAAGAAAATTCTTAGGCCGTGAGCTGAAGCCAATTTCATTAATGGATCTGGCAACAGTATGCGGTAAATATTTCCATAAAACAGGGAATCTGGATAACCTTGTCATTTCTGATGAGATCAATGCATGTACCATCCAGATCGAAGCTGAATACGATGGTAAAAAAGAACCCTGGTATTTATTATTCAAAAACGAAACACACAATCACCCTACAGAAATTGAACCGTTTGGTGGAGCATCAACGTGTTTGGGAGGAGCCATCAGAGATCCATTATCCGGAAGATCTTTCGTTTTCCAGGCGATGAGATTAACAGGGGCTGCAGACGTTTTAGAATCAGTAGACCAAACATTACCAGGGAAATTACCTCAGAAAACGATTACAAAACAGGCTGCCAACGGATATTCATCTTATGGTAACCAGATTGGTCTTGCTACCACAATGGTTTCTGAAATCTATGACGAAGGTTATAAGGCGAAAAGAATGGAAGTAGGTTTCGTTACCGGAGCTGTTCCTGTAGACTGGGTAAGACGTGAGAAGCCTGAAAACGGTGACTCTATCATTATCTTAGGAGGAGCAACAGGTCGTGACGGAGTAGGAGGAGCAAGCGGAAGCTCAAAAGAGCAGGACGAGACTTCAATCCACACCATGAGTTCTGAAGTTCAGAAAGGAAATGCGGTAGAAGAACGTAAAATTCAGAGACTGTTCAGAAATCCTGAAGTAACCAAGTTGATTAAAAAGTCAAACGACTTCGGAGCAGGAGGTGTTTCTGTAGCCATCGGTGAAATTGCAGACTCTTTAGAAGTGAACCTTGATGTATTACCATTGAAATATGAAGGATTGAACGGAACCGAACTGGCTATTTCTGAATCTCAGGAAAGAATGGCGGTAGTTGTAGATCCTCAGGATAAAGAAAAATTCATCAAATTCTGTGAAGCTGAAAACATTGTTGCCGTAGAAGTGGCAAAAGTAACAGATTCCGGAAGAATGCAGATGTTCTGGAAAGGAGACAAAATTGTAGACCTTTCAAGAGCTTTCTTAGATACCAACGGATGTTCAAAATCTCAGGAAGTGAAAATCACTCACCTTGAAGACGTAAAAGAAGAAACGAAAGCTTTCACCGCAGAAAGCTTCCTGAACATCTTAAAAGATAAAAATGTAGCTTCCCAAAAAGGGCTATTGGAAATGTTTGACTCTTCCATTGGAGCAACTACAGTAGCCATGCCTTTAGGTGGAAAATACCAACAAACCCTGATGGAAGGAAGTGTACAGACACTACCGATTTTAGGAGCAAAAGATATTAAAACCGTTTCTTTGGCAAGCTGGGGATTTGATGCAGAAATTTCAAAACAAAACTCACTATTAGGATCATCATATGCTGTAGTAGAAAGTGTTGCGAAGATTGTTGCCATGGGAGGTGATTACAAAAACATCAGACTAAGCTTCCAGGAATACTTCGAAAAATTAGGGCAGAATCCTGAGAAATGGGGGAAACCTTTAGCTTCACTTTTAGGAGCTTATGATGCTCAGATCAATTTAGGTCTTGCAGCGATCGGAGGTAAAGATTCCATGAGTGGAACATATCAGGATCTGAATGTACCACCAACCCTGATTTCTTTTGCATGTGCCAACGGAGATAAAGAAAATATCATCTCTCCTGAACTGAAAAATGCAGGAAACAAACTGTATTTCTTCAATCATGTTGCTCAGGAAAGCGGACTTCCAAACTATAATGCTTTAAAAGACGTTTTTGAATTCATTTTCGAAAACATCAAAGCAGGAAAAATCGTTTCTGTAAAAACAGTAAAAGAAGGAGGCCTTGCGGTGGCACTGGCAAAAATGAGCTTCGGAAACAGATTAGGTGCTGAGGTTAATGCTGATGAAAATGTAGTATTAGCTAAAAATATCGGTAGCTTAATCATTGAAGCAAAAGAAGAATTAAGCTTTGCTGCTCTTCAGTTGATTGGAGAAGTAAAAGATTCTGGTATGGTAAAGATCAACGGTCTTGAATCCAATATCGTAGATCTTGTATCTGCTAATACCAATACATTCGAGAACCTTTTCCCGACAGTAGAAAAAGAAAAGATCACGGTTGAAATTGATGAAAAATCAAATTCAATCCACCCAAGAAATATTATCATTAAAAAACACAGAATTGCACAGCCTAAAGTTTTTGCTCCGGTATTCCCGGGAACCAACTGTGAGTATGATACGCTGAATGCATTCCAGAAAGAAGGTGCCGTAGTAAGCAGCTTGCCTTTGATCAATATCAACCACCAGTTACTGGACGAAAGCATTGATGCTTGGGTTGAAGAGATCAGAACTTCTCAGATTCTGGCATTCTCAGGAGGTTTCTCCGCAGGAGACGAGCCGGATGGTTCTGCAAAATTCATTGTTAACGTTCTGAAAAACGAGAAAATGAAAAATGCAGTACACGAATTATTAGACAGAGACGGGATGATCATCGGGATCTGTAACGGATTCCAGGCGCTTGTGAAATCAGGATTGCTGCCTTACGGAAGAATCAAAGATCTGGATGAGAATTCTCCGACATTAGCTCACAATGCTATCAGAAGACACATCTCTCAGATGGTAACTGTACAGGTAGTGAATGATGAAAGCCCTTGGTTAAAAGGAATGAAAGGTCAAACTTTCACTATTCCGATTTCTCACGGAGAAGGACGTTTCATGGCGTCAGAAGAAGAGATCAAAAAGCTGTATGAAAATGGGCAGATTGCAACCCAATATATAGACTTTGATGGAAACATCGCCCACGGGATGCCGTTCAACCCGAATAACTCATTATTCGGAATAGAAGGAGTTACCAGCCCATGTGGAAAAATCTACGGAAGAATGGGTCACCCGGAACGATTTGCAGAAGGTCTCATGAAAAATATACCTACCGCGAATTATCACAACATATTCAAAAATGGAGTTGAATACTTCAAATAATAATACAAGAAAAATGATCGTCATCCATGGCGGTCATTTTTCATCTTTAGGAGGTTTCTATGAAGAAGTTTCCAACGTTCTGATGAAAGATGTGGATTGGAAAGTAGGAACGCTGGATGGCTTCGATGATATTCTATACGGTGGTTTCGGAGTATTTGAAAATAAAGAAGAAATTGAAATTATCTGGAAAGAATCACAGAAATCAAAAGAAGATCTGGGCTTTACTGCCACACGTGAATTCTACGAAAATAAAATCAGACAGGGAAAACCTTTCAACACAGAATTGATTCAGCAAAAATTAGATGATTTGACTGAAGGAAAAGGACAGACCCTTTTTGATATTCTAATTGAGATTATAGAATCACATACCAATATTACGTTGAGGTTGGAATGATGAGTAATGAGAATCTTAAACCATTAAGAACAGTAAAGATTTTAAGACAAGTTAAGATTCATCAACGATGAATAAAACAGTCTGCTTAATAAGAGCTTTAGCTTTTATCTTAATAATTCTTCATTCCTTATGAAATCTTAATGGTTCAATAGTTTTATAATTAGAGTGTTACATCAGCTTCATAAAATCAACTTGTTGATTCTCTCTTTGCTTCCTGGAATCAACATAATAACAATAAAATCTTCGTTAAAAAGCAGAATAAATATTTAACCATTAAGAATAGTGAAGTTTTTAAGACAAGTTAAGATTCATTGCTGATGAATAAAGGATTTTGCTTCGTAATATCTTTAGCAATTGTCTTAATTATTCTTCACCTCTTCAAAAATCTTAACGGTTTAAATCACTTCTTTCAGCTAGAGCATCAGTTTGTCTATTGCTGAGTGAAACGCCTTTGTGAACGAAAAAAATAAAATTAATATAAACACTTAGAGCCTTTTGCGTTAAAAACTATGCAAGCTAAAAGACATTAATCATTTTTCTTACTATTTTTACTTCAACAAAAAACAGGAAACAATAAAAGTGGAATGAAGAAAATTATTTACGGGCTGTTCTTCGGTGACAGCATTACCTATGGGGAATATGATGGCGTTTTTGGAGGTTGGGTAGATATTTTGAAAAGATATGCTCTGCAGAAATTTCACGAAGGAAATGGAGATGAACTGATTCTCTTCAATCTCGGAATAGGAGGAGAAACTACGGAAGGTTTACTGAAAAGGATTCCTCACGAATTAGACGCAAGAAATTCCCCTGATGGAAATATTGTTTTTCTAAGCTACGGAGCCAATGATCTGGCTATGAAGGAGGGAATACAGATGGTAAATCCTGAAAAATTTAGAAGCAATATTAAAAAAGCTGTTGAACATGCCAGACGATTCTCCAATGAGATTTATCTTGTAAGCATTCTCCCTTTCTCTCAAAAAATAGATGGAGTTGTGGTGAGTTCTGGTAAAAAAAGAATCAATGAAGATGTCGTTGCTTATAATCAGATTCTGAAAAATATTGCAGCCGAAGACTCTTTGACGTATATTGATTTTTATTCCGCCTTCCTGGATGATAAAGAGATCCTGCTTTCATCAGACGGTGTACACCCGAATGAAAAAGGCTATGGAATGATGGCCGAAATCGCAATCCCAATCATTGAAAAACATTTATAATGCCCCATTTATTTTCTTACGGAACCCTGCAGAAAGAGCAGGTTCAAATGGAAACCTTTGGAAGACTTTTACAAGGTGAAAAAGATATTTTATCCGGCTACAGATTAAATATGCTTGAAATTACAGATCCGGAAGTACTGCGAAAAAGCGGTCAGAAATACCATCCGGTTCTGAAGTTTTCAGGAAATGACAGCGATCAGGTAGAAGGAGTACTTTTTGAAGTGACAGAAGCAGAAATTCTTCAGGCAGATGAATACGAAGTGGATGATTATAAAAGGATAGAAACTGTTTTTAAATCCGGGAAGAATGGATTTATCTATGTCGGGAAATAGTCATTGCGAGCAAAGCGAAGCAATCTCAATAAACATTATTTTTAATTTACAAAGGCATTCAATAGGAGTGGGCTAAAGCCCACTCATTCTAAAAAACACAAATCCATTGGCTTTAGCCAAAACTTTAAAAACCTCCTGACATACCCTTGTCACAACCTGTCCTTATCTTTGTCTTATAACAAAAAATCAAGAAATGAATAACGTGAAAGTAGAACCTTTTAAGGTAATCGGTATTTCAGTAAGAACCACTAATGAGAATGGACAGGCAGGAAAAGATATTCCGGTATTATGGGAAAAAATGATAAGCGAGGATATTCTCAATGCAATTCCGAATAAAATAGACCATACTATTTACTCTATCTATACGGATTACGAAAAAGACCATACCAGGCCTTATACCACAGTTCTTGGGTGTAAAGTAGAAAATCTTGACACTATTCCGGAAGGAATGGTAGGCTATTCTTTTGAGGGTGGAGCATATGTGAAATTTACAGCAAAAGGAGATCTGTCAAAAGATCTTGTTATCAATGAATGGTTGAAAATCTGGCAAATGGATTTAGGAAGAATATTTACAGCCGATTTTGAAATCTATGGAGAAAAAGCACAAAATCCTTCAGATGCAGAAGTTGATATTTTAATTGCTGTGAAATAAAACGCAGAAAAATCTCTTGCTTTTGCAATTGTTTGAACTGAAGATGTGACATTCCCATCCCTCGGAGGGGTGGCAAAAATTCAAAGAATTTTTGACGGGGTGGTCAAACATGTAACCTAAGTATTTGCAAGCAATGTTTCAGATTTCTTTATCTAAAAACATATTTCCAGTACACCAGAATTCCGACAATCACGGATGCAATGGCTGTCAGCATTACAGCTCCAGCAGAAATATCTTTAATAAAGCCGATTCTTTTGTCGAAATTAGGCTGAATGATATCACAGATCTTTTCAATGGCTGTATTGAAAATTTCGGCACTTAAAACAGCAAATGAAGCGATGAAAACCAATGCAGCATCTGTATTACTCAGTCTGAAATAAAAAATAAAAAAGAGATTCACAAAAAATACCAGAAGCTCAATCTGGAAATTTCTTTCCGTTTTAATCATCAGAAAAATACCCCTGAAAGCATTGAGAAAACTTTTATGGATAGGAGGTTTTTGCATGATTTTGAACTTTTCAGACAAAGATAGTCTTTGTATTTTGATAAAAAAATGAATCTCCGAAGAAATACAAGCATAATGTCAAGGCTCAAAACAAATTAAGGATCTTTGTGAAAAACTCCTCTATATTATTCTTTTCTTTGTTGTATCTATTTATTATATTTGTAGAAACTTATTTTATAAATCTATGAAATTTATTATTTCAAGTGGTGAACTGCAGAAGGCGTTGCAAACTGTAAGTGGCGTAATATCAAGCTCTCAATCGAGACCGATTTTAGAAAACTATCTTTTTGAATTAGACGGAAATAATGTTACCATTACAGCATCTGACGGCGAGACAACTCTTGTTACTTCTCTGGAAGTAAAGTCTGATGATACAGGTAAATTTGCTGTTCCTGCTAAAATTTTTCAGGATTTTATCAAGACATATGGTGAACAGCCTTTAACATTTGTTGTAAAAGACAATGCGGAAGGAACGGGAAGCCAGCTTGAGATTTTAGATGAAAAAGATAATTTCGCAGTAGCATTAGACAATGCTGATGACTATCCTGAATTGCCAGAATTTGACGCTTCACAAAGCGTAACGATGCCGGCAGGAGTGTTGTCTGAAGCTTTGACAAACACACTATTCGCTACAAGTAACGACTCTCTTCGTCCGGTAATGACAGGAGTTCTTTTCCAGTTTGGAGAAAACGAAACCAATTTCGTTTCTACAGACTCCCACAGATTGGTGGTGTACAAAAGAGCAGATCTGATGAATGCCGAACCAATGGAGTTTATCATGCCTAAAAAGCCTCTTAACATTTTCAAAAATATCCTGGCTAGTTCCAATGAAGACGTTACCATCGACTTCAATGAGAATATGGCTAAGTTTACTTTTGGTAAGCATATCTGGATCTGTAGACTGATTGACGGAAAATATCCTAACTATACAGCGGTAATTCCAAAAGAAAATCCAAATGTATTGACAATCAACAGAAACTTATTACTAGGAGCGATCAAAAGAGCATCTATTATGTCTAATAAATCTACCAATCAGGTAAGATTCAAGCTTTCCGGAAATATTCTTCACCTTCATGCAGAAGATACTGAATATGCAAACAAAGCAGACATGCAGATTCCTTGCGACTACAACGGAGAAGATATCAATATCGGGTTCAGCTCTAAATTCTTAACTGAAATGCTGACGATCTTAGGATCTGATGATATCACTATGAAAATGTCTCAACCTAACAGACCTGGGATCATCGAACCTCTTGACGGTCTTGAAGAAAATGAAAATATCTTAATGTTATCAATGCCGGTAATCGGATTGTAATCTTAAGATAACAAATAATAGAAAGCCGGAATTTTCCGGCTTTTGTTTTTATGTAATATTGGTAATTCCTGAAAGAATAGAAAATATGTTTTTTGTTTAAAACACGAATTACACAAATTTTTTCACAAAAATCACAAATGAAAACCATACGGATCGTGTTATTTGCGGGTCATTAGTGTCATTAGTGTTTAAAATTGCTCATCATGGAAATAAAAATACAGTCTTATCATACCTCAGATTTTCCCTCAGAATTGACTACGGAAAACTACAGTGTCATTCTGTGGAAAGGAGCTGGTGTTTTTTCTGTAGATGATATCAACTATTCTTACAGCGGATATAATATTCTGTTTCTTTCCCCTTATCAGAAGGTTAAACTGGCTTTAGAATCTGATGAGACTGTTCATATGCTTTTCTTTCATGGTGATTATTACTGCATAGAATATCATAAAGAAGAGGTGGCATGCAACGGATTGCTTTTCAATAATATTTATCTGAACCCGGGAATTGAATTGTCAGAGAAAAACTATCATTATATTCTTGAGCTATTTAATCATATTGAAAAAGAAGAATCTGAAAAACATCCGTTCTCGGAATCCATTATCAAAACCTATATCCAGCTTATTCTTGCTATTGGAAGTAAACAGAAAAGCAGTATGGAAAACACTACGGTTTCTCATGATAAGCTGCCTAATAAAAATGCTGCAGAATTTCAGAAACTGTTGGAAGTCCATTTTAAAAATGAAAAAGAACTTTCCTTTTACAGTGACAAACTGAGCATTACCAATAATACATTAAGTAAAGCGGTAAAGAAGGAGTTTGCCAAAACACCTACTCAGCTTATTAATGAAAGAATTATTCTTGAATCTAAAAAACTGTTGCATTTAACCTACAGGTCTGTCAAAGAAATTGCTTCGGAACTTGGCTTTGCAGATGAGTTTTACTTCAGCAGGTATTTCAAAAAATCGGTAGGATGTTCCCCAAAGAAATACAGAGAAAAAGTGGGAATCTCGGTAGTGGCGAAAATGTCCATGTAATGTCCTCAAATATCTATGTTGGCGCGGTAAGCATGTGAATACCTTTGATAAAAAATAAATCACATGCAGAACAACAGTATTTACCGCCATTTATTACAATTGGATACTTACTTTTTCAATTTTCTAAGAATTTCAATTTTCATTGTTATGGCCTGGATTGGAGGCTTAAAGGCATTTCATTATGAAGCGGATGGGATTGTCCCTTTCGTTGCCAACAGCCCTTTGATGAGTTTCTTTTACAAAAATGCAGATCATAAAGTTTTCAATGAAGATAAAAAGCTTGTTGCAGAATATACTCTGTATAAAAATCCTGAAGGGAAAGTGATCCAGAAAAACATCGACTGGCATAAGGAAAACAGAACGTATACTTTTTCCTATGGTTTGGGATCAATGATTGTTATAATCGGATTTTTGGTGCTGTTAGGAATCTGGTTTCCTAAAATAGGAGCCGTTGGAGGTGTTTTAACATTTTTAATGTCATTCGTCACACTATCATTCCTGATAACAACGCCGGAAGTATATGTACCCAATCTGGGCGGAGATTATGCGACTCCTCAGTATGGTTTTCCCTATTTGTCAGGAGCAGGACGTTTGGTTTTGAAAGATATTATCATGATGGCCGGAGGGCTGGTATTATTTTCTGACAGCCTGAAGAAGATCGTAAGACCGTTGGCCAATAGATTCCCGAATCCGTAACAGAAGGATTAACGAAAATTTATTATCTTAAAATCGCTTCTAAATTTCTCTATTTCTCAAAAAAACACGACATTTGTAGCTCGAAAAATCATACCGGAATAAGGTGTGGAATTTCAAATAAAAGTTTCAAAATAGAGCAGGTGAAATCTTAGAACTCATCTGACGAATTAAATAAGTAGATAGATTAACAAATGAAAATATCAAACAACTGGCTGAAGGACTTTGTAAAAACGGAATCAAAAACTGAAAGAATCGGTGAATTCCTTACAGATATTGGTCTTGAGGTTGAAGGGATAGATAAATTTGAAAGTGTAAGAGGCAGCCTGGAAGGAATCGTTGTAGGTAAAGTACTGACTTGCGAAAAACATCCTAATGCTGACAAACTGAAGAAGACAACAGTAGACGTAGGAAACGGAAAAGTGTTGAACATTGTTTGCGGAGCTCCTAATGTAGATGCAGGACAAACTGTTCCTGTAGCCGTTGTCGGAACTAAAATCTATGACAAAACCGGAAACTTTTTTGAAATTAAAGAAGCAAAAATCAGAGGTGAGGTTTCTCAGGGAATGATCTGTGCAGAAGATGAATTAGGTCTTAGCGAAGATCACGGAGGAATCATGGTGCTTGATGAAACCAAATATGAAGTGGGGAAAAACTTTGCTGACTATTTTGAGCTTACCAATGATGAGGTTTTTGAAATCGGATTAACACCCAACAGAACAGATGCTATGTCTCACTATGGTGTTGCCAGAGATTTACATGCCTATCTTTCTACCAATCAATTGAAATCTCAATTCAATAAAGTAGCTTCTGAAGTTTTGAATAATGAGGGAACTCATGATTTCAAACTGGAAATTGAAGATGCTGAATTGTGCCCAAGATACATCGGAGCTGTTATTGAAAACGTAAAAGTTGCAGAATCTCCATCTTGGTTAAAAGACAGACTGAAAGCCATTGGACTTAGCCCAATCAATAATGTTGTAGATATTACCAACTATATTCTTCACGGGTACGGACAGCCGCTTCACGCATTTGATGCTGATAAAATTGCAGATAAGAAAGTGAAAGTGGGGGTTGTAAAACCGGGAACAAAGTTCACTACTTTAGATGGTGTTGAAAGAACATTGAATGGTTCTGAAATCATGATCAAAGACGGTAAAGATAAGCCAATGTGCATTGCCGGAGTATTTGGTGGTGAGAATTCAGGAGTATCTGAAACAACAAAAACTATATTCCTTGAAAGTGCTTACTTCAATCCGATTGCTGTAAGAAAAGGAGCTAAAGCGCACAGCTTGAATACCGATGCTTCTTTCAGATTTGAAAGAGGAGTAGACCCGAACCTTACAAGAACAGCCATCACTCATGCTATTAAAATGATTCAGGAAATTGCTGAAGGAAAATTAGTAGGAGAGTTACTGGAAGAATATCCTAAAAAAATAGAAGATAACTATGTGATTATCAGATTCTCTAAAATTGAGCAGATTTTAGGAACAAAAATTCACAGAGAAAAAGTAAAGGAAATTTTAAAAGCGTTGGAAATTCAGGTATTAAATGAAATTCCTAATGGTTTTGAAATCTCCGTTCCTGCTTACAGAGCAGATGTGACAAGAGAAATTGATGTGATTGAAGAGATTTTAAGAATCTACGGATACAATAAAATTGATGCTCCACAGAAGTTTTCATTTACGCCGGTTAAGCTGAGTACTAACGATCAGGATGAACTGGAAAACAACTGGGCAAGAACTTTACAAAGCATTGGCTTCAATGAAGTAATGAACAATTCATTGACTTCTGTAAAAGATGAAACGGATGCGGTAAAACTATTGAATCCTTTAAGCGGTGATTTGGCGTTCATGAGAAAGTCTTTATTGGAAGGACTTCTTCAGAATACAGTTTATAACATCAACAGAAAGAATCAGGATATTAAATTCTTCGAATTAGGAAAAATTTATCACAAAAAAGATAAATACGAAGAAAGAAAACAATTGGCATTATTGGTTTCCGGAAGAGATATTGCTGAAAACTGGCTTCAGCCAAAGTCTGCTGTAAGTTTCTATAACCTTAAAGCTTATGTAAAAGTTTTATTGGAAAGACTTGCGGTAGATTACAAAGAAGTTGCTCTATCTGATGACAGATTCTCTGATGCTTTGGCATATGAGGCAGAAGGTAAAACGTTGGTAAGAATCGGAAAAGTAGCTCCAGCTTTGTTAAAAGACTTTGATATTGACCAGGAGTGTTTCTATGCAGAAATTGAACTGGAATATGCTCAGGAATTACGTTCTAAAAATGAATTGAAATTCAAAGACATTCCGAAATTCAACAAAATCAGAAGAGACCTTGCTTTATTGATTGATAAAAATGTAAACTATCAGGATTTATATCAGACTGCTAAAAAGAATAAATCTTCGTTCATTAAGAGCATCAACCTGTTCGACGTGTATGAAGGGAAAAATCTTCCTGAAGGTAAGAAGTCTTATGCTATGAGCTTTGAGCTGTTAAACGAAGAAAAAACACTGGAAGAAAAAGAGATTACCGAAGTAATGGACTCTTTGATTAAAGCTTTCCAGAAGGAATTCAACGCAGAGTTGAGATCTTAATACTTGAAAATACTTATTTCATTATAACTAAAACGGACTTACAAAAAGTCCGTTTTTTTGTTTTTAATTTTTAAAAAAAATGTATTCATGTAGTAAGTTTCGGCTAAAGCCAATTGAATATTGGTTGTAAGTAAAAACGGGCTAAAGCCCGTTCCTATTGAATCGTATTAGTGATATTAGTGGAAATATTAGTGTTATTCGTGTTTAAAAGAAAATAGCATTTTCCAACCTTATTAAAACAAAAAAAGGCATTTATAACTGAAATTAATCCCGGAAAAATATTCAAAATATCAACTGTTAAAGAATAATAAAATTCATGGCAACCCGTTTAAATAATATAATTTCCGTAAATTTGGGTTAATTCAAAAAGAAAAAAATGAAAAATCTTTTTTTAAGTATATGTACCGCTGCAGTATTGGCTTCTTGTGGATCAATGACAAGTCCGTCTGCGTCTAAAGTAGGAAAAGCTCAGCCTGCTCTTACCAATACCAAATGGACTTTGGCTGAAACGGTAAAAGGTAAAGTTCCAACATTGAACATTGAAGGAGAGAAGATCACAGGAAATGCAGGATGTAATAACTATTTCGGAGCGGCTACAATAGATCCGTCTACTGGAAGTTTTACTGCAGGACAAATGGGATCTACAAAAATGATGTGCAACAACATCGGAGTAGAGCAGAACTTTATGGATATGATGGGAAAAGCAAACAAATATGTGATTTCCGGAAATACTTTAGAATTGTATAAAGACAATCTTTTACTATTGAAATTCACAAAATCAGAATAAAAAAACAAAAGGAACTCAATTGAGTTCCTTTTTTATGTTTAGAGTGTTATTAATCTTCCTCTTCTTCGTCGTACTTAGCCAATTCTTCGTCGCACCATTTGAACGCTGCTTCTACTACTTTAGTAGCCTCGTCTGCCATCGTTTCTTCATCATCACCTTCAAGATCATCTAACCACTCAACTTCTTCTTCCTCAACGTTTAAGATAAATCTTGGATATTCTGTATGAACCACGAATAGATCCTCTGGAAATTCCGAATTATCTGCTAATAAAAACTTTGGTAATTTCATTTTTTTAATGTTTTAACTTTCTCAAAGATAATTAAAATTATTGATTTAAGATTACTTCAAAAACATTTTTGAAACTTTTTCAGCTTTTTTGCTTTCAGAATAATCGTAGAACCCTTCTCCTGATTTTACACCCAATTTTCCGGCTGTCACCATATTTACAAGCAATGGGTTCGGAGCGTATTTAGGATTTTTGAAACCATCATACATCACATTCAGGATCGCAAGACATACATCAAGACCAATAAAGTCTGCAAGCTGAAGAGGACCCATCGGATGAGCCATTCCCAATTTCATAACCGTATCAATTTCTTCTACACCAGCCACACCGTTATAAAGTGTTTCGATAGACTCATTGATCATAGGCATTAAAATTCTGTTGGCTACAAAACCAGGATAATCATTCACTTCTACAGGAACTTTACCCAATGTTTTGCTCATTTCATAGATAGAATCAAAAGTCTCTTTGGAAGTAGAATATCCTTTGATAATTTCTACCAGTTTCATAATAGGAACCGGGTTCATGAAGTGCATACCAATTACTTTATCAGCTCTTTTGGTAGCTGCAGCAATTTTTGTAATAGATATAGATGAGGTGTTGGTTGCAAGAATACAGTTGGCAGGAGCCAGTTCATCCATCTGACCAAAAATCTTCAGTTTAAGATCAAGATTTTCCGTAGCAGCTTCTACAATAAGATCAGCGGATCCTGCGGCATCATTCAATGCTGTAAAAGTAGTGATGTTACCTAGTGTTTCAGCTTTTTGCTCCTCTGTAAGGTTTCCTTTTGCAATGATTCTGTCAAGATTGGTAGTAATGGTTTTTAAACCTCTGTCCAAAGCGTCCTGGGATACGTCTACAAGATTTACTTTAAAACCGCTTTGTGCGAAAGTATGTGCAATACCATTTCCCATGGTTCCCGCTCCGATAACTACAATGTTTTTGATCATTTTTCCTTTATTTTTTATAGATAGTTAAATTTTTTACGTCTGCAAGTTCAGATTGTGTAACAACAGCTGTGGAATCAAAGAAAACATTTCCCACACTTTGACTTTTCTTATTGTTGTTCTGGTTGGAAACAGCAGCTGTTAATCCCCGTACCAGTCGTTTTTTTTGATTCTTGGTAAGAAAATCAGTGCCTACATATAATGTATATTCGCCCTCTCTGCCTCTTCCTTTTTGGATCAGGATTTCCATGCTTTTTATCTGGCTTTTATTCTTAAATTCTTTCAGAAAGCTCATGACAGGTTTGTCAGATGCAGGACCACAGCATACACTTCCGTAGCTTATCTCTAAATAATTCTGATTCTTCTGCGAATAAAAGAATGTGAAAGCCAATAGAGCTGTTGTTATTATTATTTTTTTCATGTTAAATCGCTTTAAAAATAAGCTTAAAATTTTACTTATTAAAATATTCCCAAACCTCCCTGGAAATATCCGAAATCATCCTGCAGTTCACCGCATCGGTTTCCATTGAATTACTGACAAATACAGCTAATGCATAATGTTTGCCATTAGGTAAAGTAACGATTCCTATTTCATTTTCTGCCCCCGTTAAACCTGCTTTATTCTTCCCGGAAGCTCCCGTTTTTCTTGCGACAGGAGTGTTTTTCGGAAGTTGTTCCACCATTTTATTTAATCCCGTTGAAGTAGACCACAGAACTTTCATCAGATAATCCGTAGATTTTTTTGATAATAATTTCCCGTCATACAGTTTTTTCAGGGCATCAACTGCAGATTTTGTAGTGCTGTAATTCTCATACTGAACATTCCAGTCCTTATGCATGGCTTCTTCATTATATTTGATCTGAAATCCTTTTACTCCTTTTGAATCCATAAACTTCTGAACGGTCTGGGTTCCTCCCAATAATTTGATAAGAATATCACAGCCGTTATTATCACTTCTGGCAACCGTATATTCAATCACTTCACTTAGTGGAATTTCAACATTTCCTCCAGGGTATTGATCACGAAGCGGCGACCATGTATTTTCTAATAAATTGGACTTGTCCAGTAGAACTTTCTGATCCAGGGAAAGTTTTCCCTGATCTACAAAATTCAGAACTGCTGCTGCAATGTGAAATTTAAATACACTTTGCATCGGAAGCTTTTTGTCTGCATTTTTATCATATTTGAAACCGTTTTCAAAGCCTAAGACAGAAACTGCTACAGTAGCTTTTTTGTTCTTAAGAATTGTATTTATTTTTTGTTCCAATAGTGATGTCTGAGCAAAAGTGAATGCTGAAATCAGAAGAAAAAGAAGGGCTGTTTTTTTCATAATAATGTAATTAAAAAAGCTCTCCTCCAAAGACCGGAAGAGAGCTGCAATTTAAGATAATTATTACTATTTTAGTTCAAAATAATTCAGATTGGCACCATCATTTTCAAAGAAAATTCTGATTTTGTTTTCCCCTTTCTGAAGGCTGATATTTTTTGCAGAAACTGTTTTCCAGTTCTCATTTCCTCCGGTGGATGCCAGTGATACTGTAGCTAAGACTTTTCCGGAAGCCGTTTCAATTCTTATTTTAGAATCATTGGCTGCTGCATATCGGATATCCAATGTATAAGTTCTGTCTCCTTTTGATTGAACAGTATATTGAAGCCATTCTCCGGATTCTGTTTTTCCTACATAATATTGATTGGTAACCTTGTCGTTACACTGATAAATATCCACCCCATCATTTCTCATCTGTTGTCCGGAATTCCATTCTGATCTTTTAGCCGGATCACTTACCCAAAGATTAATGAAATCCTTATCAAGATAGGCAGCACTCATTCTTCCCAAATCATATTCCGAAGCGAAAATTCTTCCAGGAGCCTGATGATTTCTGAAAGGCTTTGTGGAGGAATCCGTGATCTGTCTGAACATCGCATCAATCACATCTCTTTTAATTTCCGTATTGTTCAGCTTATAATTGTCGGCAATCTGTAGTAAAGCTTTTTTAGCATACTCTTTAGATGGTTTTTCACCACCGTTTTTCCAGTAATCCAATAGCTTTTCATATTCAGGAGTAGTTTTCACATTGGTAATTCCTGCAATATTGTCAATCTTTTTCATAGGCCAGAAAGCATACCCGATGTTGTGTTTACCCAAAAGCTGGATCAGTTCCGTAAACCAGACATTGGAATTCTCACCCGTTTCTCCAAGCCAGATTGGAATATTGTATTTCTCCCTAAGCTCCAGAGCAAATTTCAGCGTCTGATCATCATTATAATTCCAGTATTTATGGAAACTGAACGCCATATTATCATCCCATAGAGCTGGCAATCCGTTATAATTATTCCCCCATCCGTTTCCTTCAATGAAAATAAGATGCTTTTTATCAACCTGTCTGATGGCTGCTGTAATATCCTTCTGAAGTTTCCAGAGCGGAGCATTAGACATTTCATCAGTGCCATTCGGATTTTTCCCTGTGAAATTGATGTTAGGTTCATTAATAAGATCATAACCGCCAATCCAGGGACTGTCCTTATATCGTTCAGCCAGCCTTTTCCATAGAGCAACCGTTTTTCTCTGATTCTCCTCATTAGCCCAAAGCGATGGTTTTGACTTATCGTTATCAGAAATATTGGCATCGTTTCCCTGTCCGCCCGGAGCAGCATGAAGGTCTAAAATCAGATAAATTTTATTATCAGCACACCATTGAAGCAGGTCATCAGTCATTTTGAAACCTTCCTCCAGCCATGTATCTTTTCCTTTTGCAGGTTCTTTTTCAATAGGCAGCGTATAAAGATTGTAATGCATCGGAAGCCGGATAGAATTGAATCCAGCTTTGGCTAAAAAGTCAATATCCTGCTTGGTGATTCCATTTTTAAGATAAGCTTTGTAGAACTCATTCAATCCGTCTTCGCCAATTAATTCAGCAATTTTCTCTTTAATCTTATACTGAGTTCCTGCAAAATCAGCAGTTTTCAGCATATATCCTTCCTGCAGCATCCAACCGCCAAGTCCAAGACCTTTCAATTGAATATTTTCACCTTTATCATTAACGATTTTTTGTCCTGAAGTCTTCAGTAATTGTGATGTCCCAAATTGAGACAATAAAAGTGCGGATAATAGAATGGCTCTTTTCATAGTAGTTTCAATGGTTTAAAATAATAGGAAAATATTAGAAATTATAATGAATGATGACAGCACAAGCTGAACCTGTATTCAGTTCATTGAGGTTGCCTGATATCCATATATGTAAAACAAAATCTTTCAATACTTTATTGAATTATTCCTCAAATATATTGTTTTTTTATTTTGAAAAGGATTTTTTATTAATAAATCAGTAATTATTGATAAAAA
This sequence comes from Chryseobacterium sp. CFS2, assembly GCF_036543225.1. Classification (NCBI taxonomy): domain Bacteria; kingdom Pseudomonadati; phylum Bacteroidota; class Flavobacteriia; order Flavobacteriales; family Weeksellaceae; genus Chryseobacterium; species Chryseobacterium sp. CFS2. The sequence goes on from NZ_JAZHQU010000011.1 coordinate 113,429, forward strand.
GTTTTTATTTCATTACAAGTTTTAAAGAACACAAGCAGAAATTAACAGAATGAGTACTACAGCTTCATCAAATCGATTATTAATCGATTCAACCTTCGCTTGCTTAAAATAATACATAGCTAAGATGGAATCTTTACGTTTACAATAATAAGATTAGAAATTAAAAATGCTATCTCATAACCAATTTCTTCTGATTAATAAGATAGCATTATCTCTGTTACTGTTTAGGAAAACAGTATATTTTTAACTGATCAGTTTCATAATTTCTAAAGCCACTTTCAAAGCTTCAGTTCCATCTTCAAGAGAAACCTCTACATTTTTGTCGCCTGTGATAGCATCTGCGAAAGAATTTAATTCATCCAAAATAGCATTGTTAGGCTGGATATTCGGATATTCAAACAGGATCTGGTTCTTTTCTCCTTCTGCATTTTCAATGATCATATCAAATGGAGTAGGGCTTTCAGGAGCATCCTTCATTCTGATTACTTCAGCTTTTTTCTCAAGGAAATCAACAGAAATATAAGCATCCTTCTGGAAGAATCTGCTTTTTCTCATCGCCTTCATAGAAATTCTGGAAGTGGTAAGGTTCGCCACACATCCGTTCTCGAACTCTATTCTTGCATTGGCAATATCCGGAGTTTTACTTACTACACAAACACCGCTTGCATGAATATTTTTTACTTTAGATTTCGCAATACTTAATAAAATATCAAGATCGTGAATCATAAGATCCAATACCACAGAAACATCCGTACCACGTGGATTAAACTCTGCCAGCCTGTGGATTTCAATAAACATCGGATTGCTGATATATTCCTTAGTGGCAATAAAAGCAGGATTGTATCTTTCAACGTGTCCTACCTGTGCTTTGATTCCTTTTTCCTGGCACAGACGAAGGATTTCTTCCGCCTGTTCAAGAGTCTGGGTTACCGGTTTTTCAATAAAAAAATGCAGCCCTTTTTCAATGGCTTTTAAAGCATAATCATAATGATAAACTGTTGGCGTCACAATGTCAAGCATGTCAATCTGCTCCAACAAATCATCAAAATTTTCAAAATATGTATACCCGAATTCGGCTTCTAATTTCTTTCCGTTTTCAACATCTTTATCATGGAAACCTACAAATTCATATCTATCAGACTGATTAAGAAGTTTTAAATGTATTTTTCCCAAGTGTCCGGCACCTACCAAACCTGCTTTTAACATAGCTGTATTAAATTTTTGTAAAGATAGTGAATGTACATTTATAAAATACATGACTTTTCACTTGGAGATATTCAAGATGGAACACGTTTATTCATTAAGGAAATTACAGTAAATTCACGGTCAGAAAAATAACGATGAAAAGAATAATTTCGATTTTACTCTTCTTTGGATTATGTACTGCAGGATGTATAGGAGATAGCCCGTATGATCCGCAGGCTAAATGTGGAACTCCAACGAACCTGATATTTGAAAAAGGAACTAACCTGCTTTCATGGAGCTTTATTAGTCAGGGCGAAGGATATTATGAAATACAGTACGGGGAACAGGGTTTTTCTTTAGGAAAGGGAACTACAGTTGTCACCTATAAGAATTCCTATAATCTCCCTCTTTATAAAGATAATAAATATGATCTGTATGTGAGAAAAAATTGTGGGATAGGCAATGGACGAAGCGACTGGGCAGGACCTGTTACCGTTTTGGCCAGCAATACCACAACTTGTATAAAACCAGGGTATGCAATGTACTCAAAAACAACCTCTTCTTTAAATTCTTCTATTTTTGAAGCTACAGTATCCTGGGAAAATGATGGGGTTTCTGCCTATGAAACGGTCTTAACGACCAGTTCTGTGCCACCGGCAAGTGGAGAATTGGCGATTGCAGGTCAAAAAGCAATTTATGTAGGATTAAGTAAAACAGTGAGCTATAACTTTTTTGTGAGAAAAAGATGTGCTGATAATACTTTCAGCGATTTTTACGGACCTTATCCGATAAAGTGGAATTAAGAGATAAAAATAAAGCAGTCATTTTTTGATTGCTTTATTTTTGTGGATAATTCTTTGCTTCAATTTCTGAAATCTAATTTCTAATTTATTACTTTTGCCAAATGCAGGATTCGTTTGTACATAAAGGAAAAAGAAAGATTTTAGTCGATTATCTTCGAAACAGAATTGGAATTTCGGATGAAAATGTACTTTCGGCAATGAGTGAAGTTCCGAGACACCTTTTTATCGAAAGTATTTTTGAAGATTTTGCCTATGAAGACCGGGCTTTCCCGATTCTGGCGCATCAGACGATTTCCCATCCCTCCACGGTAGCGGAACAGTCTGAACTGCTGAAGGTAAAGCCAGGCGAAAAAGTATTGGAAATCGGAACAGGATGCGGATACCAGACTGCCATTCTAATGACGATGAAAGCTCATGTTTACACAGTAGAAAGACAGAAAGACCTTTTTGATTTTTCTAAAAAGAAACTCAGAGAACTTCATCTGTTTCCAAAATTCCAGAGCTTTGGAGATGGCTTTGCCGGACTTCCTACTTTCGCTCCCTTTGATAAAATTATCGTAACCTGTGGTGCTTCCACATTACCTACGGAACTTTTAAAACAACTGAACGTAGGAGGAATCATGGTAATTCCCTTAGGCCCGACAAATGAACAGGTTTTATACCGATTTACCAAAGTAGGCCCAACAGAATTTGAAAAAGAAGAATTTGGGGCGTATAAATTTGTTCCGATGCTGGGTAATACCAATCAATAGCAACCTATCTCTAAAGAGTGTATCATTCTGAATGAAATGCAATGTAATGAAGAATCTCATACAGTTTAGTCAATAAGATTCTTCCTCGGTCAGAACGGTAAAATCCAGATAGTTTGATTTTTAGAGAGCCTCTTTTCAAAAATAAAATTCCTTTGGATTTAATCAAAATTAAAATCTTTTTAACTCCATTTCGGAATGAAAATTGATGGAATTAAAACCCTCAGGATAAAATTACCATCACAGAAAATACACTAGATCTTGAATAGAACATTCAGATGAAAAGAAATAATTTTTTTTAATATTAAAGTTCAATAACCTTACTTTTTGCGAGTGAGGTTTTTTTATTTAAAAATCATTAAACAATAGTACAATGAAAGTTTTTATCAATAAAAGAATTCCTGAAACAGGAATTAAAATGCTGGAAGAAGCAGGACTGGAAATACTATTTCCGGAAAAAGAAAACCTTTCTTACGAAGAATGGATGAGCTACTGTAAAAATGCAGATGCCCTCCTAAATGTAGGCGGAGACTTCAGATATGATAAGAATTTTTTTGATGCCTGTCCCAATATCAAAGCCCTCGCTCTGTATTCTGTAGGATTTGACCATGTAGACATTAAGGAAGCTACTCAAAGGAATATTCCGATAGGAAATACTCCGGATGTTTTGAGCAGAGCAACTTCAGATGTTGCATTTTTACTGATGCAGGCTGTGGCAAGAAGGGCAAGCTACAATTTCCAGAAAGTGAAAGAGGATAACTGGGGAGCATTTGATCCTTTACATGCTTTAGGACAGGAATTGTACGGAAAAACACTGGGGATTTTTGGTTTGGGGCGTATTGGTTATGAAATGGCCGAAAAGTCAAAAAAAGCTTTTGGAATGAACATTATTTATCACAACCGCCACACCAATAAAGAAGCAGAAAAGGAATTAGGCGCAACCTATGTCTCTTTTGATGAACTGATTCAGAAATCAGATGTGCTGAGTGTTCATGCCAACTTTACCCCTGAGCATAAAGAGCTATTCAATGAGTCCATATTTGAACAGATGAAACAGAATGCGATCTTTATCAACACAGCCAGAGGAGGGTTTCACAACCAAAAAGATCTGTATCAGGCGCTTGTTGATAAGAAAATCTGGGGTGCAGGCCTGGATGTTACCAATCCGGAACCTATGTCAGCAGATGATCCTATTCTTGGACTTTCCAGTGTCTGTATTCTTCCGCACATCGGATCTGCTACGGTTGAAGCCCGAAATGGGATGGCAAGACTTGCTGCAGGAAATATCATCGCATTTTCGAAAAATGAAAAAATGCCACATTGTGCAAATCCTGACGTTTATTCTGATCATTTATCATAACTTGGAATTATTTTTGTTCTGAATATATAAACCTAAAATCTTAAATAGTATGGCACCAGAGAAAAATATTAATGAACAGAATAAAAGGTTAGAACAGATGGATTATAACCCGAACGAAGATATATTTAAGAGAGAAAAACACATTTCGCTCGATGGAGACGGAAATCCTATTTTGGATGAAGATTTTGACGATGATAAAATTGATAAAGGATTAGATATTCCCGGAGCAGAAGATGATGATAAAATGGAAGAAATAGGAGAGGAAGATGAAGAAAATAATTATTGGAGTCTCAGCGATAATGAAGATGACCATGAAGAAGAAAATGATGATGTTTTAACCTAACATTTGATAATAACAGACTAAGCCTTGCTGAATTTCAGTAAGGTTTTTTGTTAACCAGAAACTTGTCCTTGGGTAAATGTTTGAATTGCTGGGGTGAATCATGTCAATTAATATGAGTATTTTTGCCGAAAACTAATATTAAACTTTATGATGATGAGTTTCTACACCAGAGTACTACTGGTTTCTTTTCTAAGTGTTATTTTTTCTAATCTTTATTCTCAGAATAAGTATATAAAAGACCCTGATTTTAATGCGGCTTTTCAAACCAATAAGTATTTTGTTGATGGCAAAGGGCAAATTGAATTTAGTATTTCCCAGCCAGACGGGAAAATTCTTGTTGTATACAAAACATTCATACCTGTTCCGGGAGGTGATATTTACAATATGGTAAGGATCAATCCTGATAATTCTATAGATCCCACTTTTACCACAGCTGTTTTTAACAGGTTTGTGAAAAGTGTAGCGTTGCAGAGTGACGGTAAAATTCTTGTAGCGGGAGGGTTTACTTTACATAACAATATAGCTTCCAAGTTTATTGTAAGGCTTAATGCGAACGGAACTAAAGATTCTGCTTTCAATATTGGAAACTTTTCATTTCCTCAATTTACCGATAATCCTTCTGTAAACAAAGTAGCAGTGCTTGCCGGAGATAAGATTCTGCTTGGTGGGAATTTCATAACTTATAATGGAGCAACCAAGAAATATATTTTAAAATTGAATACAAACGGATCTGTAGATTCATCATTTGATTTTGATTTTACAGGATATGATTCTGATGTCAGTAATTTTGAACTTCAGCCAGATGGTAAAATTATTACAACGTACTATTTCAATCGTATTTTAAGACATAATGTAAACGGATCTGCTGATCCTTCATTTACACAACCTGATTATTCCAATTTTAGTGGAGTGGGAATTAAAACGGTTGCTGTGAGAAATGATGGTAAAATTTATATTGGTGGGAAATTTATTTTTGGCGGAAATAACCAGTTTTTAATGAGACTGAATGCAGATGGAACAAGAGATCTGGGGTTTGTAGTTAAAAGCTTTTATCAGAATTATCCTTCAGGAACTGGTGCTGACGGGGTTTATTCAATCCTTTTACAGCCCGATGGAAAAGCACTGGTAGGCGGAAGTTTTAAATCGTATGGCGGGCAGTCTGCGCCGGGAATTATGCGTTTAAATGATGATGGCTCACTGGATCCTACTTTTCAAGGAAAAGTAACACGTCTGGTGAATGGATATTCATTTTCAGACTATGTTAATAATCTTAGTTTTCATTCAAGCGGAAATGTTATTGCTACCGGTTCTATGAAATATTATAATGAAGACGTGGCCGGGAATATTGTGATGTTTTCTTCTTTAGCCGGAGATAGAATTTCTACTTTTCAAAATATTTGTAAAGGTTTTGACACTGCTCCCAATAAAATATTTATGCAGCCGGACGGGAAGATTATTGTGACGGGTAATTTTTATGCTTACAACGGAAAGCCCAGTGATAGAATTGTGCGTCTAAATCCTGACGGAAGTGTTGATAACGATTTTAAAGTGCCATCACCCTTATTATTTCATTCGTCTCAGGAACCCGCTGATATTAAATTTTTATCCAATGGTAAAATATTACTGGGAACAGAAGGAACGATAAACGGAGGTGAAAATGGAGGAGGAGTTGTAAGGTTGAATTATGACGGAAGTTTAGATCCTACATTTTTTAGTTTGGTAGGCAATGATCGGGGATTATATGGATCATTAAAATTTAAGAACTTTATTCTGTTTAATGATGGTAAAATACTAGTTCCCGGAATGTTTTATTATGTTAAAAATAATGTATCGGTTCCTATTGATAATAAATTCGTAGTTCTGGACCAGGCCGGAAATATAGATACCACTATAGATTATGCAGAGCCTTACAGTTTGCTTGGCAGACTTAAATTGCTGCCTAATGACAAGATTTTATTAACGGGGTATGACAGTAGTTTATCTAAAAATGTAATGGCCAGACTATTATCCAATGGACAAATAGACGGAACCTTTACAACAATAACATCTCAGCCAAATATTAATGACATGTATCCTGCACCGGATGGAAAAATCTATGCTATTTCTAATCTGATTTTTGGCCATAAACTGATGCGCTTTAATGAAGATGGAACATTGGATAATTCATTTACTATACAATCTTATGATGATGGAATGACTACCCGGGAACAACCATTTGAATTTGAAAATAATGGGAAATTTTTTACTGCTTTTACAGAGCTTTTCAATTTTAAAGGACTTGTAAGGCATAATCCCAATGGAACCATAGATAATACTTTTGATATCGGAACCGGTTTTGTAACGCCATATCCTAATAATTATTCAGATGATGTATCTTCAATTAAGAGACAGGGAAATGGTTTTCTTGTAGGCGGTGAGTTCAGGGAATTTGATGGTCAACCCGTGAGAGGACTTGTCAGACTTATTCCTCAAACAACTTTGAATACCCGAGAAGAGAAAACCGGCAAGAAAAACTCTATCTATCCTAATCCGACAACAGGTATTCTGAATGTAAAAACAGAAGGATTGAATCAATATCAAATTATAGATAATTTAGGGAGAGTAATTATCAGTTCAGCCGAATTAAAATCAACGATTGATGTTTCTCATCTTCCTGCAGGTGTATATTATATCCATTTAAAGGGAAACAAAGAAAATGTTGTTGAAAAATTTATAAAAAAATAAAACTAAAAGTATTCTTACCCAATACTGTACATAAAACCTTACTGAATTTCAGTAAGGTTTTTTTATGTGAAATAACAACTAATATGGGTAAGGGCAATTCCCCTCCCTTGGAGGGGTGGATTCAAAAATTTAAAGAATTTTTGAAGACGGGGTGGTTCCATAGTGCAGAATGATAAATTCTTCCAACTCCTTCATCACCACATCCAAATTATTCCTCACATCAAAATCAGTAGTTCTGAAAACCCATAGTCCTAATGACTCAAGATATTCTTCTCTGAATCTATCATAAATTTGTTTCTCATCATGGCTCGACCCGTCAATCTCAACGATGAGTCCCAGGTTTTTCACATAAAAATCAACAATATAATTGCCAATAATTCTTTGTCGGTCAAAATCAATGGTATGAAATTTTTTTTGCACGAACTTTCTTCCAAAATAGTACTTCACCTAAGATCCGGGCTTTACGTTTTTCTTTTAATAATACTTTTAAATAGCTGTTGTAGGGTAGATTCTCAACAAAATTCCTGCGGATCGGAATTCCGTTGATGATGGTGAGGGTTTCTTTCATTGTTGTGTTTTTACCATCCCGTCTTTCAAAGTTGTTAACTTTGAAATCCACCCCTCCGAGGGAGGGGAATTCAGGTGCATTTATTCAAATATAGTATTTAATATCAAATGATGGCTGGTTTACAACTTTCATAACTTTCCCTAAACCCTAAACCCTAAACCCTAAACCCTAAACCCTAAACCCTAAACCATTCTTCCCTTCCCCTCTTGCCTATATTTTCTATTTTGAATATCTTTAAAACTTCAAACATTGTTTAAAACATAGATCTTTAAATAGCAATATGACATTCCAAGAACAGATACAGCAGGGGATTCCTAATCAGCTGCCACAACCAAAACCATACGAAACCAATATCAACCATGCTCCGAAGCGTAAAGAAATTTTAGGAGAAGAAGAGAAAAAACTGGCATTGAAGAATGCACTACGTTATTTTGATCCTCAGTTTCATGCAGAACTGATTTCTGAATTTAAGCAGGAACTGGAAGATTACGGAAGGATTTATATGTATCGTTTCCGTCCGGATTATGAAATGAAAGCAAGGCCTATCACAGACTATCCCGGAAAATCTGAGCAGGCTAAAGCGATTATGTTGATGATTCAGAACAACCTGGATTATGCCGTAGCACAACATCCTCATGAATTGATTACCTATGGTGGAAATGGAGCTGTATTCTCAAACTGGGCTCAGTATCTGCTGACAATGAAATATCTGTCGGAAATGAGTAATGAACAGACGTTGGTGATGTATTCAGGGCATCCGATGGGACTATTCCCGTCTCATAAAGATGCACCAAGAGTGGTTGTAACCAATGGAATGATGATCCCGAATTATTCAAAGCCGGATGACTGGGAGAAGTTCAACGCACTAGGCGTTACCCAATACGGGCAGATGACTGCGGGAAGTTATATGTATATTGGTCCACAGGGAATTGTTCATGGAACAACGATTACGGTGTTAAATGCATTCAGAAAAATTAAAAAAGAGTCGAAAGGAGGTCTTTTTGTAACTTCAGGATTAGGCGGAATGAGTGGAGCTCAGCCAAAAGCAGGTAATATTGCGGGCTGTGTTACCGTATGTGCCGAAGTAAACCCGAAGATCACAAAGATCCGTCATGATCAGAAATGGGTGAATGAAATCCATGAAGACCTTGATGCTTTGGTAAAAAGAGTAAGAGAAGCACAGGCGAATAAAGAAACCGTTTCTTTGGCTTACCTTGGAAACATTGTTGAGGTTTGGGAAAAATTCGATCAGGAAGATTTAAGAATCGACATCGGATCAGATCAGACATCCCTTCACAATCCATGGGCTGGTGGTTACTATCCTGCAGGACAAAGCTTTGAAGAATCTAATACAATGATGGCAGAAAACCCTGAATTATTCAAAGAAAAAGTTCAGGAAACATTGAGAAGACATGCGGCAGCTATCAATAAACATACAGCAAAAGGAACGTATTTCTTCGATTATGGAAATGCCTTTCTATTAGAAGCTTCCAGAGCAGGAGCTGATGTAATGGCAGAAAATCCGACATTGGGCAGAGAATTCAAATATCCGAGTTATGTTCAGGACATTATGGGACCTATGTGTTTCGATTATGGGTTTGGACCTTTCCGTTGGGTATGTTCCAGCGGAAATCCTGAAGATCTGCAGAAAACAGATGATATTGCATGTGCAGTATTAGAAGAAATGGTTAAAAATTCTCCTGAAGAAATTCGGCAACAGATGAAAGATAATATTCAGTGGATCAAGGGAGCACAGGAAAATAAACTGGTGGTAGGTTCACAGGCAAGAATTCTTTATGCAGATGCTGAAGGAAGAATGAAAATTGCAGAGGCCTTCAATAAAGCCATTAGAAACGGAGAAATCGGGCCTGTGGTGTTAGGAAGAGACCATCATGATGTTTCAGGAACAGATTCTCCTTACAGAGAAACTTCAAATATCTATGACGGATCAAGATTTACAGCGGATATGGCCATTCATAATGTGATTGGTGACAGTTTCCGTGGGGCTACCTGGGTTTCCATTCACAATGGTGGTGGAGTTGGCTGGGGTGAAGTGATCAATGGTGGTTTCGGAATGCTTCTTGACGGAAGTGATGATGCAGACAGAAGATTGAAATCTATGCTTTTCTGGGACGTAAACAACGGAATTTCAAGAAGAAGCTGGGCAAGAAATGAAGGCGCTATTTTTGCGATTAAAAGAGCAATGGAAGTAGAACCGAATCTGAAAGTAACCCTTCCGAATCTGGTAGATGAAAATTTACTGTAAAATATTTTAGATATAAAGAAAACCTGCTGTAAAGCAGGTTTTTTGTTTCTTGTTACAATAAGAGTTTAAGATTCCTTCGGAAAGACAAAAGGAGCGCTTACATTATCCACAAAGTGTGTCATTCCGTAGGAATCTCTGCTTTCTCAAGTAGTTTTAGATTCCACGCTTCACTTCGTTTCGCTCTGAATGACAAACATGGTGTATATTTTAATGTGTTTTTAAAGGATCAATCTTACTCGCACAATTATCGGAAAACTTTTTAGCGTCCTCTTTGTCATTCCGTAGGAATCTCAACAGAGATTAAATATCTGAGATCCCAAAACAGCTGATGGACATATTTCATATTTTCTCTCAAAAAAAGCAAGGCTTTCCAACAAATCCTGAATCTCAGAAGTTTGTCTGTGTGTAATTTATTTGATAATGATTTTAAAATGAAGATTATAAGTTTCTTTTTGCATTTACAACTGCTCTAACTTTATCTTGCCAATTCCTTGTATGTGCAACTCTATAATATTGGTCACTAGGCCTTACTTGTATTTGAAGCCGTGATAGTTGACTTAATTCTCTCCAATTTTCAAATAATATATAAACAGCATTTCCATAGTTAGAATTTTCAAATACAACTAGATTTTCTGAGAACTTAGCCCCAATATATCTACTCATACCAGATGTTCCGACTATAATGTCTTGTGGATCCAAACTCTGTAAAAATGCTAAGCTATCTCTTATTTCGGAAGTTCTTTCTGGTGTTAAGTTTCTTAAACCTCTAATTGCAGTTCTTAAATTATCATCTAGAGTTCCTGGAGGGAAAATCTCCCAATTTAAGATTAAAGAGTTTAAGAATTGTTCAATAGTTGTATCACTCGGGAACACATTTATTGAACCTATGTTTTCTTGTAAAATATTAATGTTAAATAGTATTTCGGGTTCATTTGTCTTTAGAAGAACGGGAGTTGTCTGAAATTTTAGTGTATAGAAAGGTATATTATTTTCGATATTTTCTTCTAAAAGTGTTGTATGAATAAATATATTTCGTGGTGCTATTTCATCATAAGGAATGATTAATCTTGTTATATATAGAGAGAATGTTCCTCTTGAATAATCTCCAAAAATAGGACGCTCACCTGCGTAATAGGTTTTTCTAACTCTAGGTCTTTCTGGATATTTTATTCTATATCCGGTTATATTTTTCTTACTATAAGAACCAGCGGTTGTTTCAGGTTCATAATATTCTTGAATTTGTATTTCAGGATTAAAAGTGACGATTTTAGAAATTACTGGATGTTGTTCAATTTGTTCTTTCGTCATTTTCTTTATTGTAGCAACAACAATTTCGTTTTCTTGTAAATTGTTTAATTTAGTCCTGATAAAATCAGGAATTAATCTATAGTTTTTTTTCATAGTAATTTAGTATTTGTTACTTTATATTGTTTTTTAATAAATTAACAACCGAATATAGAAAAATACACCTATTAATAATTACGGTTTCCCGTAGCTAAAAACTCCCAACATCTCAACAACCCTGTTTTTTTATCACCCGACACCTCTGGTAGTCTAAAATAATACTAAAACACTCCTCCCAAGCCCTCAGTTTATTAAAAACAAGTATGTTTGAAACCTCCCAAGAACTTTAGAAGTCTCCAGCAAGTCGGGGGAAACCTTCTAACGCTTTTGGAGGTTTGTTGCAAGTATATTTGTAACCCAACAACTTTTTTCTATATTTGAGTGTTAATTTATTAATCCAAAAAACACAAAAAAATGAAAATTGCCCTCACACAGCTGAGCACTAAAGATCTTGCGACTTTAGCTCAGAGAATTCTTTCTAATGCCCAATCCGGAAAATATCCTGTTATCGACAATCATCCTCTTGTAGGAGCTTTGGTGTCTTCCTATACGGAATACGATAAGGTATATACAAAGCAGATCTACAGCGGAAAAGGAAAAGATGTGGCTACCGCCGATCATGAAAGAGATATTGCCTATACCAATCTGAAATCTTTCCTGAATGGATATCGTAAACTGCCTTCTGCAGCCAACTATCAGTTGGCAGAGGATCTCTACGGAGTATTCAAAACTTTTGGGCTGAACCTGGATAGGCTGAGTTACTCTTCACAAACGGCTCAGATGAAAAAGCTTATAGAAGAATTAGAAACGACAGATAACAAACAGAAGATTACACTTCTTTCTCTGGACGCAGCATTTGCAGAGATAAAAGCTAAGCAGGATGCTTTTGAAATAGTGTTTGCAGAGCAGGCAGGAGCCAATGCCGATCTTCGTCAGATGACGAGTGCGAGTGCCATCCGTAAAGACCTGGAGAAAACATTGAAAACTTATATGAATCTTCTCACAGCAATGAAGTCGGTTCCAGGCTGGGAATTGCTGTACAGTGATACCAATGAGTTGGTGAAGGCTGCCAAAAACTCTTCGTTCGGGAAGAAAGAAGGTGATGATACCACACCACAGAAATAAGTGTTTTGTTGGAAAAACGCGAGGGTGAAAATTTAGTTTAATCTTGGCGTTTTCTAACTGCAACATAAAAAAAACTCAGCATACAGCTGAGTTTTATTTTTTTTGAACCATTAAGGATTTTTAAGTTTTGAAGTTTAGTTAAGGGGAAACATCATAGATGTTTTATAAAGCGTGATGCTTAATATTCTTAATACTTTCAATCTTCTTAATGGTTTATTTATTTTTAAGAGCCTTTATTTCTTCCTGCAACCTTTCATTTTCCTTCTTCAGGTGTTCTATATAGTCTCTTTGGTTTTCCAGAAGGAATTCGGGTACATTACAATAAAGATTACCATTTATATTATTTCCGAATCCACTACTTTCAGTGATGTTATCAAAATTATAGATTTGCTTGGCCTCCTCTTCTTCAAAGATTTCCTCTACAGGAACTTCCAGGAAACGGGCAATTTTTTCCCATTCTTCCTTTCTTATGGCTACATCTCCACTTTCTTTTCTGCTGTAGTTGGATACATCTGTGGCGATGATGTCAGCAACCTGCTGTTGTGTGATGCCTTTTCTCTTTCTTACGTTGCGTAGTTTTTCTTTTTGCATGACCCGTATTTTCTACAAATATGCAAAATTTTACCCGAAAAAAAATATTTCTTTTTATCAGAAATTGTGAGGAAGTACGATTTCTTAGCCATTGGCGAACTTTTTACGTTCTTATTGTTATTCTACAGGAATCTATGCAGTGGAAGCGTTTAGACTGATGAAAAAAATAAGAGTTTAGTTTCCTTCGGAAAGATAAAATGAGCGCTTAGATTATCCACAAAGTCTGTCATTCCTTAGAAATCTCTGCTTTATCAAGTAGTTTTAGATTCCACGCTTCACTTCGTTTCGCTCTGAATGACAAACATGGTGTATATTTTAATGTGTTTTTAAAGGATCAATCTTACTCGCACAATTATCGGAAAACATTTTAGCGTCCTCTTTGTCATTCCATAGGAATCTATGCAGTGAAAGCTTTTGGATTGATGAAAAAAATAAGAGTTTAGATTCCTGCGGAATGACAAGGTGAGCGCGTAGGAAGACTATGTAAACAATTTTTCAACAAAATTTAAAATGTTAGAAAATTTCAGAACTCTTTCCAACCTTTTTTACCATCACTGCATCTTTATAATAAAAGAGCATTATGAAAATTACCATACCCAAGCCCTGTCATGAAAACTGGAATGCAATGACGCCTGAAGAAAAAGGTAAATTTTGTGCGGTTTGTTCAAAGACTGTTCATGATTTTACTGGTTTTTCAGATGAAGAATTAGTAGCCCGTTTCAATTTGGAGGAAAATATATGTGGAAGATTTCGGGAAGATCAGTTGGGAAAAAATCTGAATTTTTCAATAGCCGGAACATTTGCATTAGGACTTTTGATGGCAGGCAGTATCGTGAATACAGTCAATGGACAGGATACAAAATCTCAGACGATAAAGGGCGAAGTAGCTGTGAGTGGAGTTATAGGGAAGCCTGTGGTGCGTGAAAAGCCTGTCAGAATGGGAGCTCGATTATCACAACCTGCAGCTAAACCTTTGATTGTAATCAATGGTAAAACAAGTTCATTTGAGAAAATGAAAGCATTGAACCCGAAAGATATTAAAAGCTTCAGTACTCTTTCTGGTGAAGCCGCTGTAGATCGGTATGGTAAAAAGGCTAAAGATGGAGTAGTTCTGATTACTACCAAAAATAAGTAGAAGCTTATAAAGCAGTCATATAAAAACCTGCAATAAGCAGGTTTTGTGGTTATTAATTTTATTTTTAAAACTGAACTCCCTGGGTTTTAAAGGGCTTTTCAAGTTTCCAGTTGTCATCAACAATTAAGTTCTTAAAAGTTTGGGTTCTGTAGGCAGACGCTCTTACTTCTTTGGTTTCATAATTAGAAAGCCAGGCATGTCTTGCAGCTGTGTATTGGGTGATCCATCGTTTTTCATCACCTCCCATATTGGGTGGATATTCCGGAAACTTTTTACGAAGTGATTCTCGGATGCTTCCACTATGGATATAACTGTCAAAGATGACAAGCAGAGATAAGGGAAGAGTAAAGCCATTTGACTTGAACCAGTTTAAGGCTGGCTGGAAATACCTCAAATCAAAAAAAGCTTCCTGTACCGTGTGCATGATCGGGTCGTTTTGACCTGCTTTTTTCAACGTTTCTACAAATTCTTCATTCTGATAAAGGGACACGGGAATGCCTCCCTCTATTTTACCTATTTCATTGACATAGCTTTTGAAAAAGTCTGCATAAGTCCCGTTTGCTTCTATATACATTTCGATCAGCTTTTTAAGATTTCCGAACTCCGTGGTCTGAAACCTTCCATAGGTGATCTGTCTGTAGTAATTATCGTTTAATCTTTTATCTCTGTAAGCGACATAGGCATCATAGCCTCCGGAACGTTTTCCGTTTTCAAAAGTACTGATGACTTCTGCAATTTTATTGGCGGTAGGCTGGCTGATCCCTGAAGGTAAATTTTTAAATTCCATGGTTTTTGTTTTTAATGGTGCTATTTTAAATTTTCAATGATGGAGATGAAAGGATTGGAAGATCTTTGTATAATAAGACCATTATGATCAAGTCTTACTTCTTTCTGTCTGATAGAGTCTCCCTCATTTCCGCCAACGGTAATAAGATAATGACCCTCATCATCTTCTCCCGTTTCTATTACAATTGCAGAATGCGATTCATAAGAATTATGAGCTTGGGCATACGCATAATCGAATTTGTTGCCACTTCTGTTATTGTGAACAATATCGCCGATCTTAGGTCGGTATTCTGTGATTTTTCTCGCCCGGAATACTCCTTTGCCACTTATTGTATTCTGAATAGCAAAGTGAACAAATTTTGAGTGGGACACTGCAAACCGGAACTCGGTTTTGGTAGCACCCGCTTTTTTTACACACCAGGAAACAAATACGGCAGACCATGGTACTTCTACGCTTTCGAAAGTCTCACTCAGATCCGTCCAGTATTTTTTGATCTGTACGCTTAGTTTTGCATCCCCTTCATCCATATTTCTGTACTCTTTATATTGCCCTAGGGCAATGTTTGATAACTTTTTTGAAAATTCTGTTGTTGCCATTGTAAGTGTTTTTTAATAGATTAAAAGTACAGTGCATTGGATTAAATTGAAATTACCCGTTTGGGTACTTTTGTGATGCATACAGAAGGCTATTATAAACAGAGGCTCCGGCGATCGAAGATCGCCGGAGCCTATTATTTTAAAGCAAAAGCTTACTATTTTACAGCGGCAATAGCTGCTTCATAATTGGGTTCTTGTGAAATATCAGCCACCTGCTCTTCATAAATGACTTTTCCTGAAGGATCTATTACCACAACGGCTCTGCTCAGAAGTCCTTTCATTGCAGAATCTACCAGTTCCACCCCATAGTTCCATCCAAAATCTGAACGGAAGTCTGAAAGCATGACCACATTGTTGATCCCTTCAGCACCACAGAATCTTTTCTGGGCAAACGGTAAATCTTTAGAAATGCAAAGTACTACTGTATTGGGAAGGTTTCCAGCCTCTTCATTGAAATGATGTACAGATGCAGAGCATACTCCGGTATCTACACTTGGGAAGATATTCAGAATAACATATCTTCCTTTGTAGGAATCCAGCGTCTGATCATTCATATTGATATCTGTAAGGGTAAATTTAGGAGCGGGCTTATTCAGAGCCGGCAATTTAGCATAGGTGTGAACTTCTTTTCCCCCCATTAAAACAGTATTGATCGCTTTAGATTTTTGAGCAAAGCCCACTGCAGAAAAGAATAGCAGTGTACCGCAAACTAATTTTGAAAACATGAAATTTTATTTTTAGCTAAATTATTCTTTTTTCAGGAGCTAAGATTAATTTTAATTCAAATAGATCGAATCTATTGTCAGATTATTTTTTACAAAATATTTTACCTCTACCTTTATATTATAAAATGTAGTAGTTTCAAGGTGTCATTCTGAATGAAATAAAATGTAATGAAGAATCTCATATAAAAATCAATAAAGATTCTTCCTTCGTCAGAATGACATGAGTTAAATTATTTAAATTTTGAGACAATTTCAATCTTATCACATAAAAAAATAGAAAGATTTATGAGTTCAGAAAATACAGCATCATTTCATCACATTTTTAAAGCAGAAAACGAAATTCCGGAAGAATATAAAGTTCCGGTCATTCATCAGAGAACTTATCTTTTGAATGGCGAACTGGTAGAGTGGAACGGCGATGTTACCGAAATCTATTCTCCGGTATGCATCCCCACAGAAAACGGATTGGAAAGAAAGCTTCTGGGAAGTATTCCGAATATTGGTCCAAACGAGGCTATGGAAGTTCTTGAAGCCTGTGTAAAAGCCTATGATAATGGACTTGGCGAATGGCCGACAATGTCTGTGGAAGGACGTATCAAATGCATGCAGAAATTCGTATACCTGATGATTCAGCAGAGAGATTTGATCATTAAGCTGCTGATGTGGGAGATCGGAAAAACGCTGGCAGATTCTACCAAGGAATTTGACCGTACTGTAGATTATATCAATCAGACCATTGATGCACTAAAAGATCTCGACAGAGAATCATCTCGTTTTCAACAGGCTGAGGGGACTATCGCTCAGATCAGAAGAGCACCACTTGGAGTGGTTTTAAGTATGGGACCATTTAATTATCCTCTGAATGAAATTTTTACCACATTGATTCCGGCTCTGATCATGGGAAATACCATTCTTTTTAAACTTCCAAAACATGGAGTATTGGCTCATTATCCTTTATTAAATGCTTTCAAAGAAGCATTCCCGAAAGGAACGGTGAATACCTTATACGGAAAAGGATCAGAAATCATCACACCGATCATGGAGAGCGGAAAAGTGAATGTGCTGGCTTTTATCGGTTCAAGTAAAGTGGCTAACGGACTGAAAAAACTCCATCCGAAAGTGAATCGTTTAAGAGCTATTTTGAGTTTGGATGCGAAAAATGCAGCCATTGTGACCAAAAATGCCAATCTGGATGTAGCGGTGAGTGAGTGTATTTTAGGAGCGCTTTCTTTCAATGGACAACGTTGTACGGCATTAAAGCTGATATTTGTTCAGAAAGAAGTGGCCTTGGAATTTACTGAGAAATTAACTGCCGCCGTTTCTGCGTTGAAGGCTGGGCTGCCGTGGGAAAAAGACGTTAAAGTAACACCACTTCCGGAAGTGAACAAACCTTCTTATTTAAAAGAATGTATTGATGATGCTTTACAAAAAGGAGCTGCAGTTCTGAATAAAGATGGAGGTTATACAGATGAATCTTTTGTTTTTCCGGCAGTAGTATATCCCGTAAACAGTGATATGAAACTGTATCATGAGGAGCAGTTTGGCCCTGTGATTCCTGTTGTTCCCTTTGAAGATATAGAAGAACCTATAGACTATCAGGTGAATGCTTCCCATGGGATGCAGGTGAGTATTTTCAGTGAAGATCCCCATGAAGTAGCAAGACTGATTGATCCGTTTGTTAATCTTGTAAGCCGTGTCAACATCAACTGTCAGGCACAGCGAGGTCCGGATGTTTTTCCTTTTACCGGAAGAAAAGACAGTGCGGAAGGAACACTTTCTGTTTTTGATGCACTCCGTTCGTTCTCTATCAGGTCTTTGGTAGCAGCAAAACTTACAGATTCTAACAAAGAGTTACTGAATACTATCGTCAGAGAACATGATTCTAACTTTTTAAGTACCGATTATATTTTCTGATTGCAATTGATTTAACATAAAATAAAAATCCTCAATAAATTAATGTGTTTATTGAGGATTTTTTTAACTTAATGCCGGAAATTAGAGTTTTGTGTTATAATAAGATGATGTTTTTTAGAAATATCATCTAAGGATCAGTGTGTAAATCATGTCTTCACCGGAAAAAGAATTTTTAGAGAAAATTGAAAAACACAAAGGGGTTGTTTTCAAGATCTCTAAAATGTATATGGATAATAAGGACGATCAGAATGACCTCTATCAGGAGATCATTTACCAGGCCTGGAAATCATACGCTGATTTTCAAAAGAGAAGTGATTTCTCTACATGGCTTTACAGAACTGCGCTTAACACAGCAATTGTTTTCCTGCGAAGTGAAAAAAAACGTAGTTTTATACAGAATCAGAATGTAGATGGGATGAGTGCCCGGCAGGAACCTTATAATGATACGGATGATGTGAATATGAAGCGGATGTATGAAGCCATCCATCAGTTGAGCCCCATAGATAAAGCCCTAATCTTTTTCTTTTTAGAAGGGTTTTCGGGAAAAGAGATTGCTCTTCAGCTGGGAATTACCGAAGTGAATACACGGGTAAAGCTGAAAAGAGCTAAAGAAAAACTGAAAGAGATTATTAGTGGGCAAGATGCCGATTCCCATTAAAAGATAACACTATGGATTTAGAAAACTTTAAAGAACTTTGGGATAAAGATACAGGAAAGGAGTCTCCTGAAATTTCTCTGGAAAAACAGAGAGAAATACATTCTCCATTAGAAATGCTGAAAGTGAATATGCAGACAGAGTTTTGGCTGATGATTGTTACACTGCCTTTGCTTCTGACCAATTTTCCGTTTGCATCTACGGATTCTAATATTAGAACTATATCAGCATTTGTCACTGTTCTGACGGTTGCTATTATCATCTATTTTTATTCCCGCTTTCTGAAATTATACAAGATGCTTCAGAAGAACAGTATCAATACCAATTATGATCTGTTCAGCCTTAAAAACCAGCTTCTTATCTCAAAAGAGATTTATATTTCCTATTATATTTCTTATATCCCTCTTGGATTTCTTTTGTCTCTGATTAAAATTAATTTCCATTTTGATATGGAATATAATCTGGCGATCTTCGGGATCAGCGTTCTGATCACTCTTCTGTTGATTGCTTTTATTATCAGATACTGGATCTACTATATGTATGGAAGATATATTGATGATGTGGTACGGTTGGTAGATGAACTTAATGGAATAGAAGTAACTCCTAAAAAGGAAAGGAGAAAAACATGGTTTGAACGCTCACAGAAATTTTTTATCAATAAAATGGGAATTCAAGGGAACATCCTGAATACGGTCTTATGGTTTGTATCGATGTATATTTTTATCATTTTATTTTTGACAATTGTTCTTTTGATCATCATAATCGTGGGGGCAAAGCTTAATTTCCTTGATATCGGATCATTACAGAGAGCTTTAAATAAACTGAATTAGAAATGCTTTATCTTCTATAAATTTTCTATCTTTAAAAAGTTGAGTTGTTAAAAAATATCAGATGGATGAGATTAAAAATCAGATGTATTGTATAGAAGAATTTCTGGAGCTTGTGAAGCGTAAGCAGGACAGGAAGGAGTCTTATGATCCGGAATACAATTATGCGGTCTATTCTTCAAAAGATGAATTTGAACCGGAAATGAAAGTTTTTATCGGAGATCCTTTGGATATAGGAGGAAACGATAACGAAATCTTACCTGATTTTGTATATCATAATAAACTTAAGTATATGTGTTCTGATGAGAATATTCAGGATGTGGTGGATCTTGCCTTCCGGCAGTATGCTGAGGTCTCTTCTTATCAGCTTATCACTGCGCTGAATTACTATATTGAAAAAGATGACTTCTTAGATTTTAAATAAATCAGAACTGAATATTGATACAAAACCCTGATATTTTTTATATCAGGGTTTTTATTGTATGTAACATTTTTACTTTTTTTCTACTAACTGTTCAAATCAATAAAATATTGGCCTGGTAGGCTTTTAAAGATAAAATCCAATAAAAATTATTTCGAGCCATACTATTCAGAGAAAATAGTAAAAAAGTTTAAAAAACACACAAAATGAGACCTGACAGTACTTTTCTGTCTGGTTTTTTTATTTCTTTTGTGAAAATCTGTAACAATTTTTTTAAATGAAAACTAACTCTATAGAGTAACAAGCTATGACCTCATTAGAACAAGAGTTTATACGTAAAATTGAACAGCATAAAGGAATCTTATTTAAGATTTCTAAAATGTACATGACTGAAAAGGATGATCGTGATGATCTTTTTCAGGAGATTACCTATCAGCTCTGGAAAGCATTTCCCGGTTTCAGAGGTGAAAGTGAATTTTCTACATGGCTGTACAGAATCTCTTTGAATACAGCGATTATTTTCCTTAAAACAGAAAAGAGAAGAAGCTTTATTGCCCGTGAAGATTTTTCTAATCAAATCATTGTTCAGGAAGATTATGATTATCATAAAGAAGAAAGACTGACAGAAATGTATAAAGCTATTCATCAGCTCAATCCCATTGATAAAGCCTTTATATTCTATTATCTCGAAGACTTTTCAGGAAAGCAGATTGCAGAGCAGATGGGTATTTCTGAAGGCAATGTAAGAGTGAAAATGAACCGGGCAAAAAATAAACTTAAAGATATCTTAAGCCAAATAAAAACCAACAAACATTAAAATCAGTAATCCTATGAATATAGATGAATTGAAAAATACCTGGAATGAAGATATTGTGGAAGAAACTCCTGAAATCAGTATAGAGCAAAGAAATAAACTGAATCTTCCCCTTGAAAAAATACGTAAGAACATGCGTGTGGAATTCTGGTGGGTAATAGGAATCTTTGTTTTCGCCTTTCTGGTGTGTTCTGTATGCAGACCATTCAAACTTCAATTGTACATAACGGTTTTGATTGCATCCATGCTTATTGTCACCGTTTTCTTTTTCAGTAAGTTCTTTACATTGTATAATGAAATCAGTAATCCTGCACCCAAAACGTATGATTCTCTGAAAGATCTGGTGATGCAACTGAACCTTAATAAACAGTATTATCTCTCATACTACATCAGTTTTGCCCCATTTCTGGTGTGTGAAATCCTTATTGTCCTGGAATTTATTCCCTGGCCAAAACCATTGAGTGAACTGAAGATTGCAGTCATCTTAATCGGATCGGTAATTGTAGGATTGTTTTTACTGTACCTGGCTGGGAAATTCTGGTTTCACCGCTATTACGGAAGATACATTCAGCATATTGAAAATCTTCTGGAAGAGTTGAAAAGATAAAAAAAGATTTCGGCGGGCTGAAAGCCCGCCGAAACTCTATACTTATTGTCCTTTATTTTGCTTTTCTTTTGCTATTTCATTTTTTATCCAATCCAGCTGAGGATCTTTTTTATCAAGAATATCCTGCATAGTTTCAGTAATAGTCACATCAGGGACAACCCCTTTCCGTGAGTCTGAAAAATTAATATTAGGCTGTACCAAAAGTAATCCGATAGGGAATCTTATTTCAGAATTAGGAAGTTTCTGATACGAATAAAAACCGGCAACAGTTCCGTCATTGGCACCTCCGGTTTCTTCTCCTACCAGCGTTGCTCTTTTGTCGTTTTTAAGCTTAGCTGTAATAATAGAGGATGCGGAGAAACTTCCTCCGTTAATCAATACAAAAACTTTTCCGTGAAAGGATTCCTTTTTTGGTTTTGTAGGTTTGTCAGCCTTCATCTTGTAGAATACTTTTCCATCCTTTTTATACGTACTGAAAGTCTGTGCAAAAAAGTAACTCGGATAGGCAATGCTTTTAAGAGCATATTCTAAGGGAGTACTTTTTCTGAAATAATTTGTACGCAGAGGAGCATTCCTGGAAGTTAACTGAGATGGTTTGATCAGGGTAAATGGTTCATCGGCCAGATAAGAATACAGATTATTGATTTCATACAATGATCCACCGTAATTATTTCGGACATCTATGATAAGGTAGGAAGATTTTGCATGACTGATCTTGGCAAAAGTTTTTTTATAAAATTCATCCGAATAATCTCTTGAGAAGCTTTTCACCTTAATATAAGCAATGGTACTGTCTTTATCCAGAAATCTGAAACTCCTGTTATAAGAATTACTGGAAGCTACATAGTCATTCAGTTTCTTTTCCGGAGTTTTTTTCTGCATTTCCTTATCCTTTTCAAGATCAGAATCGGATTTCGTTTCTCGGGTTAAGGTATATGTTCGCTTTTCTCCTTCATAAAGGGTTTCAAGAGTCGCTTTAGTCCCAAATCCATTTTCTGCAGTATAGAAATTAAAGAACAGATCTTTTAAAAAGTATGGCTGGAAAGTGGTATTATCACCATCACTGCTGATCAGGCCTCTGTACTTCTTTATATAATCAGATACAGGAACATTGTTGATGGATAAAATCTCAGTTCCCGGTTGTATATGCTCAATAGAATCTCTGTTTTGAATGATATACATCCTGTCTCCAGAAATGTAATATTCAAAACGGCTGAACATCCCTTTCTGATGTTCCAGTCTTTTGATTTCTGTTTTGGTAAATTTCTTTCTGGGAATTCTTAATGAAAGATGGCCTTCGCGAATTCCAGCAATGACAGGCTGGAGCTTAAAATAAAACTGTAGAGGAGTAAGAGGTTCGGTGATCGTCTGTTTAAGACTGTCAAATTTATATTCCAATTCCTTCTTAGGAATATACCAGTATAGTTGAGGGTGCATTTGCTGTAATTTTGAATAGGCAAAATCTACATCCTCCTTAAGTTGCTCCGGTGGAATACATGAAGCCCGCTGTTCGTTATGTTTTTTTATAGAGGCACATGACGAAAAAATAGCGAGAAGAAATATTACCGAATAATTTTTCAATATATCTGAGTTTTTTAAGGTGCTAAAATAGAAAGTTTAAAATTAATGATGACCTAAAAGCATAATAAATTTTTTAAAATACATGATAAATTTAGTTAAAAAATGCAGTAAAATGGAATATGTTTTCATTTAAAAGCAAAAGTCAATACATTTGAAGTTTATTTTATACAGATGATTTATTGGATTATTACGACTGTAGCTGTTTTGACAGTTACCTTTTTTATCGTGATCAATATGAAAGCGTTTGGCGGAGTACCCAAAGGAAACAGGCTGAAACGCATCAGGAATTCGAAACTTTATAAAAAGAGAAAGTTTCAGAATATAAACCATACCCCTTCCATTACAGAAGGCTACAAAACGTGGAAAGTGACATATGATTTCTTTTTAGGAAAGAAAGATCCGCTGTTGAAGCCTTTGAAAACTATTCCATCGCTTCATACTGATTTAAAAAGTATCGATAAGAATCAAGATGTTTTTGTCTGGCTGGGACATTCCTCTTATTATCTGCAGACCGATGGTGTCTCTTTTTTAATTGATCCCGTCTTGAGTCTATATGGTTCACCGTTCAAATACTTTAATAAAGCATTTAAAGGCTCAGAGGTCTTTCAACCCGAAGACATCCCCAATCTCGACTATCTGGTAATAACCCACGATCATTTTGATCATTTGGATTACCCAACTGTAAAATCTATTGAAGGAAGGACGGAAATGGCCATTATACCTTTGGGAGTAGGTGCGCATTTGGAAAGATGGGGCTATGTTGAAAATAAACTTATCGAAGAAGAATGGGGAACAGAAGTTGTTTTGAAAAATGATTTAAAAATTGTTTTTACTCCTGCCAGACACTTTTCCGGCAGAAGGGTAAGGCAGAATGATACACTTTGGAGTTCCTATGTTCTGATAACGCCTACAAAAAGAATTTTCTTAGGAGGAGACAGTGGCTATGATTCTCATTTTAAAACAATTGGTGAGCAATATGGACCTTTTGATTATGCTATTCTTGAGAACGGGCAGTATGGAGAGGCGTGGAGATATATCCATACATTGCCGGAGGATGTTATCCAGGCTGGAACGGATCTTAAAGCAGAACGTATTATTCCGGTGCATGCTGCAAAATTTGCATTGGCACTTCATCCATGGAATGAACCTTTTCAAAAGATAACGGCTCTTGGAAAAGAAAAAAAACTGAATATCCTCACTCCGATGATCGGCGAGGTAGTAGATCTGAATCAGTCAGAACAACAATTTCCAGCATGGTGGGAAAACTGATCAGGCATGCCAGATTTCTTTATATCTTGCAGGGTGATTTTCAAACTGCTGTCTTACAAAATCACATTCCGGATCTACAAGCAAATCTTTCTCTTCTGCGTAGCGTACCAGCTCATCCAGTAATAATTTGGCATATCCTTTTCCCTCACGCTCTTCTTCAAGTTTCGTGTAATATACGATAAGCAGTCTTCCATCAACCTCTATGGACATATAGCCTGCCTTTTTTCCATCTATAAGTAGCTGCAACTCATCCTGATATTGAGATACCTGAAACTTTATATTTTCCATAATAATGTAAGATTTGGATGATTAAAAATAATTTGAGAAGATCTTCTTAAAAACATTCTCTTCATTAAAATTACGAAATTAAATCATATGAAATAATAGTTTTCAGGAATCTTAACGAATTTTATAACATAAATGTAAAAAGATAAAAGATAAAAGATAAAAGATAAAAGATAAAAGATAAAAGATAAAAGATGTTGTTGTTAAAATTCAATAGGGGTGGGCTTCAGCCCAGCCAGACATTAAAAAACATCCATTGGCTTTAGCCTAAGCTTAGAGTATTTACTCTTTATAACACTAAATTTAGTCCCAGCTTACTGATTATTATTTGCTTATCAAAAATCTCTGTTTAATAAAATTAAATGTTTTCTGAGTGTAATTTTAATATGAGTAATCTGTAATAATTTCCTGAAAAATGTGCAAAATATTTTAAAGATAATCAGTTGTTTATAATTTTTCTTAACAAATATTAGCATTTGTAATGAAGGATTGGCACTTTAATTGACTATCTCTTCATGTTTAATTTTAAAGTGGAGTGAAATGAAAAAATTAATATTAACAGCATTATTGGTTGGGGCATTCAGTTTGAGTTATGCCCAGTCAGATTATTATAATGACTATAGAAGGAGTATCTCAGATATCAATTGGCAAAGAGTAATTACGGATCTTGTACTTTCAACAACGCAGGCCAATCAAATCTATGTGCTGAATGACAGATACCATGATTATGATACATGGAACAGAGTGTATGTGGTGGAGCCGGGAAGATGGAGAAACGACCGTTATTCGGAGCTGGAAAGAATTCTGGGAAGAGAAAAGTATATCATTTTTAAAAAGAAATATTACAGAGGTCAGAATCCTGTAATTGTTTACGGCAGAAATAAAAACGATTATAAAAAATACCGTAAACAACAGGAAAAGTATTATAAAAATCAGGAGAAATACTACAAAAAACAAAATAAACATCGTGGTCATGGACATGATGACGATTGGGATTAACCCATTATCAACTCTATATCACTTTAAATGGCTGGCATGTTTTTGTCAGCCATTTTATTTTTTCAATCCAAGGATTATTTATTATTGTGATTTAATTTGTTTGATTTTTATAACTTTGATCTATGGAATCACACGAGTCACTCAAAGGTTTTTATGAAAGAAACGCTCCCAATCTTGCATCACAGTGTATTGGGGTGAATAAGATGGGACATTTTAATGTCTTTTCAAGAGAATACTGTTCTCCTCTTACCCCTTACAGCAGAAGAGATTATTATAAAATTTCACTGATCATAGGAAAAGGAAAACTTCATTATGCCGATAAATGGATTAAAGTAGACCGTCCTGCCTTATTGTTTTCAAACCCTATTATTCCTTATTCCTGGGAAGCTGATGATGAAGATCAGAAAGGCTGGTTTTGCCTGTTTACAGACCAGTTTCTGCATAATGGAAGCCGTATGGGAAATCTTCAGGATTCTCCGCTTTTTAAGATTGGAGGAACTCCGGTTTTCTTTGTCAATGAAGAACAGCAGAAAATACTTTCTGAAATGTATACGAAAATGATGACGGAAATCCAGTCGGATTATATTCATAAATATGATATGCTGAGAGCTTATCTTCACCTGATGATTCATGAAACGATGAGGATGCAGCCGGCAGACAGCTTTGAACCTTATCAGAATGCTTCACAAAGAGTGGCTTCTTTATTCATGGAGCTTCTGGAAAGACAATTTCCTATCGACAGTCCTGAAGCCTTTTTAAAATTAAAAACGCCTAGTGATTATGCTCAGAGTCTTTCCATTCATGTGAATTCTTTAAATCGTTCTGTAAAAGAGATTACAGGGAAAACAACCAGTCAGCAGATTACCGGAAGGATTATTCAGGAAGCCAATGCTTTATTGAAACATACAGACTGGAATATTTCTGAGATCGCATATGGATTAGGTTTCGAAGAACCCGCTTATTTTACCAATTACTTTAAAAAACAAACCGGAATTACTCCTAATGCCTTAAGAATGGATGTTGTTTGAATTTTATAATTCTTAGTTTGAATTCTATATCGTGGTTGGCCGTTACTTGTTCTAATTTTGTCTTGTAAAATTAAATCATACCTATCATGAAATTTAAAAAATTAGGAAACACAGAAGAACAGTTATCAGCAATCGGACTAGGATGCATGGGAATGAGTTTTGCTTATGGTCCTACCGATGAGCAGGAAAGTATCAATACCCTGCACAGAGCATTAGATTTAGGCGTTAATTTCTGGGATACAGCAGATATGTATGCCAATGGGGAAAATGAAAAACTGATCTCTAAAGTTCTGGTTCCGAACCGAGATAAGATTTTTATTGCGACCAAGTTCGGGTTCAGGTTTAAAGATGGAAAAGCTAGCCACAGCGGAGCTCCCGGAACTTATTTTGATGGTTCTCCGGAATGGATCAGACAGGCAGTAGATTTAAGCCTTCAAAGATTAAAGATCGATACTATTGACCTTTACTATGCCCACAGAGTAGACCCGAATATTCCGGTAGAAGAAACAGTAGGAGCAATGGCTGAGCTGGTGAAAGCAGGAAAAGTGAAATATATCGGATTATCTGAAGCTTCCGCAGAGTCTATCAGAAAAGCCAACAAAATTCACCCGATCGCAGCCTTACAGTCAGAATATTCTATTTTGACCAAAGATGTTGAAAAAGAGATTTTACCAACCATCAGAGAGCTGGGAATTTCTTTAGTTCCTTACTCACCGTTGGCGAGAGGACTTTTCACCAATATTTACGATGTACAGAACCTTGGTGATGACGATTTCAGAAAATCATTACCCCGTTATCAGCAGGAATATCTTGAAAATAATACCAAACTGGCTAACGAAATTAATGAGCTTGCCGCTTCCAAAGGTGTGAAAGGAACTCAACTCGCATTAGCCTGGGTATTGAACCAGGGAGATGATATTATCCCAATTCCAGGCACTAAGCGAATTAAATATCTGGAAGAAAATATTGCCGCCGTCAATATAGAGCTTTCCCAATCAGATCTGGATACCATTGATGCTATTCTGAAAAAATACCCGAATGTAGGGGAAAGATATACTGAAGGTTCAATGAAATTGGTCAATAACTAAAAGACTATGATACAAAAACTGAGTTCCCGATCATGAAAGGAGCTCAGTTTTTTGTTTTAATAGTTAAAATGAACAGAGCTAAGCTATGAACAGAAGAGAATTATTAAAGAACGGATTATTAGCGGGAACATTAAGTATGGTCCCTTTTTCCGGTTTAATGGCAGAAAAGAAATCCGTTACTGAAAAAACTGAAGATGATCTTTCCGGTTTTAAAAAATTAAAGCTTGGAGAACTTGAGTTATTTGTACTTACCGATGGGTATATCCGTGAAGAAAATGTGAACACCTTTGCT
The DNA here is from genome assembly GCF_036543225.1 of Chryseobacterium sp. CFS2. Classification (NCBI taxonomy): domain Bacteria; kingdom Pseudomonadati; phylum Bacteroidota; class Flavobacteriia; order Flavobacteriales; family Weeksellaceae; genus Chryseobacterium; species Chryseobacterium sp. CFS2. The sequence continues at coordinate 141,510 of NZ_JAZHQU010000011.1, forward strand.
CCGAGAGCCAATGTTTCGGAACTGAAATCAATTCTTACAGATCATTTCAGACCGGATCATTATATTGATCTGGCGATGAATATCCTATTGATTAAAACAAAAGATAAGCTTATTATGATGGATGCCGGAATGGGGAATTTTGCTGATGAAAGAACCGGATTTTTACTAAAAAGCCTTCAAAAAGCAGGGTTCTCTCCTAAAGACATTACCGATATTTTTATTTCTCACGCACACCCTGATCATATTGGAGGCGTTATCGATAAAAAACAGAATCTGGTTTTTCCGAATGCCAATATTTTCATTTCAAAAATTGAACATGATTTCTGGATGAAAGCTTCCCTTAAAGATTTTAATAACAGTGCTTTGAAAAATCACCCTGAAGTCCTCAATCAGATTATTCCTGCTCTTCAAAACATATTAAAGACCATTCAGCCTAAATTGAAGTTCTATGATTTTGATAATCCACTGTATAAGTATTTCAGTTTTCAGCTGGCTCCCGGTCATACCCCAGGTTTAACCATTACCACAATATCTTCGGGGAATGAAAAGCTATTGTATATTGCTGACCTTATCCATTCTGATATCATTCTTTTTCCTCATCCTGATTGGGGATTTTCCGGAGATACTGATCTGGATATTGCAACCGCTTCAAGAAGAAAAAATCTTCAGCAGTTGGCAGAAACTAAGACCAGAGCATTTGCCAGCCATTTACCTTGGCCTGGATTAGGATTTACAAAAACAAAATCCGGCGCATTTGAATGGTTCCCGGAAAGTTTTATGAATTAGGTAATAGGTAATAGGGATTAGGTGATAGGGGTTAGGGAGAAACAGAAATAAGTTATCTTAATTAATAGTAATTAAGTGGTCACATTCCCCTCCTCCGGAGGGGTGGCAAAAATTCAAAGAATTTTTGACGGGGTGGTTAACTAAACGGAATAATCAAGCATACAAATAATCCAATCAATAGAAGCGGACTTTAGTCCGCTTTTTTAATAAATATTTATTCATTCGGCTTGAGCCAAAACTTATTGATCACTACTTTTACACAACAAATCCTCCCAGGCAACGAGAGGATCTGTTTTAACATAAGAAAAAATTAGAGTTTATTATCATTAAGCCTCTCCGAATATCAATTCAGGAGAATATAGTTTTCTGAACATCAGATAAGTCATCGTGAGGACAGAAAAAGCGACTATAGCATCTATTGTAGACGGAAAACCAAGTACCGCTATTTTTGAAAAGAAAGCAAAGAGAATATCAAAGAACATTCCTGCAAATACCCATTCTTTCAGTCTTAACAATCTATTGGGAAGGAGAAGGACAAGAACGCCTGCAATTTTAAAAACACCCAATATATAAATGAAATGAGGAGGATAGCCAAGCTGTTGGGTAATGTCCCATACAACCGGATTTTTTGTAAGTTCAAAGAAACCACTGGCTCCAAACCAAAGTGACATAAAAATGGCTCCTGCCCAATAGATGATTTTTGTTGTTTTTGTTTTCATTGTTGTAGTAATTTTAATTGTTGATGATGTAAAAAATTATTGAAAAGTTGTTTTTGCTGATCCTGAGATTTTTCCGGTTTTAATATTCTGAATAAAGGCTATGACTTCCCAGCTCTCTGGTGAAAATCCTTCCGGAAGTTTGAATGTTGTTGTTCCTCCCTGTTGCTTATTCAGTGAGATCTGGTTTTGCTGGTGTACGATTTGCCAGTGATGCAGATGACGCCCTTCATTTTCACCTTTTCCTACCTGAGTGGAAGAATGTTTTTCAACCAGATTAACCAGAAGCATACTCTGAGGATCAAGAGAAGACGTTTTATACTGCACTTCAATTTTATTCTGCGAAACATTTGCAGATAATTCTACATTTGTTTTTTTAGCAGCAAACAGAGCTTCCTGAATAGCATTTTTGATATTGCCCTCATCAGAACCTACAAATTCCTTTTGTCCATTGACTACCAGCTGTGGTGTATACACCTGTGAATGTAAGATACGGCTGTATTGCTGCTGTCTCTGGGAGTTTTCGGCGGTACTGAATCTATCCTTCCATCCAAGGCGGTTCCAGTAATCCACATGGTAGGAGAGAAGGTAAACAGGTTCATCCTTATATTCTTTTTGAATTTTTCCCATAAGTTCATCTGCTGGAGGACAGCTTGAACACCCTTCCGAAGTAAAGAGTTCCAAAACAGCGAAACCATTGTTTTCTGAAGCTTGCTGTACTATTGTCTTTTGATCTTTATTTTGATAAATAAATGCTGAAGTAGCAAATAATAATGTGGTGAAAGCACTTACTGTGATTAAGTTTTTTAGTATCATGTCTTTTAATTTGATTCAAAAGTAGATACTCTGGAAAGGCAGAAAAATGGGAAAAAGGGTTAACCGGACAAATCAGAGGGTGAATTCGGAAATTTTGAGGGGAAGGATTTTAAGGCTGGAAGCTGGAAGTGGGAGGCTGGAAGTTTTGGAGTGCAAAGAGGAATTGATGTTTATATTTTTTGATAGTAAAAATATGAGCAATGAAGCTTAAAAAATTAAAGCAAAAGAAAACCCTGATCATCTCAATCAGGGGTATAATGTATTTAAATAAGACTTTTATAGATCATAGTACTTTAAAGTACTTCCAGCACCCAGCTTCTAGCTTCACCTATCCTCCAGCCAAGTAAAGAAACTATGGGTCTTTTCTTTATTAATAAGAAGCTTTTCAGGTGTTTCAATGGTGAGTTTTACCAATATTTTGCGCTGAAAATAATGTTCCATCTCCTTAATTGCTTTAAAATTAATAATATACTGCCTGTTGACTCTGAAAAATTGTTTATCAGAGACCTGTTCCGCAACCTGTCCCAAAGGCTGGGTGAGGGGAAACTGTTCTTTTGCAAATGTAACAAGATGAGTGATCTCATTATGGATATAAAAATACGCAATATCTTCAGTAAGAACTGTAGTGTATTTTTGATTTTTAAAAACAAGGAAACTACTTTTACCGGTAGGAGCAGGCTGGTTGATTTTTTGTATCAACAATTCCAGATCAGGAAGATCATTCTTTTGGAAGAACTTTTTCAGTTCATCAACTTTTCTCAAAGCTTCAGCAATATCTTCCCTGGAAAATGGTTTTAAAACATAATCCACTCCCTTGCTTTTAAAGGCATCCAGCATGTACTGGTCAAAAGCGGTACAAAAAACTACAGGACAGGTGATGTCCACCGATTTGAAAATTTCAAATGAAAGTCCGTCCGAAAGATGGATATCCATAAAAATAAGATCGGGTTTGATCTTCTTTAAGCCTTCAATACTTGCTTCAATACTGTCGTAAACACCCAGTATCTTTGAGTCCGGTTTTAACTCTGAAATTAAATTCTGAAGGGATTTTGCTGCCCTGAATTCGTCTTCAATAATGATTATATTCATGGATTAATGGTAGTTTTATCTGAAATGTTTTTTCGTCTGAATGAATAGTAATATCCTTTTCCAGCAAGTGTTTGTAACGCATTTTAATATTGTCAAGTCCAACCCCTAAAGAATCTTCAGTATTTACTTTTCTCTGTATCGGATTTTCAATCACAATATTACCGTCAGCAGTATAGATTTTAATATGTAAAGGTTTACTTTGTGAAACAATATTATGCTTGATACAATTTTCCACCAGAAGCTGAAGCGTAAAAGGAGGAATAAGAGTAGAACCGGTTTCTTTTCCAAGTTCATTGGTAAACATAATGCCGTCACCAAAACGTGCTTTCTGAAGAAAAAGATAAGCATTTACTATTTTCATTTCTTCCTGAACACTGATCAGGTCTAATTTTCGGCTTTCGAGGGTAAATCTGTAAAAATCGGAAAGCTTCACAATAAAGTCCACTGTTTCTTCATCACGGGTTTCTGCCATCAGTTTTAATGTATTCAGGCTGTTGAAGAGAAAATGAGGATTGATTTGCTGTTTTAACAGTTCATACTGAGCTCCAAGATTGTCACTTTTTACCTTTTCCAGTTCCAGCTGCACCTGTTGTCCTGTATAATTGTTCTGAAGAAGATTCAGGAACATATAGCAGACCAGATTGATTAAAATTCCTCTTACTTCAATCATCAGCATCACCGGCCCGAAATTAATGTGAGAAAGAATCAGCTGCTGAATCCAGGCCAGCCCAAACATAATCACCATTCCAAAACCCAGGATCACCATCAACCTTGAATAGGAAATATGCTGTCTTCGTTTTTTTGTGCGGTTCAGCATGTAAATATTGATGTACCACATGATGACAGAAAATGCAGCCGTAATTCCGGAGTTGACAACGGCTTCTTTCCAGTTGAACTGATGGGATGCAAGCTGAGGTACAGAAGATAAAATGCCCAGAAAAATAGAGCTTATCCAGATAATGGCCTGTGAGATTTTTATTTTTTGCTGTTGCATGAAATCTGCTGATTTGAAAGGGTTAAATTAATGCTTTTTCTTGAAAATATTATGATAAATAGTGAAACGTAAACTTTTATCCATTTACAGAGTACAATCATTATTAAAAGGCAAAATTCAGGATTCACAAAAAATTACCCTATGGTTACTTTTATTAAGGTCTGATGACTGGTCGGTAGCTCATAAAATACTGTATTCTTCCTTCTTTATCGGGAGAAGTACTTTTTGCCGGATCGTTTTTAATTTCATAAGAAATATTTCCAAGATGATCAGCCTGAACAGTTTCAATACTTAATAATTCTCCGGTGATTGTTCCGCCAATATATTGAGGATTTTCATGATATTTCCAGGTAACCAGTTTCATAACGGTACCCGCTTCCGGTTTCTGAGTTTCCTTTGATAAAGATTCCAGTGCTTTTTCATTTCTGTATAAAGCAGACATTGTTTCTTTCTTAGGATTTAAAGAATTGGAAATGAATTTTAAATTTCCCGGGTCAAAAATAACCCTTGAAAGTCCATTATTTGTATCGCTATTTTCTTTGCTGCAGGCGGTAAGTGAAATAAGGCTTACCAGTAAAATCAGGATTGTATTTTTCATTTTTTCTGTAAATTTTGGATTAATCTTTGGGTATTTACTTTCATGGGAACGTCAAAAAGGTAACCTGTTTTTTCTGCTAATTGTCTATGGCAGGCAATACAGGATTCTTTGGCGAAAGAAGCTGTCTTTCCGGTTGGATGGAGATCATTTCCTGAGAATTTTGCAAATCCCCAACCCTCAGTATCTTTATACTGTCTGGAATCTTTTACCATAAACTGTGCATTGACAAATTTTCCGGGTCTGATTTCTCCATCTGGCATTTCCTGTTGCATCCATACAGATTTTACGACAATACTTCCGTCTGGCCATGGGTGAAAGTTTTCTGTTTCCACAGCTTTTACAGCAATATCATTTCCATAAATGACACGGATAGAATGGTCAAAGAGTGTACTCATACTGATCACTTTCCAGTTTTTGAAATCAGGAGTGTACTGAACTCCATTGGGTGAAACCGGAAACTTTGTTGGAGCTGCACCAGGGGTAGTGGAAGAGGGTTGAGGTTCATTTTTATGTTGTGCTGTCGGATTTACCGAAGATAATGAAAGCGTATATTTTTTAATGATTTCAATATCTTTTGGGGTAATTTTAGCAGATGGATGCAGAAGCGTGTATTCATGAAGAGGCATTTTCCCGCTCTGCATCATATTGAGAATGGCATACATTTTTCCCTGATTTTCAGCAGGAGATTTTCCCCATTCTGAAAAATTCAGGACTTCTCTGGCTCTTTTAATGTCTTTATTGACGGCCCAGGAAACAGGTGCAATTTTATCATACCAACTTAAATTTTGCTGGTTGGAATGACAGCTAAAACATGAGTTTTCAAGAATGCTGATCACTTCCCTTGGTGCTTCAATTTTTCCTGTAACCGGCTTCCCTTCCAAAGGTTTGCTGAATAGCTGCAACCCTCCGAAGATTCCTAATATAGCCAGAAATATTATGGCAATGGGATTTCTTTTTTTCTTTACGGTATCCATAATGAGTATTGTTTTTATTTTCTGATTCAAAAGTAGGTGGACAGCACATCCTGTGAAACGGAAAACAGGCTGATCCGGACAAATCAAAAGGTGAATGAGGAATTTTTGACTCCGAAAATACACAAGAAAAATCCCGGTCATTGTATTACCGGGATTTGATTAAATCTGTTATTTATAAAGTAATACCGCCGTCTATCACAATTTCGGTTCCGGTGACATAACTTGAAATCTGATCATCTGACAAATAGGTAACCAGCTTGGCAACTTCTTCAACTGCTCCCATTTTCTTCAATGGAATCTGATCAACGAGATGATTTTGAATATTTTTTAACGTTTCTTCATCAAGACCAGCTTTGCTCATGATCTCGGTTTTTATAGGACCGGGGCTTATCATATTCACTCTGATTTTTCTTGGTGCTAACTCGGCTGCTGCCGTTTTTGCAATCGAGTTCAATGCAGCTTTGCTTGCCTGGTACGCTGAACTGTTCGGTTTATAAGTAGAAGCCACAATAGATGATAAGAATATGACAGAAGCACCTTCATTCAATAAAGGAATGAATTTGCTTAACGTAAAATAAGCGCCTCTGAAATTAATATTCATTACCTGATCAAAATTTTCGACATCCATGTTTTCAATAGGAGTCAGACTTCCGGTAATGCCTGCGTTGATGAACAGAATATCTATTTTGCCAAACTGTTTCTCTACTTCTTCTTTTAAAAGATCAATATCATTAAGTTCTGCCTGATCTGCGATGAAAGGGATTGCTCCAAGTTCCTGAACCGCTTTTTCTACAGCTTCCTTTCGTCTTCCGGTGATGAGAACCGTTGCTCCTTCTGAAATAAGTTCTTTTGCTGCAGCAAATCCGATTCCGCTGTTTCCTCCTGTTACAAGAGCTACTTTATTACTGAATTTTTTCATTGTAAATTTTTTGACAAAATTATTTCAAAATGGTATACTTTTGTAATCAGTATCACAGAGTATATCAGTATCATTGGTGATATCACTTAACTTTGCAACTATGGAAAGAGATCAAAACGAAGAACTTAGAGCCTTACAGGATACCCTTTATTTTATCGGAGGGAAATGGCGAATTCCTGTGATCAATTCACTTTGTAACGGAAACAGACGGTTCAGGGAAATTGAACGCAGTATTCCCGGAATTACCACCAGAATGCTTTCAAAAGAACTGAAAGATATGGAACTGAATAAGCTGGTAAAACGCACCGTTTACCCGGAAACACCTGTTCTGATAGAATATGAACCCACAGAATATTGCCGTACCTTCGGAAATATCATTCAGGAAATGATCAACTGGGGGAGAGAGCATAGAAGAGTGATTGTGGAGGATAGGTAGCAGATGTTAGGTAGCAGGTTGTAGGGATTAGGGATTAGGGATTAGGGACGCGCTGGCCTTTGATGAGTAAGTATGTGCTCAATATTCCCCTCCTTCGGAGGGGTGTCAAAAATTCAAAGAATTTTTGACGGGGTGGTTTTAACGCGGAATTTATATCCACAAAAAAAGCCCCTT
>NZ_JAZHQU010000012.1:0-137411 GCF_036543225.1 Chryseobacterium sp. CFS2
TCAGACTGAATTATTTTTTTTCTTCAGTTGCTGTTTCTTTTTTGTCTTCTGCCTTCTCAACAGTTTTTGCTTTATCTCCAAAACGAGCTTCTGTCATTTCTCTTGAAACTGCTGCTTTTTCGAATTTCAGTTTTCCGGATAATGTTTCGATAACAAAACCGTCATCCTGAACCTGAGCAATTCTTCCGTGAAGACCTGATGTAAGAACTACTCTTGTTCCTACTTTAAGGTTTTCCTGAAAGTTTTTCTCCTGCTTCTGTTTTCTCATCTGAGGTCTGATCATCAGGAAATAAAATCCTACAAACATCACCCCCATCATGATCAGCATCATTGGTGATGATCCACCTGCTGCCTGTAAAAATAGTGTCAACATATTGTAAATATTATGGTTGAATGTTTGCTGTGAAAGTTAATCTGATTGGAGCTTTTTCTACGTTTGCAAAAACATCTGCATACTTCTGAACGTTTCCGTCAAAGCTTGAAGAATCGAAATGCAAAGTAACTTTTCCTTTTTTACCCGGCATAATCGGTTCTTTTGTAAAGTCTGGCGCTGTACATCCGCATCCTGGCTTCACTTCAGAAATGATCAATGGGTTTTTCCCTGTGTTGGTAATTTCATATACGTGCTCTACTTTATCTCCTTTTTTGATTTTTCCAAAATCGAAGCTGTTTTCAGATAAAGCTACAGAAGTAGATGGTTCATTAGAAACCGGAGCAGCTGCTTCACCCGATACAGGCGCTGCCGCAGAATCAGTGGTTACCGGAGCCGCAACAGCTGCAGAATCAGTAGTTGCAGTTTCAGTGCTTTGAGTTTCTTTGTTTTCCTTTTTACATGAAATTAACCCAAAGCCTATAATAGACAAGGCGATAATTGATAACGTCTTTTTCATTTTATATTCTATTTTGATCTTTACAATATTTATCTAAAATACCATTGATGAAGATATTGGAACGGTCTGTAGCAAATACTTTTGCAATTTCAATATATTCATTAATGATCACTCTTGAAGGGGTAAAAGCAAAGTTATCAAGCTCTGCAATGGCTGTAGACAAAATTACTTTATCCATTAAAGAAACTCTTTCCAGATCCCAGTTTTCCAATCTTTCTTCCAGCTTCTTTTCGTTGTTTTCCCAGTTGTTCAGAGTATCTCTCAACAATTTTGCAGCGAATGTTTTATCTTCTTCATCTTTAATCATTTTGATCAAAGTTCTGCTTTCTTCATCTTCTCTCAGGAAACCGATCGTTTTTTGTACCATGGAGTTGGCAATGTGAATATCATCATACCATGAAAGTTCTTTATCTCCAAGATAATCATGAAAATCTTCATTTTCAGCAATATATCTTAAAAATAATTTTCCGATAAACTTCTGATCTTCTTCAAAAGAGTATCCATCTTCTTTCATGAAATCCTGATAACGCTTTCCAGCAGTAATTCTTTGGAAAGTTTTTACCAATAGATCATCATGCATATCCCATTTCAACTGCTTATGCTGACCTGTAAAAAACAATCTTTCAGGATTTTCTTCCAGTTTAAGCAATACCTGGTTGTTGATGAATTTTTGGTTAGGATTAATGTCAGAATCAGTTTTAAGATATTTGTTCTTCCCAATTTCGATCTGGTGTTCTGCCAATTCTTTAAGAGCCACCAAAAAATTGAGCTGGTAAATGTATAGATAATAGATTTTCTCTATACCAGCAAACATGTTTTTCTCTAAAACATCAAACTTTACAGGATTTTGGTAGTATGAATACACTGTCTGTACTACTTTTTCACGGATTTGTCGTCTTCCTAACATTCAAAGAGCTTTTTTATGGGGGCAAAGATACAAAATTTAAAATTGATGAAATTCGTAGTGTGATGACATTTTTGTAATTTTGTACAACTATATGAAAGCGCTTAAAACCTTAAACCCCTATTTTTGGAAACACAAAATACTGTTGTTTTGGGGAGTACTATTTATTATTGCCAGTAATTTCTTCAATATATATAAAGTACAGTTTGTAGGAAAATCTGTGGATGAGCTTACAAAAAACGGAAACCTTGGCTTTAACAATCAGGTTTTGATCTATGTTGGAATTATTGTAGGCTGTTCACTTCTGACCGGATTCTTCACTTTCATGATGAGGCAGACCATTATTGTAGCTTCCAGAAGAATAGAATACGAGCTTAAAAATAAGATCTACAGACATTATCAGGATTTATCTTTAACGGATTATAAGCAGACCACCATCGGAGATCTGATGAACAGATTGAGTGAAGATGTTGTGGCAGTAAGAATGTACCTTGGTCCCGGAGTGATGTATGTAGCTAATTTGATCGTCCTGGTATTGATTACAGCTATTTACATGGTAAAAACAGATGCTTCTATGACGATGTGGACTTTACTTCCGCTTCCGATTTTATCTTATGCCATTTATAAAGTAAGTTCGATCATTAACAAAAAGTCGAAGATCATGCAGAAAAGCCAGTCTGCGATTTCCACTTTTGTACAGGACAGCTTTTCCGGAATTCGGGTGGTGAAATTTTTCGCGAGAGAAAAATACATTGAGAAAAACTACGGGGTAAAAGTCACAGATTATCAAAATAAAGCATTAGATCTTGCCAAAACAGAAGCGTATTTCTTTACTATTATTCTTTTTGTCATCGGATTATTAAACGTAGCGGTCATCTGGATTGGAGGATCCAAATATATTGCAGGGGAATTGAGTATCGGTAAGATTGCAGATTTCTTTATGTATATCAACACCCTGATTTTCCCTTTCTCTATGGTAGGATGGGTAACTTCCGTCAATCAGAGAGCTGAAGCATCGATGCAGAGGATCAATGAATTTATGGATAAAAAGTCTGAGATTGTTAATACCAATTTTGAAAATTATCCTATCAAAGGAGATATAGAATTCAGAAACGTCTCTTATATATATCCTAATACAGGAATCAAAGCGCTGGATAATTTAAGTTTTACTGTAAAAGCCGGAGAATCATTAGCTATTATGGGTAAAACCGGAAGCGGAAAATCAACGATTGCCTTGCTTTTATGCAGACTGATTGATCCTAGTGAAGGAGAGATCCTGATTGATGGCAAAAATCTGAAAGATCATAATCTGTACAACTACAGAAACTTTATCGGATATATTCCTCAGGAGAGCTATCTATTCTCTGATTCTATCGAAAATAATATTGGTTTTGCGATTGATAATCCTTCTCATGAGAAAGTGGTAGAGTACGCAAATATTGCCGATGTTCACAAAAATATTGTGGAGTTTAAAGATGAATATAAAACACTTGTAGGTGAACGGGGAGTTATGCTTTCCGGGGGACAAAAGCAAAGAATTTGTATCGCAAGAGCCTTAATTAAGGATCCTAATATCATTATTTTTGATGATTCCTTGTCTGCATTAGACACTGAAACGGAGCAGAATATTCTGGAAAATATTGATAAAAAAATCAGTAATGCTACTTCCATAATTATCACACACAGAGAGTCTAGCGCTCAAAAAGCCCATCAAATTATCAACCTTACCGAAATTGCCAATTCTGTAACTGCTTAGCCATTTCGTTCTCAATTGTTAAATAAATCATAAAAAAAATTTTGTGATTAAAAGAATTCTTTTATATTTGTTCTTAACAAGATTAAAAAATATCTAACAATGAGTGAATACAAGGAACGCCATGAAAATGAGATTTTCACGAAGGTGTTAAAAGCAGGGAGAAGAACTTATTTCTTTGATGTGCGCGAGACGAAAGCAGGAGATTATTATCTTACAATCACTGAGAGTAAGAAGAATTTCGGAGAGAATGGGGAAGCTACATTCGAGAAGCATAAAATTTACCTTTACAAGGAAGATTTTAAGAGTTTCCAGGAGATGTTTAATGAGTCCACAGATTTCATCATTAATGAAAAGGGTGAGGATGTAATTTCAGAAAAACATGATAAAGACTTCAAAAGCAAATCATTCACAATTGATTCTGACGACGAAGTTTAAAAAAAGAATATCTAAAAACACAAGCATCTGAAAAAGATGCTTTTTTTATGCGCTGCTATCAGGGAGTCTATCCAGGATTTTATTGTTACAACACATATCATAATAGAGTTTGGCTAAAGCCATTGGTTATTTATATATAAAAAAACGGGCTAAAGCCCGTTTCTATTAATATTATATTTTATCCTCTCATCTCGTTATCTTACAGATATCATTTCTTTTAATTCGTCCTTATCAGATTCTGATTTCAGGAAACTGAATAACTCGGCTGGCAATCCGTCTCTACAAGGATCTGCACTTCTGTTGTTCATGTTATTCACACTGTTTGTAACTTGCGCAGCAGAAAACATAACAATGCCTCCATCTTTTCTGAGAGTAACCAATTCTTCATTCTTAGTACTTGAATCAAAATTTCCGAAACACATTACATTATTTTGGGTTTGCAGAAGCGGAAACTTTTCAGAGGTAACACCTAATAAAGTATTTCCATTCAATTTAAATAATTTATAATCGCCATCAAAGTTTCTGTGAGCAATAATTTCAGCAGCACCATCAGCATCAATGTCTCCAACAGCCAAACCTTTCCAGTCTGAAGCTGAACCCCAGTTTGTAAATTCGGTGATCTCTGTGAGAACACCACTATCATTGACACGGTAAACATGGAGACCATTATGTATTAAATTATTATCGTCAGCATCAACAAGCAGTACGATTTCATCTTTACCATCTTTATCAAGATCACCTGACGCAACTGCTTTGATTTTAGAATTCGCAGGCAGATTAAGTGTATTTAAATACACTGATTGCATATCTGTGCCAACAAATTTATACACCTTGACTTCTTTATTAAAATTTCTTACTGTAATCACATCATCCTTTCCGCCGCTGATAAAGTTTCCGGCTGTAACGCCCACCCATTCTGATTGTGCTCCCCAGCCTGTATACTTTGTATGCTCAACAATATTACCGTTTTCAACTTTTAAAACATATAAACCATTTTTGTCGGCATCTGCATGATCACTTAAAGCTATCATTTCACTTTTATTATCTCCAAAAAAATCACCGGCAGCTAATCCTTTCCAGTTATATGAAGCACCCAATACCTTACTGCTGGTAACTTGTTGAAATGCTCTATCATGGGGCTCCAAAGTCTGCATCAATCCATCAAAATTTCTTAAGACAACGAATTCATCATCGCTGTCTCCATCAAAATTACCGCTGGCAACTCCTCTCCAGTCAGAATCTTCACCATACTCGTGATCTGTATTGACAGGTACAATTAAATTTTCAAAATTTGATAAAAGTGCCCAGGTGATAGACGAATCAAATACAGTTATGTTACTATAATAATTCTTGGCAGCCTGTAAATCAGAAACTATCTGATATAATGTTTTATCATCATATTGAGATAAATACAACCATAAATATGCCGTATAAGTTCCATATCGAGGAGTTAAAGTAGGATCAGAGGTATTAATATTATACTTGATATTCCAATTCTCACCATTATAATTGACCCCATTTTTTATATGTAAAGGAGAGATATAAATATCTTTCGTCAACGTTTTAGTATACGCATTTATATCTGCAGTGGTATAAATAAGGCTTCCATTGATTGAAATACCATACTTATTACATTCATAAGGAAACGCTGCTGTCAAATCAGCGTGGGAAATATCTTCACGTAAGTCATCGTGTTTCCAATAGGTCCAGACATTTGATCCCAAAGTGGAATTAAGTTGGGTATTTGCTTTTATAAAATTAGCGATTTGATTGAGCTGGACAAGATAATCGTTCTCATCCGTTGCCCTGTACATCTGTATCAGCACTCTTCCAACAGAACTTTGCATGTTAAAAGGTAAGATTTCATCTGCATAATTTACTGGTGGATTATCATTCCGTTCTTTATAGTAACCTATACTAGCGCTGGTGCTAGGACCAGGCTCCAAGTACCATTGATCTCCATGATAATCAAGTGTTTCTTTTATTTTTTGTACAAGATCAGCAGCAATTGTCATATAATTTTGACCTGCATAACGACCCGTTGAATTATATACTAAATTTTGAATAGTAGTGTCATTCTTGACTATTGCCGCGAACTTAGCCATAGGATATGTAATATTAGCACTATGTACCAAGTGAGAATAAGGCAAGCCTGAATCCATTGTTGCATTGTAGTGGTTAGTAGACCAGGTAGGTCCTGAATATCCCCGGTAATCATATATCTTACTTAATCCCTGCACCTGATCTCTCAGATCGTCCCTTCTATCAATTGTATTTCCAATACACTTGATCAAAGTATTAGCATATTTTGGATCATGTGTTTTTTCATACATAAGAACCAATGCTTCCATATGAGCAGGAACTCCCCAGGCAAATTCAAGCTGGTCCGAACTTGTAGAATTACCATTCCACTGGTCGAGTCCTCTGGTATCAAACAAGCGTTTATAATAAGATTGAGGATTTGATTGGGAGTATGATAACATGGAGAAGAGCCCAATAGCAATAATAAAGAGTTTTTTCATATTAATAGTTTTGATTTGATATCATTTCAAAGAGAATTTCTTCCCATGATTCTGATTAAACAAATATAAAAGTTTCAATACTAATCTTTAAATTTATTTTAAAGAACTTAATAAGAACCATTTTTGTACACTGGCTTAAGAATTATATACGTATGACGGAGAAAAGATTTTGGAAAGGGGATGAAAAAGAAGTGTCTGTATTTTTTGAAACAGACATAAAATAAAAAAGTACACTTGTAAAAAGTGTACTTTCTTTGGGTGAATGAGGGGTCTCGAACCCCCGACCTTCGGAACCACAATCCGACGCTCTAACCAACTGAGCTACAATCACCGTTTTGTGAGTGCAAATATAGAACATTTTCCTCAACTACCAAACAATTCCATCAAAATTTTTCAAAGAAATTAATTTCTCAGACGTAAAGCCCTCAGCATAAGTAACTCCCGATAATCGGCCTAAATCCTGTGCTCGGTATGTTAAGCTCTCATAAAAGTCTTTTGTGGTAATCGGAGTCTCAGGTTCTTTAGAAGTAGGGTCATAAAACTGAGTTTTGTAGGCCATGCAAGCTTCTAGTTTTGTATTAAGATGTTCTGAAATGTCAATTACAAATTCCGGTTTGATATCTTTCCATTGAATATAGTGAAAAACATGTTTAGGTCTCCATACTTCCTGATTCTCTCCATCCAATACCGTTTCAATTTTTCTCAGTCCGGACAAAAAGCACGCATCCGACACTAATTTCGCTCCTTTTGCATGGTCTGGATGTCTATCATCAATGGCGTTGGCTAACACGATTTCCGGACGGTATTTGCGAATCATTTTTACGATCCTCATTTGGTACTCTTCAGAATTTACCAAGAAACCATCTTTCATTCCCAGATTCTCTCTGGCGGAAAGTCCTAAAATTTTGGCAGCATCAGCGGCTTCTGACTTTCTGGTTTCATCAGTCCCTCTTGTTCCCAGTTCTCCTCTTGTAAGATCTACAACCACACATTTTTTTCCTTCAGAAACCATTTTAGCAATAGTTCCTCCGCATCCCAGCTCTACATCATCAGGATGGGCTCCAAAAGCAAGTATATCAGTTTTCATAGATTCAAAGATAGGATTTAAAATAAAAACTTCCCAAACATTACGAATGGGAAGTTTTAATATCTATAATTTAAAATTTAAATTACTTATTGATTTCTGCATTTAATTTTACAGCATCCTGATAAGTAGGATCTAGCTGTAAAGATTTAGCTACATAATCTTTTGCTTTTGCCGCATCAGAATCTTTACTCATATAAGCTACCGCGAAGTAAGCGTAAGCAAGAGTCTGCTTGTTAGCCTCCTGATCAGCTGGTTTTACTGTACTGATGAATTTTTCATAAGCCAATTTTGCCGCATCATTGTTTCCAGCTTGCTGGTAAGAATACCCCTGGCTGTAATATGCAGGAGCCCAGTCAGGAAGAAGAGCTGACATTTTTTGCCATGTAAGAATTGCTCCGTTCCAGTTTTTAATATCCTGGTAAGCTGTTGCTAATTTAAATAGAGCATCAGAATCCTGGTTGTTTGCCGCTACCTGCTTTTTCAATGCTTCAATTGCAGGGTTAGTAGGTCCTTTATCAACTTCTGATTGAGATACACCACCGCCACCTGCGATGTTAGCTAATTCAAGATCCCATTTCATGGTCTCATCTTTAGCAGCCTTTGCAATAGCAACTTTCTGCTGAGCTTCCGTCATTAAAGCTGTTTTTTTAGCAGCATCCTTTTCATCTTTTGCTAAACCTGCAGCGATAAGTCCTTGTAAACCTTGGTCAGCAGGCTGTACTCTTGTTTTTTCAGCCTGAGAAACGAAAGTATCCATATTCTGCTTGGCATCAGTATAGTTTTTATCTGCATACGCCTGGTAAGCTCTTAATTTGAACTTAATAGGATCATCGATTTTATCAAAGATTTTATCCAAAACCATTTTAGAGTTTGCATAATCTTCATTCGTGAAGTATAACTTAGCAATTTCTAATTGAGTATATGGATCTTCGTCAGCATATTTTGTATAGTTGATAAGATCCTGTGTTGCTTTTGCATTTTGTTGGTATCTGATATCATAACCAGCCAATGCCTTATATGCAGGAGCATAAGTAGCATCTACCCCAATAGCTTTATCAATGTTTTGTTTAGCTTGCTGCCATTGTTGTGCTGCCATCCATAAAGTTGCCATTCTTGTATAAACGGATGCTTTATTTTTAGCACTAGGTAATGCTTTATCATAAGCAGACATAGCCTCTCCCGGCATTCTCTTTAATCTGTAAGCATCTCCTAATGTATAGTAATAGTGTGCAGGAACACCTTTTTTCTGAGCTTTCTCAATCGCTTTAGTCAAAAACTGGATGGCTAGATCTGGTGAACTGTTTTTCTCAAATAAAGTTAAAGCTTCTGCTGCTCTGAACAGAACTTCAGCATCTTTTTCTCTTGAATCAGTAACTACTTTTTGAATTTCAGCAATGGCATTTTTATCTCCTTTACCTAATTTAACAGCAGCTAAACCAATTTTGTTTAGATAGCTTTTATTGTCAGCTGCTAAACCTTTGTTGAAATTTTCAGTTGCTTTAGCATAATCTGGCTCTCCTTGTCTTAAGAAAGTATTTCCTAAATAGAAGTAGTTATCAGCTGTAGGCTCTTTAGCGATCATTTCAGTGAAATTTGTTTTTGCCTGCGCAAATTTATCACTGTCTATACTGTTAATACCATCCTGCAATGTCTGTGCAGAGGCAAAACCGGTAAAAAATACCACGGCTGCTCCAAAAGCAATCTTCTTTACATTCATATTCATTATATCTTTCATTTTATATTTTCTAATAATTGAGTTATATTCTACACAATTTTCAGACCAAATCAATATTTTATTAGGGATAAATTGTGAATTTAATTTTTTTAACGCATTTGTACCTCTCTCTTATATATGTTATAAGGCTGCAGACCTTCTTTCTGTACAATCTTTTGGCCTAAATGGGTACATGAAAACCTTATAAATCCATTAGCAATATTAAAATTGCCTTCGTTAATAAGGAAATAAAGGACTCTTGTAAACGGATATTCCATGGTACGAAGTCCATCGAAATCTGCCGTGTATGATTTTCCTTTCTCAACCACAGGAAGAACTTTCACCATATCTCTCAACCTTTCTGAAGTTTTATCATAAGGACGGCTAAAAGTATTAAGTCCAACAACGCCAATTTTGTTCGGATATTTTCCTAATTCCTCGATAATCTGTTGATTTCCCGGAATAATGGAAAATTTAAGGTCTTTTGGTTGTTTTTTAAGTTTTTCCGCAACAAAATTCAAATTACTTGAATTGGTTCCGTCGAAGATAAATTCTTTTTTATCAGACATCAGCCCACTGTTGATTTCCTCCATAGAAATACTTTCTTTCGGAGAATCTTTAGGAACAACAAATACGACTGCATCTGCAGCAAATTTGGAAGGAAGAAACTTCAAGTCTGTTCTTTCCTCATATGTTTTTATTTCTTCTGGGTTAAGATTTCTGGACATTACCACTGCTTTAGCACTTCCTTTAAGAAGATCAAGAAGTCCTAAATCTTCTTTCTTGGTTACTACTTTGATGTGGGTGTCCGGATAGTTGATCATATAGCCTTCAGCTAATGCCTCTGTAACGCTTTGAAAAGATTCGTCAGTGAAAATTGTAAGATCACCTTTGTGATAGGAAGGAGCGTTTTTCTCCTTTTTGCAGCCTGCAAACATTATGCTCAAAGCAAAAACTACTGCAAGCTTAAAACTATTCTTCATTTCTCGATTTTTTAATTCTTGAGATCGCCCTGTAAATTCTGAAAATACCATAAATAACAAGCACTACTCCCAATGGATAAGCAATAGCAGGTTCTAAATTAGTAAAGAAGAATTTGTAGACAATCACTACAATTCCTAAAACGATATAAAACAATCCCGTAACCAGGGATAACCAATTGAACATCATGTAACAAAAATACCAAAAAAAATAAAAAGAGAAGCATATGCTTCTCTTTTTATTTATATTTTGAATAAATAAGTCTTATTCAAAGTTCATAGTAAATGGTACGCTATAGTAAGATCTAACGCTCTCCCCGTTTCTCTTCGCAGGAGTCCATTTTTTAAGTTTCTTAACTACACGCATAGCTTCACTGTTGAAGTCGCCATTTGGAGATTTCTCTTCAATAGTAACATTTGAAACAGTTCCGTCTTTTTCTACAACGAACTTAAGCTTAGTTTTAAGCGTTCCTTCACCTCCTTCCATTAGAGAAGTATCAAAGTTATCCCCTAAGAATTTTCTTAATGCTCCCATACCTCCAGGATATTCTGCAGACTGGTCAACATCTTTATAGATCTCGTTAGGGTTATTTGCTTTTACCTCTGCTGTACTAGCTTTAGTACCTGTAGATGGTGGTGGTGGTGGTGGCGTATAAGCTGGAGCCTTTACCCCCTCCTGATTGTTCAAACCAGTTGTAGTTTCCAACTGCTTAGAAATTGGTGGTGGTGGAGTTTCAATTTTCGGAGCTTTTACAGGCTCAGGAACTACGTTCTGAATCACCTCGATTTTCTCTTCTTCTTTTGGAGGAGGAGGTGGTGGTGGTTCTTCGTCTTTAGGCTGCTCGATAATTGGTTCTTCTTCGATAATATCTACAAGGTCTGCCTTTACTTCTTGTTTAGGCGGAGCTGTAAGATTTTTAATCGTAAGATAGATGAACGGAGACAAAGCTGCCAAAAGGAATAAAGCTGTTCCGATGATAAAAGACTTTGTTAAAAGTCTCGGATACTGATGTCTAATATCATAGGCACCATATTCCTTGTTTCTATTTTCAAATACGATCTCGTCTAAAGTAAGATTCTGACCGTATACATTTTCATCTGCCATAGATTAGATATACAATTTTATGGTTAAATTACTTTGTAGCAGCTGGTGCAGCAGCACCTCCTACTTTCTTATCATAAATAGCTTTTTCCCAAGGCTTCACATCAGTAACACCGTACTGCTCACTTTTGGTAATTGCCATTTCGTCAAGAATATCAACAAAGTTCTTATATATAGCATCATCAGTTGGCTTAATGATCACGGTAAATTTCGTTTGATCTGCAGCTCTAGATTTTGCCTGCTGAATTACTTTTCTAATTCCTTCTCTATCAAGAGTAGTTTCCATAAGAGTCTGATCATTCAAGGAAGTAGCATCCTGTTGGTGCCAAAAAACTCTGTTATTTTTTCCTAATAAAATAGAAATTGAGTTAGAAAGTTTAATTTCTGTTGGAGGTGGTTTTTGTTTTTCATCTTTCGGTTTAGCCGGAAGACCCAAATCCATCACATTCGGTTTACTGAATGTAGTTGTGAACATAAAGAAGGTAATCAATAGAAAACCCAAGTCCACCATAGGAGTCATATCGACTCTGGTATTTTGCTTCTTGGAGCGAACCTTGCCGCCCTTTCCGCCTTTTTCTTGTACTTGTACTTCTGCCATTTCTAATGATATTATTATGGTTTACCTTCTTGTGATGTAATCAACCAAAATTTAAGAAAATCAATATCTCTTAAACCCTCAAATAGACTTTTAACTTTAGGGTATTGAGTTGTAACGTCACCTTTAATAGCTAACTTGTAGTCAGGGTTAACGCTCAAACTTTCTTTTACCCAATCAATTAATTGTTTATTTGTACTGTCCATAGGAATACCTGATGGACTCTTATAATTTTTCTGCTCATCTGCAGGCATATCCAAGTACCCTTTAAGCTGGTTCATTGGAACTCCAATTGCCTGAACTTTCTGGAAAGCTGCTTTTTGATTGTTGTCAAAAGTAATACCATACTTTTGTCCCATTTTATCCAAAAGAGCAAGTCTTTCTGATGCATTGTCTACTGGCTGGAAATAGAATTTCCCATCCGGAGTAGCGTTGATAGTCATTAAACTAGCATCAGGAAGCAATTTTTCCGAAATTGAAGATGGCGGTTTGATCTGCTCCACGTCAGGTTTTTTAAACTGAGTGGTCAAGATAAAGAACGTAAGAAGTAGGAACGCAACGTCACACATTGCGGTCATGTCCGTTACGACTCCATGTCTTTTAGGTTTGACTCTCGCCATTATTATAAAATATTTTTAATTAAACTTCTTTTAATTGCTAATGCAAATATCCTGCTAATTCTTAGTTGAATTCAGCAAAAGATTGTTGGATACTCATAGAGATCTCGTCGATCTTGTAAGTTAATCCATCAATTTTAGATGTAAAGAAGTTATAAAGGATAATAGCGATTGCTGAAGTACCAATACCTAATGCCGTGTTAATCAAGGCTTCAGAGATACCTGTAGATAGAGCAGCAGCATCTGGAGTACCACCTCCTGAACCTAATGCAAAGAACGCTTTGATCATCCCGATTACAGTACCAAGAAGTGCGATTAGCGTTGCAACAGTACCTAAAGTAGAAAGGATCATCATGTTTTTCTCAAGCATTGGCATCTCAAGAGTAGTAGCTTCTTCGATAGCTTTGTTAAGAGCTACCATTTTCTGCTCTTTATTTAATGTAGTATCGTGAGAAAGTGCTTTGTAAGTAGTAAGACCTTCTTTTACTACGTTACCAACAGAACCTTGTTGTCTGTCACACTCTTCGATAGCTTCGTCAATTTTGTTTTGGTTTAGTAAGCTTCTTACTTGAACAACGAAGTTGTCTAAGTTTCCTTTTCCAGCTGCTTTACCAAGAACGAAATATCTTTCAAAAGAGAAAACGATTACAGTAATCATGAAAGTAATCAAGATTGGTACGATAACCCCTCCTTTGTAGATAATACCTAAGAACGATTCTGGGTGAATGTCTTTTCCTTCAACACTTGAAAAAGCTACAGAACCACTTCCTAGTTTATCTGCATCTTTAAAGTTTCCTGGGCTACCAAGAACGAATAAATAAATACATATTCCTATAGCAAATAGAATAGGAATAATAACAGCTGGATTTAAACCTCCTGCCTTTCTAGCAACTACTTGCTCATCATTTTTTGAAACATTCATTTCCATATTTAACTAAATTATATTGTTTTAAAATTTTACAGGGTGTAAATTAAAGGCAAAATTAATTAAAATGCAAGAGTCTTAATTAAACATTTTGCTTTTTTTTGATAAAGAAAATTTAATACGATTTCGAAATAGTAATTATTTTAAATTATTTTATTTATTTTTTCCAAATTTAACATTTGAATTAAAAAATCAAAAAAATAAGACACCCATTTTTTTTAATTTCCCAATGTTAATTTTTTTTTAAATTACGATATTCACAATACGGTGAGGGACTACAATGATTTTTTTAGGGGTTTTACCCTCCAAAATCTGTTGCATTTTCTCGTTCGAAATCACCAAATCTTCCACTTCCTTAGCAGATAATTGAGCTGAAAGTGAAATTTTGAACTTCATTTTACCATTTACGCTTACCGGATACTCAATTTCGTCTTCAACCAGATAATCTTCATTTAATGCCGGGAATCTTTCAAATTCTATCGATGTATCGTGTCCTAATAAACTCCATAGTTCTTCACAGATGTGAGGAGCATACGGAGAAATGATAACGGCTAGTGGTTCTAAAATATTGCGCTTGTTGCATTTTATTTTCTGAAGCTCGTTCACCGCAATCATAAATGAAGATACAGAGGTATTGAAAGAGAAATTTTCAATATCATATACGACCTTCTTTATTAAGGTATGTAAAACTTTGTATTCTGCTTTTGAAGGTTCTTCGTCTGAAACTTCAAATACTTCGCCGTTGAAATACAGGTTCCAGAATTTTTTAAGGAAACCATACACTCCGCTTAGCCCTTGTGTATTCCAAGGCTTGGATTGCTCCAATGGTCCTAAGAACATTTCATATAATCTTAGCCCATCCGCTCCGTATTCTTCACAGATATCATCAGGATTTACTACGTTATATTTTGACTTGGACATTTTTTCTACTTCACGGTCTGTGATGTATTTTCCATCTTCAAGAATAAATTCTGCATTAGCATAATCCGGTCTCCATGCTTTGAAAGCTTCAGTATCCAATTCGTCTGAGGTACCTTTTAATAAGGATACGTCTACGTGAATCTGCTGAGTCTGGTAATCTTTAGCTAAATTTTTAGATACATATTGATTAGTTCCGTCAATTCTGTATACAAATGCACTCATTCCTAAGATCATCCCCTGGTTGATCAATTTCTGGAATGGCTCATCATGATTGATATATCCTCTGTCTTTTAAGAACATGTTCCAGAAACGGGAATATAACAAATGTCCGGTTGCGTGTTCGCTTCCTCCTATATATAGGTCTACCTGTCCCCAATAATCTGAAAGATTCTTTGCACAGAATTCTCCGTCATTTTGCGGATCCATATATCTCAGGAAATACCATGAGCTTCCTGCCCAACCTGGCATGGTAGATAATTCTAACGGGAAAATTGTTTTATCATCCACCAGTTCTGTAGCAACTACCTTCTGGTTAGCTTCATCCCATGCAAATTCTTTTGCATTTCCTAATGGCGGATCTCCGTCTTCTGTAGGTAAATATTTTTCAACTTCAGGAAGTTCCAATGGTAAAGCAGAAGCCGGCAATGTGTAAGGCATTCCATCCTTATAATATATAGGAACAGGTTCTCCCCAATAACGCTGTCTTGAGAAAATAGCATCACGCTGTCTGTAATTTGTAGTTCCATGACCGATTCCTTTCGTTTCGATCTCTGAAATTATTTTTGACTTTGCCTCATTATAATTCAATCCGTTTAAGAAATCAGAGTTTACACAAACGGAGTCTTTGGAATCAAAAGATTTTTCCTGAACGTCTTCTTCAGTTTCTACAACTTTTTTAATTTCAAGGTTGAATTTCTTTGCAAATCTATGATCACGTTCGTCATGTGCCGGAACTGCCATCACAGCACCTGTTCCATATCCCATCAATACATAGTCTGAAATATAGATCGGCATTTTTTCGTTGCTGAACGGATTGATTGCATAACTTCCTATGAAAGCACCGCTCACGTTTTTCACGTCAGACATTCTGTCTCTCTCTGTTTTTTTGGAAGTTTCTTCAATATAAGTATCTACTTCTACTTTTTGAGCATCCGTAGTAATGGTTTCTACCAAAGGATTTTCCGGAGCCAATACCATGAAAGTAGCTCCAAAGATGGTATCAGGTCTTGTAGTAAACACCTCAACAATTTCGTCATGACCTTCTACCTGAAACTGAACCTGTGCTCCCTGAGATTTTCCAATCCAGTATTCCTGAGAATCTTTCAATGGCTGTGGCCAGTCTAATGTACTTAATCCTTGTAATAATCTTTCAGAGTATGCAGAGATTCTCATGCTCCACTGCATCATTTTCTTTTGGAAAACAGGGAATCCTCCTCTTTCAGATTTACCGTCTTTCACTTCATCATTGGCCAATACTGTTCCTAATGCAGGACACCAGTTTACAGTGGTTTCAGCTCTGTAAGAAAGACGATAGTTTAACAGGATATCTTCTTTATCAAGATCAGAAGCAATTTTCCATTCTTCTGCTGTGAAATTTAATTCATCATTCTGATTAGCATGTAATCCTTCTGTTCCTTTTTCTTCAAAATGCTTAATCAAAGAATCAATAGCTTCTGCCTTGTCTGTATTTTTATTATACCATGAGTGATACAACTGGATAAAAATCCATTGCGTCCATTTATAATAAGAAGCATCTGAAGTTCTTACTTCTCTGCTCCAGTCGAATGAGAAACCGATTTTTCTCAGCTGCTCTTCGTATCTATTGATATTCTGTTCTGTAGTAATAGCCGGATGCTGTCCTGTCTGGATAGCATACTGTTCAGCAGGAAGTCCAAAACTGTCATATCCTACCGGGTGAAGAACATTAAATCCCTGATGTCTTTTATATCTCGCATAGATATCCGAGGCAATATATCCCAGCGGGTGACCTACGTGAAGTCCCGCTCCGGATGGATACGGAAACATATCGAGTACATAAAACTTGGGTTTATCTGTATTATTAGAGGTTTTATAGGTTTGATTTTCCTCCCAGTATTTCTGCCACTTTTTTTCTATCTGCTGATGATCGTAAAACACTTTATATATATGTTATATGTTAGACTGAATTATTTTTCTTTTTAACAAGATTCACAAAATTAATGATTTTAAAGTAAATAGAAATTGAATTTATGATGAATTACCATTTACCCTCAACAAAAAAATCCCATCCTGGGATGAGATCTATTTTTATGTCCTGAAGTATATTATTATTGAGGAACTCTTTTAAATGTATAAGTTCTAGTTTGGAATATAGTAGGATCCTGAGTCTCTTCTCTTACTGCAAGATTGAGCGTATTGGCATCCAAAGTAATAACTTTTGCATTTTGCGGCTCTACTATTCCCTGAATTTTCATCTGAACGTCTTTTCCTTCCTTGTTATAGGTATAATTAAATTTTATATCTGAAAGAATAGCACACTGACCAGGGGTAGCAGTATCTCCCCAGTTTGTTTTCCCACCTTTGGAATCAGGGCTGAACCACCATCTTGTCTGTTTCTGACAGTCAGTATAAGTAATCGTGTTAGAAACCGGGTCTTCACCAACTTCTACAGTGGTAACTACTTCTTTTAACGGTTGCCATGTCCCAACAAGAGGAGCTTCCAGAACAGTATCATTGTTATCGCTACAGCCAGTAGCTGCAACAAACAAAGACAAACCTGCAAATAGTAATGCTAATTTCTTCATAGATCAATTTTTTCAAGCGCTAAAATTATAATTTTTTTGATTTATATTACTATTTTTTATGAAAAATTATTTCATTGACGTTTATTTATATATATTTTAAAACAGCCAGACCTCATTTCCCCTCTATTTAACAAATAATGAATACATGAGCACCATTCATTTTATTAAAAAAGTTATTTTTGCAAGAAAGAAAATACAAATGCAGGATATTACGAAAAACAATTTTGATTTTATACGCGTTCTCCTTGCCTTTATTGTCTTTCTCGGACATCTTGGCACCCTCAGTAATTCTCCTGATCTTAAAATTTTTGAGTACAGCCCTATAGAAATTGCTGTTTTCGGCTTCTTTGCAGTCAGCGGATTTCTAATAGCAAGGAGTTATGAAAGGTCTTCAAGCCTGAAAAGTTATTTAAAAAAGAGAATCAAAAGAATTGTTCCCGCATACTTATTGGTTATTTTTTTATGTGCTATTTTATTAAGTTTGGTAAGTACTTATTCTTTCACTGAATATTTTAGCAATACACAGGTTTACAAATACCTTTTCTGGAATTCATTATTTTTAAATTTCAAAGCACCCTGGCTTCCCGGAGTTTTTGGAAATCAAGCTGTAAATGGCGCTCTTTGGACACTAAAAATAGAAATGTGCTACTATTTCGCTGTCCCTTTGTTGTTTTTACTTTTCGGAAAAAAGAATAAATACAGAAATATAAGTTTGGTTATTTTATACTTTTTGTCCCTTGTTTATTTAAATTATTTTGAGTCATTAAATAAAATTTCACTGGCCAAGCAGCTTCCCGGAACATTATCCTATTTTATCCCAGGAATGCTGATTTACTTTAATTTCGATCAATTTATCAAACATAAAAATCTCATTTTCATCATCGCTCTTGCTACCGTTTGGATTGATTTATACTTAAAAATTCAGCTTTTTTCCCCAATGATGATTGGTGTTATCGTTATGTATATTGCCTATTCATTCAAATTCTTAAATAATTTCGGAAAATATGGTGATTTCACCTATGGAATTTACATTTTCCACTTCCCAATTATCAGAACTTTCCAGACCTTAGGATTGTTTGAGGATTACAATCCGTTTGTAATGGCTCTGGTATGCATGTTGGTAGTTATTGCTGTAGGGGTAAGCTCGTGGCACCTTTATGAAAAAAGATTTTTATAATTTTACAATTCAAAAAGCATAAATGAAAGATCTTGTCTCCATTATCACTCCCTGTTATAATTCTGCAGAATTTATTGAGGAAACCATACAGTCTGTTCTTAACCAAACCTACGAAAACTGGGAATGGCTGATTACTGATGACCTTTCTAAAGATAATACGGTTGAGATCATTAGAAAATATAATGATCCCAGAATAAAACTACAGGTATTGGAGCAAAATGGAGGAGCAGGAAATGCCCGAAATAAAAGTCTTGAAAGAGCTAATGGAAGATATATTGCATTTCTCGACTCCGATGATTTGTGGTATCCCGAATATCTGGAAAGCATGATTACGTTTCTTCAGCAAAACAATGCAGAACTGGCGTATTGTAACTACTCAAGATGTGATGAATATACAATGGAACCGATTTTAAAAGATTTCAAAGCCGATAAAATTGTTACTTTTTCGAATTTACTTAAAACCTGCAGACTGGCACCGGTTTCTACCATTTATGATACCAAAAGAGTCGGAAAATTTTTCTTTCCGGTAAAAAGTAAGCGTGAAGACCATGTCATGTGGCTGAATTTGTTGAAAGTAATTCCTAAAGGCTACCCGGTAAAAAAGACGATGGCCAAATACAGAATGCGTGAAAACAGTGTTTCCAGAAATAAAAAAAACATCATCAAAGATCAATATCTTGTCTATAAAGATTTCATGGGATTCTCAACAGTAAAATCATTGTATTATACGGCTAACTGGGCGTTAAACGGATTCCTGAAATATTCTAAAATTTTCAATTAATGGAATATTCAAAAGAGTTCAAAGCCGCTCTGAGTGCTTTTTCCGGTCCCGAAAAGGACAAACTAATTTTCAGACTCCTGAGAAAGGATAAATTATTATCTAAAAAACTCTACTTCGAACTTATTGATCCGGAAACTACGGATGATAAGAGAAATTCCATGGAAGATCATGTGGAAGAACAGGTTCTTTTAGCATCAAAATATGTGGGAAATGCCAAATATTTTCTGACGATCGTTCGAAAAATAAGTGCTGAAATTACAGAACATGTAAAAATTACTACGGATAAATTCGGGGAAGTCTCTTTGAACCTTCTTCTCATCAATAAGGTATTGGAAAACAACAGTGACCTCAGCAGACAAAGATTCGACAATGTTTACAAGCTTTATATTTATATCATCAATAAAGTATTTAAATCTCTGATTCTGATAAAGAAACTGGATGAAGATTACTGGATGGAAATTGATGAATATCTCCGTGATACTCAGAATAAACTTTTAGAAAATCACTATCTTCAGAAACTTTGTATTAACAATGGTCTTGACTTCAATTGGCTGGAATGCGACAGGATTCCAGATAACATTGATCAGATGATGAAAGACATTAAAAGCCAGGGATTCTTAAGATAAAATTTTCTGAAGAATCATCTTGGTAGAATCAGGTTTCTCATCAACAAATTTTCCGGCATTTTGAGACATTGAGATAAGTTCTTCTCTGTTCTCTTCATTGATAAGAAATAAAACGAATTCTGCAGCTGTATATTCGTCAGGAAAGGCCTTTCCACCATTGGCAGAGATCAGATCATCAGCCTCCGGATTCTTTTTGTAATGATTCCCAAAAATTACAGGAACGTTAAAGGTTGCGGCCTCCAGAATATTATGAAGTCCGGCATCATGAAATCCTCCTCCTACAACCGCTACATCTGCATAAGAGTATAGTTTTGACAATAGACCAATGCTGTCTATAATCATAATCTGAGCATTGAACATTGAAGGTTGGGAGCGTTGTATTTCGCTGTACAGTAAAGCATCCGGAAATATATTTTTCAAATGCTCTACTCTTTTCAGATCGTGAGGTGCTATAATAAGTTTCGCCGTGTTATTTTTCCGGGAAACGACTTCTGCGATTTTCTCTTCTGCCTGCCATGAACTACCAAAAACAACGACTTTACGCTCTCCTTTAAAGTCTGCAATGAAATCTACGTGATTATCTCTTTCGCGAAGCTGTTTCACCCTGTCAAACCTTGTATCTCCCGTTACAGAAGACTTTATCAACCCTACACTTTTCGCCAAAGCCAATGAAAACTGAGTCTGATGAAAAAACCAGTCTACATTTTTCTGAAGCTGTTTTACAAACCATTTCCCATAAGAGGTAAAGAAAGATTGTCGTTCATAAAACAGAGCGGAAATCACATAAACCTTCACTCCTTGATTTTTCAGTTCGGCAAGGAGATTGTACCAATAATCATACTTAACCGTAAAAAATAGTTCAGTATTAAACTGACCTGTAAATTCTCTTACCGTGCTTTTTTTATCGAAAGGTAAATAACAGATAACATCTGCAATATGTTTCTTTTTAACGACATTCTCATATCCTGAGGGTGAAAAGAAAGTCACCAGAACTTTGTGATTGGGGAAATTTTCTTTAAGCTTCTCCAGCACAGGTAATCCCTGTTCATATTCGCCCAGACTTGCAGCATGCATCCAAATCACTTGATCGGTCTTTGAAAATGCAGTTTTCACTTTACTTAAAGATTCTTTCCTTCCTTCAACGCCTTTTTTAGTTTTATCATTAATCAATGCAAAAACCTTCATTCCGAAAGTAAGGAAACTGATAAATATATTGTAGAGAAAAGCCATTTTTATTATTCTTTAATTTCAATTCTGTCATGATCCGTAGGAGGATTGGATATGACTAAAAACTCAATTTCTTCAGTGGATTCATTGGAGATAAAATGTTTTGATCCTGCTTCAATGGATATAGATTCTCCCTGACCAATCAAGAATTTTTCTTCATTAATGTAAAATGCCGCTTCTCCTTTCAGAATATAAAAAAACTGTTCTGCCACTTTATGAAAGTGCAATTTTTCTGAAGTTCCTGCAGGCATCTTCTCCTGCTTTACGGACAAGCTTTGTGTATTTTTAAGGATCCAGCTGTCACATTGGTTTCCCCAGGTGTAATGTTCTGAATTATCTTTAGAATGTATCATTTGAATAGATGGGCGATAAAAAGTAATGCAGGAGTAAATAAAACAACAGATAAAAAGATGGTAGCAAATGTAATTCTGGGCTTAGCTTTTTCATCCACAGCAGATCTGAACATATAGTCCTGAATATTCATAAAAATAACTGCCAGCAGCAAAAAAAGAATTCTCAATCCAATTTTCATAATTAAAAACTGAGCATTCATATTCTGAGCTGTAATTTCTACAGGGAAATTAGTGTCTTCAGGATGTCTTGTGCCATGGGTAAACACAGCATATAATCCTAAAGTCAGTACAGGCATCAGAAACGCATAGATCCGTCCTCCGAATCCATCCGCTTTCCCTTCCATATCAAAATGTACAGGAATTCTCTCCGGCAAAGTATTATAATTTTTCAGGGTAAACCACCACAGAAAAACAACTAATCCAAAATTAAAAATATCAAAAATTGTAAAAAGAATATTTTCCATTTCAGACGAGATTGAATTAGGATTAGATTACACTTTTCAGCACTCTCAGTTTATGAGTATGCTTATTCATTTCTTTATTAAAAATCCCTGTGGAATCCAGCGTATCAATTCTTACTTTCCCGGAAGCATGGATGATCTTTTGATTCTCCAGCATAATTCCTACGTGGATAATTTTTCCTTCTGCATTTTCAAAGAAAGCAAGATCTCCCGGCTGTGTTTCTTCTATGAAAGTAAGCGGTTCTCCCACCTCAGCCTGCTGTGATGCATCTCTCGGTATTTTAATATTATGGATTTTATACACCAGTTGGGTAAATCCGGAGCAGTCTACTGCAAAAAAGCTTTTGCCTCCCCACAGATAAGGTACATTAAGGAATTCTTTCGCCGTCAATGCAATACTTTCACGCACATCATGACTTCTTCTGGAAGCGACCACCGGAAACTCTACTTCTGATCCCATAGAAAGTAAAGTTTTCCCATCGTTCATGAGTACAGAAGAAAAATCTTCGGTAACAACAGTCACTTTTCTATGGGCTAGTTCTTCATCTGTCACTGGTTTCAGCTGTTTGGTATCCATCCATCCTTCATAGCCATCATAATGCATTTTTATTTTGGTCCAGTTTTTATCTACTTCCAAAATATCTGCACTTTCACCAAACAATATTTCCGTAACAATTTCAGCTCTGTCAGAATTTTCTGCACGAACGGGTGCTACTGTAACAATACAAATTCCTTTATTCATTAACTCTCAATTTAAAGATTGAATAATTTAAAGATTAAAAATACCATCTGTACTTTCTTTAAATGTCGTAATCTTTGGATATTTTAATTACTTTCTGCGAAGAAAATTAACTCCATCACGCAAAGGTAAAATAAGATTTTCAAAATCTTCGTCTTTTGCCGCTAAATCATTTAATTCCTGAATAGACTGAGTAGATTTCAGCTTTGGGTTTTCCTCCAAAACTTTCCCATACCATAGCACATTATCAAAAAGGATTACGGTTCCGGATTTTGTATGGGGTTTAATCAGTCTGAAATATTCAGCGTAGTTTTCCTTATCGGCATCTACAAAAATCAGATCAAAAAATTCATCTGTTTCTTTTAAATATTCTTTGGCATCCTGAAGTTTAAAATCAATCTGACCGGCATATTCACTAGACTCGAAATATTTTCTGGGAAGATAGGCCAGGTCTTCGTTAACGTCCAGCGTAGTAATTTTTCCGTCTTTTGCTAATCCTGATGCCAGACATAAGGTAGCATATCCCGTGAATGTTCCTATCTCCAAAATACTTTTCGGCTGCAGCATCTGGGAAATAATAGTCAGTAATCTTCCCTGCTGATACCCGGAAATCATATGAGGCTGTGTCGTTTTCTGATAAGTCTCTCTTCTCAGCTTTTTCAGAATTTCGGATTCTGAAGAAGCGTGTGCTTCCAAATATCTATCCATTTCAGGATTCTTTTCTTCAAAAAAACTCATACCATTTTAATTTAAACAAATTTAAGGATTTTAAAGCTAGTTTTTAAATTCAACAAGAAGATACAAAAAAAGAGAGAAATTAATCCCTCTCTTTTCGTAGCTATATCTAAATTTTATGTAAAAAATCATTATACTGCTATACAATATTGTCTTATACCAGCACAAACCCATCCCGGGCAACACTCTGTTTGTGGGCTGGTACAAAATATCTGTGGATTACATCCTCTAATAGCACCTTGTACATTTTTCATTTCTTCTCTTGAAAGTTTTTTTGAATTTTTCATAATTATTTTGTTTAGTATTAATTCCTACTCTTTAAGATTTTCGGACACCTCTGTTTTTATTTCCTTTTAAAGGGATTTAAATATACACATTCTTTTGTTAACCAACTAATTATACGCTAATAATTGGTTAGAAATTAAAAAAATACATCATACCGGGAAAACCCCATATGAAATACCGGGAAAATACGGATGGTATTTTTGTGGTATCCGTTGTAAGTTTGCAATAAGAATAAGGGGTAAAAACACTAAGAGAAAACAAGATGATTGCAGGAGAGACACAAACTAACCATGAGAATCACAAAAAAGTTGTACTGAAAAGTAGAACTGATTCTTCTGCAGCAAAAACTAAGAAAGAAATATCCACTTCATTTTTGCAACGAATTATTTCGCTCTTGAAAAAAGAAGAATTAATTTGATTAAAAAATAAATCCCGGCCACCTTCGGGATTTATTTTTGCTTTACATCAAGATTGTTTCTTCTTCCATTACACCAATCATTCTGCCCGAGCTCCGGATTAACCTTCTTAATTTCCTTACGGGAGCCTATTTCACTACAGTTTATTCAACAGAACTTTGCTAAGTTCTATCTACACGTCTTTTTCAGAATTTATGTTTTAAGTAACATCACATTGCCTGAAATGCTCATGAATAGACATTATTCCTGAAAAATAATCTTCTTCAGCTTCACTTCAAAAGTCAAAATCCTTATAAAAAACAGGAAAAACACCTGTATATTACTGCTGCTATGCCTCTACCTTTGATATAAGTTTTCCAACCATGAAACATTCAAATAAAGGAGGAACCCGAAAATCCTAAAACAGAGTAGGGATATTTTAAAAACAACCACATGAAAACAAAGACTTTATTTTTAATTGGAGCAATAGTGGGACTTGTTATTATATTTTCCCAGCTAAAACCTCAGGAAATGTCTTTTTACAAAGAGAAAGGCAATTACATTGTAGACAATAATTACATTCTGAAAGATGTCAAAAAAATTTCTGATGAAGACATGAAGAGTTTATTAAGCCTGCAAAAACTTCATCAGAATAGTTTGGGGACTAATTTTATTATCTACAAAATCAACAGACAGTATGTGATCCGTGGATGCTTAATGAAAGCCAATATCGACTGGAAAAAATATGGCGATTTAAGAGCTAAAGTGGAAGGAATTCTGAAAAAATACGGAGCTAAAGAACTGGGAGCAGATTATTATGCTATTCAAAACAATCAGGTTGCTACCAACGCTGCATTATTAAGTCAGAAGGACATTTCATCTTTAAGTAAATTAACGGTAAGAGGTGCCGAAGAATACACCATTTGCCCGCCAACTATGGGAAGAAAGAACCTAACCAATGTAATCATGAAATCTTACAAAGTCAATACAGCTATTGATCCCAGAATCAATGTAAAACTTAATAATGTATTGCTCAATTACAAATAACCTCAAAAGGCTGTTTTTAGCTTAAAGACAGCCTTTTCTAAATCTTTTACCATGAAAAGAAAACTTCAGTTATCCGGAATTTTCATCATTCTGTTGGTGGTCTTTGTTATTGGTCTGAAAGGAACATTTGATGGCTATTACGGTTTTTATTATGAAAACAAAAACTATGAAAAACCGCTGGCTTATAGTATTTCGGAAAACATTGCCCAGTCGAAACCCGTTAATATATTTACTTCTTATACGGGTTTTGATACAGGATATGGTTTCTATGCTCCTAATGTTGCCAGTGATTTTGTAATGAGCTTTGAATTGAAAGATCAGCAGGGAAATATCCTTGAACAAAAAAAACTGCCTTATTTCAAAAACAAAGAAAGCAGAGTAAGATATACCACTGTTTTTAATATGTTTCTTGATAAAATCTCTGACAAAAAAAGCTATGACAGCAAATATTATCAGTATCTGGATATTATTATCAGGCAGATCGCTGCACATGTCATGAAGGAAAATCCGAAAGCAGCAAGCGTCACAACGCGCCTCTATCTGTACGACTACCCTACCATTGCAGATTTCAAACAGGGAAAAACAAATGAAAATCTGATTCTTATTGATGAATTCAAACATTAAAGTGATGAAAAAGCTGAGTGTACTTTATACCAAAATTGAAAACTTCTTTTTCAAACAGGATAATCAAACAGAATTCTTAAGCTTCTTCCGTGTTGCTATAGGAAGTGTTATCCTTTTACAATTTATCGCAGTGATACCGGATTTTGACAAATTATTTTCAAGCAGCAGTATCATTCCACAAGATATTATGAGTGTTTTCACACCTGACTGGCTGATTACTTTCTCAAAAATTGTCACCTTTTTACAGGGCTTCGGTATTGAAGAGAGTACAACAGTTGTGATGACCAAAATATCATTTATTACATTGTGTATCTTAATCATTACCGGGCTTTATTCCAGAGTTTCTGCGCTTCTTTTACTTATACTGCAGATTGCATTACTCAAGGGAAGTTCATTCTTTGCGTACGGTGCAGACTTTTTCACAAGCATGTCTTTATTTTACCTGATTCTTTTTCCTGCTGATCAGCATTTCTCCCTTAGGAATCTTATATTCAGCAGAACAATCGGAGATATCAACATTATGCCGATTAAAAGATTATTTCAGATTCATATTTCTATGGCTTATTTTTTTTCAGGATTGGACAAAGCTTTAGGTTTTAACTGGTGGAATGGAGAATCTATCTGGAAAGCTATTCATCTTCCCTACTCCAACAGGGATCTGAATATTGATTTCAGCTGGCTTACAGAACATTCTTATATTTTAAGCTTCATCGGATGGAGTACGATTATCATTGAAATGTGCTATCCATTTTTCATCTGGTATAAACCAACACAAAAGACATGGCTTTTCCTTACAGTCTCCATGCATATAGGAATTGCACTTGTTCTCAATTTATATTATTTTTCAGCTATTATGATCGTCTGGAATATCACCAATTTTTATTTTGAACAGTATGAAGTCACCTCTTCAAAGAAAAAAATTTCTGTGGAGTATATTCCAAAACAGGTTAACTCATAAAAAAACAAATCCCGAATTGCTTCGGGATTTATTTTGATATATGGTTTAATCATTATTTCTTAGGAGCGATATCCATCAGTTTCATAAACTCATCAAGCTTAGGCATAATGATGATTTCAGTTCTTCTGTTTTCCGATCTTCCTGAAACGCTCATATTAGTAGCTTTCGGATTGTATTCAGAACGTCCTCCAGCTGTGATTCTTGCAGGATCTACTCCAAACTGAGTCTGAAGAACTTTAGCCACAGAAGTACCTCTCAATGCAGAAAGATCCCAGTTGTCTCTTGGAAGATTTGGAGAGTTCAACGGAGCGTTATCGGTGTTACCTTCAATTAACACGGAGTATTTATCGTAATCGTTGATTACTTTTGCTACTTTACCTAACACTTCCTGAGCTGCAGGTAAAATATTGTAGTCTCCTGTTTTGTATAGCATTTTGTCTGAAAGAGAGATCATTACTACTCCTTTCAATACTTTTACCTGTACATCTTCATCCGATACATTATCCAAAGATCTTTTCAGTTTGTTAGACAATGCAAGGTTCAAGCTGTCATTCTTAGCATTGCTTGAGATCAATTGCTTGATATAAGAATTGGAAGCATTGATTTCACCTACCAGTTTATCAATGTTAGCAGAACTTTTTCCTGTATTGGATAAACATGCATCAAGAGATGATTTTAAAGCATCATGCTGGCTTTTCAACAAGTTATTTTCACCTGACAATGCAGAGTTCTGAGATTTCAAATCCTGAATTTCTCTTTGTCTTTCTCCAATATTTTCAATACACTGCTTATAGTTTGTGCTCAAAGCATCATACTGCTTTTTGCTGACACAAGATGTCATCCCCAGCGCCATTGCAGAAACTGCTAAAACTTTTAAAATCTTCATAAATAATCATTTTTAGACTACTCAAAGTTAGGAAAATTCAATTGAATTATATCGGTTATCTTTGCATAAAAGAAATTCTCAACATATATGTTGAAAAAATTAACCTTTATCAACCAATTAAAAAATCTCGTATACGAACCGGAAAACCACACGTTTCTTCTGGCGGTAAGCGGAGGTGCGGACTCTATGGTTTTAGCCTCTTTGTTCAGGGATTTCGGGCAGGAAATTCAGGATTCAAAATTCCGGTTTCAGGTGGCCCATATCAATTATAAACTTCGTGGTCATGATTCAGACCTGGATCAGAAAACAGTGCAGGATTTTTGTGAGAAAAATCATATAAAATTTCATTTGTATGAAGTTTCAGCAAAAGATCAGAAACCGGAAAATTCTATTCAGCTTTGGGCAAGAGAACTACGGTATACCTTTTTTAAAGAAATCCAGAAAAAAGAAAACCTGGAATTTCTTGTTACAGCCCATCACCTCAATGATCAGCTGGAAACTTTCATCATTAATCTTTCCAAAGCCGCAGGAATCAATGGACTAAGCGGAATTCCATCAAATGATAATGCCATACTTCGCCCTCTTTTAGACTTTTCCAAAAAAGAAATTTATCAGTTTGCTGAAGAGAACAGCATCGAATTCCGGGAAGATCTTTCTAACAAAAAAGATGATTATCTGAGAAATAAGATCAGGAATAAGATTGTTCCCATGCTTATGGAAACCAACGAGCACTTTCTGGAAAACTTCAGGAAAAGTTCTTTGTATCTCAATCAGACTAAAGATTTTGTCCATAAACAGATTCAGGAGATAGAAAATCAACTCACGATATTTAACCAAAACTATAAAATCCTATCAAAGGAAAAGCTGGATCAGGAAAGTGATTTCGTAAAATTTGAAATCTTAAAAAAATATGGGTTCAGTCAGGAGGAAGAAATCCCCAAAATTTTTACAGCAGAAAACAACAGTTCTTTCTTTTCAAAAGAATACCAGTTGATTGTCAACCGTGATGAACTTATTTTCATTGATAAAAGTGAAGAACAGGAAACTCCGGAAGAAATAGTACTGATCAAAAATTTTGATTTTTCCAAAAACCAAATCTGCATTGACCTCGTAAATGCTATTGAAAACATTGACAGGATCGGTAAAAGATTTGAATGGGACTTTGATGCTGAAAAACTTCAATTCCCTCTCCTTCTGAGAAAGCAACAGGATGGAGATGAATTTTATCCGGCTGGGTTTTCAGGGAAAAAGAAAGTTTCTAAATTTTTTAGGGACGAAAAATTATCTGCATTAATCAAGGAAAAGATCTGGTTACTCTGTGATTCAGGAAACCATATTTTGGGAGTCATCCCCCTTAGACAGGATCGCAGATATCAGACAGACAGAACTACGCAAAAAAAGATAACTGTAAAGTGGACAGAAAGACAACTAATTCGTTAGCTGTTGATGATTTTAAGAAAGACAGCAATATAGCTTTTGGAATTTTATACCAACAGTATTTCGGTTATACTAAAAATTTTATAATCAAGAATAAAGGTAATTTGGAAGATGCAGAAGATATTTTCCAGGATGCATTACTGATTCTTTACGAAAAACTCAATGCTGATGACTTCAAAGTTCAGACCTGTCTGGGAAATTATATTATCGGAATTGTAAAAAATCTCTGGTTTAAAAAACTAAAAAACAGAAACTTTTATGTAGAATCTCCGGAAAGCTATTTCATAGAACACCAGGAGGAAATCAGTGATGCCATTGAAAATGAAAGGTATTACTGGGAAAAACTGGTTGGTTATATTAAGTCAATCTCTTCCCATTGTCAGAATCTGATTCATGACATTTTTATTGAAAACAAAAGTATCGAAGAAATTCAGGATAAATATCAATATTCCAGCAAGCATAATGCTCAGAATCAAAAGTATAAATGTGTAGAGCAAATTAAAAAGATTAAAAACAAAAGTGTTTTTTTCATCTGAAAATCAAACATTTACATAAAAACTTAGAGTTTGTGGGTGATTTTTTTCTTTTTCAGGGAACATCATAAGAAAAGAATATATGTTCAAAAAAATTGTATTGAGTCTTCTTATAATAGTAGGAATTTCATTGAGAGCACAAAGTGCAGGCATCAATTTTCAAAAAATTGATTTGGAGGCTGCGAAAAAAATCGCAGCAAAAGAAAATAAACTGATCTTCATTGATCTGTTCACCACATGGTGCGGACCTTGTAAGCTCATGGCAAAAAACA
Organism: Chryseobacterium sp. CFS2; assembly: GCF_036543225.1. Lineage (NCBI taxonomy): Bacteria > Pseudomonadati > Bacteroidota > Flavobacteriia > Flavobacteriales > Weeksellaceae > Chryseobacterium > Chryseobacterium sp. CFS2. Next base: position 29,768 of record NZ_JAZHQU010000012.1, read on the forward strand.
CCTTTACCGATCCTAGAATTGGAGAGATGTTCAACAAAAATTTTGTTAATATTGCCCTGGATGCAGAAAAAGAAGGAATAAACCTGGCCAAAGAGTTTAAAGTGGTAAATTATCCTTCTTTTTTATTCCTGGATTCAAAAGGAAAACTGGTTCAATATGATTTCGGATATTATAATGCTGAACAGTTTTTAGGAGTGGGAGCTTCAGTGCTGGGGAAAAGGATGTCTCAATCCGGCAAGACTTTAGATCAGGTAAAAGGAAAAATGGTTGGAGATAAAATTGATAATTTCAATGCAAAAGACCATGTGGGAAATACATTTTCTTCATCCAAAGAAAATCAAAAACTGGTGATCGTTTTTATCCGTGGACAATGGTGCCCTTATTGTAACAAATACATTGAAACATTACAAAAGCTGTCTCCTGAACTGAAATCGAAAAATGCAAGACTTGTTATTATCTCTCCTGAAAAACCTGAATTTATAGAAAAGACCATTAACAAAACAAAGACAGACTATACTGTTCTGTATGATGAGGGATATAAAATTGCAGAAGCATTCGATGTTCTTTACACTCCTGACAGTGAAACACTTAACCTCTACAACTCAAAATTAAAGGAGGATTTTGCTGACAGCAGGTCAGATCATTCCGGAAGACTACCTGTTTCGGCAACCTTCATCCTTAATGAAAGTAAAGAAATTACATGGAGGCATTTTGAAACAGACTATAAAAAGAGAGCGTTTGTAGAAGATATTTTAAAGAACCTGAATTGATTTTAACAGAAAGTTTTTGTATTGGCAAAAGATGCTAATCATAATCCTCAATCAACAAAATTGATAAAATTGACAAAATCAATAATCATTTTGAAGGATAAAATAAGTGACACGTCTCTTGCCATCAAGGCGGAAGACAGAATATTTTAGACATCAGGCTTAAAAAAAGAAAGTTTCTAAGTTTTTTAGGGACGAAAAATTATCTATTTTAGCGAGGCAAAAAATCTGGATACTGACTGACAGCAATGATTCTCCATTGGGGATCATCCTTTCAGACAGGATAGAAGATATACAAAGAATGAGAAGACAAAGTGGAGTCTCAAAATTTTTAATGAAAGGAACAATGAAATTTAGAAATTGGTTTTTATTAATTCTACTCTTTTTAGCGACAGGAATTAATGCGCAGATAAAAAATCCCGTAAAGTTTAAATTTACCATCAACGATCTTGGAAACAATCAGTACGAAGCAGTATTGAATGCTACTATGGAAAGCGGATGGCATATTTACTCCAAAGATTTACCGGAAGATACAGGTATTCCTACCGAATATAAAGTTACCGGAAAAAACATTGAGCTGATTGGAAAATTTACCGAGGTCGGGAAAAAACATGAAGAATTTTCTGAAGCGTTTGGAGGAACAATTGTTTTCTACTCCAATTCTGCTGGATTTAAGCAAAAATTTAAATTAAAAGATCCGACAAAACCTGCAGATGTCACTTCTGAGATTACGTATCAGACCTGTGACGACAGAGTTTGTCTGGCTCCCAACACCTTAGAATTCAATCAAAAAGTTACTCCCAAAGGGGCAACAGAAGAGACCGCAACTGAGGAAGCGGTTCCTGCAAAAGATTCTGTAAAAACAGTTGAGACAATAACTGAAAATCCTGCAAAAACAGAAGCTACGATTACAGAAACTTCTAAATTGGATCCTAAACAACTGAAAATTGAAAGTATTGATTTCAAAAAACCATTGACGGATTGTGGTGCAGCTTCTACCAAAGTGGATGAAAACTACTGGACGTATTTATTCCTTGGGTTTATCGGGGGATTAATCGCTTTGCTTACTCCATGCGTTTTCCCAATGATTCCACTGACCGTTTCATTCTTTACCAAAGGAAGCAAAAACAAAGCAAAAGGAAAAAGAGATGCTCTTATTTATGGGTTTTTCATCCTTCTTATTTTCGTTTTACTAAGTATTCCTTTCCACATTATTGATGGGATTGCCGGAAATGTTTTCAACGAGATTTCCACCAGTGTATGGCTGAATATTGCTTTCTTTATCATATTCATCTTCTTTGCCGGAAGTTTCTTCGGATATTATGATATCACACTCCCGAGTTCTATTGCCAACAAATCTTCTAAAGCGGAAGAGGCAGGAGGAATTATCGGTATTTTCTTCATGGCATTAACGCTGGTAATTGTTTCTTTCTCATGTACAGGACCTATTTTAGGAAGTTTACTGGGAAGTGCAGTAACAGGTTCCACAAATGTTCCTATGCTGCTAACCTTTGCATTGGCAGGATTCGGGCTGGCATGGGCAATTATTTTTGGTTTACTGGCTTTATTCCCGCAGGCATTGCAAAGTCTTCCGAAATCAGGAGGATGGATGAATACCGTAAAAGTAGTGTTAGGGTTCGTAGAACTGGCATTAGCATTGAAGTTCTTATCTAAAGCAGATCTTGTTTCTAAAACCTTCTTCTTAAAAAGGGAACTCTTCATTGCAATCTGGATCATTATTGCCTTAGGATTAGCATTATATTTATTAGGATTGATCAGATTCCCACATGATGATAAAAAGCCTAAAATCTCAATCACAAGAAAGGTATTGGGTGTATTGGGAATCGGTTTTGTCATCTACCTGGTACAAGGTTTAATCCCGTCTGATCGTCCGAAGCTTCAGTTATTAAGCGGAATTTTACCTCCTCTGAATGTAAGTTATTTCCATGATGAAAAAGACGGAATTTTAGGAATGCATCCGGAACACGACTTCTTCAAAGCAATAGAACTGGCTAAAAAAGAAGATAAACCGATCTTAATTGACTTCACCGGGTACGGATGTGAAAACTGTAGAAAAATGGAGGAGTTTGTTTGGAGTGAACCAGACATCTTGCCTATCCTACAGAATGACGTAGTGCTGGCTTCTCTTTATGTGGATGACAAGGAAGAGCTTCCTGAAGATCAGAAAACCAAAATTGACCTTGGGGACGGACAGATCAAAAAGGTAAAAACAATTGGGGACAGATGGAGTTTATTCCAACAGGTGAACTTTAACAATAATTCCCAGCCTCACTATGTTTTAATCACTCCTGACGGAAAAGTAATTAATACTCCTGTTTCAGGATATATGCCGAAAGAGGATTTCAAAAAATTCCTGGAATGCGGGGTGAACTTCTATAAAAAGAATAAATAATTTATTCACATATCATTTAAAAAACTCACACTTTACCGTGTGAGTTTTTTATTTTAATGAATTAAATAAACAATAAAACACCAAACGTAGTACAAAATTAATTACATTTGAATAACCATCACTTATTCAAATACATATGAAACATTTAACATCTACTCTTTTATTCTTTACTTTTTCAATAATAACAGCCCAAACTGCTCCTTCTATACAATGGCAGAAAGCATTGGGTGGCAGCCAGAGTGAATCCGCAAATGCTATCCAGCAAACCTCTGACGGAGGATATATTGTTGCAGGAAACTCTATGTCCAATGATGGAGATTTGAGCGGCCACCACGGACAAGGAGATTATTGGATCATAAAACTTGATTCGGCCGGAAATATAGTATGGCAAAAATCTCTCGGGGGAAGTAATCTGGATACTGCACAATCTATCCGACAGACTATAGACGGGGGATATATTGTTGCCGGATCATCCAACTCAAATGATGGAGATATTACCGGGTATCATGGAAACTATGACTTCTGGATTGTAAAAATGGATGCTAATGGAAATATACAATGGCAGAAGTCTTTAGGTGGGAGTAATCTCGATCAGGCTCTGTCTATTCAACAGACCGTTGAAGGCGGATATATTGCTGTCGGCTGGTCAAGCTCTAATGATGGAGATGTGAGTGGAAACCAGGGAGGACAGGATTACTGGGTTGTAAAATTAGACAATAGCGGAAATATAGAATGGCAAAAATCATTAGGGGGAAGCGGCAGCGACCAAGCCTCTTCTGTACAGCAAACGTTTGATGGCGGATATATTATTGCGGGATCTACAACTTCCAATAACGGTCATGTTACCGGAAACAATGGCGGTTACGACTTTTGGGTAGTAAAACTGAACTACGCAGGAAATATGCAGTGGCAAAAAACATTAGGAAATAATAGTAATAATATAGCTTCTTCTGTACAGCAGGCTTTTGATGGCGGATACATTGTTGCGGGAACTTCTTTTAATCCTTTGCATTCTGAAAACGGACTTCCTGATTATTGGGTGGTAAAATTAAATAGTAATGGTATTCCTCAGTGGGATAAATATTTTGGAGGAAGTGCTCATGATAATGGCATAGCAATCCGGCAGACAAGCGAATGGGATTACATTTTTGCGGGCTGGACTGCTTCCAATAACGGACAGGTAACCGGAAATCATGGAAATAATGATTGCTGGATCATAAAAATGGACAGTAACGGAAATCTGAAATGGGAAAAGACTCTGGGAGGGAGTAATTATGAAAACTTAACTGCTGTAGAGCTAACTGATGATAATGGTTATATTATTTCAGGAAGTACAGAATCTATAGACGGAGATGTTACAGGAAATCATGGTTTACTTGATGCCTGGGTAGTTAAGTTAAATCAGGAACAATTAGGAATTTCAGAAAGCCAGAAGACTGCTCAACCTAACCTCTACCCCAATCCGGCAAAAGATTTCTTTTATGCAGATCATCTGCCACAGGAAAGCAGTATTGATATTATCGATATGTTGGGAAGAAAAATATTCTCTCAAAAGTATAATGAGAAAAAAATAAAAATCAATACCAATACATTCTCTGAAGGAATTTACATGGTACAGATAAAAAATAAAAACGGAATCATTCTTTCAAAGAAAATAACAGTAAACAGGTAAGCCGTTTGTCAATATTTCAGCCATTCAAACTCAATATCATAAAAAGAGTAAAAGAAACAGGATTTTTTTTCAAATTCAGCACAAAAACAATCAATAAATTCATGAATCTATTGATTACTTCACAAACAAGGCATGTGTTTTGTAAGAATTATTCAAAAAAAATACCGTTTAACATTTAAAAACATTAATCATGGCAGAAGTAATTGCACAAGAAAAACAAGGCAGCAAACAAAAGAAAAAAATGATCAGAGTAGATATGACTCCTATGGTAGATTTGGGATTCCTGCTCATCACATTCTTTATGTTCACTACCAATTTTACAAAACCCAACGTAATGGATCTGGGATTACCGGCAAAAGATCCTAACCCTCACCCTAAGGATATTCCGGTAATAGGAGATAAAAATCAGATTACCTTTATCCTTGGAAAAGACAACCGTGTATTTTATCATCAAAGCAATGCTAAAGATTTAAATGCAGGAACCCTTAAAGAAACTGATTTCAGTGGAATAAAAATTTCAAAAATCATTGCTGAAGCCTATAAAAATGCTCCGGTTCCCAACAACTTCACTGTTATTGTAAAACCAACAGATGAAGCTAATTATAAGAATTTTGTAGACATGCTGGACAATCTTGCTATTTCCAAAAAGGAACGATATGGCGTAACAGATATCAAGCCTTGGGAAACAAAGATTTACAAGGAATTAACTCAATAAAAGACGAAGAGCATTGTAAAAATGCTCTTTTTTTGACTAAATTTGAAAGGAGAAACAGATCCGCAGCACGCAACCTGCTGTATTATTTTAACCTTCTATAACTTTGGAATTATGCTAAACTTTGAAAGAAAAGGAAACGGAAAAGAAACTTTAGTACTTCTGCACGGATTTATGGAAAACCTGACCATCTGGAGCGATATGGAGTCTCATCTTTCTAAAGATTTTTCACTGCTCAAAATTGACCTTCCCGGCCACGGGCAGTCTGAAATTCAGGCTGAAGTTCACACCATGGAATTGATGGCTGAGGAAGTAAAAAAAGTTTTAGACCATCAGAATTTAGAAAAAGTTCACCTTCTGGGACATTCCATGGGAGGCTATACTTCGCTTGCCTTTGCTGAAAAATATCCCAGTTCTTTAAAAACTTTAACGTTATTTTTCTCTACTTACTTTCCGGATGATGAAGAGAAAAAACAACAGCGTATCAAAAGCTACAGAATTATAAAGGATGCATTTGCCCACTATGCCAGAGCCGGAATTCCCAACTTATTCAATCCGAATGAAAGAGATATCCTGGAAGGGAAAATTGAAACCGCTCTTGAAACCGCACTTTCCACCAACAATATGGGGGCACTTGCCTGTGTAAAAGGTATGGTAGAAAGAACCGACAAAAAACATGTTCTGGAAAATCTGGAAGCAAAAATCTTAGTATTGGCAGGGAAACATGACAATGCTGTAAAAACCGACATGATGATTAAACATCTTCCGGACAGAACCAATATCAAATCTTATATCCTGGACTGCGGACACAACGGGCATTGGGAAAAACCGGGTATCTGTGCTGAAATCATCAATACAGAACTTCTTCATAATCTTCCTAAGAAGCTGGTCTTATAACATTGTTTTCATCATATATTAAAGCCGTGTTTAATAAAAAATCCTGTATATTAGTAGAGGATAATTTTTGTAATGGCTTTATTCTCATTCAAAAAAAAGAAACCACCGGCACCACCGGTTATCGGACTTACACTTTCAGGCGGAGGAATGCGTGGAATTGCCCATATTGCCGTACTGAAAGCGCTGGAAGAATACAACCTGAAGCCGCACATTATCTCCGGAACAAGTGCGGGATCTATCATTGGCGCTTTTTATTCTTTTGGAAAAACACCGGATGAGATGATGGAAATTGTGAGACAAACCTCTTTTTTCTCCAGATCAGCTTTAAAATTATCAAAAAATGGAATTTTCAGTTCTAATTTTATTTTAAAACTTTTCAAAGATTATTTCCCGGAAGACAATTTCAGTATTTTAGAAATCCCTATGTATGTTGCAGCCACAGAGATGACTCATGGTATTGTTGACTTTTTTTCTGAAGGAGAACTTTTCGGTCCCTTGCTGGCTTCTTCCAGTGTTCCTTTCATCCTTCCTCCGGTAAGAATTGGTGAAAAAATTTATGTGGATGGCGGCGTTCTTGACAATCTTCCCATTGAGCCTATTATGGACAAATGCAACTTCCTGATTGCATCCCATGTGAACTCGATCAGCTATGATGAACTCAATAAAATGAGTCTTATGAAAGAATTTGACAGGATTCTCCATTTGGCCATCGCAAAATCCGTGTATTCTAAAGCGAAATACTGCAATATATTTTTAGATCCGCCTAAAATGACGAAGTACAGTCTTTTCAACAAAAGGTATATGGATGAAATGTTTCAGCAGGTCTACGAATATACCTGTCTGGAACTTGAAGAAAAAGGGTTTCGCAAAAGTTAATAAGTTTAAGAAACCGGGAATGGATAAGCTATTTCAGCTTTTCATCCCATTATAACCCTTCCTCTTTTACTTTAGCTTTAAAGTTCACGATAGTTCCGGCTAAAGAATCCAAAGATTTCCCTCCGGCAGCATTGATGTGCCCTCCACCATTAAAATATTTTCTTGAGAATTGGTTCACATCCACATCATCTTTACTTCTGAATGAAATTTTAACAAAATCCTCATACAGATCTTCCATAAAGAATGCAGACATTTTCACTCCGGCAATGCTTAAACCATAATTAACAAATCCTTCCGTATCTCCCTTCTGGAATCCAAATTCTTTAAGCTCGTTTCTTGTAAGGCTTAATACAGCTACTGTTCCCTCATTCACTACCTCAATTCTTCCCAGAACCAAAGCAAGTAAATGCAGTCGGGAAACTGTGTTGGTATCCCAGGTATTAGAGGTGATCATGGCAGGATCTGCACCATGTTCAATAAGATTGGCAATAATTCTGTGCGTGGTAGCACTTGTAGAACGAAAACGGAAACCTCCAGTATCCGTCATAATTCCGGTATAAAGACATTCCGCCATATCCTGATTCACCAGTTTTTCATCATTCATTGCCTCAATGAAATGATAGATCATCTGTGAAGTGGCAGGAATTACCGTATCAGAATAAACGAAATCAAATTTTTCCGGCTGCTGATGGTGGTCAATAAGAATTTTCTTTCCAGGAGCTTTTATCAACCAGTCTCCCAACAATCCGATTCTTGAAGGAGAATTAAAATCCAGGCAGAAAATAACATCTGCTCCTGCAATCATATCAGAAGCCAGTTTTCTTTTGTACTCAGCAATGATAACTTTTTTAGATTCCGGCATCCATTTCAGAAACTTAGGAAAATCATTAGGGACGATAACCTCTGCATGAATTCCTTTGGCTTTCAGATAATGTTTCAATCCCAAGCTTGACCCAATAGCATCTCCATCCGGATTGTAATGGGTAAGGATAACTATTTTGCTCTCCTGGGTAAGTAATGTATTGATATCTAAAAGTTCTGCTGGTGTAAACATCCGGTGTTTATTTTTCGTTAAAATTAAAGTTTTCAAAGATAGAGCTTTTATATAAATCATTTAAATATTATTTTTGTACCGGAAAATGGTTTTTCCATGAGGGTTTGTCAATACCCGACTGAAAAACGCAACATTTAATTTTAAAAAAAGATATATAAAATTTGTAACTTATAAAAATTTATATATCTTTGCAACCTGAAAATTAATAGATTAATTACGATTTAAACATATAGTAATGAGTAAAAGAACATTCCAGCCATCAGAAAGAAAGAAAAGAAACAAACACGGTTTCAGAGAAAGAATGTCTACGCCAAATGGAAGAAGAGTTTTGGCTGCGAGAAGAGCTAAAGGCAGAAAGAGTTTAACTGTAAGTGCATCACGCGCTAAGAGATAATTCTACATTATCATATACAAAACATGCTTGAGAAGTTCCTTTTCAGGCATTTTTTGTTGTTAAAATTTACTAAAATTTAGGCTGTATCAACATCTTTTTCTATTTTTAAAAGTTGAAATATTTTTGTTAGAAATAGTCTTTAAAATTAAATTATGCCACATACAAATATCTCCGGAGAAAACATCATAAGTTTACAAAACGCAAAGATTGCCCAAAAAAACTTCACTGTACTTTCTGATGTAAATCTTAACATTAAAAAAGGTAGATTCTGTTATCTTATTGGAAAAACAGGTTCCGGAAAAAGTTCTCTTCTGAAAACGCTTTACGGACACATTCCATTGGCATCAGGACACGGAGCTGTGGTAGGATTTGACCTGGCAAAACTAAAACCATCTGATATTCCCAACCTTAGAAGAAAGCTAGGAATCGTATTCCAGGATTTCCAGTTACTTTCTGACAGAACAGTTGAAAAGAACCTGAAGTTTGTTCTTGAAGCCACAGGATGGAATGACAAAGTAAAAATAGAAGACCGTATCAATGAGGTTTTAGGAAGCGTGAACATGAAAAGCAAAAAGCACAAAATGCCTCACGAACTTTCCGGAGGAGAGCAACAACGTATTGCCATCGCAAGAGCTCTTCTTAACCACCCTGATCTTATCTTAGCCGATGAGCCTACAGGAAACCTTGACCCTGAAACTTCCAACGAAATTATGACCCTGTTAAAGCAGGTAGCTCTTGAAAATGGCGCTGCAGTGGTAATGGCAACACATGATTATCATATGATTCAAAACTTCCCTGGTGAAGCCATCAGATGTGAAGACGGGAAAGTTTCTGTATTGGATACATCTGAGTTATTTGAATAAGAATAAAAAATAAAGAGTTCAGAAATAACTAACTTCTAAAGTCTAATTTCTAACTTCTTCACTTAAAAACATGAAACTCTTTGGTGAGTTCAAGATATGGGTCCGAGTATTGTCTCGGACTTTTTTCTATAATAAAGTCAGATTCGTCAATGTCTTTTTCTTCTGATGAAAACTCCAGAATCAGCCTTTTTGCTTTTGAATTTTCAATTCCTTTGATATGCACTCTTCGGATCAGAAACAGATTATTTTCTTTCCCAATTGAAACAAAAAGTTCTCCAGCCTCAACAGGAATAATGACAGAAAAAATCCCACCTTTTGATAAAAGCTGAGATGCTTTGGATATCAGCTGCACGAAGTTTAACTCAATCGTCTGACGGGCAATTTTATCTTTTTCAGACCCCGACTCTTCGAAATATGGAGGATTGGAAACAACAAGATCAAACTGATCTTTCGTTTCAAAAGTTTTAAAATCCTGATGTCTGTTTTGCAACCTTGTATGAAAAGGAGAGTTTTCAAAATTAAGTCTGGTAAGCCTTGCTGCATCTTCATTAATATCAAGTCCCAAAAATTCAGCATGAAGATTTCTCTGGGCCAGCATAAGAGAAATTAAGCCTGTACCCGTTCCTACTTCCAAAACACTGGAAGCACTTTCAACACTAGCTAAAGCGCCAAGCAAAACCCCGTCTGTTCCTACACGGAAGACGTCTTTAGACTGCTCAATTTTAAATTGCTTAAAGGTAAAAGGTTTCACTATAAATTGGTAGGCAGTGTAATAATGAAGGTAGATCCCTTTCCTATTTCAGATTTTACAGAGATCTCTCCTTTATAATCTTCAATCATTTTTCTCACCATAGACAACCCCAGCCCCATTCCACTGCTTTTAGAAGTAAAATTCGGTTCAAAGATTCTTTCGTACATATTTTCAGGAATTCCTATTCCGTTATCCTGAACAGAAATAATCACTCGTCTCTGGTGCTGTTCCACATCTACATTAATGATCAGTTTTCTTTCATCACTTTCCGCCTGTTTCGCATTGGTAACAAGGTTGGTTATAATCCTGGAAAGATAAATTCTGTCCATATTGATCATAATATTCGTCTTGTTGGCATGCATGAAAATACTGTCATCATTAAATACACGGAGAATGTCTTCAACTTCAGTATTCAGATTAATAACTTCATTATTTTTTTCAGGAAGTTTCGCAAATTCTGAGAATGCCGAGGCTACAGTAGCAATCAGGTCAATCTGATCTACAATCGTTTTACTCATCTGTTTTACTCTCTCTCTGATATTGGGATCTTCAGGATCAAATTTTCTTTCAAAATTTTGAATGGTCAGCTTCATTGGAGTCAATGGGTTCTTCACCTCATGAGCCACCTGCTTAGCCATCTCTCTCCACGCTTCTTCAGATGCCTTGAACCTAAGTCTTTCTTTCTGGTCCTGAATCTGCAGAATCATTCTGTTATAAGCTCTCGCCAAAGCATTAAGTTCATCATTTTTATAGTACCTGATGGGACGCATTTCATTTTCAAACAATGTAATACGGGTAATCATATCAGAGAATTTCGTAATGGTTTTCGCAAGGCTGTTAGACGTAACCCAACTGATCCATATACTAAAAAGAATAAGGAATATATCGACTAAAAGAATATATTTTACATACTGATGAAGAACTTCAAGATAAGCAGATTCATTGTGGTATAAAGGAATATAAACAATTCCGATAGGTTCAAGTTCATTGTTTTTCAACAAAAGATAAGAAGAAGTAAGCTTAGCATCTTTAGCAGCATCATAATTAATCATATCTACTCTTGCATCAGTAGACAGGATTTTATTGATAATCTCTATAGGAATTGTTTTCTGCTCAACTAAACCTTCATCTTTGTTGGAAAGCAAATAGTGTCCTTTAAGATCATAAATAAAAATATCATGCTGGTTGATATCCGCTATTTCAAAGATTTTATTCCCTAAAACTTCCGGAAGATCTTTTGTTTCTATAAGTGTCTGACTTACCGCATAATCCAGATACCGCATTACCGCATTGGTCTTGTCCTGCATATCGATATTACTCTGCTGCAAAGAATGATTTCTCAGCACAAAGTAAGGAACAAGAGATGTAGCAACGACACTTAAAAAACATACCAGTAAGAAACCGAAGAATACCCGATTCCTTAAGCTATATCCTTTATACTTGTTTATTGACATTCTACTTTTTAATTAACCTAGCAATATACTTACCAATAATATCAAATTCCAGGTTTACTGTATCACCAATTTTCAAATGTTTCATATTCGTAAATTCCCAGGTATAAGGAATAATGGCTACGGAAAACTGATCGTCCTCGCTTTTAGCAACCGTAAGACTGATCCCGTTTACTGTAATTGACCCCTGAGGTACCGTCACAAAACTTCCGTCATTTTCATATTTCATGGTGATAAAATAACTTCCGTCTTTATTTTCAATACTCACCACTTCACCGGTTTTATCAACATGTCCCTGAACAATATGACCATCCAGTCTTCCATCCATCTTCATACAACGCTCAAGATTCACAACTGTTCCTAATTCCCATTTTCCAAGATTGGTCTTTTCCAATGTTTCATTGATCGCTGTAACCACATAATGATGGTCTTTTATCTCCACAACTGTAAGGCAACAGCCGTTGTGTGCAAGGCTCTGATCAATTTTAAGTTCGTTTGTAAAGGGGCATGTCAGGGTGAAATCTATATTGCTTCCTTTTTCTTCAATCTTCTCAATAACACCAACTGCTTCAATAATTCCTGTGAACATATTATTTTTTGCTAAATTTGTAAATTATAATCTTCAAAGATAATCAAAATGAGCCCAAAAAACCATAAAGTACGAGTAGGAATTTCAATCGGTGATTTCAACGGCATCGGTCCGGAGATCATCATGAAGTCTCTGAAAGACAAAACTATTACAGATTTTTTCACTCCTGTAATTTTTGGTTCGGGAAAATTATTCACTTATCAGAAAAATATTTTTAACCTGAATCTTAACTTCAACTATGTTAACGAGGCCTCACAGGCACAGGTAGGAAAACTCAATATGGTTAACCTTACCAAAGAAAACGTGAATGTAGAATTGGGAGTTCCTACTGAAGAATCCACAAAAATGGCGATTGATTCTTTAGAAGCGGCTACTGAAGCTTTGATGAAAGGAGATATTGATGTACTGGTAACCGCTCCTATCAACAAAGATGAGATGGTAAAAATGGGCTTTAAACACGCCGGACACACTGGATATTTTGAAGAGAAATTCAGCAAAAAGGGATTAATGTTCCTTGTCACTGAAGATCTTAAAGTAGCTGTTTCCACCCATCATATTCCTATTGCTCAGGTAGCTGAAAATATTTCCAAGGAAAAAATAAAGAAACAGATCAGGGTATTAAATCAGACTCTTATAGAGGATTTCTGTATTCAAAAGCCTAAAATTGCGGTATTGGGGTTAAATCCTCACGCAGGAGACGGCGGTGTTATCGGAAATGAAGAAATTGAAATTATCAGCCCCACTATTAAAGAACTTTCTGACAACGGAATATTGGCATTCGGACCTTTCCCTGCAGACAGCTTTTTCCAACCGAACAAATACAAAAATTTCGATGCCGTACTCGCAATGTATCATGATCAGGGGCTGGCTCCTTTCAAAACATTAGCGTACGAAGAAGGAGTAAATTATACCGCAGGACTTCCTTTTATCAGAACATCTCCCGATCACGGAGTTGCTTATGATATCGCAGGAAAAAACATCGCTGATGAACAAAGTTTCACAGAAGCGATCTTCACGGCTATCAAAGTTTTCAAAAACAGAAGTGAATACAGAGAACTGATGAGCGACCGCCTGCAGCCTAGAAAAATAACTGTAGACAACGGAATAGACGAAGATCTACCAGAGGAAACTGAAGCATAAATCTTTAAAACAAATTTTAAATTAATTTGTTTCAGATTTTATTTGTTATTATAAAAAAAATGCATATTTTTGCACACTCATTTTATGGACAAGTTAAGAAACTATGACGTAAGCTTTTCCGGACTTAAAAACGGAAGACACGAGTTCAAGTTTGAGATAGATAATACGTTCTTTCAATTATTTGACACTGAGCAGGAATTTACAAATCCTAGAATAGAAGTGAAGGTATCACTTGATAAACACACTACTTTTCTGGAATTTGAGATTAAAATTAATGGATGGGTTGAGTTAGTTTGTGATATCACAAATGAAGATTTCGACTATCCTATTGAAAATGAAATCAAAATTTTGGTGAATTTCGGGGAAGAATATGATGACAGCAATGAAGATGTTATTACTATTCCTACTGCAGAGCATGCTTTCAATGTAGCACATTTGATTTATGAAAATGTAATGCTTTCTATCCCGATGAAAAAGATTTCACCCAATGTAAGTGATGAAGATCTTAAAATTCTTGACCAGTTCAGTCCTAAAGATATTGAGGTAACTGAAGAAGAAGAACATGAAAGTGACCCTAGATGGGATGCTTTAAGAAAATTAAAAGACAATAATTAAATAGAATAATTTAAATATGATGAGATGATGAATCTCATCGCTCATCAATTAAAAAAGTTATTAGAAAATGGCACATCCAAAGAGAAGACAATCGTCCACAAGAAGAGATAAGAGAAGAACTCACTACAAAGCTGTAGTTCCTCAATTAGCTAAAGATGCAACAACAGGAGAGCTTCACCTATACCACAGAGCTCACTGGCATGAAGGAAAACTTTACTACAGAGGTAAAGTAGTATTGGAAAAAGAAGTAGCTGCTACTGAAGAAAACTAAGAGTCGCTTTTCATTGAAAAAGCCTCATTTTAATACAAAAACCGCCCAATTTTGATAAAATTTGGCGGTTTTTTGTTGTTTTTTACGTTTTTTTGGTATCTTTGACCCAAAATCAAATATCAAATTTATGGACATTAAAGACATACAAAATCTTATCAAGTTTGTATCTAAAGCTGAAGTTTCAGAAGTGAAGTACAAGACTAAAGATTTCGAAATCACTATTAAAACTCCATTAGCTGGAAGCGATACTGTTTATGCACAACCTGCAGTATACCACACTGCTCCACAAGCAGTAGCTGCTCCGGCACCTGTTGCAACTCAGGCTGCTGCACCTGCTGCTGAGAAAGCTGAAGCTGCATCTGATGACAGCAAATATGTAACGATCAAGTCTCCAATGATTGGTACTTTCTATAGAAAACCATCTCCTGATAAAGATGTATTTGTAAATGTAGGTGACGATGTTTCTGTTGGTAAAGTAGTTTGTGTTATTGAAGCAATGAAACTATTCAACCAGATTGAATCTGAAATCAGCGGAAAAATTGTTAAAATTTTAGTTGACGATGCTACTCCTGTAGAGTATGACCAACCTTTATTCTTAGTAGATCCATCTTAAGGAATTTTAGATTACAGATTATAAATTTTAGATGAATCTTTTTTCATTTAAAATAATTTAAAATTCAAAATTTATAATTTAAAATTTCGGAGAGATGTTCAAAAAAATATTAATAGCCAATCGTGGCGAAATTGCAATGCGTATTTTACGTACTTGTAAAGAAATGGGGATCAAAACTGTTGCGGTATACTCTACTGCTGATAAAGACAGTCTTCACGTAAGATTTGCTGATGAAGCGGTATGTATTGGCCCTGCAATGAGTAAAGACTCCTATCTTAAAATCCCTAACATTATTGCTGCAGCAGAGATTACCAATGCTGACGCTATTCACCCAGGTTACGGATTCTTATCTGAAAATGCTAACTTCTCAAGAATCTGCCAGAAAAACGGTATCAAATTTATCGGTGCTTCTCCTGAGCAGATTGAAAAAATGGGTGATAAAGCTAATGCTAAAGCAACCATGAAAGCAGCAGGTGTACCATGTGTACCTGGTTCTGACGGATTGATCGAATCTTACGAACATGCTGTAAAAGTAGCGGAAGAAACAGGATATCCGGTAATGATCAAAGCAACTGCCGGTGGTGGTGGAAAAGGGATGAGAGCGGTTTGGAAAGCTGAAGACCTTAAAGACCACTGGGAATCTGCTATTCAGGAAGCTGTAGCTGCCTTTGGAAACGGAGGTATGTATATGGAGAAACTGATTGAAGAGCCTAGACACATTGAAATTCAGGTTGCGGGTGACCAATTCGGTAAAGCTTGCCACCTTTCTGAAAGAGACTGTTCTGTACAGAGAAGAAATCAGAAATTAACTGAAGAAACGCCTTCTCCTTTCATGACAGACGAACTTCGTGAAAAAATGGGTGACGCTGCTGTAAAAGCTGCTGAATTCATTGGATATGAAGGTGTGGGAACTATTGAATTCCTTGTAGACAAGCACAGAAATTTCTATTTCATGGAAATGAATACAAGAATCCAGGTAGAGCACCCTATTACTGAACAGGTAATTGATTATGACCTGATCAGAGAACAAATTCTTCTTGCTGCAGGAACTCCTATTTCAGGAATCAATTATTACCCTAAATTACATTCAATCGAGTGTAGAATCAACGCAGAAGATCCTTATGCAGACTTCAGACCATCTCCAGGAAAAATCACAGGATTAAATATCCCTGGCGGACACGGAATCAGAGTAGACACTCACGTATATTCCGGATACAGTATTCCTTCTAACTACGATTCAATGATTGCTAAGCTTATCACTACGGCTCAGACCCGTGAAGAAGCCATTGCAAAAATGAGACGTGCTCTTGAGGAATTCTATATTGAAGGAGTGAAAACAACCATTCCTTTCCACAGACAACTGATGGATAATGAAGATTATCTTGCAGGAAACTATACTACAAAATTCATGGAGGATTTTGTAATGGACAGAAAATACGATAATCACTAAGATTATTTTAAAATAAAAATGAAACTGCCTCTTTTTGAGGCAGTTTTTGTTTTTAGCTGATCAGTTTAAAATTTTCCGTTAAAAATCTCAGAGAAGCCACTCCTGCATCTATTCCTCTTCATTCATAAAAATTGATACCCATACAGAAAATAAAATTTCATCACGATAAAGATATAATACCTATAACCGTCTGCGAACAGAGAAAATATTTTCCAATACCACATTATTCCGCCCTAAAATCTCCTTCAATTATACCCCAAAACGTCACTAGGCATTTGTTTATGCATATCATTAATATTGCGTAAATTTGTTGAAAACCAAAATATATGTCAACAGCAGAACAAACAAAAAACTCGCAGTATTTTATTGACCTTGAAGACAAACATGGAGCGCATAATTACCACCCACTTCCAGTAGTTCTGGATCGCGGAGAAGGTGTTTTCGTTTGGGATGTGGAAGGTAAAAGGTACTATGATTTTCTTTCAGCATATTCTGCTGTGAACCAAGGACATTCTCACCCTAAGATTGTAGGAGCATTGGTAGAACAGGCACAAAAACTAGCTCTAACTTCAAGAGCATTCTACAACTCTAAATTAGGAGAATATGAACAGAAAATAACAACTCTTTTTGGATTTGATAAGGTTTTACCTATGAACTCCGGAGCTGAAGCAGTAGAAACAGCTGTAAAACTAGCCCGAAAATGGAGTTATGAAGTAAAAGGAATTTCAGAAAATGCAGCGAAAATTATCGTTTGCGAAAACAATTTCCACGGAAGAACAACAACCATTGTTTCTTTCTCTAACGATCCGGATGCCAACCAAAATTATGGCCCTTTTACACCAGGATTTATCAAAATTCCTTACAACGATATTGCAGCACTGGAAGAAGTTCTTAGCAGAGAAGCAGCAAATATTGCAGCATTCCTTGTAGAACCAATTCAAGGGGAAGCCGGAGTATATGTTCCGGATGAAAACTTCCTTAAAAATGCTGCTGAACTATGTAAAAAGTACAACGTTTTATTCATTGCTGATGAAGTTCAGACCGGTATTGCAAGAACAGGAAAGCTTATTGCATGTCATCATGAAGATGTACAACCGGATATTTTAATCTTAGGAAAAGCCCTTTCCGGAGGAATGTATCCTGTATCTGCTGTTTTAGCGAATGACAACATCATGAATGTGATCAAACCTGGACAACACGGTTCTACATTTGGAGGAAACCCAATTGCATGTGCAGTTGCAGTAGCAGCACTAGATGTTGTAGCTGAAGAAAAATTATCTGAAAGAGCTGAAGAATTAGGAAAACTTTTCAGATCTGAAATTGAAAAGCTGATTGAAAAGTCAGACCTTATTACCAAAGTAAGAGGAAAAGGACTTTTAAATGCTATTCTGATCAACGATACTCCCGAAAGTTCTACTGCATGGAATCTTTGCCTGAAATTGAAAGAAAACGGATTGCTGGCAAAACCTACCCACGGTAACATCATCAGACTGGCACCACCATTGGTAATTACTGAAGAGCAGTTACTGGATTGCGTGAAGATTATTGAAAAGACTATTCTTGAGTATAAATAAATGGCTCTCTCCCTTGCAATCATCACTTATAATGAAGAAGAAAATATCGTAAGACTTCTAGATTCATTAATAGATATAGCTGATGAAATTATCATTGTTGATAGCTTTTCAACAGATAGGACAAAAGAAATCTGCACTCAAAAATATCCGCAGGTACAATTCTTTGAGAAAAAATTTAACGGGTATGGTGAACAAAAAAACCATGCCCTTAATTTATGTTCCCATGAATGGGTACTGTTTCTGGATGCTGACGAAGTTCCTGATGAAAATCTGAAAAGATCTATACAGAAGATCGTTTCTTCAGCAAGCACAGAATTCAATGTGTATAAGGCTGCATTCAACAATCATTTAGGGACTCACCTGATCAAACATGGAGGTTGGGGAAATGTATGCCGTGAAAGGCTGTTCAGAAAAGAATATGCAGCATATTCTCATGATAAAGTTCATGAATTTTTGATTACCTATGAAAAAGTAGGGCTTCTCGAAGGAAAACTGAATCATTATACTTACAAAAGCATTCACCATCATGTCTCGAAAATCAATAAATATTCTGATATGATGGCTGAAAAAATGTTTGAAAGAGGAAAAAAAATCAATAGATTTAAAATCATTGTAAGCCCAATGTTTGAATTTATCAAGGTTTTTATTTTCAAACTGGGTTTTCTGGATGGATTTCCAGGGTATTATATTGCTAAAACGATGTCCTATTACACTTTTTTGAAATATATTAAATTGCGTGAAAAAATAAGACTCCAGGAACTTGAAAAAAATACGGTAAAATAGTATGATCCTGTATATTATTCCTGTTTTATTGGCGGTATTTATCGTCGTATATTTCCGTCTCTATCTGTTTGCTTTTCCGCATAACAGACTTGTCATTCTCATGTACCATCAGGTTGAAAAAGAAAGCCAGGAAGATCTTACAGTCAGTGTAAAGAACCTTGAACAGCAGTTTTCCTATCTAAGCCGTAAAAAATATACTCCTCGTTTTTTTTCTGAGCTTACCATTTCATCAAAGAAAAATATTATCATTACTTTTGATGATGGGTACAAAAATAATCTTGAATATCTGCCGTCCTTACTGGAAAAGTATGATCTGAAAGCTACTATTTTTATTCCTACCGGATTTATTGAAAAGGGATATAACAATTATTCTATGATGACCTTTGACGAAATCAGAAGTCTGGATAAAAAATATTTTGAGATTGCCCTTCACAGTCATGCCCATGAAAACTTAAAAAACGTTTCTATTGATTTTATAGAAAAAGATCTAAAAAAAAATATGGAAATCCTCGATGCCCACAACATCCGGTATTCAAAGGTTTTGGCGTATCCTTATGGAAAATATCCACAAAAAAAAGAAGATAAATTAACTTTTTTTTCCATTTTAAAAAAAATAGGAATTGAATTTGCAGTAAGAATTGGAAATAAAGTAAATTATTACCCTACCCAGCGCCCATACGAGCTGTGTAGAATTGATATAAAAGGCAAAGATTCGATTATAAAATTCAAATTAAAACTTATCTTTGGCAGATTAAAACTATTTTAAAAAACAATTATAAGGAAGTATTCACATACTCCTCTATCAAACAAATCGTTGTGATGAATATAAGTGGTTTAATCATAACATATAATGAAGAAAAAAATATACAGGATATCCTTGAGTCTTTTGATTTTTGTGATGAAATAATAGTAGTAGACTCTTTTAGTACGGATAAAACTGTAGAAATTGCGAAGAAATTCTCTAATGTAAAGGTGATTCAAAATAAATTTGAAGACTTTACAAAGCAAAGAAATCTGGCTCTGAAAGCTGCAACAAACGACTGGGTTTTATTTTTAGATGGTGATGAAAGAATTACACCGGCCCTGAAGCAGGAAATTATCGATGAGCTAAATAAACCCGAGCAAAAGGATGCCTATTATTTTTACAGGAAATTCTTTTTTGCCCAGAAACCGATTCATTTTTCAGGAACTCAGTCTGATAAAAATTTCAGACTCTTCAGAAAATCGAAGGCCATCTATATGGCAGGAAAAAAGGTACATGAAACTCTGGAGGTTAATGGAACCATTGGAATTTTAAAAAATAAATTACTCCATTACTCCGTTTCAGATTATGAATCTTACAAAAAGAAAATGATTCATTACGGAGTTTTAAAGGGGAAAGAAATGGCTGCTAAAGGAAAAAAGTACAATGTTTTAGTTCAATATCTTAAAACAGCTTTTAAATTCTTTAAAGCCTATATAATGAGACTTGGTATTTTAGACGGAAAAGAAGGCTATCAGTTATCTTATCTGCAGTCTTTAAGCGTCTACGAAACCTATGAATCATTAAAAAAAGAGCAAAATTAGTTGAATGAAGATTTGTATCATTAGTTATGATTTTTGGGATTATGATAAGTATATTGTTGAAACATTATGCAAACGTGGTATTGACGCTCATCATATAAAGATCAGTACCGTTACTCATTCCAACTTCAATGAAAGAGCTGTAAATGCTTTAAGCAAAACTTTTTTAAACAAGAATCTTAAGACTGAAAAAAGACAGAAATATGTACTGGATTCTCTTGAAAAACTAGGGCATCAGGATCAAATATTAGTGATGAATCCTGATACATTTGATCTTTCTACCCTTAAAAAAATCCGCAAGTATACAGACCGTCTGGTTACCTATCTTTATGATAATCTTGAAAGAGTTCCTGTAGAAGATAAATTGTATCTTTTTGACAAGGTATTTTCCTTTGACTACATTGATGTCAAAAAACACGGATTTGAAAAATTAACGAATTACATTTACCTTCCGCACTGTTCAAAAGAAACTCAAAAGCCTGAAATGGACCTTTTTTATATCACATCTTATGATAACAGAAGGGTTTCACTTATCAAATTACTGGCTAAGAAACTGATTGAGCACGGATTAAAATTCCAGATTATGATCATTGGAAAAAAATCCTGGAAGCATCAGCTGACCAATATTTTCATGACAGTACCTAAGAATCTTTTCCTGATTTTCAGTATTAAAAAGATTCCGCACAATGATCTTCCAAAATATTATAAAAACTCAAAAGTTTTACTGGATCTCATGCGGGAAGGACAATATGGACTCAGCTTCAGAGTTTTTGAAGCCATGTCTCTGGAAAAGAAAATCATTACTGATAATGAAGCCATTAAAACCTATGATTTTTACAATCCCAATAATATTTTGATTTTAAACAAAAATATTAGTAATCTTGACAAATCTTTTTTTGAAAGACCTTACGAAAAAATTCCGGAAGAAATCTACTACAGATACACTTTGGATAGTTGGGTGAATAAAGTTTTTGAACTGGATACTAAAAACTGACAAATGGGAATCTTAAAAAAAATAAAAAAGCACTTCGAAAGAAAAGAAAAACTCAAAAACCTTCAGTCTAAGGATATAGTCAACATCAACCAGTATGACGCTTCCCAAAAAACAATCCTTTTTGCATCCAGAGATTTCCCGGCCCATGATAAAGAATCCGGAGCCAACAGACTGAAAGAACTTATATTTATTTACAAAGAATTAGGATATAACTGCATATTATTTGCGCCCCATATTTTTGAAGATAATTCTTATGTAAAATTTTACCAGCAGCACAATGTTATCGTCTATATAGAAAACAATAAGTATAAGAATATTTATGACTTCCTATCTTCTTTTAAAAAGGTAGATTATGTTTGGTTCAATGGGCCTCTGGCTCTGAATCTTTTTTATAAAAAAATGAAATCCGTTTTACCTTCTGCCAAATTCATTTATGACATGGTGGATATTCATTTTTTAAGGTTTAAAAGAGCGATCGAACTGGAGCCAACCCGTATTTCTTTGAAGAAAAATTACAAACACTTTTTCCGTCTGGAAACTGTTGTTGCCCCAAAGCTGGATTATATTATTGCCATCTCTGACAAGGAAAAAGATATTATGAGCCAGTATGCGGCTAAAAATAAGATCATTACCATATCTAATATTCATTATCCTAAAATTGATATTTCTGAAAGAAAAAATTTCAATGAAAGTAAAGGAATTACCTTTATCGGATCTATCCATGAACCAAATATTGATGCAGTAAAGTTTTTATACGAAAAAATAATGCCCATTGTCTGGAAAACCAATCCTGAGCTGGAAGTAAGCATCATCGGAAATGTTGCAGAAAAGCTGGATCTTAAACTATATCCTAAGTTTAAATTTTTAGGCTTTGTGGAAAGCATTGAGGAGCATTTTATGAATTCGAAAATTATGGTAGCCCCTTTAAGATTTGGGGCTGGTGTTAAAGGAAAAATCGGACAGGCTTTTGAATACTTTTTCCCAGTGGTTACTACAGATATTGGTGCCGAAGGAATGAAACTTACCGATAAAAAAAATGTTCTCATTGCCAACGATGAAAATAGTTTTGCAGAAGCAATTATTCAGCTGAATAATAATGAAGAGCTTTGGAATATTTTAAGTAAAAATTCCGTAGACAGTCTGAGAGCATTTTCACCCGAAGAAGTAAAAGAAAAACTTAAAACATTATAAAACATGTCATTAAGCGTAAACTATCACGGTTTTTTTGATGGAAATTTTGGCATTGCAGAGGCCACAAGGCTTAATGCTGCTGCCATGGAAAATGCAGGGATTAAAGTAAACCGCATCAGCTATTCAAGTGATACTCTTGAAAAATCTAAAAGCGACACCCCATCAGATGCCTTAATTAATATTTTTCACATTAACAGTAATGTGACTCACGAGTTTTTTTCAAAAAATCAGGATATCAATCTTGCAGGTCATTACAACATTGTGTATTGGGCCTGGGAATTTCCCGAAGTTTCGGATAAAACGGTTGAGTTTCTGAATATTTTTGACGAGTTATGGGTTCCTAGTGATTTTTGTGTCAATATTTTCACAAAATATACGGGAATTCCTGTGATGAGATTTTCTCATCCTATTCAAAAGCTGGCTCCTTCTGATGAATTTAATTTTGAAGAATATAATATTAAGCCTGGCTCAAAGGTATATATTACTATTTTTGATTCCTTAAGTACAACGATCAGAAAAAACCCTGAAGCGACTATTGAAGCGTTTATTAATGTCTTTAAAGATGATCCTGAAAGTGTTTTAATTGTCAAGACCCATAATCTCGAGAGAAGTAAGGATGCACAAAAAGTAGTGGAAAAATATGCAGGCATTTCGAATATTATCATTATTAATGAACATTTCTCGAAAGAAAAGCTGCATTCCCTTATTCAGAAATCTGATGTTCTGATCTCGCTGCATGGCTCCGAAGGATTCGGACTGACAATGGCTGAAGCAATGTCTTACGGGAAAATTGTTGTAGGAACAGGATACTCCGGAAATCTGGATTTTATGAATGTGAACAACAGCTTCCTTGTTCAGTATAGTTTTATTAAAACTTCCAATACAAAAGGATTAATTGCTGAAGGGCTCACTTTGGCAAAACCTGATTTGCAGGATGCCACCCAAAAGCTTTTGTATATAAAGAATAATTTCGGGTCTTTACACGCTGTTAAAGAAAGTGCAGAGGCTCAGATCAGAGATCATTTTTCTCTTGAATCTATAGGAAATCTGCTTCAAATACGACTGTCTTTTATCGACCAGATGGATAAAAAAGAAAGCAGCACAGAAAATAGTGCAGGAAATGTATTCTATCTTGCTGAAATAGACCGATTGAGTGGCAGAGTGAATTACCTGGAAAAAACACTCTACAATAAAATCAGGAAAAAAGTAAATATCTTTTTAAAGAAAGTAAAAGGTAAAAAATAAAAAGAGCGATGGATTTATCTGAATCCATCGCTCTTTCATTTTATCGTAAATTATTTCTTTTGTTTTCTATTTCTGAAATACATTTTCACTCCATATATCCACTGAATGGGTTTGCTTTTTTTATAAATTCTAAGGTCTTTTCTCAGAAATAAACTATCGGCATATAATTTTATTAATGCTGATCTGCTTTGCTGAATTTTACCTCCAGAAATAAGCTCTTCAGATCTTTCTCTGATCAATTTTCCTACTCCTTCGAGAGAGAAATCATGAGTAATTGTTTTGCGTGCATTCTCAGATTTCACTTTGACATCTTCCCCGCCCTGATATATTTTTTTCAGATATTCAGAAGCTTTTTCCAGTGAAGGTTCAGACCAGATGGTATTAGAATCATAATTAAGGTCGTCTGAACCGTAAGAAACTTTTTCTGCACTTACGAGAAAACTGTTTTCAGAATTCATAAACTCCAGATTTCCGGAATACGCGGTAGCAATAACAGGTTTCCCAAAATACATGGCCTCTGCCATAGTAAGCCCAAAACCTTCAGATCTGTGAAGAGAAATATAGCTGTCACAGTTACTGATCACATAGTTCAGTGCATTTTTATCAAAAATCTTTTCTACTACTTTAATCTTCGCCGAGTCACCGATGGCCTCGTTTATCTGTTGTTTTTCTAAAGAAAACTTATCTGATTTAGAGGTTTTAATGGTTAAAAAAGCATTATTGTCTTTTCCGTCAAATGTTTCTCTGAAAACCTTAATCAGGTTGAGAACATTCTTCCGCTGTATGGAACTGTTATAATCAAAGATGAATAAAAAATTAAAGTAATCTTCGTTATAAAAATTCAAAGCATCAGGATCTTGGGTCTCTTTCAGATGAATATCAATCGGGTGTGGAATTACTTTTACAGGAGATGCTATGTATTTTTCAATACATTTTTTACAATATTCTGAAGGCGTCCAGACCTCATCGAAAAGATTAATATTCAGAAGGTAATCCTCAGGAATAGTCTCTGATTCCCAGGCCATATAAAGAATATTATATTTTCTTTCAAAAAAAGAATAGTCAAAATATTCAAAGAAATTTGAAATTTCCGAAACAGATGGTGAAACCTGAATTAAATTAATAGGATATTCTGCTTTATGGGAAAACTGAGTAAACGTCTGGTCATTATTGTTATGATTGGTTCTCACATCATAGTTGATCAGGCTGATAGGCATGCCTGCACTCTGTATGGCTTTACAATTGAGCCTTGTGGCTTCCGCAATACCAAATTCACCATTAATAAATCCAAAAACGTTAATTCCTAAATCTGCCATTTTTATTTTCTAATAATTCAAATAATTAATCTTCCAATGTTTCATAAAAACTATTCTGTTTTTTTTGCTTCTCGAAATTCTTTTTATGAATCAATGACAGTTCATATTTTGCAGGAATTTCCGTAAAGTTTTTATTTCCAAATAAAACTTCATGCACTTTATTTTTCCAGAAGATCTTTTTATTATTCTTTACAATTCTCGCCTGATAATCAGGGAAATTGATATAGCCTTCTTTATTCATATTCCAGCCCATTTGCTGTACATATTCTTCTGTAATTCCCTCTACAGTATTGATTCGGGGAACGTAGAATACCTCAACACTTCTTTCCTTTTTAAGATAGGGTTTCAATGTTTTGATAAAATGCTCCGTAGGATATTCATCTGCATCAATCTGGAAGAGATACTGGCCGTTTGCCTTTTCAATTAATCTGTTTTTGAAGGTTGCAAAATCTCCATCCAGTCTTGCCTCAAGTTTTACAATATTATTATAATGAGCAAGCAGCTCCGTCACTTCTTTATTCTTATTGGTAATATCCTGGAGAACAATGATCTCATCATTCTGACCGATCAAAGGAATAAGAATATCTAATAATTTTTTAAGTTCCTGAGCTTCATCATTGACGGTGATTCCGTAAGAAACAGATATAAATTTACTGGAAAAGCGTGAAAGTAAGCTCATAATTTAATTGTAGATTATAGGATAGTTGCCGGAAAAATGGGTAAAGTAATTTTCGGCAATGATTTGTTTTACGTAATTTTTATACTTCCTTGTAGGATAAAAACAGCTTCCTGTTTTTTTATAATAATATTTCCTGAAAAATTCCGGAAGTTTTTTTTCATCAGATTCTACTTCCTTCCCTTTCTCTGTTCCCTTTATTTTATATAAAACCTGAACATTGAATGCAGGTGGTAGAGCTTCAAACCAATTATTAATCTGTGAAAAATAAGCAAATGGTGTTTCTTCAAAGCTGTTCAGCTCCCCCTGGTTATGGTCTGAAAAATAGTATTCTTTAAAGATATCTGCTACTTTCTTCGGTCTGAAAATAAATACTCCTCCATTGATACTTCCCTGCAATAAGGGATTGGGTTCAAAATGTCGGTCAGTAAAATACATTTCACTGGTCTCTTCCAGTATTCTTGGAATATGTCCCCAGGTTTTGTTGAATTCTTCAGTTCCTCTCGGATCCAGAATTGCCCCGAAATATTTGTCTTCCGGAAGATAATCAAAAACAGAGGGTGCACTATCTGAAATAATAATATCAAGGTCCATAAAAAGAACCATATCATAATCTCTTGTTTCTGCAGGAATCAGCAGTTTTTGAGCCAGAAGAGGACGATGAAACTGATCATCCATAGGTTTATCAATAATCTTTAAATCTGCCCCACATTTTTTAGCATAGTTTTCAAACCTTGCTCTATTTTTATTGTACATTTTCCAGTACTTATCTCCTACAATAAAAAGACATATTGCTTTTCTCATTGATCAACTCAATTTATAATCTACAAAAATACATTTTTAATAATAAGCCTGCCCGAAATATTCTTTCAGTGTTCCTCCTATCAACGGAAATATTTCCCGGATCCTCATTTTTGCTCCTGGGTATATAAAAAACCGCCTCATATCTGAGACGGCTTTGCTGTAAAAATATCAATATCTTTAATTAGTATGCGTAGAATTCAATTCCTTCTGCAACATAACCAGATGGCCTTACACTTGATCTTGAGTAATAATGATCTTTACCATTCCAGTATCTGTAAATAGGAACTGTATTAGGCTGTTGAGTAGCAAATGCATTGAACTCAATTCCTTCGTCTACATATCCCTGATAATATCCCGGAGTTTTTGTATAATAGTGATCTTTACCATTCCAGTATCTGTAGATTGGAACTGTGTTTGGAGCTTTATATAAGAATGCATTAAACTCTGTTCCTTCATAAGAATATCCGCTGTAGCTACCTGGAGTTTTAGTATAGTAATGATCTACTCCGTTATAATATCTGTAAATAGGAATTGTTTTAAATTCAAGATACACTTTATTATCAATCAGATATTGGTCTACATAGGCTTTAAGCTGAGCTTTTTTAACAGGGTCTTTAACAAAGTCATAAATAATAATCAACCCATTGCTTCCAAAGTCTACCAAAACGGAATTGCTTGCATTTGAACTGGTCTGCCAATTGGAAATATTAACTTTAGTATTGGTCTGATCCAGGTTCAGATCTCCTACTAAACCTTTTGATGGATCTCCACCTCTGGTCTTGTAAGTCAGTTTTTTAGAAAAATTCATGTGGTAT
This sequence comes from Chryseobacterium sp. CFS2, assembly GCF_036543225.1. NCBI lineage: Bacteria > Pseudomonadati > Bacteroidota > Flavobacteriia > Flavobacteriales > Weeksellaceae > Chryseobacterium > Chryseobacterium sp. CFS2. The sequence goes on from NZ_JAZHQU010000012.1 coordinate 57,257, forward strand.
TCAGAAGTATTCACATCATTATCCACATTCACATTAAAAATATTTAACATACCTGCCTTTATTCCGATTCTGGCTGCCTTATCACGAGTCTGACTCGTTGTTTCAGACTGGAATAAAATATCAAGCTTTGCTCCTGTATAAATATCAGTCATTACGTGAGTTCCATAATCCTGAACAATCTGCTGGGGAGTTTTTGTTTGTAAGTCCTGAGCAAATTCGGGAGTGATATAATCACCCAACATATCTGTAGTAGCATTGAATCTTAATCTTTTCTGCTTGATGGTAAGGTTATAACTTCCGTAGATATATTTTGCATCAAACTTATTGTTGGTTGTTACCGCTGAACCAAAACCTACAGAGAGTATTTTTTTAAACAGTGGAAAATTAACTGTTGCGTCCACTTTGGTTGAAACCATTTTAGAATAAGCCTCAGCATTTTCTCCATAATCTTCAGCGTACTCCTGAGAGTTTGTGTTTTCGCTGATTAGTCTGTTGGTCTGCTCTAATTTAAAGCGATCAATATCAACCACCTTAAAACCGGCAGCTGTGGCATTGGCATATTCGCCGGCTACATTATAACCATGCCCTAAGACATCATAAATACCATCACCAGCAAATTTGGCTGCAGATAAACGATTATTAGCCTTTACCGACGGGCTATCAGGTGTTACCTCATTGTTCAGATCTTCTGTTGAACATGAACTCATAAAAAGCATCAGTAAGCTACTGAAGCAAAATAAAATTTGTTTTTTCATAGGTTATGTAAAAGTTTTTGCAAAGATAATATTCAACAGTGAGTGAAAAAATAGTTTTACAATGACATATATCATTATAAAGTGAATTTAATAAACATTTAAAAGTCCATTAATAAACAACCAAATCATCACAGATAAGAGAATTAAATATTCATAAACAAATATCCATACCAACTTTTCAACATTTACATCTACTGTATTTAATTTCAAATAAAAAGCGAAGCCAGAATATCTGACTTCACTTCAATGTATAACCAAATTGATTTATATAAATCCAAAATTAATTAGCTGGAATATAGAAAGCGATACCTTCTCTGGTATTCCAATAGCTCACAGGCCCTAAATTAGGAGATACTGAAAGATAATGATCTGATCCGTTTTTAGCTTTATAGCTGTATACAGGAATTCTTCCGGCTCCAGGATCTTTATAAGCATAGAATGCTACCCCCATATAAATATTCCAATAAGAAGATGGTTGTAATGTGCTTGCCTGCGTAAAGTAATGATCTGCTCCTGAAGTACTTTTATAGCAGTAAATAGGAACTGTGTTTGGTGCTTTATACTGAAACACTTTAAATGTAGGTCCTTCATTTGTCCAGTAAGAAGATGGCTGAAGGTTTGTATTAAAGGTAAAGTAGTGATTACTGTCTGGTTGGTTTTGGTAACCATATAATATTGTTGTATTATACTCCAGTGAAATCTGGTTATCAATTAAATACTGATCTACGTAGGCCTTAAGCTGTGCTTTTTTTGCAGCATCTTTTACAAGGTTGTAGATAAGAACAAGGCCATTGTTTCCAAATTCTACCAACACTGAATTGTTAGGGGTAGAACTATTTTGCCAGTTTGCAATATTAACTTTTGAAGTAGTCTGATCAAGATTCACTTCTCCTACCAAACCTTTTGAAGGATCTCCTCCCCTTGTTCTGTAGGATAACTTTCTAGAATAATTCATTGATGATTCTGATGTATTGACATCATTCTGTACATCAACATCAAAAATTTTAAGCATTCCGATTTTTACCCCAATTCTTGCAGCACGGTCACGGCTTTCGTTAGTGGTTTCAGACTGGAACATAATATCCATTTTAGCTCCTGTATAAATATCAACCATTACGTGAGTTCCGTAGTCCTGTACAATCTGCTGTGGAGTTTTTGTCTGCAAGTCCTGTGCAAATTCCGGAGTTACATAATCTGCCAGCATATCTGTTGTAGCATTGAATCTTAATCTTTTCTGCTTGATTAAAAGGTTGTAGCTACCATAAATATATTTTGCATCAAATTTATGATTGGTCGTAACTGCTGAATTAAAACCTACTGATAATGTTTTTTTGAATAAAGGAATTCCTGCAGTAGCATCTACTTTGGTAGAAACCATTTTAGAATATGTTTCCGCATTCTCTCCATATTCTTCAATATACTGTTGGGTATTGGCATTTTCAGAGACCAACCTTGCTTCCTGCTCAGTCTTGAAACGATCGATATCAATCACTTTAAATCCTGCAGAATTAGCATTGGCATATTCCCCTGCTGCATCAAACCCATGCCCTAAGACATCGTAGATGCCATCTCCTGCAAATTTTGCTGCTGACAAACGGCCAGCCTTTGCCTGACCATCAGGACTCACTTCATTATTCAGGTCTTCCGAAGAGCATGACCCCATGAAAAGCATCAGCGCTGTACTGAAGCAAAATACAATTTGTTTTTTCATAGTATTGTTTTAAAATTCTCAACAAATATAAACTTCAATACTATGTGAAATATAAAACAACAACTGACATATATCATTTATTAGTGAAATTAACAGTCAATTAAAACGCTTTTAACAAAAGTCTAAATGATCACTAATTAGTGATTTAATAAAGAAAATAAATTACACGAACAAACTTAGCCAGACCACAAACAGAATACTGAAATCAATTTAATAATTCCCCTTTATGAACCCAATTCCCACAACAAGAATATTCACAGATTATAATTCTCTGATTAAAAATATTATTTGAAAATATAATACGAGGGAGTTGAAAGCGGTATTTGAAGAATATTTAAAGAAATAAATAAAAAAGTTAGACTCAAAAAACCAATACCAGGTCATAAATCATCTCTTAAACGCATAATTTTAAGTAAATTTGCAAAAATTAAAATTGAAATGGAGAAAGTAAGAGTACGTTTTGCTCCAAGTCCTACAGGACCATTACATTTGGGAGGCGTAAGAACCGCATTATATGATTATCTTTTTGCTAAAAATCAAGGTGGAGAATTTGTATTAAGAATTGAAGATACAGATACTGCCAGATATGTAGAGGGTGCTGAAGAATATATTGAGGAAGCATTGGAATGGTGCGGAATTATCCCTGATGAGAGTCCTAAAAAAGGAGGAAAATTTGCTCCTTACAGACAGTCTGAAAGAAGAGATATCTACGACCGATATACTGAACAGATTCTAAAGACCGATTATGCTTATATCGCTTTTGATACGGCGGAAGAACTGGATGTAATTCGTGCAGAGTACGAAGCAAAAGGTGATGTTTTTTCATATGACAATAAAACCAGAAACCGTTTAAAAAACAGTCTTGCCCTTTCTGAAGAGGAAGTTCAAAAATTATTAGATGAAAAGACTCCTTATGTGGTAAGATTTAAAATGCCTGTTGACAGAGTCTTGAATCTTGAAGACATCATCCGTGGAAAGTTTTCAGTTAACACCAATACTTTAGATGATAAAGTACTGGTAAAGAATGACGGAATGCCAACCTATCATTTTGCCAATATTATTGATGATCATGAAATGGAAATCTCTCACGTAATTCGCGGAGAAGAATGGCTGCCTTCCCTAGGACTTCACACATTACTGTATGAAGCAATGCAATGGGAAGCACCACAGTTTGCCCACCTTTCTTTAATCTTAAAACCTGAAGGAAAAGGAAAACTGAGCAAAAGAGACGGAGATAAATTCGGTTTCCCGGTATTCCCGCTTGACTTCAAGGATCCAGCTACAGGAGTAGTTTCCAAAGGATATAGAGAAAACGGCTATCTTCCTGATGCCTTTATCAATATGGTTGCATTATTAGGATGGTCTCCTGCTGATGATAAAGAAATTCTTCCATTGGAAGAGATGATTAAAGAATTTGATCTTCATAAAGTACATAAGGCAGGCGCAAGATTCAGTAAAGAGAAGTCTGAGTGGTTCAACCATCAGTATATCCAGATGAAGTCTGACCAGGAGCTACTTCATATCCTTAAAAACACAGATCTTGATCTTTCAGGTGCTTCTGATGAAAAACTTTTAAAGGTAATTCACCTTATGAAAGAAAGAGCAACTTTTCCGAAAGACATCTATGAAAACGGAAAATTTTTCTTCGAAGCTCCGGTTTCCTATGACGAAAAAGCTTCAAAAAAAGCCTGGAATGAAGAAACATCTGCAATTTTAGCAGAACTGGCAGCTGCATTTGAATCTACAGACTTTGTTGCTGAAACATTGAAACAAACAATGCATGATTTCGCTGAAAGCAAAGGATTAGGTATGGGTAAGGTGATGATGCCGTTACGATTATCTTTAGTAGGAGAATTGAAAGGTCCGGATGTACCAGACATTCTGGAAACCCTTGGCAAAGAGGAAAGTACCTCCAGAATAAACAATGCTATAAATAATTTTAAATAGAATAACCATAATTTTTCATACATTTGAAAGATTTAATTTACTTCAAGAAATGGAATATTTAAGTTTCGAACTTCCTATCAAAGAATTGATGGACCAATACCAGACGTGTTCTTTAGTAGGAGAAGAAAGTGGTGTTGATGTAAAATTAGCATGCAGCCAGATTGAGGATAAGATTTTAGAAAAGAAAAAAGAAATCTATGGAAATCTTACACCTTGGCAAAGAGTACAACTGTCCCGTCACCCAGATCGTCCGTATACATTGGACTACATCAATGGAATGGCAGACAAAGGTAGTTTCTTAGAACTTCATGGAGACAGAAATTTCGCTGATGATCCGGCAATGATTGGAGGATTGATTACCCTTGATGGTCAAAAAGTAATGATCATTGGTACTCAAAAAGGAAGAACGACAAAAGAAAGACAGCATAGAAGATTTGGAATGCCAAATCCGGAAGGATACAGAAAAGCTTTAAGACTAATGAAGCTTGCTGAAAAATTCAATATCCCTGTGGTAACTTTAGTAGATACACCGGGAGCTTATCCGGGACTGGAAGCTGAAGAAAGAGGGCAAGGAGAGGCAATTGCAAGAAATATTTTTGAAATGGTTCAGCTGAAAACCCCAATCTTCACTTACATTATCGGAGAAGGTGCCAGTGGTGGAGCCTTAGGAATAGGTGTTGGAAATAAAGTATATATGCTGGAAAACACTTGGTATACAGTAATTGCACCTGAAAGTTGCTCATCTATCTTATGGAGAAACTGGGATCATAAAGAAGATGCAGCCAATGCATTAAATCTTACTCCGGCAGATGCCTTAAGAGAAAAGTTCATCGACGGAATCATTGAGGAACCCCTTGGTGGAGCTCAATATGATCAGGAAACCACCTATTTGAATTTGAAAAATTCAATTTTACAAAATATCAAAGCTTTCTCCAAATTTACAGGACAGGAGCTTGAAACCCAGAGACAGGATAAATTCATTGCGATGGGTCAGTTTAAAGGATAAAAAATAAAAAGGTTAAGAATTTCTTCTTAACCTTTTTTCTTTAGTTTTCTTCTATTTCATTCTATTCTGCAACATTCAGTGCAATTTCAATATCCTGGGTAATCTTTTTCAAAGAAGAATATTTTGCATCACACACGGATGTTGTCATTACATACTCCCCTTTATCAACCAGAATAAAGTTCTCCCCTTTTGCCGGAACCGTCAAATTATAATATTTTTTGCCACTTATTTTTACGATAAGATTACATGCTGACCTGTTTTTAATATTAACATATGCTTCACTCTTATTAACATCATTATTAAACAGATGGGTAAGCATAGCAGCTCTTCTTTTACCTTCCTCACTTGGTTCAGATTTAGACGCTGTGGATGTACCTGCACTTTTTGCCGCAGAACCTACCGAGGCAAAGGTGGTTCTTCTTTCTTCTTTTAACGCTTCAATAGCAGCCGCTGTATTATTAGAAACAGGCTTACCATTAGCAGTATAAGCTTTATTTGTGGCAACCGTTTTACCACTGTTCAGTTCATTATTTTTTACAATATTTTCAATTTTTTCTTTACTGATAGGTTTAATGGTAGGTTTTGCTTCTGGTGAATTATCTGCCATAATAATATCAATAAGTTTTCTTTTGAAATAGTCCGTTTTAGCATGTCCAGGATTCTGTTTCAAAAATCCGGCAATCACTCTGGCTTCTTTTGAAATCTCAGCTTCCTGTTCTGTATAGATAATTACGGTTTCTTTTTCAACAACAGCTTTAGATTTTGTTTTTTTCTTTTTTTGGGAAAAACCAAGTGAGAAAATGCATATAAATAGGAGAAAGAAGATTTTTTTCATTAATCAAATCTTTAAAATAGTATTAAATATATTAATAACGTGAAAAGTCATTTTTTAGTTTATCATTAAAATCATTATCTTTGCACTGCTCTAAATTTAAGCTAAAAATTAATACTAATCTTAAATAAAAAAATAATAGATATTATGTCTTATACACCAGCTGCTGCAGACGTAGCAAAATTGAGAAACCAAACAGGTGCAGGTATGATGGACTGCAAAAAAGCTTTAGTTGAAGCTGAAGGAGACTTCGAAAAAGCGGTAGATATCCTTAGAAAAAAAGGACAAAAAGTTGCTGCTAACAGAGCTGACAGAGAATCTGCTGAAGGTGCAGTAATCGCAAGAGTAAATGAAGACAACACTTTAGGTGTAGTAATCTCTCTAAACTGCGAAACTGACTTCGTTGCTAAAAATGAAGCTTTCATCGAGCTAGCTTACGAATTAGCTGAGATGGCAATCTTCGCTGCTACTAAAGAGGAGCTTTTAGCTACTGACTTCCACGGAATGACTGTTGCTGAGAAATTAGTAGAGCAAACAGGAGTTATCGGTGAGAAAATCGAAATCGGATCTTTCGAAAGAATCCAGGGAGATTTCTTAGGAGCTTACATCCACGCTGGAAACAAAATCGCTGCAATCTCTTCTCTTTCTGCTAAAGTAGATGGAGCTGATGAAGCTGCTAAAGCTGTTTCTATGCAGGTTGCTGCTATGAACCCAATCGCTTTGGACGAAACAAGAGTTTCTCAGGAGACTATTGATAAAGAATTAGAGATCGAAAGACACAAACTTACTGAAGAAGGTAAGCCTGCAAACATTATCGATAATATCCTTAAAGGTAAAATGCAGAGATTCTACAAAGACAACACTTTGGTACACCAGGACTTCATTAAAGACGGAAGTATCTCAGTTGCTGATTACGTAAAATCTGTAAATGCAGACCTAAAAGTAACAGGATTTGTAAGAGTAAGCCTATAAGCTAACTTTTTCAAAAAATATAGAATCCCGGTGAATTTCACCGGGATTTTTTATTAAGATAAACCCGTAACCATCAACACTATTCACCAATAAGAGATAAAATAAGTGAAAACATTAACAATTCAAGCGGGCAAAATTTTCATGGCAAATATTGGCAAATAACTATACTGGCCGAGCTCAACATTAATTACCAGTTTCATACCCAGAATCACTTTTAATTAAAAATTGAAAACACTTTTTTAACATTTATTTAAATTTTATTAAAAGTATTTCATTTTTTATTTTATTTTTGTAGAAATCCTAATTCCATACACATGAAAAGATTTCTACTCAGTCTGGTATTAATTTTTTTGACAATTAATACACTCTTTGCACAAAGGGATACAGAGCATTGGATTGCTCCTTACTATGATAGTTATGGCGGTAACAGTTATACCAACATGATCTATCTGTCTACTGATTCAGACACCCCATTTGATGTAACCATTTACAATAACAATGCTGTAATAACTACGGTTACCATTAGTAAAGGTAATCCGCAAACCTATAAGGTTACCAATAGCCTTATTAGTGGAACGACCACTACAGAAGCATTCACTGTTGGTAATAAAGGACTGTATTTAAAAGCAGTAAAACCTTTTTACTGTAGTTTAAGACTTGCCCAAAGTGTTCACGGGGAAGTAATTACCAGTAAAGGAAAAGCTGGAATCGGAAAAACATTCTTCGTAGCAACTGCTCCCAATACCAATACCACCAGTATTCAGAACTTTACCGCAGGTATTATGGCAACTGAGGACAATACTACTGTAACAGCATCATGGAACCCTACTTCCGGAGTTGTTTTCATTAATGGTACTCCTACAGGTAATTCCCAGACCTTTACATTACAAAAAGGACAATCTGTAATTCTTGCCGGAGCAGGCACAGAATCTGCAAATAAAACAGGATTTATCGGTGCAAAAATAGTTTCTGATAAACCCGTAACCCTTACCAACGGAAGCTGTAATGGCAACTTCTCTACTTCTCCATCAGGAAGTGACCCGGTTCTGGATCAATCAGTACCGGTTGAAAGACTTGGAAATACATTTGCTATCGTTAAAACAAGATCTACAATTCCTAGCCAGAACATGGAAGGAGGTCTTATTATTGCTACAGAAGATAATACTGATGTTTATCTAAATGGTGTCGGAACTTCTGTTGCAACACTTGCTGCCGGAGAATGGTATAGAATTAATGAAACCAGTTATGTAGCACAAGGTACTAACGGGCATTCTAACATGTTTATTTCAACAACTAAAAACGTATACCTTTATCAGTTTGTAGGGGTAGGGAATAGTGAGGCAACTAATGGATTCAACTATATACCGCCATTGAACTGTTTCCTTCCAAGAAAGATTGATGAAATCGGAAAGATTAATGAAATGCCAATCGGTTCAGGTGGAGCCAGTGCAGTTCAGGATATCATCGTAAAATTAAATATCTTAACAGAGACCGGGGCTACTGTAATGGTAAATGATAACCCTGTAGCACCTACAGACGGTCCCTATCCATTGGCAGGAAATGCTAACTGGGTAACCTATGGAATCACCGGAGTTGTTGGAAACATTAAAATAACCTCTACAAAAGCTGTAACAGCTGGTATCAACGGAGGATTTAGTTCTGCCGGATATGGTGGTTACTTTGCCGGATTCTCATCAATTCCGGTAATTGCAAAAAAAACAGGTGAGTGTGTTCCGGGAATTATTCTTGAAGTAGATGACGGATATGAAACATACCAATGGTACCGTGACGGAGTTGCCATTCCAGGTGCTACAAGTTATACTTACACTCCTACACAATCAGGAAATTATACGGTAAGAGTAACCATGGGAACATGTCCTCCAGTGACTACTCCAATCTATAAAGTACAAAACTGTTTAAAAGAAACGACTCAAGCTCTTAATGCTTGTTCTACTAAAATAATTACACCTACGTTTACTTCTTCCACTCAAACAGTGGTTCCAAGTACAGTAGTAATTTTAACCCCTCCTACAAAAGGAACTGCTGTAGTGAATCCAAACGGAACAATCACTTATACACCAAATCCTGGATATTTAGGACCAGACAAAATCGTTTATAAATTCTGTGGAAATTCAGTTGAATTTACAGATTGTGAGCAGGTGACCTTAAACCTTACTGTAGTACCATTCATCGTAACGGATGCTTCTATTAAGGCTTGTTGGTATGATGTGGATCCTTACGCTTACTTTGACCTTACAAAAGCTAAGGTAACAGACTATAATGCTGTTACAAAAAAATACTACCGTACGCTGAATGATCTTACCGCAGGAATCAATGAAATCACACAACCAGAAAACTTCCCTTCCACCGGAGGATTTGTATATGTGAAAGTAACGACTGCTGAAGGATGTACAGCAAATGCTAAAATTGAATTAATTGTACTTCCAATCAAAAAGTCACCAATCCTTGTAGATCAGTACATCTGTATGGATGCAAAAACTAACCTGGACGCTGGCCCTGGATATGATTCCTACCTATGGAGCACAGGAGCTACTACTTCAGGTATCAGAGATGTAGGTGTTGGAGAATATACAGTAGTTCTTGGTAAGAATGGATGTTTCCTTACACAGACTGTTAAAGTTAAAAAAGTTGAAGATCCGGTAATCCAAACCATTGAAATCAACAACAATACAGCAACAGTAATTGTAAGCGGTGGTAAAGCACCTTATAAATATGCTGTAGACGGAACTGCAAACTGGCAGGATTCAAGTACTTTTACAGGTTTAACAAGAGGGCAACACACTTTCTACGTAAAAGATGCCTATAACTGTACTCCTATTGCAGTAGAAGTTACTATTCCTAATCTATTAAATGCCATCACCCCTAATGGAGATAATGTAAATGATTATATCGATTACAGTGAACTGGCATATAAAGAAAACCTAAGCTTTGTAGTGTATGACAGATATGGAAATATGGTATTCACCGGAAACAGATTCAACAGCTACAGATGGGACGGAAAACACTTTGATAAAAAACTTGGAACAGGAACATACTGGTATCATATCAGCTGGAATGAGTCCAACAAAGAAAAGACTCCAATAAAATATACAGGTTGGATTCTTGTTAAAAACAGAGAGTAATAATTAGTTTAAAACTATATTTAATAAGCCACGATCAAATGATCGTGGCTTATTTTTTTAAGCTCTCTGATTAAATTTATTCATTAGATTATGTTAAATACAGAAAAAAATAATACAAACTTAATTTTTTTTTAACCATGATTTTGAAATCACAATTTTTTATTATGTTTTCAACCATACAATACTTTTTATCACTAAATTTGTGATAAAGACCACCGCTGAATGAAAAAAAATTTATGTTTTTTGTTTATGTTTTGTATTTTCACCTTTGCTTTTGCCCAGTTGGATCGAGAGCATTGGTTTGCTCCAATGATAGATAGAACAGGCGCTCCCAATCCTTATCAGAAACTTTATTTATCTACTAACAGAACAACTCCTTTTCCTGTAAGCATTTACAATAATAATGTTCTGATTGGAACAGTAAATATCAGTAAAAATAACCCTCAGAAATTTGATGTCTTAAGGACTTATATTATTACCAAACTGCAGGCGGATTTATTTACCCCTACAACAAAAGGATTATACCTTAAGGCTGAATTCCCTTTTTACGCCAATTTAAGATTCTCAGTGTTCAACCATGGAGAAATTATTACTTCCAAAGGAATTTCTTCCACAGGACTGAAGTTTTACGCAGCTGTCACTCCTATTACAGTGAGCAATTCTATTCTGAATTTCATGACCAGTGTACTGGCAACTGAAGATAATACCAGTGTTACTATTTCCGGATACAGTCCTAACGTTCAGTTTTCAAATGGAACCACTGGGGCAACCAATCCTACAATGACTTTCACTTTAAATAAAGGGCAATCCTACATTATTGATGGAATTGGAAACATAACAGCAAACTTTGATGGTTTTATTGGGGCTAAAATTACTTCAACCAAACCCATCAATATCACCAATGGAAATTTTAATGGTCAATATGCAGGAAATCATCCAGCTGGTTCAGATATTTTAATGGATCAGGCAGTACCTGTCAACAGGCTTGGAAATGAATTTGCCCTTGTAAAAGGTAACGGTTCTATTGGCTCCCATATGGAAGGGGCTATTGTAATTGCTACTGAAGATAATACTCAAATTTTTGTAAACGATGAAATTCCACCTATTGCAACCCTTAATGCAGGAAAATATTTTGTCATTCCTGACTCAAAATATATCCTTCAAGGCAACGGACATTATAACTTATATCTCAAAACATCAAAAAATGCTTATGTCTACCAAACTTTAGCAGGAGTTTCAAATCCAGGAAATGAAACGGCCACCGGTGGATTTAATTATATTCCTGCTTTGAACTGTTACCTGCCAAAGCAAATTAATGAACTTGGACTTATTGATGAAAATTTTGTTCATTCCATTGGTAATCCCGGAGGAGTACTGAATATACCTACAAAACTTAACATCATTACAGAACGTGGCGCTATTATTACAGTAAATGGAGCTAATCCTCCTGCAATAACCGGCCCTTACAATATGACAGGTACAACGAATTGGGTTACCTATGGTATTCCCAATGTAACAGGTACGATTACTATAGCTTCAAATAGAGCCATTATGGCTGGTATCACTGCCGGCAGTGATGCTGTAGGATATGGGGGCTTTTTTGCAGGCTTTCCTACACAACCTGTTATTTTACAATCCGGAGGCGGCTGTATTCCAGGAATGAGTCTTACTGTAGATCCTTTTATTTATGATACCTATCAATGGTATAGAAACGGGGTTATTGTTCCGGGAGCCACCACTTCATCAATCACCCCTACATTATCAGGATATTACACATGCTCTGTAACAATGGGAAGCTGTGCACCTTTGGTTACTGAACAATTTAAAGTTCTGAACTGTACAAAACTTACCAATACATCATATAACGTATGTAATGTTAAAACCATAATTCCTGCATTCAGCAGTTCATCACAAACTCCTAGCCCAAGTACTGTAGCTGTTACCACAGCACCTTCATTGGGTACAGCTGTTGTAAACCCTGCAACCGGTATTATTACTTATACTGTAAATACTCTGGGTACAACGGGAACAGATACATTCACTTATACATTCTGCGGAGACGATCCTGACTTCCCGGATTGTGAAACAGTCACTGTTACCCTGAATATTCAGGCTCTAACGGTAATGAATGCAACATTATCTGCGTGTGATATCAATGGACAGGGAACCTTCAACCTGACGACAGCAAATGTTACCAGCAACTCTCCTGTTACCATTACTTATTATCCTACCCTATTGGATGCTCAGAATGAAAATGCAGCAGCATTGATTACTAACCCAACTGCCTATACTGCAACTAACGGAACAATCATATATGCGGTTGTTAATGACCATATTGGCTGTAAAAATATTGCACAAATAACGTTATCACTTTTTAACAAAGCTATTGTACTGGACAACTACAATGGTGTTTTCTGTGATGATAATCTGGATGGAACGGTTACCGTCCTACTCTCCAATATCACCCCTATTGTACTTAATAATCCAAATTATTTTACGAGTGTAAGATATTACGCAAACCTAGACGATGCTAACGCCGGAAATAACAATAATCTCCCTAACAACTGGAGCTATACAGGAACCACAACAATTTACATCAGAGTAGATTCTCCGGATGGCTGCCCTTCTGTAATCAAACCTTTACAATTCAGTATCGGAGCCAAAATAACATTAATTACAAAAACAGTTACAGAAACTACTTGTGACGATGACCTGGATGGAATAAAAAGTGTCAACTTGGCCCAGTTTATTCCTCAGTTTACATTAGATCCAAATGTTACTTTTACTTTTCATGCAACTTTAGCAGATGCTCAGAACAATGTAAATATCGTTGCCTCACCTGTTAACATTACAGGTTCACAGACTTATTATATCCGTTTTGAAAAAAATGGAGTTTGTCCGGAAGTAGGTACTCTTAAAATCAATATTAAAGTTCCTAAAAAATCGGACCTATTAAAAGATAAAACTATCTGTCCGAAAACCACTACCACACTGAATGCAGGACCCGGTTTTGAAAAATACTTGTGGAGTACAGGAGCTACAACACCTTCCATCACAAATATTGGCCCAGGAAGCTATTGGGTGGAACTAACCTTCAATGGTTGTGTTTACAAACAATATGTAAACGTAACAGAATTGCCTCTTCCTATCATTACGTCTATTGAAATTGATGGAACAACAGTAAAAATTGGGGCAAGCGGCGGTACACCTCCTTATGAATATTCTTTGGATGGTGTGGTATGGCAGAATTCCAATATTTTCTACAATGTACCTAGAGGTGCACACAATATATTTGTAAGAGACTCTAAAATGTGTGAAGATGTTAAAAAGCCATTTGCTATTATTAATCTGATCAACACCATTACTCCAAATGGAGACGGTCATAATGAAGTGATAGATTATTCTGCTTTAATGAAAAATGAGAATCTTATATTCAGGATCTTTGACAGATATGGTGCAGAAGTCTTCAGAGGTACTCCTGAAAACAGATACACCTGGGATGGAAGAGTCGGTGGAAGATATGTTCCTACAGCTAATTATTGGTACTTCATCACGTGGACCGAATATGGTTCCAGCCTCGTGGTAAAATATACAAGCTGGTTGCTGGTAAAACATAGATAACAACAGAAAACCGGAAGAAAGAACCCCACTCTTTCTTCCGGTTTTTTATTTAAATTTTCGATTTTTTAAATGAATGGCAAGTTTCTAACACTCCTTAACAATTAAATCCCAAAGTTTAATATAACTTTAACCACTATTCTTCATCTAATTACACAGAATTGCTTTATTTCTATGTAATTTTGCGCATTATATGAAGAAACTGTTTACTCTGCTGCTATTGGTTTTTCTGGCAAAAATTAATGCACAAATATATTCCGGAGAGGTATTTCTGAGAGACAACTCAATTTTATATCTCAATCAGGTTTATGTCACTAACCTGAATACACAGAAAACCGTTCTTACGGACTACAATGGTAATTTTAATATTCCTGCCAATGTCGGGGATGTGATCCGTTTTACCTCTATCGTTACAGAAAGAAAAGATATTAAGCTGACTCCTCAATCCATGGAACAAAAAAATCTGGTTGAGCTGAAAATAGCATATTACGAAATCCAGGAAATTGTTCTTAGCAGATTCAAGCCTACCGGAAATCTTCGGTATGACGTGAACTCGTTAAGAAAGGAAGATAAAGCACATGCTCTTAAAAAAGTAATTGGTCTTCCTGAGCCAAAAGGTGACGGAACACCTCCGGAGCTTCCTGTTGCCGGACTGCGGGATGGAGGACTTACCTTTAGCCTTGAAAGTATCTATGATATTCTCTCCGGAGAACGAAAGAAAAAACAACGTTATCAGGCCTATGAAAGGATGAACAGTTCTGTAGCTCAGATTAAAAATTATCTGGGTAAAGATTATTTTACAAAATTTAAGATCCCTGAAAATTTAATTGATAACTTCCTTCAGTTTGTTTATACTTCAGAAAATATCCAGGCTTATGTATTGGCGGGCAACTTTGAAGCGGTAAAAATTCCTATTGAAAAATATCTTCCTATTTATCAGAAAAGACTTAGAAGCTCGCATCTTCAGGAAGTTGTAAGCAGTAATTAAAAATTTTCGAAAAGAAATAACTTAAAATATTGAATAACTCGTGTACTTTACACGGGTTATTTTTTTGCTAAATGACCGAAAAATACCTGCTATAGTTTACCACAACATCTGCAATACGAATTATTCAACTTTTACAACATATTCTTCTTCAATATTCAAAAATATGTTTAATTTTATCTCACAAACAAGTGTTTAAAATAAAAACACGAGATATTCGTTATCAAATAAAAACTAAGCAACCTGAACGCAAATTAAGAGTGAAACACCAATTTCTAACTTAATATGAATTAATGAAAAAAGTACTTTTACTTCTTGGATGTATGTTATCTTTTACGATCTCTGCCCAAAAACAAGGTAAAGACTACAGTAATATTCTG
Source organism: Chryseobacterium sp. CFS2 (assembly GCF_036543225.1). Classification (NCBI taxonomy): domain Bacteria; kingdom Pseudomonadati; phylum Bacteroidota; class Flavobacteriia; order Flavobacteriales; family Weeksellaceae; genus Chryseobacterium; species Chryseobacterium sp. CFS2. The sequence goes on from NZ_JAZHQU010000012.1 coordinate 72,606, forward strand.
AAAAGTAAGAATATCTACGAGATCAATGCCTTTTTGCGAGATGCCCATCCTGATGACCCCCGAAGATCCGTTCTGAAACCAAGGGTAATGGAAATGATGAAAGAATACATCAAAAATGCACACCCTGCCGATCAGAAGGTAAAAGATATGCAGGAAATGCTTGCCATGCTGAGAAGAAGACCTTCTACCAAGATTACTTTTGATGAAATGAATGCTATCATCAAACAAAAACAGATTGCAAAATATAAGGCTGAACTTGCTGCCAAACAATCTACCACAGTATATACCCCAAGTACTGCCCAAAATACATATGTTGTAAACGCCGCTGCTAATACCGCAGTTCCCAACACTGAAGCAGAAGAATTCAACATGCTGATGGCAGTTTCTCCTGTAGAACATAAAAACAGGACCGTAAAAATCTTAAATTCTCTATTTGATAATGATCCTAATGCTAAAGAATGCATTGTCATGATTCAAAATAAATCAGACTGTAATATCATTGTCAGAATGGAAGGGGTGGGAATCACCAAATACAGACTCGCAGTTCCGGCGCAGGGAGAAGGTTCTATTGTGGTGGAAAAAGGTCAGTATCTTTTCTCGAGTTTAGTTTGCGGAGCACAGTATGCATCACAAAAAACAATAGAAAGACCCATTATGGTGGCCTTAGGAAGTCACTAAGCTCAATCAGAAACGAATTATCACTCTGTCTTTTACCTCCAAAAGACAGAGATTCTCCATAAATTTTTAGTATTTTTGCACTCATTTTATAATTCAATGGGCAAGAATAAATTAGCAAGATTTGCAGAAAACAAAATATTACCAAATGTAATCCAACCTACAAGAGAAGACGCTTTAAAAGGCTTTGAACTTAAAGGAAAATGGAGAGATAATTTCTTTAAAAATGACAATCCGGTTGTATTGGAATTAGGGTGTGGAAAGGGAGAATATTCTGTAGGACTCGCAAAAACATTTCCTGAAAAAAACTTTATCGGAGTAGATATTAAAGGGGCAAGATTCTGGTTTGGAGCGAAAGAAGCCGTAGAAAACAACATGAATAATGTAGCTTTTTTAAGAACTCAGATCGAACTTGTTGATTATTTCTTTGCTGAAAATGAAGTAGACGAAATATGGATTACATTCCCGGATCCCCAAATAAAATATAAAAGAACAAAACACAGATTAACACATCCGGACTTTTTAGACCGTTATAAAAAATTCCTGAAGCCAGGAGGCATCATTCACCTGAAAACAGATTCAGAGTTCCTACATGGGTATACACTTGGATATTTACAGGGTGCAGGGTATGAAATCATTTCTGCTCACCATGATATTTATGGGGCACCAGAATACGATCCTAATACGGAACATTTGAGAGATATCAAAACGTATTATGAAGAGCTATTCTCAGCGAAAGGAAAAACTATTACTTACATCAAATTCCGGATAAGCTGATGAATTAAACAAACTTGATGAAAAAAAAATTTTTAACGATTTTATTCTTCACATTTCTTATCCCCAGCTTTACACAAGCTCAAAAAAGCAGTAAAGACATCTTAAAAAGCACAAACATCAAAGAAATTGAAGAATACCTGAAGAACGCACACCCTGACGATCCTAAAAAGAGCGTGCTGAAACCTAAGCTCATTGCTTTAAAAAACTCCGAATGGACAAAAGGAGCCCGTACTGCCAAACCTATGGAAACCAGACCTGTCATTACAGATATTCCTAAAGGGGCTATGAGAAATCCCTATTCGGATGATGCTGAAGAATTTAGGAGACTTATCACTGAAACAGCTGCTGAACATAAACAAAAAACAGTGAATGTACTGAATGCAATGTTTAATGAGGATATCAGCCGCAAGGAAGCAATTCTCTTGTTCAAAAATAATTCTGACTGTAATATTGTATTACGGATTGAAGGAAGAGAATTTTACAACCTTGCTGTTCCTGCTCATGCAGAAAATTTCATTGTTCTCAATAAGGATTCTTATACGCTTAACAGCAATATCTGTGATGTGAAATATTCGTCTCGGAAAGACATTAAAAAAAGTATATTTGTAACGATAGACAATCCAAAACCGGACGGCGCTGAGCTGAAATCAGCCCAAAAGGAACCGATAAAGGAAAAGTCGCTGAAAAAACAAAAGTCAAAAAATAAAATAGGATGAAAAAACTATTCGTTTTTATCGGAACTTCTTTGATTATTGCCAGCTGTAATGTAAACTACGGAGGCTATCCGGGAAGAACCTCCTACCCTTATCCTGCTAACAATACAGGGAACAGAGCGAATACAGAAAGAGAATACAATGAGCTTATAAAGACCTATAAGCCTGAAACAGCTGATGTACTTAATGATCTTCTAAACAGTGATGATCCTAAAAATCCCAAAACCTCTGTTTCCGTAGAAAACAAATCTCCATGCAATATGGTGCTTACAGTGAGCGGGAATAATTTTTTCAAGAAAATTCCCATTGGTGCCGGAAAAATAGGGTATACAATGGTACCGAAAAATCAAAATTACAGATTATCGGGTATGCTTTGTAATTCTACTTATCAGTCTACAAAGTTTGTCACAACTTCTTATTCTATAAAGCTTTCAAACTAAAATATAACCCGCAGATTTCTGTGGGTTTTTATTTTTAATAAACTACCCAATGACTTGCAGGCAACTGTATAAACAATAAAAAAACGCTGGATCGAAATCCAGCGTTTTTCCTATATTAAAGAAAATCTTTAATTATTCTGCATCGAAATCAGCATCTGTATCAGCAGATACTTTTTCTCCTTCTTCTTTAGATTTTTCTTTATCAGCTTTTCTTTGAGACTGACCTTCTTTGATAGATTCAGAAACTACGCTAAGGATCATATCAATAGACTTAGAAGCATCATCGTTTCCTGGGATAACGAAATCAACTTTTCTAGGGTCAGAGTTTGTATCAACGATACCGAAAACTGGAATACCTAGTTTCTTAGCTTCAGTTACCGCGATGTGTTCTCTTAATATATCAACTACAAATACAGCAGATGGAAGTCTCACCATGTCAGCGATAGAACCTAAGTTCTTCTCTAGGTTAGCTCTTTGTCTGTCAACTTGTAATCTTTCTTTTTTAGATAAAGTTTCGAATGTACCGTCTTTTTTCATTTTATCGATAGCATTCATCTTCTTTACAGCCTTTCTGATTGTAACGAAGTTCGTTAACATACCTCCTGGCCATCTTTCTGTAATATAAGGCATATTAAGTTCAGAAGCGTGTTTTGCAACTACTTCTTTCGCTTGCTTCTTAGTAGCTACGAAAAGAACTTTTTTACCTGCAGAAGTTAATTTCTCTAAAGCGCTGCAAGCTTCATCTAATTTAACTGCTGTTTTATGTAAGTCTACAATGTGAATACCGTTCTTCTCCATAAAAATGTATGGAGCCATATTTGGATTCCACTTTCTAGTCATGTGACCGAAGTGTACGCCAGCCTCTAAAAGGTCTTTTACATTTGCTTTTGCCATGTTTTCTGTTTTTGTTAGTTTACTTTCCGTCTTTTAAACAATCAACAACTTCTTTAGATGGGAGAAGCGTTTGGATGCTAAACGTAACGGGCAATTTTTTTGTTTAGATAAAATAGAACCAAGAACCAGGAGCCAAGATCTGAGAGCAAAGTCTTGCATCTTGTGTCTGATATCTTGAATCTTGATATTAACGTTTTGAGAATTGGAATCTCTTTCTTGCTTTTTTCTGACCTGGCTTCTTTCTTTCCACCATTCTTGCGTCTCTTGTAAGTAAACCAGCTGGCTTCAATGCTAACCTGAACTCAGCGTTGATTTCGCATAAAGCTCTTGAAATACCTAATCTGATAGCTTCTGCCTGACCTGTATTACCACCACCGAATACGTTCACGGTAACGTCATACTGACCAACAGTCTCAGAAAGGATAAACGGTTGGTTTAATTTGTAAACCATCACGTCTGTAGAGAAATATTCTTTAGCATCTTTACCGTTTACTGTAATAACACCAGAACCTGGTTTTACATAAACTCTCGCTACAGAAGTCTTTCTTCTTCCGATTTTGTGAACTATAGACATAATTAATTATTTAAATTCGTTAACATTAATTGTTTTTGGCTGTTGAGCTTCATGTTTGTGCTCAGTTCCTTCATATAAATAAAGGTTCTTAAGGATAGCAGATCCTAATCTGTTTTTAGGCAACATACCTTTTACAGATTTCTCTAATACCTTTAAAGAATCTTTCTTTTGAAGTTCAGCCGCAGTCATAGACTTCTGTCCACCAGGATATCCTGTATGCCAGATATAAGTCTTATCAGCCCACTTGTTTCCGGAAAGTGTAATTTTCCCAGCATTCAAAACGATTACGTTATCACCACAATCTACGTGAGGTGTGTAGTTCGTTTTGTGCTTACCTCTCAAAATCTTCGCAACCGTAGAAGCTAATCTACCTAACGGCTGTCCTTCAGCGTCTACCACAACCCATTCTTTATTAGCAGTAGCTTTGTTCGCTGAAACAGTTTTGTAACTTAATGTATTCACACGTTTTAGTTAAAGATTAAACATAATTTACCCCTAAAAGGGTGTGCAAAGGTACAAATTATTTTCGTAACCCAAAAACATATTTTATTTAATCTATATAATCTGGGTTGTACGGCCCTGTATCAATAGATTTTAACACTAATTACAATTTTGGCATAAATCTTGCGAACTCATGAGCCGATGAAAAAAACACTTCGAAGATTCTAAAAACACCAATGAAACAGCAAAGAGTTTATTCCCTCGACTCTTTCTTTTATTAAATTTACTTTAAAGATTTCCGTAAAAAACGTTAATATAATTATAATTTCATTGAAATAATTATATTTGCGTTAATCATATTCCATAATCCATGAGCCACGGAAAACTAAGAGAAGATAAGACCTGCCTGAACTGCGGGCATCAGGTTGAAGAAAGGTTCTGCCCACACTGTGGACAGGAAAATATTGAAAGCCGACAACCTTTTCATTTTCTCTTCACTCATTTCATTGAGGATTTCACCCATTATGACGGACAGTTCTGGAGAACTATACAGTATTTATTTACCCGCCCCGGATTACTTACCAAAGAATATCTGGCTGGTAAAAGACAATTGTATGTGACTCCTGTAAAACTGTATATATTTATAAGTTTCCTTACATTTTTCCTTCCCAATATTTTGCCTCACGCCAAAGAAGAAGCCGAAAGGCCCAGCCACATTAAAAAGGAAACAAAAGCAAAAAATCCGAAAGAAATTTCAAAAGATATTGTAAAAGATTTACAAAAAGAAGGTGTTCTGTCGCACGAAGCGGCAACAACCACCCAAAAAGCATTGGATACTTTAAAAGCGTTGGATACGACAAAAATTAAAGCCACTCAAGAAAAGACTGAAATTTTTGACAATACATTCGATGCTAAAGATGCATCCATTATGAATGCGAATACCATAAAACAGTATGATTCTATACTCGCAAAGGATAAAACAGGGATCTATTCATTAATGAGACCTCTGGCAAAAAAAGCGTTTTCATTAAAGGAAGAAGGATATAGCAAGCATCAGATCTGGGAAAAATATAAAGAGAACTTCATTCATACCATTCCCAAAGCACTCTTCGTTTATCTGCCCATATTCGCATTCTTTTTATGGCTGTTCCATAACAAGAAGAAATGGTGGTACTTTGACCATGGAATTTTTACCCTTCACTACTTTTCATTCCTTTTATTAGCAATACTTGTATTTATAGTAGGTGAAAGGATTACAAGCTTTCTGCCGGGCAACAATTTACTTACCTTATTATATGTTCTAGCCTGTATGGGACTGGGCCTCTACATGACAATCTATTTTTTTGTCGCCCATCACAGGGTGTATGAAACAAAAAAAAGAATAAGTATTCTGAAAGGCTCTTTATTATTTATTATAAATTATATCGGATTGATTCTGATGTTTATGATACTGATGTATCTCAGTTTTATTATGCTTCACTAATTTCTCAGGGATTTATTTCCTCTGAAGCTTGCAAATAAGTAATAGGCAACAAAAACTGTTGAAAATTTTAAGATAGATGGAATTGCCAGTTCAAGGTTAAAAATCAAAGCCCCAATAAGAACCAGAATGGCCATGGCTACAAATGAAAGACCCATTTTTTTAGGCAGTGTAAAATTGGGAGTATCCAGATAATAAGCAATTCCCCAGGCAGAACCAAAGGCAAAGGCATAGTAAATATCCAGTCCGATATTTTGTGAACTTAAAAAGAAATAATTAATCAGGAAGCTTACTACAGTTCCTAAAGCGAAATACATCAGAGCTTTTTGCATGTCTGTAAAAATATTCTGCAAAAATAGAGAATTTAATTGGGTGCAGAATCCTTACAAAGATTTAATTATTGAATTAAAGGCTGCTTTTCATGAGTGGATAAAGATTGGTTTCGGAAAAATCCACACAGCACCACTGAAACAATATCACCTAAAAAGGTAATTGACAACAAACATTGCAAATGATAAATTTGAAATAAAATCAAAAGCTGGAATTCCCTCATATCGTTTTACAGACATCCAATATGAGAGACCTGATTTTGAAGAAAAAAAATACACAAACCAAAATTAATAGACATGAAAAAGATTTCCCAAAAAACAGTAAAGCTTACTGACCTTCAAGAAAGTACTATTGAAGTAAATGTCATAATCAGTGCCAATACACAATTTGGAGACCCTCATTTTATCATCAATGGAATGAGAATCGATGACAACAATTTAAGTGACGGTAAATTTTCGTTTACCATTCCAAAAGCAGCTTTAATCTCTGATAATTTACTTTTCGCGACCTCTTTTAATATCAATATGCAGGAGAATCATCTGCAGATTTTAATCAATACCTGCAGAATAAAATTTGAATTTCCTCAAATTCCCGGCAAGAACTTTCATTTTAATCCTTTCGAAGGTAAAACGACTGAAGATTTAGCTGACAGATTTATCTATGGGGTTTATAAATACATAAAAATTGAGCTATGAAAAAGATATTATTAGCAGCTCTGACCGCTGGATCTACCCTACTATTTTCTCAAAACAAAGAAATTAGTGCAGAGTTAAACAAACTGGAGCTTTCCAATGCACCCAGTGTGATGCTTCTTGGTTTAGCAAGTTCTGATTTGGAAACTCCAAAATCAAAAAAGGCTTTCATGACCAGTATTGTCAATTCATTCAGTGAAAATGAAGGTCTTCCCAATGCCTATGCAGTAGAACTTACTCCTACTCATTTATTTCCTCTGACGGAGATGGATGCATTGAAGTATGCCGGCATTAAAAGCATTAAAAAATCAGATAATACCTATGAGTATAAGAATAACATTTTCAGTGAAGCAAAAAACGTTTCTGTCTCATTTGCCTTTCTGAGAAATTATAAAATTGAAGACCTCGATACGGAAAATCCTTCGGTATCTTTTTCTTTACGAACCACCGTATTTAAAGTAAGAAATAAAAAAAATATAGAGGCTATCACAACCTCAAACACGAATATCTCAAAGGAATTAACCGATATCCAAAGGGAATTTGAAAAGTCAGAAAAATACAACAGCATCATTGCATCCAATGCCAAACCAGATGAAATACAAGAAAAACTTGCAAAAGCATTAGAGGAGTTTGCCACGGATTATTACAAAACCGAAACTGAAAAATATAAAAAATACCTTGACGAAAAACCTGCTTTTCAATTAGATGTGGCATCAGCCTACAGTACTTTCTTTTTAGATAACCAGTTCAAAAATAATCAATTTGGGAAATTGGGATTCTGGATGACCATGAGTTCCGGAATCAACCTTGAAAGAACAAGAGATCCTAAGAAAGGTGAAGGTCAAAATAATGATCAATCAAAAGTAACCATTAAAGAAACCTCCGCCACAGACGCTTCAAAAATTGAAAAAAGATTGAATTTCTATGCTGTTGCCAGATATATGCAGGATAAAACAGTTTATGATGTTGCCAACGGATTCAGCCAAACCAACAATTATGATTTTGGTGGAAAAATAGAACTCGTTTACAATAAATTCTCTATTGGCTATGAATTCATTTACAGAAGCAGTGATCTGGACAACACCTACCGTTCCAATGGAATCATCAACTATAAAGTGTCTGACAGTGTTTACATCAATGCTGCATTTGGAAAAAATTACGGGGATAAGAACAACCTCATTTCATTTCTAGGATTAAACTGGGGACTGGACAGCAAGAGAAAGACACTTTTTTCAGAAAAAAAATAAAACAGAACGCTTTATTGAAATAAAAACCAAACTTCAGTGTAAAACAATAAAAAAATGTCAGCAGATTTTGATCTGCTGACATTTACATTTTTACAGAATAGTGTAATAATCTGTAAAATACAGACCTGACCTCCAACAAAGTCTATCAGTCCAAAAAAATAATTATTATAAAACACTGTAAATCAAAACACTAATACACCATTCAGGGTTTTCATTTTATTACTATATTTGAGAACTTAGAAACTTTCTAGAATTTTTATGGAAACCCAAAAATATACTCCAACCAACAAGGTAAGAATCGTAACTGCTGCCTCATTATTTGATGGGCATGATGCTGCGATCAATATTATGCGTCGTGTTATTCAGGGAACAGGATGCGAAGTGATCCATTTAGGACACGATAAATCGGCAGAGGAAGTTGTAAATACAGCGATCCAGGAAGATGCAAATGCTATTGCATTAACTTCATATCAGGGAGGTCACAACGAATATTTCAAATATATCTATGACCTTTTGAGAGAAAAAAACTCACCGCAGATCAAAATTTTTGGTGGCGGTGGCGGGGTAATCCTTCCGGAAGAAATCAAAGACCTTATGTCTTACGGAATCGATAGAATTTATTCTCCGGATGACGGCCGTGAACTGGGGCTTCAGGGAATGATTGACGATTTGGTACACAGATCGGATTTTGCAACAGGAAAAGATGTTACCGCTAAAGATCTTGACGATATCAGTTTTGAAAACCCGTCAAGCATTGCACAAATCATCTCAGCCGTTGAAAACTTTTCAGAAGAAAAACCTGAGCTTGTAAAAGCTATTGACGAAAAATCTAAAGATTTAACAATTCCAATCATTGGTATTACAGGTACGGGAGGAGCTGGTAAATCTTCGTTAACAGACGAATTGGTAAGACGTTTCTTACGTTCAAATACGGATAAAAAAATCGCCATTATTTCCATTGACCCTTCGAAAAAGAAAACCGGAGGTGCTTTATTGGGAGACAGAATCCGTATGAACGCGATTAATGATCCTAGAGTTTATATGCGTTCTATGGCAACCAGAGAAAACAACGTTTCTGTTTCGCCATTTATTCATTCTGCATTGAATGTACTGAAACTGGCTCATCCGGACGTAATTATCCTTGAAACTTCAGGAATTGGACAGTCTGGTTCAGAAGTTTCAGATTTTGCAGACGTTTCTATGTACGTGATGACTCCTGAATATGGAGCTTCTACCCAGTTGGAAAAAATTGACATGCTAGATTATGCAGATCTTGTGGCATTAAATAAATCTGACAAACGTGGTGCATTAGATGCTCTTCAGGCGGTAAGAAAACAGTTCCAGAGAAACCATTTATTATGGGAAAGCCCATTAGATGATATGCCTGTGTATGCAACGAAAGCATCTCAGTTTAATGATCATGGAACCACTGAATTATACAACAGACTCGTTTCAAAAGTAAATGATAAATTCTCTGAACTGAATCTAAAGACTTTTGTAGAACAGGAAATTACAGAAGAAGTAACCATTATCCCTCCGAAAAGAGTTCGTTACCTTTCTGAAATTGTTGAAAATAACAAGCAATACGATATCAATATTGAAAAGCAGGCTGAACTGGCCAGAAAAATGTATCATATTGAAGGCGTAAAAAATATCATTTCCAATGAAGTTTTAGAAGCTGAGTATCAAAAGGCTGAAAAAGAACTTCAACAAGATAATATTGATTTCCTGAAAACATGGGATGACACGAAAAAAGCTTTCCATGCAGAGTTTTATTCTTATTATGTAAGAGGAAAAGAAATTAAAGTTGAAACTTCCACAGAATCTTTATCTCACTTAAGAATTCCAAAAATCGCATTACCAAAGTACAATGACTGGGGAGATCTGATCCAATGGAAAGGACAGGAAAATCTTCCTGGAAGTTTCCCTTATACAGCGGGTATTTATCCGTTTAAAAGAACCGGTGAAGATCCTACAAGGATGTTTGCAGGAGAAGGAGGCCCTGAAAGAACCAACAGAAGATTTCACTATGTTTCTGCAGAAATGCCTGCAAAACGTTTATCTACAGCATTTGACTCTGTAACATTATATGGTCAGGATCCTGCTTTACCACCAGATATTTATGGTAAAATTGGAAATGCAGGAGTTTCTATCGCTACACTGGATGATGCTAAAAAGCTATATTCAGGATTTGATCTTGTGAATGCTTTAACTTCAGTTTCAATGACTATCAACGGCCCTGCGCCGATGCTGCTGGCTTTCTTTATGAATGCAGCCATCGACCAGAATGTTGAAAAATATATCAAAGAAAATGGTTTAGAGGCTAAAGTAGAAGCTAAACTGAAGGAGAAATTTGACAACAAAGGTTTAGAAAGACCAAAATATAATGGTGAACTTCCTCCATCCAACAACGGTTTAGGGCTACAGCTTTTAGGATTAACAGGTGATGAAGTAATTCCGGCAGAGGTATATGCGGAAATCAAAGCTAAAACGATTGCTACTGTTCGTGGTACTGTTCAGGCTGATATCTTAAAAGAAGACCAGGCTCAGAATACATGTATTTTCTCTACAGAATTTGCATTGAGACTGATGGGTGATGTTCAGGAATATTTCATCAGAGAAAAAGTAAGAAACTTCTACTCTGTTTCCATTTCAGGATATCATATTGCTGAAGCAGGGGCTAATCCGGTTTCCCAATTGGCATTCACACTGGCAAATGGTTTCACTTATGTGGAATATTACTTAAGCCGTGGAATGGATATCAATGACTTTGCACCGAACTTATCTTTCTTCTTCTCCAATGGTATCGACCCTGAATATTCAGTAATCGGACGTGTGGCAAGAAGAATCTGGGCAAAAGCCATGAAATTAAAATACGGAGCAGACGAAAGAAGCCAGATGCTGAAATACCACATTCAGACTTCAGGACGTTCTCTCCACGCTCAGGAAATTGATTTCAATGATATCAGAACAACTCTTCAGGCGCTTTACGCAATCTATGACAACTGTAATTCACTTCACACCAATGCGTATGACGAAGCAATTACAACGCCTACTGAGCAATCTGTAAGAAGAGCAATGGCTATCCAGCTGATCATCAATAAAGAATTAGGTTTGGCTAAAAACGAGAATCCGCTTCAGGGATCATTCATCATTGAAGAATTAACGGATCTTGTAGAAGAAGCTGTTTATACAGAATTCGACAGAATCACGGAAAGAGGCGGTGTTCTTGGAGCGATGGAAACCATGTACCAGCGTTCAAAAATCCAGGAAGAGTCTATGCATTACGAATGGCTGAAACATACAGGTGAATATCCGATCATTGGAGTGAATACTTTCTTAGGAAAAGATGGTTCACCAACCGTTTTACCAGGAGAAGTTATCCGTTCTACAGAAGAGGAAAAACAGGCACAGATTGAATCTCTTCATAACTTCCAGCAGGCCAATGAAAATAAGTCTGAAGAAGCTTTAAGAGAACTTCAGCATGCAGCGATTAACCAGCAAAACTTATTTGAAGTAATGATGGATGCCGTAAAATACTGTTCTCTGGGACAGATCACCAATGCTTTATTTGAAGTGGGTGGTAAATACAGAAGAAATATGTAATCCTTAATTGGACCTACATTTTTTATAAATTAAACCTCAAAGAATTTCTTTGAGGTTTTTATTTTAATTGTCAATAAAACATGAAATACTATTTTCATCCTTCAATTTAATTTTTAACCTTCCTTAAATTCTTATTTTTGATGGATTTATTTTTACAATGAAACCAAAAGCTTTATTCAACTGGAGCAGCGGAAAAGATTCTGCCCTCGCTCTTTATAAAATATTACAGGAAGATCAATATGAGGTCACCACTCTGCTTACCAGTATCAATCAGGAGTTTCAGAGGATTTCCATGCATGGAGTTCACGTTTCTCTTTTAGAAAAGCAGGCAGAAAGTCTGGGAATCCCATTACTCACAATGGAACTTCCCAAAGAGCCATCCATGGAAGAATACCAGCAAATTATGAGTAAAACAATGGCTGAAATTAAAGCTCAGGGAATCACTCATTCGATTTTTGGTGATATCTTCCTGGAAGATCTGCGAAAATACAGAGAAGAACAATTAAACGCTATTGGTATGAAAGCCGTATTTCCCCTATGGGAACAAAATACGTCCAACCTCATCCATGAATTTTTAGAGCTTAGCTTTAAAACTATTGTTACCTGCGTTAACGGGTCTTACCTCGACAAAAGTTTCGCAGGACGAATTATTGATCAGAAATTCATTGATGATCTTCCTGAAAATGTAGATCCATGCGGAGAAAACGGAGAGTTTCATACTTTTACTTTTGATGGCCCGATTTTCAAAAATCCGGTTCATTTTGAAATCGGGGAAACAGTCAAAAAAACTTACCCTAAACCTAAAACAACTCCTGAAGAAGAAGATGGGGAATATATTTTCTGGTTCAGTGATCTGGTAGTAAAATAAGCTTGTGAATATTCTTTCACAGGCTCATTTTCAATCTATTATTTTATTTCAGCAATGACTTCATTCATGAGATCAAATACCTGTCTTATATCTTTTTCAATGGTCATCCAGTTTACAAAAGCAGCTCTTATTCCTTTATGCTGATTATAAAAAGTAGGTGTCATAAAAACTTTTCCTGTGTCATTAAGTTTTTCAAGAAATTGTTCTACCTCATTCTGTCTTGTATCATCTTTTAATGTAAAACAGACCGTATTCAATCTTACCGGAGCCAGCAGTTTAAAATCATGACTGTTCTCAATCATCTGGCCAAACTGTTGTGCCCATGTTATATTATTATCTACAATCTCCTGGTAACCTTTCTTCCCATAAGCCATGAGAGAGAACCATGCCGGAAGAGCCTTTAATCTCCTTGAGTTTTCAGGAAGGAAATTTAAATAGCTGAAATTCTCCAACGGATCGCCCAGATAAGGAGCATTGGAGTTTTGAAAAGTTTCTACCTGTAAAATTTTATATTGCTCTTTAATCAGAAATATTGCACTTTCATAAGGGACATTCAACCATTTGTGGCAATCTACTGTAATACTGTCGGCATATTCCCAGCCTTCCACAAGATGTTGATGCGTTTCCGAACAAGCTGCAAAACCACCGAAAGCAGCATCAATGTGCCACCAGAAATTGTATTTTTCTTTTAACCTGCTGATCGCTTTAAAATCATCAAAATCTACCGTATTTACTGTTCCTCCACTTGAAATTAATATAAATGGCTCACCATTAAGCTTCAGAATATTTTCTTCCAGATCTTTGATACGGATTGCTTCACGGTTTCCTTCTTCCGTTTTGATCTTAATGATATTACCGCTGCCAAGTCCCAATAGTGACAATGATTTTATTGAAGATGAGTGAGGTGTAGCCGTAAGTACCTTTACTGTTCCGGAAATGCCTTCTTTGGCAATATCTCTTCCCTGCTCTTTTCCCAGCCATTGACGACCAACAGCCAAACAGGTAAAATTAGACATTGTAGCTCCCGATACAAAACCTCCCAGAAAGCTTTCCGGAAGCTGAAGAAGTTTCAGTAAAAGCTGTATGGTTTCCATCTCTATTTTTGCGGAAGCATCTCCCTGCTCTGTTACTGACTGGGGATTCTGATCATAAACCGTCGTCAGCCAGTCACCTGCTATCGATGCCGGTGTAGCTCCTCCTGTTACAAATCCCCAATATCTCGGCCCTCCCGATCCAACCATGATCGGTTCAAATTTTTCATTAAAAATCCTTAAAGCTTCTTCTGTCCCGAATCCTGATTCCGGAAGATCCTGCCTCTCCGATATAGTATTATTGATTACTGATGTTAATCTTTCTTCAATAGAATTCAGGTAATCTGTTCCCTGTTCTTTGATGATATTCAGCAGATTACCGATGTTTACTGAATCGTTTTTCAAGTGTTCATTCATATTTTGTGATATATTTTCTCTATCAAATGTATTAAAATACCCGGTAAAGAATCATTAAATTCAATATTAAATTGATCCCAAGCCTGTCCTAGCACGTAATTTGCATCCCTTAATGCTCTTGGATATTTTAGTATCTTTAAGAATATCAATCATCATAAAAAAATACAACACCTGTGATCAAAAATTTAGTATTCCTAACCCTATTCTGCTTTTTATTTTCCTGTACAACAACTGAAGTTCCAAAAGCTGCTCCTGTTGATAAAAAAGCAATTGTTGATTCTACCATTGCTGCATTTCAGAAGACCCTTTTAGAGCAACAGATTGATTCCGCTTTCAAGAAGTATCATTTCAATGGAAGTATTGCCGTTTTTAAAGATTCCCTTCCTCTTTACAGAAGAGAAAACGGATATTCAGATTTTAAAAGAAAAACTAAGATTGACAGCAATACCATTTTTGCGATAGGATCTGTAAGCAAGCAGTTCACCGCTGTTTTAGTCTTACTCCAGATGGAACAGGGAAAGCTTAATGTAACGGATAAAGCATCAAAATACCTGAAGGAATTTCAGATCAGAGAATATGAAAATATTACAATTCACCAGTTGTTAAATCATACTTCAGGACTGAATCTAATGGGTGGGAAGCTTATGTTTAAAAGTGGTTCAGATTTTTTCTACTCTAATGACGGATTCAATACCCTTGGAAAGATTGTAGAAAAAGTTTCCGGAAAATCATATCATGAAAATGTTCAGGAACTCTTTAAAAAAGCGGGAATGAGACATTCTTCTACAGGAGACACTTTTAAAGGAACTCATTTTGCCAGCGCTTATCTGGGTACACCTGCTAAATTTCAAGAAGTTCCCAATATGCCGAAAAGATTAGGCGGACAAGAAATCGGAACACCTGCCGGTGGAATATTATCTACCATTCAGGATCTTCATTTGTGGAACAATGCATTGTACGGTGGAAAAATTTTAAAACCGGAAACCCTGAAACTCTTTATGGCAAAAAGTGCAGAAAGACGTCATGCTATCTTTGGAAAAATGGGTTACGCATACGGAATTATGCTTAATATCGGCCAGCCTAATTCTTATTTCCACAGTGGTTACGTAAAAGGTTCCCCTTCATTAAATATCTATTATCCGGACACCAAAACGTCTGTGATTATTCTGTCTAATATTGCAGACGAAGAAAGAGGAAAAGGAGTGATCTTCAGGCCTCATATTGAAGTAAAAAAGATCACAGATCACCTTGAAAACACGCTTACACAGCTTAGATTAAAACATTAGTTTTCACTATGCCGGCTTCAGAAATTCCTGCATTTTTATTAAATTCTTTCTATGCTCAAGAAAATTGAAGATGGCAAAAGAAAGAGCTACCTGTAATACAAAAGGAAGAATTAGAGTCATCAGAACCCCAACAATATCCGTATAGTTTTGTTGTCTGAAAAACTGATAGGCATAATCCCCGCTTTTCAATGCCACTTGCGTCATGGAACTGGCCCCAATAACCATTAATCCCAGATTCTGCTGATACATGGTGTAAAGGCATTTCCCTCTGTATTTAAAATCAGCCTTTATATATTTCCAGATTTTATAATTAAAAATCCATATCAATAGTGTTGTCAATACAAATGATCCATTAAGAAATCTGAAAAATATTTTATATACCTCTTGATTTCCTGCCATAAAAATCAGCAATAGATTAACAGCAAAAACCAGAACCCCTACCATCAAAGATTTTTTGAAAAGGCCACTATATTTCTCCTGGATAATTCTTTTAGCAATGAAAGGAATTTTAGTAGGGTAAAACAGCAGGTAATTAACCATTTTAAATTCTCCGTTCCAGGATGCTTTCACTTTTAGAAAGGCTTCTTCAAAACTGATATTTTCATTGAACTGAATATCTGAAATCTGACTCATCATATGATCTCTGATCTCTACTAAAATATCTAAGGAAAGCTCCTGAGCTACCAGATAATCTGTAATTTTATTTCCCTGTGCTTCGGTGATCATACATTGAATATTGTCTGTAGGTTGAGTAAATAGCTTTTCATCTCAGTTTCCTGTTCTGTCTGTTGTTTTGTTCCTTTTTCAGTCAGCAGGTAATATTTCCTATCTCTTCCATTAATCTTCTGAATTTCGGAAGTGATCATTCCATCATTTTCTAATTTGTGCAGCAATGGATAAAGTGCGCCTTCCGTCATTTCAAGTTCACCCTGAGTAAGTTCTTTCGCTCTTTGGGTGATTTGATACCCATACATTTTAACTTCCTTTGAAAGAAGCTTCAAAATAATATTCTGCAGGGTACCTTTATAAAGACTATTCTTTTTCATAGTAGGGCTTATATACATTGCAAACTTATGCATAATTTTCTTATGTATAAAAATTTAATATAAAAACTTTTTAAATTGCTATATGAAAAAAATGTACTTCATCGCTGTTTATCCTCCTCAGGAGATTATTGAAGAAATAAAAATCTTTAAAAATGATATGGCAACGAATTATGCCAATTCCAAGGCTTTGAAAAATGAAGCCCACATTACCCTATTTCCTCCCTTTTCAAGAGAAATTGAAATGGAGGAAGATATTCATATTGCTTTTCAGAAGATTAATACAGAAATAGCCCCTTTTGAAGTAGAACTGGATGGCTTTGGAAGTTTTCCTAATCCTAAAAATCCTGTACTCTATATTCAGCCGAAAGAAAATATTCATTTAACCAAGCTTTATCATAGGGTAAAAGAATATTTTAATTTTGCCCCGTATTCTTTTAATCCTCACTTGACTGTAGGATTCAGAGATCTGACCTGGGAAAATTATCTTAAAGCCTGGGAAAAGTATGAAACAAAGGAATACAAAACTAGATTCTTAGTTGACAAAATACTGCTTCTTCGCCATGATGGACAATGGGTACCTATAGCAGAGAAAAAACTGGAAAAATAGAAAACCCGGCTGCTGGAGCCGGGTTTTGTTCAATTTATTCTTTTATGATCTTCTGAGAAATAATCAGGTTTTTATTTTCTTTTACATTCAACAGGTAAGTACCTGCCGGATAGTTTTTAATATCAACCTTTATCGCAGAATCATTCAGTTCAAATCTGGATGGAATAAGTTTTCCGGAAGCATCATACACTTCCACATTTATATTCTTTGAAAACTCCTGTTTCCCTTTAATGAAAAATTCTCCATTTGTCGGATTAGGATAAATACTGAAACGACGCTCTTCAGCTTTTACTTCTGAAAGTTTAAGCGTGGATTTACTCAGAGTCCAGGAAACATTGGTAACATGAAGCGTACTGTGATTATCCACTTTTAAGAGTGGATTATTATCTACTACTGAAAATGTCAACGTATTATTTCCATTATTGAGTTGTGCCGGAGTAATCGTAACACTGTTTCCTGTTTCCCCCAAAGCGGTTCCATTCAGACTCCAGGAATTAACCAGTGTATTGGGAATAGGAAGAATTTCATTGACTGTGAAAGTAACATTTGATGTAGCATCCACTGAAGTATTATTGGCAGGAGTATACGAATCTACAGGAGAAACTAAACTATGAATTCTCTCAATAATTGCCTCCTTACATACAGAACAGAATTGTTGGTTAAGATATCTCATCTCACAACTCTGGTGTGGACGAAACCAGGTTGGGCTTTCAGCATGGGCATATACCCCTACTCCATTCAATCCTACCCAGTTTTTCCATTTGATTGTTGCAGGATTGGAATTTTGGGTTTTATTTGCGGATTCCAATGTACCTGAGAACCAGTATTCATCGGCTAATTTTCCAAAGGAATGGCCTAACTCATGTACTACGATTTCATTGGAAGAACCATTTAATGAAGCAAAGGCATAGGTTCCACCGCAGCCTCCATATTCTGTAGAATTACCCAGTACATAGGTGATATCATAATCAGGAATATTCGCTGCCAGCACCTGTCCTACTTTATTGGTTGTATTACTGTATATACATCTGTGAACTCCCACATCGAAAGTAGAGCCAAGATAATTATCAGGATTGGTTACAGGGATTACAGGCTCAGCAACATCCGTTGCAGTTCCGGGATGCTTTACTCCCGATTCTGTTGAAATTACTTTTACAGCATAAGCATTAAAGTAATTCTTATATTCTGTATAAGGACTTTTTGTGAAAAGATAATTGATTGTATTCTGGGCTGATGTCGTAAAAGCAGTTTGCTGTGCAGAGGTAAATCCGTCTCCTAAAACGGCTATCACAACTCTTTTACTGTTGTCTCCGTTCTGTAAAAGAGGAACGGTCTCGAATGTCTGTGCAAAACAACTGCTTCCTATTAAAAGGGATAATAAAGTTTTTTTCATAATTATAGTTTTTGTGTTAATAATACTTGCACACCATCATCTGTTGCTTTTTCTATTTTTACTGACTGTACATTTTCAGAATAAGAAAAACGGGTACTGAACTCTGTATTTTGAAGGGCAGCCTGATGTCTGGAAATTCCTTCTTTTTCATACACTTCCAGTTCAGGATTAAAAGGATCTTTCACAAGTTGTTTTCCCACTTCTTTCCCACCAGATCCAGTCAGTGTGATAATAAGATCTCCCTTACGAATATCATCTCTTTCAAAAGAAGGCATATGTTTCAATCTGCCGTCTGCAATTTTAGTACTCTGGAGCGTGATTTTTGCATTTCCTGCCTGATCTTTATCTGCCTTGAAAAACAAATAAATAATCCGGTCACTCTTTTTTGTGACAATCTCCGAATGCTTACTTTCAATTAAATTACTTTCCTTTTGGAAGCTGCATAACAGAAAAGCAGGAACAATAAGTACATTAAATAAATTTTTCATAATCATTTTTGCTTAAAGGTACTAAACTTTTAAATAAAAATAAAAATCATTGCCAATACTTTTTTATACTTAAAACTTAGAAAGTCCTATCTTTGGAGCAATGACTTCAGAGAAAATAATTTTAGGAATTGACCCGGGAACAGCGATAATGGGATTTGGTATCATCTCCGTAAAGAAAGGAAAAATGGAGATGGTTTCTATTCATGAACTGATCTTAAAAAAATATCCCAATCACGAAACTAAGCTTAAATATATTTTTGAAAGAACCCTTTCTCTTATCGACGAATTTCATCCTGATGAGGTGGCTCTTGAGGCTCCTTTCTATGGAAAAAATGTGCAAAGTATGCTGAAGCTTGGACGAGCTCAGGGAGTTGCAATGGCTGCCAGTCTTTACAGAAACATTCCTATTACTGAATATTCTCCGAAAAAAATTAAGATGGCCATCACCGGAAACGGAAATGCCAGCAAGGAACAGGTAGCAGGTATGCTTCAAAACCTTCTTAAATTAAAAGAATTCCCTACAAAATATTTAGATGCTTCTGATGGTCTTGCCGTTGCAGTATGCCATCATTTTAATTCCGGAACCATCACGGATACCAAATCGTATTCCGGCTGGGAGAGTTTTCTGAAGCAGAATCCGGATAGATTGAAGTAATTTCGATCTTTTCTTTGAAAATTTTCAAAAGAAATTTTAACCTTCTTAAAAACAGCATTTTATACAAATGCACACAGTTACTTGGTAAAACATAATACTATCTTTTACATTGGTATGATTTTTAGTACTACCTTTGTATAAATTTTCAGTTATGAAAACAAACCAACAAACTATAAATCAAGGGACTCATAAAATAAACTGGTTCCAAAAATTTCTGATGGTATGTTCAGGCGGGAACATCCATATTTTAAGAAAGACTCCGAGTGAATGGAATAAATTTTCCGGGATTGGAGGGATTGTACTTTTCACTGCAGTGTTCGCCACTTTGTCTGCAGGCTATGCCATGTATACGGTATTCGACAACATTTGGGCATCAGTAGGATTTGGAATTCTGTGGGGATTGATGATTTTCAATCTTGACCGCTATATTGTTTCTTCCATCAAAAAAACGGGAACATGGTGGAATCAGATTCTGATGGCTATTCCTCGTCTTATCCTTGCTACCTTTCTAGGAATTATTATTTCTAAGCCTTTAGAACTTAAAATTTTTGAAAAGGAAGTCAACAAACAGCTGAATACCATTATCCAAAGGAACAAAAAACAGCTCCAGGGAGAAATGAACGGAAGGATTCTTCAGCAGAGCGGACCTTTTGAGACAGAAAAGCAACAGATCTCAGGAAAAATAGCTCAATATCAGAAAGCATATGACTCTGCTTCTGTAGAACTTGAAAAAGAAATTCTGGGAAAACAATCTGGCCTCACCAGTGGAAAAGAGGGTTACGGACCGAATGCGAAACGTAAACAGGAACTGAAAGAGCAGCGTAAACAGGATCTTGAAAACTTCCAAAAACAGGCTTCTCCAAGACTGGAATATTTAGATAAAGAAATATCCAAGGTATATACCAACCTGGAAACTGAAAGAAAATCTACAGAAACTTTTGAAGATAAGTTCAATGGCTTTGCAGCAAGACTTCAGGCATTGGATGAACTGGGTAAGAATTCTGCAATCATTGGCCTCGCAGCAGCTTTTATCATGGGATTGTTTATCTGTCTTGAGATTTCTCCGGTTCTGGTAAAATTAATCTCTCATATAGGACCCTATGACTATCTTTTAGAAAAAACAGAAAATGATTTCAGATTGTATTCTAAAGAAAAAATTGAAAAAGGAAATGCTCTGACTGATTTCAGGATCGATGATTTTAAAGATAATTTGAGAAAATAAAATGATAGCTCAATATTCTAACCGATCTTAAATATTAGAGAAAAAATCTATAATAATATATTTTTCAATAAATAAAATCTAACCTTTTACATAATTGTGAAAGGTTTTTCTTTTAATAAAGAATTTTATGCGAAATATTTTCTAATTTTATATTACATAAAATCCTTATTATCATGAAAAACTTACTTTTTGCATGTATGCTGCTGATATGCAGTGTATCTGCTCCTGCTCTAAAAGCTCAGGCATCAGAACCATTTTTAGGGCAAATAGCCTTTGTACCGTATAATTTTGCTCCAAAATATTGGGCAGAATGTAATGGGCAGCTCCTGCCTATCGCTCAAAACCAAGCACTTTTTTCATTGCTAGGAACCACTTATGGAGGGAATGGAACCACTACATTTGCCTTACCTGATATGAGAGGAAGAGTACTCGTTCATAACGGACAAGCTCCTGGAGGGGCAACGAACTATACTATGGGAGAAACCGGCGGAGCTGAAAGTGTAACATTACTGATAACACAAATGCCAGCCCATAATCACACAATAAATGCAGTAACAGCGGAAGGGAATCAAAACTCACCTACCAACAGCCTTCCGGCGGACACCAAAGTTCTTGACAAAGAATATTCCGATGCAGCGGCTAATACTACGATGAAAAACACAATGGTAGGAAACACCGGAGGAAATCAGCCTCATGAAAACAGACCTCCTTTTATTACCCTGAAATGCATCATTGCCTTAGCAGGAGTCTTTCCATCACAAAACTAATCGTTATGAAAATTCTTTACTTAGTATGTCTTGCTATGGGAAGCTCAGCTTTTACGCAGACAATAACTTTCAGTGGATGTCCAAATCTGTTTGACAGCCCGCCTAATACTTACGTCTTTAACAAAACCGGAGTAGATGCCTTTAGCAAGAACATTTATATGACTACTCCTATTGATGGCGGGCAGGATTGTAGTGGATTAGGCACCTGTGAATTTAAAATTCAATGGAACAACACTCTTACAAGATGGGAATTTCTTGGTGATGAAGGAAACGGAACTTTTACGACTCCCTATCTGATTTATTACAACTCCACAGGTAATAATTCCTTACCGATTCCTCCTGGTAATAGTGTTGGAACCTGGGTTGAAAATACCACAATGACTAACGGCCAATGTGGAGGAAGCCTTACTGCGGTAAATTCTACCATGACGGGTGATGTACAGAACACAACACTAGGAACTTCGGATCTTTCGAAAAATAAAATTCAGATCTTTCCTAATCCGGTGGCTGATTTCATAAGAATTTCCGGCATTGATGACGGGTTGTCCATCCAAATTTATAATATTGACGGGCGTCTTGTAAAATCAGAAATGTTTGATTCAAAGATTGATGTATCACAGCTTGTTTCTGGAGGATATATATTAAAAATAACTACCAGAAATTTTCAGACCCATCAATTTAAATTCGTGAAAAAATAGAACAGTATTTTATTTTAAGAAATTAATTACTAAAGCTTTCGGAATTTCCGGAAGCTTTACTTTTTCATGGCAAGGAACATTTTTTGTATCCATTAGAATATGCCATCAAGTGTTGTAAATCATTTCATCTATTTTCCGGATACTGAAATATTGAGAATTATATATCAGTCGGGAGCGGTTTATGATTATTTTAAAGTACCTCCTGTTATTATTGAAAAGTTTGGAAAGGCAAAATCCAAGGGGCAATTTCTTAACAAAGTGATTAAGCCCAGATTTAAATACAAAAGGATTGAATAAAAAAATGTCCCCATTGAAATGGAGACATTTGATTTATTTAAATGATGATCTGTTTATTTAATGATCAGTTTAGAAGACTTAGTGTCTTTTCCATTAGAAACCTGAATCATATAAACTCCTTTTTCCAATTGCTGGTCTACTTTGAAAACACCACTTCCTTCTTCAGTTACAGATGGGCTTGATACCAATCTTCCGGACATATCAGAAATAGATACTTTTAGGTTTTTACCATTTTTAGCTTTAATGAAGATTTTATCTCCGGTAGCTACCGGGTTAGGATAAATAGTTAAATCGCCACTATCAGCTTTCACTTCACTTGTTGCTAAATTGGTAACAAATTTTACCGTATAATCTTCAACCTGTCCGTACTTTAATTGTCCACAAGGAGTCATGTTAGAATTCTCATCATCTACAAGGACTCTCATTCTTAGAGGAGTATTCAATACTACTGAAGCCGGTGCTGTAATGGTAGTACTGTAAGTACCTACTAAAGTAACAGGATCTGCAATAATATTATCAGCCGAACCTACAAGTTCAGAAGCTTCAAACGTTCCGTTATTATTATAATCAATCCATATTCTTATATCATTATTTGAATCTGATACATTCACTTGAAGATTATGAGTTCCCGTTGCAGAAAGCTCAGTTGATGTTGCTCTTAGGCAGCTTGCTCCTGTATAATCTTCATAGAAATTAGCAGCACTCTGCCAATATCCTGTTGATGCATTATTGATATTTCCCAGTTTCACTAAAGTAGGTCCTACGAAATAATTACTTGGCGTAGTAATACCTGTTGGATTACATGCAGCTGCAATAGGAGTTCCAATAGCTGCTCCTACAGAAGGTGCTGTTGCTCCTAATGAAGTACTTAACCCTCCTTTCATCAAGAAGAAATAAAGAGCTGCTCTATCATGTTGCCCATTAGTAAATTTAAATGCAATTGGATTGGTATAGTTCATCATGTTATACTGTACTCCCTGATAGTTCACCCCTGAACAATAATTCATATCGTTATTGGTAGGTGCCGGATCGTTCAGCAAGCTTCTTGATCTTTCGGTATCACAAACCTGATCATCATCATTCTCACAGTTACCAGTAGTGGGTGGACAGAAAGTCGTAGTTGTATCTCCTTGTGGTGCATCCGGGTTTACATTTCCAAAAGTATGAAGTAATCCCATACTATGTCCAAATTCGTGTGCCAGAGTAATATCATCCGGTAGTGTAACTACAAAAGATTTCATAAAGGATTCATAAGAAGAATCAGGATTTTGAGGTAATCCTGCCCATCCCATGATACCATAAGTACCACCGCCATCTACTTTATTCATAATATAAATATTGAAGTAAGATGCTTCCGGCCAGTGAGGAGCAATTGTTTTTACCTGTGCTGTTGTAACTCCATTAGCTCCGTTACGCTTTACTCCATAAGTATCGTATCCTGCAAGAGTTCCCCCATTATATCTAACAATACCTGTAGTAGCATTACAACTTGGGTCTCTTTTAGCTAATACCAATTTAATCGGCATTGTAGCCGCATTACCAAAATCTGCAGGAATTCCCTGAGCCCACTGATAAGTCCCCGCATACATTTGATTACAATGATCCAACCACGCCTGAATTTGTGCATCACTTTTATTGTAAGCTGTACCAATAGCAGCTCCTGTAGGCGCTATTACGTGCACTACTACAGGAATCTCGTAAACTCCATTTACAATTTTGTATGCACTTCCATTTTTAGCAGCCGCATTTTGATTACTGCTAATAATTTTGTTACGGATATTACGAACCATTTCATCAATTTCCGCATTCTGCTTTTGGTGTACTCTCTGTTCATTATCAAAGTCACACCAATCTTTTTTTTGCTGTGCTGATACTGAAAGGGATAGTAGCAATGTCCCACAAAGGATAGTTTTCTTCATTTCAATAATTTAAATAGGTTGTAAATTTTTCAATCTTATGTTTCAATCAGCTAAAACTATAACTGAAAACCCTCACAAAATTTAAAATTTTATTACAGTTAGTAGAAAAAAAACCATTATTGTTACATTTTAAACGAAAATAAAATTAACATCATTATAAATAGAACCTATTTTATTTATATTATCACAAATAAATAACCATAAAAACAAACAATACAACAAAACAAAAACACAATATTATCACTCTATCAATCAAAACATTAAAGCAATATCATAGAATAAAAAAAACCGCACGAATTGTACGGTTTTTCTATTTTTAATTCCATATCATTCTATAAAGAATAATTTGGAGCTTCTTGTGTGATAATTACATCATGCGGGTGAGATTCCTTCAATCCGCTTCCTGTAATCATTACCAGTTTGGAATCTTTTTGAAGTGTTTCAATATCTTTTGCCCCACAATATCCCATACCAGCTCTCAAACCTCCTGTCAACTGGAAAATAACGTCTTCCAGTTTTCCTTTGTGTGGAACTCTTCCTTCAATTCCTTCCGGAACGAATTTTTTAGCTTCACTTTGGAAATATCTCTCTTTACCCCCTCTCTTCATTGCGGAAAGGCTTCCCATTCCCTGGTAAGATTTGAATTTTCTTCCCTGGAAGATAATTTCCTCTCCCGGAGCTTCATCTGTACCGGCTAAAAGAGAACCTAACATTACGGCTCCTGCTCCACTAGCGATTGCTTTAACGATATCTCCGGAAAGTTTAATTCCTCCGTCACCAATTACGGTTACATTTTGAGATTTTGCATATTCGTACACGTTATAGATAGCAGATAGCTGAGGAACTCCTACTCCGGCAACTACTCTGGTTGTACAGATAGATCCAGGTCCTACACCTACTTTTAATACGTTTGCTCCTGCTGCAATAAGATCTTTAGCAGCATCTGCAGTTACGATATTTCCTCCTACAATATCAAGGTCCGGATATGCTTTTCTGATTTCTGAAATTTTATCTAAAACTCCTTTAGAATGACCGTGTGCAGAATCGATGGCTACGATATCAACTCCTGCCTGTACCAAAGCCTCAATTCTTGTCAATGTATCTTCTCCTACTCCTACTCCTGCTCCAACGATAAGACGGCCATTTTCATCTTTATTAGCATTAGGATACTCTAACTGATTGTCGATATCCTTAATAGTAATTAAGCCTACAAGTTTATTATCTTTATCTACGATAGGAAGTTTTTCAACTCTGTTCTTAAGAAGGATTTCTTTTGCCTTTTCAAGGTTGGTATCTTTGTCTGAAGTGATAAGATTATCTTTGGTCATAATCTCCTCTACTTTCATACCAAGATTTTCCTGATATTTTACATCTCTGTTGGTAATAATTCCAATTAGAACATTATTATCATCTACTACCGGAAGACCTGAAATCTTATATCTTGACATAAGATCTTTGGCTTCTCCTAAAGTATGATCTTTAGATAAGGTAACCGGATCAGAGATCATTCCGTTTTCTGAACGTTTTACACGGTTTACCTGAGCAGCCTGCTCAGCAATCGTCATGTTTTTGTGAATAAAGCCCAACCCTCCAACTCTTGCCAAAGCAATTGCCAGATCAGCTTCAGTAACAGTGTCCATCGCAGCGGAAACTATCGGAACATTCAGCGTGATTTTGTCGGTAAGTCTTGATTTTAATGAAACCTGGTTAGGTAAAACTTCTGAATAAGAAGGGACTAGAAGAACGTCATCGAAAGTGATGGCTGTCTCTACAATTTTGTTATGAATAGACATCTTTACTTTCTTTGCAAAATTAGGTTATTTTAGTGAGATATGAAAATCCTTTTTAATAGTTTAAATAAAAATTAATAATCAATAACTTAAATCGAAAAAACCGTTCTTTATCAGAACGGTTACTGTACAAAATAATTGAATAAGTATGAAACTACTTTGGTTATATGTTAAATAGTGAACACAAAGGTCTATTTTAAAGGGTTTCCATTTTCGTCCAGATTCTCAATATGAGTCTGATTATTTTTATATACGTATAATTTGGAAGACTGGTTTTTAAAGGCATGAAAAAAAAAAGCCACACAGTATGGTAAATACAACGGCATAGATTTTAAGGATATGGACTTCTCTTATTAATTTTTCCATGCTTTGAATGTTTGAGATAGTATGATTATTTATCAGAAACAGAATTAATCATTTTTGAAATATCATTCGCGGTAAAATTTCCTTTCACATCTACAAAGACCATTTCATTCTTACCCGAACCTACCGTGATCAGCATATTTTTGATAGCATCCCCATCTTGTTTTACCCTTATGTTAATATGCTCTCCATCATGTTTTATGGTGGCCCATTCTTCGTAATGATTATCATTCAAAAACTGGGCATAATCGTTTAGCATTTCATTACTTCCGTTAGTTACGGTAAGTACTTTTATTTTAGAAGCCTTCTTTACCAGATCAATGGTCTCTTCACTTTCTCCATCTTCTCTCAAGGCCTTCTTAATATAAGATTTAGCCAGAACCATGGGTACATTAATACTTGCAAACTGAGCTCCCTTGAAATCATATTTTGAATTCTGGAAAAAATCTATATTTGGTTTTTCTGAAACAATGCATGACTGAAGCCATCCTATTGTCAAAACAATGAGAAAAATGGGTTTAAGAGCCTTCATAGTTTAGTTTTTTTATTTGATTTGTCTGAAGCTTCCTCCCGAGATTTTATCTACTTTAGCGTCCACTTCGGGATTTCCTTTTAGTTTTACAGAGGCTCCTGACGAAACACTTACTTTCAGTTTATCAGTAACCAGCAAAGAAAGGCTTGCTCCTGAAGTAGATTCTGCCACCGCAGTTGCAATTTTAAGATCATCAGCCTTACAAGACGCTCCACTGCTTATATCAATTACTGCGGAAACAGCTTCTCCTGATAAGCTCACGCTTGCTCCGCTTGAAGTATCCAATGCTAGTTTTTCTGTGTTAAGTTCAGCATTCAAAACAGCACCAGAGCTCACTGTAACAGCGGCAGCTTGTTTTATATTGAAAGCACCTTTAATAATAGAACCAGATTCCGCATCGATCTCCATACTATTCTCATTAACAGGATTCACAGCTGTGAAGACACTTCCTGATGAAGTTTTTATGCTATGAAGATTAGGAGCAGAGACATTGACATTCAGATTTTTAAATCTCAGGTTTCTTACCCCTTTATTGTCAACATATATTTTCAGCACCCCGCCTTCCACTTTCGTGATCACGTATTGAAGTTTATCTGCATCAGCAATTACTTTTACGCTTCTTGTATTTTCCTGTTTGAAGGTAACGTTTACGCCTACACTGGCATCAATTTTTGAGAATTCTCCTACATTTCTGTTGTCCCCATTCAGATAAGAAGATGTATTGTCTGAAGTAAGGCTGTTTCTTACAGAAGTTGTAACGGAAGAAGTTGTTGTTTCACCGGAATTAATGATCTTATTAACATCTGATAGTTTCATTTTTCCGTTAAGAATAAAAATGATATTTTCTTCTTTGGAATCAACATTGAAAACCAGATTTTCCAAATAATTATCTTTTTCTTCTTCAGCAAGGAATTTCATGGAAGTGCCATCACTGCTCATTGACATCAGCTCATTAAAGTTTAAAGATTTCAATGCATTGTTTACTCTTGCCGTTTTATCTTCGTTCATTTTTATATTGGCAAGATTCTCATCTTTTAAACGATCCGGAAAGGTAATTTTAGGGATTATCAAAATTTTAAGCCCATCTACTTCATTCAATATAGGTTTTATTTTTCCTATATAGGCATCATCAACATCAATGGTATTCAATAGTTTGAACATTGGCTTCTTAATGTTGATTGATGTTACTCTTCCATTTTTTTCAAAATCCTGAAAAAGCTTGTCCAATTTCTCAGTCTGTGCAGAATAGTTTGCAAAACTGGTTAGCATAATGGCTATTATAAAAAATATTTTTTTCATGGGATTGATCTGATTTTTAATATTCGCTGTCAAGATTTTCATTTTTTTGAGAAGACGCTACTGTTTTTTTAAACTCACTTCCTAATTTCATAAAGGAGTATTTGGCAACATCAATCGCTTCTTTTTCACTGGTGATTCTTTTTCCGTTCACAATGACATAGGAGTCATTATAGGTTGCAGCAGAATCATTTATATTTCTGTTGTTCTGGTAGGAAGAGTTGTCTACATATTTAGGTCTTCTTTCTTTTTTAAGTCGTCCTCTTTTTGGCAGAATCTCATCCAGTACATCTTTTTCTGCTACCTGATTATCCTGAAAAACAGAATCTTTTTTCACACCGGAAATAGAGTCGGTATGATTAACGGCTACCTGTTCCTGATGATCACTGTTTTCTTCAATAAACCCGGACTTTTGCTTTAAGATTTCATCTTTTACCAGTTTTTCTCTGTCCTGAACATCGGTATTATACCGATTCAGGAAAAATCCAGCCCCGAAAATCAGCATTACACTGGCGGCCATCCAGAACCATTTAGGAAAGGAGGGCTTTTTCTTTTCTTCCAACGGAATAACAGGCGCAGTATTCTGTTCAGGTTCCGCACCTTCTGCAGTCTGAAGAAAGTCTTCAAAACTCCAGTCCATTTTTTCTTCCTTAATATCCCGGAAGACTTCGTTGTATTTATCTTGTAATTGATCTTTGTTCATAGCTCATCAGTTGTGAGATTTGTTCTTTTACTTTTTGTCTCGCACGCATCAGGTTTACCCTTACTGCATTTTCCTCCATTTCCAGCATTTCAGAAATTTCGGAAACATCATATTCTTCTACATCTTTCAAGTGGATGACCAACTTTTGTTTTTCGGGGAGCTGATTGATAAATCCTACAATATGTTCCTTAAGGTTATCAACTTCCATACTGTAAAGCTCCGATCGATGAAGCTGCATATCCGCAAAACCGATCTTTACATCATGATGCTTCAGGCGGTTCAGGCATTCATTCCGGACAGATTTCAGCGCATAGGATTTAAAATTCCCGAATTGCCCAAGCTCATCCCTCTTCTGCCAAAACTTCATCATGAGATCCTGTACTACATCTTCTGCTTCATCACTGCTCATGACAAACCGCTTCGCAAAACGATACATCTCGTCTTTGAGAATAAACACCGTATTCTTGAAAGTTTCTTGGGTCATGAGTTTTGTTTCTTATAGGTAAGACAATTGCCGTTACAGATCTATTACATCAAAAATAAAAAAACTTCAAAAAAGATTGAAGTTTTTTATTATTATCGAATTAATACGTATCAAAAATATGTTTCAGAATTGCTTTATCCTCCTCTGTTAAAGGAACTTTTCTCCTTGCCATGGCTCTCTCTGCCACTTCATATACTTTATCCAGCCTGAATCTTTCATCATCTTTCAATCCGCCCCATGAAAAATTTTCCACAAGGTTGGGCGGAAAACCAGGTTTGAATATATTGGAAGCTACCCCAATCACTGTTCCTGTATTTAATTGGGTATTGATAGCTGTTTTGGAATGATCTCCCATAATCAGCCCTGCAAACTGCAAACCTGTATCTTCAAATGCTTTTGTTCGGTAATTCCATAGCTTTACGTGGCTGTAGTTATTTTTAAGATTGGAAGAATTGGTATCAGCACCAAAATTACACCACTCTCCTATGACGGAATTTCCGATGAAACCTTCATGTCCTTTACTCGTATATCCAAAGATGATGATGTTGTTCACTTCTCCTCCTACTTTACAGTGAGGACCAATAGTGGTAGCACCATAAATTTTAGCACCCAGATTGAACTTAGAATCTTCTCCAAGCGTGATAGGCCCGCGCAGGTGGCAACCTTCCATTACTTCTGCATTTTTCCCGATATAAATTTTTCCGGTTTTTGTATTCAGGGTTGAGAATTCTATTTCCGCACCTTCTTCAATAAACAGGTCTTTTTTATCACCCAGGAAACCATTGGTTGAAGACAATTCCTGTGAAGTTCTTCCTTTAGTAAGCAAATCAAAATCGAAATCAATCGCGTGATGATTATAGGTAAATAAATCTTTTGGTCTTTTAAAGAAAATAAGATCTTCCTTAATATCCGTCATTTTTTCAATCTGATTCAGGGAAAAGCCTTTCATATTGATTTTTGCAGCGATTAATTCGTCCTCATACACTAAAGCTTCCCCTAGCTTAAGATCCTTTATCTGTTGAATTACAGTTTCTGTTGGAAGGAAATTCGGAACCAAAAAGAGACTTTCTTTTTCCTCAGGACTTTTAAATTTATCCTGAAGATACATTTCTGTGAAGTAGCTTACTTCAGTATTTTCGAGGATTTTCTGCCATCTTTCAGAAAATGTAAGGATTCCGCATCGCATTGTCGCAACCGGACGTGTAAAAGTAAGCGGAAGAAAGTCTTCCCAATATTGTGCGTCTGAAAATACTAATTGCATCATTCAGTTTTAAGTTTAAGGTTTAAAATTCAAGGTTAACAAATTTACAATAAAAAAAGTCTCCCAAAAATTGGAAGACTTTAATATTTTAATTGTACAAAAATTACTTAGCGAATTTTTTGTATTTGTTCATGAACTTATCAACTCTACCTGCAGTGTCAACTAGTTTTACTTTACCAGTGTAGAAAGGGTGAGAAGTTGAAGAGATTTCCATTTTGATTAATGGGTATTCTTGTCCTTCGTACTCGATAGTGTCTTTTGTTTCTGCAGTAGACTTGCAAAGAAACACCTCGTCGTTACTCATATCTTTGAAAACAACAAGTCTATAATTTTCTGGGTGGATTCCGTTTTTCATAATACTATTTTTAAAAAAATTAAGTTTGCTTTCGAAATAGTAATGGATATTTCTCTGCTAAATTTTAGGTTGCAAAAATACAACATTTTTTCTAAATTCCAAATACTGAATTCAATATTTTTTTATTGATAAGAAATTCAAAGTATTTTCGTTAAATTTGGAACTTACTTAAACTTTAATTTCAATGAAATTCAAATTATTACTGGCTTTTTCCTTCTGGATGTTACTTGTAGCTGTATCATGTAATAAGGATGACATTACGTTTGACAGCCCAACACAGGAACTTCGTTTTTCAAGAGACACGGTATTCTGTGACACAGTATATCATCAGGTACGTTCAGAAACCTATGTTGTAAAAGTATATAATAATGAAGATAAAGATATCCTGATCCCAAGAGTAAATCTTGAAAAAGGAGCTGCATCATTATATAGAATCAATGTGGATGGAAAACCGGGATATGATTTTAAAAATGTGCCTTTGAGAAAAAAGGACAGTCTCTACATTTTTGTTGAAATTGCCCCTGAAGCTACCGGACCTGAAGCTATTGCAGAAGACAAAGTTCTTTTCACAAGTCCTGGCGGGCAGCAGCACGTAACATTATTCTCTGTAGTTCAGGATGCTGAATTTTTTATCCAGACACCCGGCAATCCTAATGTGATTACCAATTCTACCACGTGGAATAATAATAAAGCAAAGATCATCTACGGAAATCTTACGGTTAATCCTAATATAACTCTTGATATAAATGCCGGAACTAAAGTATATTTCCATAAAAACAGCGGAATGAAAATTTCTTCCGGAGCGGTTTTAAATATCAACGGAACTCAGACCGATCAGGTTATTCTTCGTGGTGACAGAAACGATCCTTATTATGATACGATTCCTAAAAACTGGAATTCTATTAAAATGGAAGCCAATTCTATCCTTAAGATGAACCATGCCAGGCTTTTCGGAGGTACAAGAGGACTTGATATGAAGCAAACCAATGCTACAATTACCAATTCATTTATTCATACTTTCTTTGAATATGGAATTTATGCAGTGGGTTCTACCGTGAATGCCAACAATCTGGTGATGAACAATTGTGGTTTATCCTGTATAGGAATCTTCCTTGGAGGAAAGCATAGCTATACCCATGCTACGATTGCCAATTATTCTAAAACGATGAGTTCTTTTGACAGAGCGGGAATTTTTGCTGCCAATGAATGGAAAAATGATGCCGGACAGACCCAACAGGGAGCTTTGCAGCTGCTTGATATAAAAAACAGTATTGTATATTCTGACAGGGATGATGCTGTACATTTTGAACAAACTCCCGGACAGCAATTTGAATTCTTACTTCAGAATTCATTAATCAAATATACCAGTGCCACCGGAGCCGGTTTCACGTTTGATAACAATCCCAATGTAATTCAAACGGTAAAGAATGCTGAGCCTCAGTTTGTCAATTATTTTATGGCTAAAATGAATCTAAGAGTAAAAACCGGTTCTCCAGCTATTGGAAAAGGAAATACAGCTGTAGCTGCAACCGTACCTACTGATATTGTAGGTGTATCCAGAACCACTAATCCCACTTTAGGAGCTTATCAATAATGGAAATTACGCAGTTGCAACAGCAGGTAGATGAATGGATCAAAACCATTGGGGTAAGATATTTTAATGAGCTGACCAATATGGCGATGCTGACAGAAGAGGTAGGTGAAGTAGCCCGAATTATTGCCAGAAGATATGGTGAACAAAGCGAAAAGGAAAGCGATAAAAATAAAGATCTCGGTGAAGAACTGGCAGATGTACTTTTTGTAACGCTGTGTCTGGCCAATCAAACCGGAGTTAATCTGCAGGATGCTTTCGACAGAAAAATGAAAATCAAAACTGACCGGGATAAAGACCGGCATCAGAATAACGAAAAATTGAAATAATTATCAATGATGAGTTATGAATTACCCATGGATTTGTAACTCATCATTTTTTAAATATCATGTAGATCATAATGAAGAAGCTAGAAAAATCAAAATTATTGGAAAATAAAACGGTACAGATCAGCGGTTCGAAAAGTATTTCGAATCGTTTATTGATTCTGGAAAGCCTGTTTAGCAATATAAAAATTGGAAATCTATCCAATTCTCAGGATACGCAATTGTTGAAAAAAGCATTATCTGAGGATACGGAAGTGGTAGACATCCATCATGCGGGAACGGCAATGCGTTTCCTCACTTCTTATTATTCTATTCAGGAAGGTAAAACAACAATACTTACCGGCTCAGGCAGAATGAAAGAAAGACCCATCAAGAATCTTGTAAGTGCTTTGAGGGATCTTGGAGTAGAAATTGAATACATGGAGAATGAAGGATTTCCGCCTTTAAAAATTAAAGGAAGAAAGATTACCCAGACTTCAGTAAATGTTCCTGCCAATATTTCAAGCCAGTTTATCACCTCCCTGCTTCTTGTTGCCGGAAAACTGGAAAACGGACTGATGATTAATCTCGTAGGAGATGTTACTTCAAGGTCTTATATTGAAATGACTCTTGACATTCTTACAAAATTTGGTATCCAAAGCAGTTTTGAAGGGAACACAATTAAAGTAGAGCCTTTCACTCCTAATGATTCTGCTGCAGTGCATTATGAAGTGGAAAGTGACTGGAGCTCGGCTTCTTATTTCTATTCGATCTGTGCACTGGGAAGAAAAACGATTCACCTGAAAAGTTTTTACAAGGCGTCAACACAGGGAGATTCAGCCATTGCCAATATCTATGAAAAGTTCTTCGGAATCAAAACTACATTCTCTGAAGATCAACATCAACTCACGCTGGAACCTCAGCCTGATTTTGCTTTCCCGGAAAAAATTATCCTGGATATGAATAACTGTCCGGATATTGCACAAACTCTTTGTGTAACAGCAGCAGCTTTAAAAATTCCTTTTGACATTTCCGGATTGGGAACATTAAGAGTAAAGGAAACAGACAGACTTCTTGCTTTATATAATGAGCTTAAAAAACTGGGTACTGAAACAGAAATTACAGATTTAACGATTAAATCAATCAGTTTCGGAGAGCCACAAGACAATATTTCCATTAAGACTTATCAGGATCACAGAATGGCAATGAGTTTTGCGCCGTTCTGCCTGATTAAAGAACTCAATATAGAGGATGAAGATGTTGTAGAAAAATCTTATCCGGTGTTTTGGGAAGACCTTGAAAGTATCCTGACTCATTAATTTAATACTGTAAAGTGTGGTAATTTGAAAATTATTTTAATTTCGGGTTACCACATTTTCACAATGAAGTTGTTTAGACAAATGAAAAAAAATTCACTTTATATTAAAACCATTAAGAAGGATTTAAGAAATAAAGTATAGTTAAGATGAATCATTCTGATTTTAAGCTTATCTTAATACTCTTAACGCCTTACTACAATCTTAATGTTTCAAAAACAAAAGTTTAAACAGATTAAATATAATAATGATGAAACATTTCTTTTCCTTTTTGGTTGTTTTATCTGCGACAAGCTTATATGCTCAGAATCTGAAAGATTTTTTAGTTCCGAAAGGATATACAAAGATTACTGAAACCAAAGGTGATCTTGACAAAGATGGAAAAGAGGAAACAGTCCTGATATTTAATACAAATATAAAAGCATCAGACACGCAAAACGCGGAAGGTACAAATGACTATAGAAGGGTTTTCTATATTCTGAAAAAGGGAAACAACGGGCTAAAGGTATGGAAAGAAAATTCTGTCATCCTTTTTTCAAGCGGATTTGGATTTTATCCTTCTGACAATACTCTTACAATCAATATAAAAAATAACTGTCTTATTATTGAACAGCTGTTTTTTACCAATTCAAGGCATACCCAGAAATACAAACATACTTTCCGGTTTCAAAACGGAGATTTTTATCTGATAGGATCTCATGATCATTTTGAAGACACCTGTGATTTCAGTTTTACGAATGAAATCAATTTTTCTACAGGCCAAGTGATTGTTGACAGAGAATATTCATCCTGTGATGACGATACCAAAGTACCTGAAAATTCACACAAAGAGTTTTCTCATAAATTCCCGACTCTTATTAAAATGAATGATTTCTTTATCGGAGACCACAAATTCAAAATTCCCGGGTCAAAGGAGGATTTTGTATTTTAGGATGGAAGCATGAAGCTGGGTGCTGGAGGTTACTGCTGGACGGTTGATCTATCATAGCCGCTTTATTGTAAATCCATTACTATTTAACTATTAACGATTTCTCTTCTTCCATCATCCATCCCCGAGCTTCCAAACTTTAAATCAACTTAATCATCTCTTAAAGTTAAATTAACTCCTCATGTTTTGATATATTCTTATTTTTAAGCTACCTTAAAAAATAAAAAAACTATGTTCAAACAAAACATGAAGCGCTTCACAGCCATTACGCTTGGGCTTGTTACTGCATCCATCTTTTTTTCCTGTTCAAATGACAGTATGCTGGAAAGAGACTCTAATGAAAACAATTTAGCTTCTTTCTCAAAAGCGGGCAGGACTTCTTTAGCTCCTATCGAAATGAATAGCTGGATGTCTGGTCTTCAGGACAATATTTCAATTTCAAAAATCTCCATTCCCGGAACTCATGATTCCGGAGCACGTGTAGATGCTCCTGTTGTATCAGGTACGGCTAAAACCCAAGACCTCAGCATTGCAGAACAACTTAATGCAGGAGTCCGTTTTCTGGATATCCGTTGCAGACATATTGACAATTCTTTCGCCATTCATCACGGAGCAATTTACCAAAACCTGAATTTTGATGATGTATTGAATGCGTGTTATGCCTTCCTTAACAGCCATCCATCTGAAACAATCATTATGTCTGTAAAAGAAGAATATGATGCTTCCAATACCACCAGAAGTTTTGAACAGACTTTTGATGCTTATGTACAGAAAAATCCTTCTAAATGGGATCTTGGAGCAAACATTCCTACACTAGGTTCTGTAAGAGGAAAGATCAAATTATTAAGAAGATTCTCTGCGGGAACAACTAAAGGGATTAATGCTTCTCCATGGGCAGACAATACCACTTTTGACATCAACAATTCCGGAGTGCAGCTAAAAGTTCAGGATTATTATAAAGTAACCAACAATGATGATAAGTGGAATGGAATTTCAAGTCTTCTTAATGAAGCAAAAAATGATACGAATGGTAAACTTTTCGTGAATTTCACCAGCGGTTATAAACCAGGAATCTTCGGAATCCCTAGTATTCCTACAGTATCCAACAATATCAATCCAAGGCTTAAAACATTCTTTCAAACGAACACTAAGGGATCATTTGGGGTAATGCCAATTGATTTTGTGAATGCTGAATTGTCTGAATTGATTGTTAAGACCAATTTCTAATTTATTATTTGTTAGATATATTCATAGGCTGTCTCTCTTTTTGGGGCAGCCTTTTTGAATTTTTCTCTGCTTCTATTTCCCTCAGATAACACAGATTATCCACAAACATCTGCTTAATCTGTGAAATCTGTGGGATTTCTAAATTAAACACGCAAAAAAAAGACTGCTTCGAAAACGAAACAGTCTCTCTTTGTAAAAGTAAAAGTATTAAAATCAAAAGTTATTTCTGTATTCCGTAGGCTGCCATGATTTTATTGAAAATCTCAGTATTTTCAAACAACCCTGTGAATTCTTTGGAATTGGGTCCGTAAGCAAAAACACTTGACGGAATAGAGGTATGGTCATTCGTACTGAAGTTTCCAAATACCCAGCCTTCTTTCAGACTACCGTCCAAAAGCGTCAATCCTCCTGTTTCATGATCTCCCACTACAATTACTAAGGTTTCCTTATTTTCATCGGCAAATTTCATGGCCTTACCAACCACATGATCAAAATCCAGTAATTCTGTAACCAGCTGTTCTATATTGTTGCTATGACCACCTCCGTCAGTCTGTGAAGCTTCCACCATCATAAAGAATCCGTTTTTATTATTCTTTAAATCATTTAAAGTAAGATCAAAAGCATCGGCAAGCCAGTTTCCTCTTCCGTTGGTTATTCTTTGTGAAGCCAAAGGATCAATAATAAGGGTACGATTATTAATTTTAGTTACAGATTTCAGATCCTGATACAAATCGATTTTTGCTTCTTTGAATTTCTGCAGATTTTCCTGAGACAATCCGCTTGTAGGACCACCGATCAGGATTTTTGTTTTTGAAGTCGCAAAATCTTTCAAAATAGGTTCTGAACTGTTTCTGTTATCCGAGTGAGCATAAAAATCTGCAGGAGTAGCATCTGTAACATCTCCTGTAGAAATTAATCCGGAAACCATTCCTTTCTCAGCAATAATATCAGGGATTTGTGCAAGTGCTTTTCCCATATTATCAACTCCTACAAATGTATTTTTGGTTTTTACTCCTGTTGCAAATGCCGTAGATCCCGGCGCCGAATCCGTAATATAAGCGTTGGATGAATTGGTTTTGGACAGCCCTGTGGATTTCATGTTGAAAACATTCAGTTTCCCTTTGTTGGCC
Organism: Chryseobacterium sp. CFS2; assembly: GCF_036543225.1. Classification (NCBI taxonomy): domain Bacteria; kingdom Pseudomonadati; phylum Bacteroidota; class Flavobacteriia; order Flavobacteriales; family Weeksellaceae; genus Chryseobacterium; species Chryseobacterium sp. CFS2. The sequence continues at coordinate 110,450 of NZ_JAZHQU010000012.1, forward strand.
GTAAAGGCAGCGTAATATTGTGGCAAAGAAGTTCCGTCCGGAATAAGAAGGATCACATTCTTTACTTTTTGCTCAACACCGTCTGATTGATAAGTCGGAGTATAAGTAGTGTATTCCTTTGTATTCTTATAAAAGTTCTTTGGAATAGTATTCATGAATTTTTTAAGATCCGGAATATGATCGGTATTGATATAATCCACCCCTAAATCCATAAGGTTTACCCATGAATTAGGAAAATCCGGAGCACCGTAAAAACGCATTGGCTTTTGCTGGGAATGTGCTTTTTCAACAGCAGTTTTAATCTTTGCCGTTTCCTCATCTCTAGGAATTCCTTTTCCATTCCATTTTACCAATCCCGGAAGATCTGCACTGAACATTCCGATTCTTTTCAGTTGATCTGAAGAATAGCTTTTATCAAGATCTCCATCGAAGTAAAGATAATTGGGATAGTTGTTAAAATCTGCCGGTTGAGGTCTTCCTCCGGTAATTACAATTTTAATTCCCGGATTTCCTGTAATCTCAGGATATTTATTTAATGTAGTAATCAAAGCAGCCAATGATGTTTTATAATCCTGCTTAATATCAATCAGCAACTGAAGCTTTTTATTGGCATCAGGATAAATATTCCCTTTGTTCAGTTTAATCTGTTTTGAAATAGGATCGAGATAAAGATTTTCCAGCGTTCGGTCTGCAGAAAGTTCTTTTTCAGTATGGGCTACCCAAAGTTTGCCATTTACCAGAAAAACATCAGCTTCGATAGATCCAAATTGAGCATAGTAAGCCTGCCAAAAAGGGATTTCCTGCATATAGTCATTATGTGAATGCGCATTTCCTACATTGTAATGTAAATAATTCTGTGCCTGATTTTCAGAAAAAACAGCCAGGGCTAATACAGCCCATATTTTTGATAGTTTCATCGTATATCCTTATTATTTTTTATAGACCATGGAGCGATCTACCTCTGTACCTGTGAAAAAAAACTATATCATCACAGAAGCATCTGCAATGATATAGTGGCTTATATATAAAAGATTAAAATTTTACCAGCCTTCATTTTGTTTAATGATTCCATGACTGTTTACGATTTCAGCCTGCGGAACTGCCCAAACATTATGTACAGCTGGATTAAAGTTTCTTGCTGCCCAGACTACCTGTCCATTGATCCCGTGCAGAGGTTTAGCATACGCCGCCTGCGCATCTCCCCAACGTACAAGGTCTCTGTGTCTGTCTGCCCATTCACCTGCCAGTTCACAACGTCTTTCATGTTTCAGATCAGCAATGGTACATCCGTTTTTCGGAGTTAAGCCTGCACGTACTCTGATCATATTGATTTCCTGATCCGCAGATTTCCCCTGCATCAGCATTGCTTCCGCTTTGATAAGGATTACCTCAGCATAACGCATGATCGGAACGGCAAGGTCTGTACATGGATAATCTCCGTTGGCACTTACATGGCCACTGTTTAACTGATATTTGAAGGCATCCATATATTTATTAAACTGATATCCGGTAAGGGAATTAGAAGAAGCATATGTTCTTTCTTTTCCGTTGAAGGTAAACTTGTCGCCTATTTTCAAGATGGTAGCACTTCTTCTAAGATCTCCGGTTTCATATTCATCAAAAAGTTCCTTAGTCGGTTGGAAATATCCCCATCCGTTATATTCTCCCCAACCTTTGTTTTCAAGCATTACCCCCGGAAGGATACTTCCCCAGGAAGTAAACTTAGGAGTTCCCGGAATAGACCAGATGTATTCTGAACTGTAGTTATTTTCTGCTTTGAAAACATCAGCGAAATTACCCAATAAGGCTCTGTTTCCTTTCGTCATTACTTCATTAGCCCAGAATTCTGCATTCTTCCAGTCTTTCATAAAAAGATATACTTTTGCCAAAAGCGCCCATGCAGCTGCTTTATGAGGTCTTCCGTAGTCTTTTGCTGGAAGTTCAGCCTGAGTAGGTAATAATTCTGCTGCTCTTTTCAGGTCATTCACAATGTAGGTGTAATTTTCCATCACGTTTGCCGCTCTTGGAATTGGGTTGGGGTCCGGATCTTTTGAGCGGTCAATAATAGGAATTCCCGCTTTTTCATTTCCGTAAGAATAGGCCAGTTCAAAATACATTCTGCTGCTCATGAACAAAGCCTCTCCAAGATATTTATTTTTGGTAGCTTGTGAAGTTTGAATATTATCAACGTTACGGATCACACGATTAGCCACTCCGATTACATTAAATCTTTTGTTCCATTGGGTTTCAAGGTCACCTGCTGCGATATAATTGCTGCTGAAGTTCTTCGCATTATCCGCCTCACTTTTCGCTCTCCCGGTTACCATATCATCGCTGGCATTGATAAACCAGAAAAGACCTCTTCCATAAAATTCACCGTCAAATAATGGTTTATACATCGCATTTGCTCCGGTAATAAGGTCATTTTCCGTTTTCCAGAAACTGGCTTCCGTAGGAGTTCCTTCAGGCTGAACATCCAGCTCTCCTGTACACGATAAAAGCATTACGGATATTCCTGAGATTAAAAATATTTTATTGAAAAATTTCATTTCTTTACTTTTTGTTGGTTAAAAATTATAATCCGATCTCCACTCCAAAGATGAATGAACGTGCCTGAGGATATCTTCCGGTATCTACACCATAAGAATTCATTCCTACTTCAGGATCAAACCCTGTATATTTCGTTATTGTAAACAGGTTATTGGAAGTCACATAAACTCTTACTTTGTTTACATCCAGCCTGCTGTACAATTCTTTTGGTAATGAATAACCGATGGTAAGGTTCTTCAATCTTAAGTAAGATCCGTCTTCCACATAGAAATCTGATACTTTGGAATAATTACCACTCGGGTCTCCGTGTACCAGTCTTGGAATATCAGTATTGGTATTCTGAGGAGTCCATGCATTCAGAATATCTCTGTCCATATTATAGTTCTGCCCTGTTCCACCCGGATTCAAGGAAATGAACTTCATTCCATTGAATATTTTATTTCCGTATACTCCCTGGAAGAATAAGTTAAGATCAAAATTTTTCCACGTCATGTTATAAGAGAAACCATAAGAAAACTTAGGATATGGACTTCCCAGATTGACAAAATCATTATTATTAAGCACTCCTGTGTTACCTTCTTTCTTCAGGAATTTAATATCTCCAGGTTTTGCATTGGGCTGAATAAGATTACCGTTGGCATCTTTATAATTATTGATTTCTTCCTGGGTCTGGAAAATTCCTCCCGTCTTGTAACCATAGAAAGAATAGAGAGGATCACCTACTTTCACACGGGTTGGTTTCAAAACGCCTCTTACTCCATTATCATTGATAAAGATCTCATCTACATTAGCTAATTGCTTCACCGTATTTTTTAGTTGACTCACAGTAGCTCCCACTGAGAAAGTAAAATCACCAGAAACTACCTTGTTATAATTAATCCCCAGTTCATACCCTTTATCCTGGAATAATCCTGCATTTACATACTGATTATTATAAGTTGCCGTACTTGGTAAGCTTACATTGAAGATCTGATCTTTAGAATTCTTTACGAAGTAATCGAACTGTAAGGAGAGGCTGTTATGAAGGAATGAAGCATCTACTCCGAAGTTGGTCTGCTCAGATTTTCCCCACTTAAGATCCGGATTGGGACGCGTGGTAGCATAATAAGCAATATTCTGAGAAGGATCCTGTCCGAAAATAACATTATTATCTCTGGTCATTAATGGATTTACCGCCTGAGGAGAAATCCCTCCAAGGTTACCCAGAATACCATAACTTCCTCTCAATTTCAGACTTGAAAGCCAAGAAATATCCTGCATGAAATTTTCTTTCGAAACTACCCAAGCACCGGAAACCGCATAGTAATTAGCAAATCTGTTTTGCTTCGCTACGAGTGAAGAACCATCACGTCTTCCCAATACACTTACGATATACTTTCCTGCATAATCATAGTTTACTCTCGCCAGATAAGAAACCAAAGATTGCTTGAATCTGTAACTCGAAACATCTTTATTGGTATCTGCAGCATTCTGTAGATGCTGGAAAACCTCAGCTTCACTTCGGAAGTCATAAGATTTTGCCACAAAACCATCATCAATTGTTTTCTGAAACGTAAAACCTCCAAGGAAATCAAAATTGTGCTGTCCTGCAGTGATTTTGTAAGTCAGCAACTGTTCTGCAAGTGCTGTGGATGAATTATTAGACTGATATTCCAGATTGTTGGTATCAAAAATTTTCCCAACCTCCAGTACCCTGTAGGTAAAGTTTTTTACAGTACCCAATTTAAAAGTCTGTGAAAAATTGGAACGGAATTTTAAATTTTTTGCTAAAGTAATCTCTGCATAAGGATTAATTAAAATCTCATGGGTAGGATTCCTGATACTGATTCTTTGAAGATAAGCAACCGGGTTGATCATATCTCCATATCCTCCTGCCACATCAATGGGTAATCCGGAAAAAGCACCGCTTGGAGTATATACCGGAACATTCGGTGGATAATACATGGCAGCCACTAAAGCACCTGTATACCCACTTTTGGTATCGGCTGTATTTCCGTCTGAGTAATTATAATACATATTTTCTCCGATGGTCAGCCAGTCTTTTACTTTATGTTCAGAATTTACTCTGAAGTTGTATCGTTTTGCCTGCGTATTCAATAAAATTCCTTCCAGGCTTCTGTGGTTCATTCCCACAAAATATCTGGATTTTTCACTTCCACCACTCAGATTAACGTTATATTCCTGAATCGTTCCTGTTCTGAAAATTTCTTTCATCCAGTCTGTTCTCGTTATTCTTCCGTCCGGATATTGATTAGGGTTAAAAGCTATCGGTAAGCTTCCCAGTTTCCCTGCATTTTCATAGGCTTTGTACATTACATCCTGGAATTCAGCTGCATTCAAAGATTCTTTCAGTCTCCATGCTTCGTTCACCCCGTATTTAACATCAAAATCTACCGTAAGATTTCCTTTTTTCCCTCTCTTAGTGGTAATAAGAATAACCCCTCCTGAAGATCTTGCTCCGTAAATAGCTGCAGAAGCATCTTTAAGGACAGAGATATCCTGAATATCATTTGGATTAATAGATGGTGTTCCGTTGAAAACTACTCCATCTACTACATAAAGAGGAGTTTCTCCATTGATTCCTCCCAGCCCACGAATATTTACCTTAGGCGCTCCGTTAGGATCTCCACCTTCGTTCACTACAGTTACTCCGGGAGCTTTCCCCTGAAGAACTTCTCCTACTCCAGATAATGATCTGGAAGTTAGCTTATCCAGTGAAGCCTCCGAAACGGCACCGGAAACTTTACTTTTTTTCTGAGTTCCGTATCCAACAACCACAATCTCATCGATGGATTTTTCTTTTAAGCTGTCTTTTTTCTGTGCGAGGAACATCGGTGAAGCTGATATTGCACCAATAAGTAATACCCTTCCCGTGAAATAAGTTACGGACACAGGGATTTTAAATACATTCATGATCTCCTTTTTGATTAGGTGCAAAATTAGAACAGCACGCTCCCACCACTCATTAAGGTTTCCTTATGTTTTTATTAAGAAATTTTAGCTTTTTTCAGATCCCGTATACCACAAAACAAAATTAAACAACTGAATTACAAACACATAAGCAATTAAAAGTAATCATTCTGCTGATATTGCATGGAGAATTGAGATTAACTTTATTTTAAGTTTATCATCAATCCGAGAGAATAGAAGAAGATATCATTAAAATTATTTCAGGAATAATAAATAACTCAGTTCATTTTTCTTTTTTTACATTTGCTGAAAATAGATTTTACTTTTGAACCCAGACCATTAAAAACAGTCTGGTGAGTATCAGAAGGGAAATTAAAACATTAAAAATCATACGAATTCAATGACCATCATTATTACAGGAACCTCATCAGGAATCGGGTTTGCATTGGCCGAATATTTTGGTAAAAAAGGACATCAAGTATACGGATTAAGCAGAAAGCATACGGAAAGTGAGTACTTCAGATCCATCCCTACAGATGTTACTGATAACACAGCTGTTCAGAATGCCATCGCTGAGGTTTTAAAAACAGAAACAAGAATTGATGTTTTAATTAATAATGCCGGAATGGGTATGGTAGGAGCAGTAGAAGACTCTACGAAGGAAGACATTCTGAAGCTTTTTAGCCTTAATCTTGCCGGACCTGTCCAGATGATGAGTGCTGTTCTTCCGAAAATGCGTGAGCACAAATTTGGAAAAATCATCAATGTTTCCAGTATCGGAAGTGAAATGGGACTGCCTTTCCGCGGATTTTACTCAGCATCAAAATCAGCATTGGATAAAGTAACTGAAGCAATGAGATATGAAGTTTATCCATGGAATATTGAGGTATGCTCTCTGCATTTGGGAGATATTAAAACCAATATTGCAGACAACAGAGTGATAGCACAGGTCTCCCAGCCTTATAAAAATGTTTTTGACAAATTATATGCGTTGATGAATTCTCATGTGAATGACGGAACTGATCCATTGGAAGTAGCAGAATATATTGAAAAGCTTTTAGCAAAAAATAAATGGAAAGCTCATTATTATTTTGGTAAATTCGGGCAGAAAATAGGGGTTCCGTTGAAATGGATTCTTCCGCAGGGAACTTATGAGAATTTAATGAAGAAGTATAATAAACTGGATTAGTTTCAGTTGTATAGAAAGTTATTTAATAATATAAAATTTTAAACCATTAAGAAAAATTAAGTTGTAAAGAATCACTAAGATAAGCTTTGCTTTAAGTTTTATTACACTTAATTCTATCGTTTGCCTGGTATAGATACATTTGGGATTGAAACTGTTTTTAAAAATATTTTTTGTACTGTTCTGCGTTTTTACACAAGCGCAGAAGAAACAATATTGGCTGATTGATACGGAAACTAAAATCAGAAAAAAAGTAAAAGATTCAACCTCTGCAGTCAAATTTCTGGATTCATTAGCCCAAAGTAATTATTTCTTCACCCAACTGAAAGACGTAAAAATAAAGGGTGACAGCACTGAAATTTTCTATGACAAAGGGAAGAATTTTAATCAAACCTATGTCAATCTTACGGATTCTCTTGTTCAGAAACTGAAAATTCAGAAGGATTTTTTTACTAAGAACTTAGATTCTACCAAGAAAAGTATCAACAAAGCCTATATTGATGAAGGTTATTCTTTCAGCAGAATCAAATCTAAATATAAAGGGCAGAAGAATGGTTATCCTATTGTAGAACTTGACATCAATAAAAATGATAAAAGATCGATCAACGGATTTGTCGTTAAAGGATATGAAAAAGTTCCTAAAAGGTTCATCAAAAATCTTGAAAAGGAATTTAAAGGTAAAAATTATGATGACAAAAACCTTTTAGCTATTAATAAAACCTTTCAGAGCCATCCTTTTCTAACGCTTGAACGGCAGCCACAAACATTATTTACGAAAGATTCTACCAGTATTTACCTGTTTTTGGAAAAGAAGAAAACCAATACTTTTGACGGGGTCATCGGATTTGGGAATGACAAAACTTCCAAATTTACCTTAAACGGAACGATGAATGTCAATTTCAGGAATATGTTCAATGGTTTTGAAACCGTCAATTTATACTGGCAGAGAAACCCGGATAAAGGACAGAATTTTGATCTTCGGGTGGACATTCCGTACCTGTTCAAATCGAATGTCGGAATGGATACAAAAGTAAACATCTATCGTCAGGATTCTACTTTTGCCAATGTAAAATTCCTTCCAGCCTTTTATTATCATATCAACAACCGGAACAAAATAGGTTTAAGAGCAACCCTGGAAAGCTCAACAATTATTGATACCCTATACGTTCAGGGAAAAGACTACAACAAAAAGGGAATCGGGATATGGTATGAAATGACAGAGCCCACCGATATTGATCTTTTCCTTTATAAGACAAGGATCAATGCCGGATATGATTTTTTAACCACCACCTACTCTAAGGATAATATTAAAGCCAATCAAAACCAGTTTTATTTCTTTGGAGAACATAACTATCACATTTCAGGAAACCACTTTCTGAACATCAAGGGAGAAGGAGCAATGATGGATTCTAAAATAGAATTCTCTGCGAATGAATTATACCGTTTTGGAGGCTGGAATTCCATGCGGGGATTTAATGAAAACTCTCTTGCTGCCGACTTCTACTACTACGGAAGTCTGGAATACCGCTATCTGATCGGCAATCAGGCATTCTTCGATTTCTTTGGACAATATGGACAGCTCAATAACAAATCCCTAAAGGTAAAACCTAAGCTCTACAGTGTCGGGCTCGGTTTCAATTTCTTCATTCCTATCGGTTTGATGAGTTTCCAGCTGTCTAATGGTAACGAATTTGGAAATCCTTTTAAATTTAATGATATCAAAATTCACTGGGGAATTCTGAGCAGGTTCTAAAAAAGAAAGGAAGAAGGAAGCTGGAAGATCGAAGTTATTGATGTCCCGGTTTTACTATCCTGTTATTTTTATTGTAAAGATTAACATTGACTGCTCAGAAATTTATAACACGATAGCGACTTCCAGCTTCCCTCTCCCAGCTTCCTACCTTATATAGTATAATAAAGCAAAAATCCATACACAAAGGATATTTCCCATTTTACTTTTCTATTAATTCTTTATGTTAAAAAATATTAAATCGTATTTTTATTTTAATACATCATTAAAGTATAGGTAACAGTGCTCTCCTAAATTTGCCTTCAAAAAAAATGAAGAAGACTCTAGCTACTTTTGCCGTTTTTTTACTTCCTCTATATTTTTCTGCACAGGAAATCAATATTTCCGGAAATGTAAAATCAGAAAATGGCTCTAGTGTTTCCGGTGTAAACATCACTGATAAAAATACAGGAAAGACTGCTACTACAGATCAAAATGGTAATTTCACCATTTCTGCAAACCCCAAAGACATTCTTGAGTTTTTTGCTCCTGATTTTTCTGTTTATACCGTTGAGGTTTCTTCAAAAAAACAGTATTCTGTTGTCTTAAAAAAGCCAAACGAAAAGCAGATTGAAGGCGTTGTCATTACCGCATTAGGTATTGCCAAGAAGAAAGAAAAAATCGGGTATTCCACTCAGGAAGTAGGAACAAAACAGTTTGAAACAATCACCACTCCAAGTATTGGAAATCTATTCTCCGGACAGGTAGCTGGTTTGAATGTTTCCAATCCGACGGGAATGCAGCAGGCACCACAGTTTACATTGAGAGGAAACTCCAATCTGGTTTTTGTCATTGACGGCGTGATTGTAGAAAAGGAAGTTTTCCAGAATTTAGATCCTAACAATATTGAAAATATTAACGTACTGAAGGGAGCTACTGCTTCGGCTCTGTATGGTTCGAGAGGTCGTTACGGTGCAGTATTAATTACAACGAAAACCGCTAAGAAGAAGGGCTTCTCCGTAGAATTTTCTCAGAATACCATGATTACAGCAGGATTTACGAATCTTCCAAAAACCCAGACTGAATATGGTAACGGTTCTCACGGAAAATATGAATTCTGGGACGGAGCTGATGGTGGAGTTAATGACGGAGATATGATCTGGGGACCAAAATTTGTTCCCGGTTTACAGATAGCCCAATGGAACAGCCCAATCAGAGATAAAGTAACAGGACAGGTAGTTCCATGGTACGGAGCTGTGACAGGAACTCAGTATGACGACAAATCAAGATATGAAAGAGTTCCGATCGACTGGAAATATCATGATAACTTAAATACTTTCTTAAAACCTGCGGTGATCAATAATAACAACTTTGCGATCAGCTATAGAAATAACAAAGATGTATACAGATTCTCCGGAAATTTCATGAATTATGATGACAGAGTTCCGAATTCCTATCTTCAGAAGTATGGGATTAATTTCTCCTCTGAAAATCATCTTGGAGATAAATTAATTTTTGATACGAAATTCAATTTCAACCAGGCTTTTACCCCTAATATTCCCAACTACGATTACAACCCAAGCGGACACATGTACACCATTTTGATATGGATGGGAGGTGACGTAGACGGAAATGCACTGAAAAACCACATGTGGATTCCCGGAAGAGAAGGAAGGGCACAGGCCAACTGGAACTATGCATGGTACAATAACCCATGGTTCGGAGCGGAATATTATAAGAATCAGAACAGAACCAATATCATCAATGCACAGACAGGTTTAGAATATAAAGCTACACAGGATCTTTCGGTAAAAGGGAAAATATCTCTTGTGGAAAACCACAGCAAAACGGAAGTATTGAGTCCTTATTCCTATTTCAATTACAGTGCACCAAGAAGTGGAGGTTATATTTTGAAAGATAATAAAACATGGAACCTCAACTATGATGTACTGGCAACTTATAAGAAAAAAATATCCGAAAACTTTGATTTTACAATCAATGCCGGAGCTTCAGCTTTTTATTATAAAAACAATAACAATGAAAGGTCTACAGATGGATTGAAAATTCCTGAAGTATACACCTTTGAAAATTCAATCGGAGCGCTGAAAAATTACACTTATCTGAAGGAAAAACTGATTTACAGTGCCTATTCAACGATTGATATCGGGTTGTATAATGCTTTCTTCATCAATATTTCAGGACGTAACGACTGGTCTTCCACGCTTCCTAAAGCCAACAGATCTTACTTCTACCCTTCGGCTTCCATCAGTGCTGTGATTTCAAACCTGGTAAAATTGCCGGAATCTATCAACATGTTGAAACTTTCCGCTTCATGGGCAAAAGTAGCGTATGACTTCCAGCCTTATTCCATCAGAAATTATTATCTGAATAATCAGGGAATCACTTTCAACGGAAATCCTACGTATTATTATCCAACGACTCTGAATATAGAAAACTCTTTGAAACCGGAACAGACAAAGTCCTATGAATTAGGTTTAAGTGCAGGTTTCCTGAATAATAGAATTACCTTAGACGCCACTTATTTCAGAACATTAGACTATAATAATATTCTTCAGTTCCCGGCGGCAGAGTCATCAGGTTTCACCTCCCAATATGTAAACGGAAACGAATACACCACAAAAGGATTTGAAGTTTCCCTGGGTATGGTTCCTGTAAAAACTGCCGATTTTACCTGGAAAACCCTGATCAACTGGAGTACTTACGAACAAAAACTGACTTCCATTTATGACAATATGCCGAACTATAATAATATTAAGTTAGGGGAAAGAATGGACAGTTATTATGATTATACCTGGCAAAAGTCTCCGGACGGAAAAGTTATCCTTGATGCCAATTCAGGAATGCCTACAAGAGCCAATACACCAAGCAACCTGGGACACTTTAATCCGGACTGGACTTTCGGCTTCAACAACACATTCAAATACAAGAAATTTAGTTTAAATATAGGAATTGACGGAAGCATTGGAGGCGTGATGAGGTCACAGGTAGTAGAAAAAATGTGGTGGGGCGGAAAGCATCCAAATTCCGTAGCCTACAGAGATCTTGAGTATGCTAATCCGGGAACCTATTATTTTGTACCGGATGGAGTTAATTACAATCCGGCTACCGGCCTTTATACTCCACACACAAAAGCGATAAGTTTCCAGGACTGGGCACAGAATTATCCATACCAGGCAAGAGTAACGCAGGACGAAAGTGAGGAGTTTGCCAACGTTTTCGACAGAACCTTTATCAAGCTTAGATCTGTAGTTCTGGAATATGATTTCTCTTCATTACTGAATCCAAAAGGAATGGTAAAAGGTTTCACCGCTAATATTTCAGCGTATAACCTGGCGATGTGGAAAAAATCAAAGAATCTTTACTCCGATCCTGATTTCCAGATCAGAAGCGGAAGAAAAGAAGATATCACCAATGATATTCAGGATCCGTCCAGCCGATGGTTCGGAATCGGATTTAATCTTAAGTTTTAACTAAAATGTACGTCAAGACAATGAAAAATAATAGTAATATAGTAAAAGGGATAAAAGGTAAAACAGCAAAAGGGTTAATAAAGAGCATCTTTGCTGCAGGACTTCTGACATTGGCATCATGTGAATCCAACCTTGATAAAATCAATGAAAACCCTAATGACCAGGCCAGCATTGATCCTAAATATCTACTGACCTTCGTTGAAAAATATACATTCCAGGTAAATGGTGATAATATGTATGCCTCAAGAATGATGATTGGTACTGATGGCGAAAATTCTTACCAGTATATGAAATGGAATGATGCTTCTTTTGAAGTCTATACCAAAGGACTTCTGAATACAGGAAAAATGATGCAGGAAGCAGAGAAAAGAGGAAATAAAAATTATCTTGCCATTGGTAAATTTTTGAGGGCCTATCACTTCTTCAATATCAGTTTAAAAGTGGGAAGTGCTCCCTATTCTGAAGCGGCAAAGGGCGAATCAGGCATTACACAACCTAAGTATGACACACAGGAAGCAATTATGTCCGGAATTTTATCAGAATTAAAAGAAGCCAATGATCTTATTAATACCAACGACAAAATTGAAGGTGACATTGTATATAACGGTGATGCTTTAAAGTGGAAAAAACTGATCAACTCATTCCGTCTAAAAGTTTTAATCACACTTTCGAAAAAAACTACAGTAGGAAATTATAATATTGCTACAGAATTTACTTCTATTGCAGGGAGCCAGTCTTTGATGACTTCTATTGCTGATAATGGTGAGCTTAAATTTGCCGATGCATCAGACAGCCGATATACTATGTTTAACAACAGCGGATATGGTTCCAGTTTATATATGGCAGATTACTTTATCAATATGTTCAAAGACAGGCATGATCCCCGTTTATTTACTTTTGCAGCACAGACTACAGGAGCAAAAGAAGCCGGGAAAGCCATCACAGATTATACAGGATATAACGGCGGAAATCCTACTTCCCCATATTCTGACAATGCAGCACTGATCACGGCAAAAAATATCTCTAAAGTAAATGACCGTTTTTATAAAGATCCCACCAACGAACCTGCGTCTGTATTAAGCTATTCAGAACTTGAGTTTATCCTGGCCGAAGCTACGGCAAGAGGCTGGATTTCCGGATCTGCAAAAACCCATTATGATAATGCAATTAAGGCAAGTTTCAGTTTTTATCAAACGTATGTAAAAAATCCGGGACAATATTTCTCAGGATTTGATATCAACCAATATCTGGCGACTCCTTTGGTAGTTTACAATAATGCTGATGCTCTGCAGACACAGCTTGAAAAAATCATGACTCAAAAATACATGACCATGTTCCATCAGGCACAATGGACTTCTTATTATGACTATCTGAGAACGGGGTATCCAAACTATCCTTTAAAAGCAGGAGTGGCGGCTCCTTTCAGGTTCAGATATCCACAATCTGAATACAGCTATAACAGTACTAATCTAAAAACTGCTTTAGCAGCCCAGTACGGAGGAAATGACAATATCAATTCCAAACCTTGGTGGTTACAGTAAAAAACTGATTATTTTTATAGAAAACAAAGAAACCGCAGGAAAATCCTATTAACTTGCGGTTTCTTTCTTATTACGATTGAACATGAACAGAAGAGAATTTTTAGAAAAATCAAGTCTTTTATTAGCAGGATTAGGAACTTCAAGTGTTCTCCATCCTTCCATTTTAAAAGCTTTAGCTATTGATCCGGCTGCACAGTCTACATTTTACGATGCAGAACATGTCGTAATCCTGATGCAGGAAAACCGTTCATTTGATCATGCTTTTGGGGCACTCAAAGGAGTTAGAGGATTTTTGGATAAAAGAGCATTTGTAAAGCAGGATGGACATTCCGTATTTTTTCAAAAGAATGATGATGGAAAATATGCATCTCCTGCCCGACTGGATTTAAGAAATACAAAATCTACATGGATGAGCTCACTGCCTCACTCATGGGCCGATCAGCAGAAAGCACTGAACAAAGGAAAATACGATCAGTGGCTTCAGGCTAAAGCATCAGGAAATAAAGATTATAAAAATATTCCGCTTACATTAGGGTATTATAACCGTGAAGACCTTCCTTTTTACTATCAGCTGGCGGATGCATTTACCATATTCGATCAGTATTTCTGCTCTTCACTTACCGGAACAACTCCCAACAGATTATTTCTTTGGTCCGGAACGTTGAGAGGACAACAAAACGGAAAGGTAAAAGCCAATGTTGTGAATGAAAACATTGATTATGATAAAGCAAGACAGGCAAAATGGAAGAGTTTCCCTGAAATTTTGGAAGAGCAGAATGTTTCGTGGAGAATTTATCAGAATGAAATCAGTCTTCCAAAAGGAATGTCCGGCGAGCAGGAAGCCTGGTTAAGTAATTTTACAGATAACCCGATTGAGTGGTTTTCAAAATTCAATGTTAAGTTTTCAAAAGGATATTATCAGAATATCCCCAATATCATAGCCTATCTGAAACAGGAAATTGAAAAAAATCCTAATCAGAAAGAAAGACTGGAAACTATGCTCGCTGAGGTTCAGGAAGATCAGGTAAAATATCATCCGGATAATTATTCCAAACTTTCTAAAGAAGAAAAAAACCTTCACGAAAAAGCATTTACCAACAACTCTAATGATCCTGATTACTGGAAACTGGAAATCGGAAAGGATGAAAATGGAGAAAGACTGGTTGTTCCTGAGGGTGATGTCCTGTTCCAGTTCCGTAAAGATGTGGAAGAGAAAAAACTTCCGCTGGTTTCATGGCTGGTAGCTCCTGAACATTTTTCAGACCATCCGGGATCACCTTGGTACGGAGCATGGTATATTTCTGAAGTTTTGAATATTATGACCAAAGATCCTGAAACCTGGAAAAAAACCATATTCATCATCAATTATGATGAAAATGACGGATATTTTGATCATGTTCTGCCTTTCGCTCCACCTATGAACCCAAGCCAGCCTGTGGATATGAACGGAAAAGAGGGCGTGGAATATGTGGATCAATCTCAGGAATACATGAGCAATCCTTCTTTAAAAAATTATGAAAAAATTGAAGGAACCGTTGGATTGGGTTACAGGGTTCCAATGATCATCGCTTCCCCATGGACGAAAGGAGGGTTTGTAAATTCCGAAGTATCGGATCACACTTCTGTACTGCAGTTTCTGGAGAAATTTATCATGAAAAAATTCAAAAAGGATGTGCATGTTGACAATATCAGTGACTGGAGAAGAGCGGTATGCGGTGATCTCACCTCTGCTTTTAATTCTACCAGTGTAAAAGCGCCACAGATGGATTATCTGAATCAGAAAGAGTATGCTAAAACCATCAATGCCGCCAAAAATAAACCGGTTCCTCATCTGAAATGGTATGCTGAAAATGAACTTAAAAACAATTTGCTTGAAATTCAGGAAAGAGGATTGAAACCATCTCATCCACTGCCATATCATTTCCATGTCAATTTAGAAGGTGAACAGATAAAAATGTCCAATTTAAAAGAGAATGGTGTTCCGCTTTTGGTGTATGACAGGACTCAATTCGACAGTAAGGATTATCATTTTTCATATGCCCTATATTCCATGCAAAAGTTATCCCATGCTGTACATTCCGGAGCTTATGATTATGAAATCTTCGGTCCCAATGGCTTTTTCAGGAAATTTCAGGGAATTATTTCACCGGAAATGGAGATAATTTTAGAGAATATGACCGCTAAAAACCAAGTGGAACTGACGATAAGAAATAACAAAAAGAAAAATTTCTCCATTCATCTGGAAGATTTGTACACAAAAAATAAAAAAACAATTTCTGTACAAAAATCAGAAGAAAAAATAATTATTGATCTTGATAAATTTAAAGGGTGGTATGATTTGAAAATAACATCAAACGAGCATCTGTGGCACTTTGCTGGACGTATAGAGACCGGAAAAGTCTCCGTTTCTGATCCGCATTGGGCATAAAAATTTCTTTTAATATTGATAAAAAACCTGTACAAATTTGTACAGGTTTTTTTTGACTTATTGTGTTAAAATATATTTTAAGTATAATGCATTACATACGATAAATAATTGTTAATATAAAAATTATAATATATTTTTCTCAAATTATTCTGAATTTTGTTATATTCACTTAACTAATTACTTGCATCATGAAAAAACTAAATTTAACTATTGCAGCGTCTTTATTTGCATTGGCTCTATCCGGGAATCTGAGCGCGCAAGACCTCGCTACAGATAACCATACGGTTACCATTTCTATTCCCGAAGTTGCATTGGTAGATATTGAGCCATCTGCTACAAAAAACATTACTCTTGGATTTACAGCTCCTACGGAAGCAGGAAATCCCATTCTTCCATCTGCGGCGAACACTACTTTGTGGCTTAATTATTCTTCTATTAAATCTGTGGCAGATCCTACCCGTAACGTAAGCGTAAAAATGAACGCTATCATTCCTGGAGTTGATCTTAATGTAACGGCGGCAGCTGCCACCGGAGCTGGAGCAGGTACATTAGGAACTTCTGCAGGTCTGCTTACATTAACTAGTACTGACCAGACTATTATTTCTGGTATTGGAAGTGCTTATACAGGAAATGGAGCTAATAACGGTCACAATCTTACCTATGCACTTGCTGCAGGAAGTGGTCCTGGAGGGGTAGCCGCTTACGCAGATTTACAGGCTACAGCTACTGTTGCTGCTACCGTTACTTATACAATATCAGATAATTAGAATTTAATTAAAATTCTATTCTGCGTTTCAAAAACAAGAAGAAACTGTTATTCAGTTTCTTCCTGGCTTTGTATTATTAATGATTTAACTCCAAACTTTATATCATGATAAAGCGTATCCTTCTTTTGATCACCCTGATTTTGCAGTTCAGCTTTTTACATGCCGGTATTGTGATTCTCAACGGGCTTACGCATTCTTACAAAATAGAAAACGGAAAGGTTTATAAAGGAAAAGTTGCCATTGAAAACACAGGCAGTACTCCTCAAAGTGTAAAAATATTTTTACAGGATTATACCTACCATGCGGACGGAACGACCAATTATACAGCATTACATACCAATACACGCAGTAACGGCGAGTGGCTAAAACTCAATACCAATCTTGTTACGCTTAAAGGTAAAGAAAAGACTGAAATATTCTATGAAATAACAGTTCCCAATCAGGCCATGGATCCCGGAAGCTATTGGAGTGTGATTATTGTAGAACCGGTAGAAGAGATAAAGCCCAGTGACAACAAACCAGGAGTGAGTATCACTTCTATTATACGATATGCCATTCAGGTTATTACAGATTTTGAAACAGAAAAGGCCAAACCGGACCTTAAGTTTGAAAGTGTAAAGGTGGAAAAAATGGAGGGAAAACAAACCGCAAAGGTAGCAATAGCCAATAACGGTAATCTTTACTGTAAACCTACAGCTTCCATTGAAATTTACAATCGTAAAACGGGTGAAAAGGTGGGTACTTATTCAAGTTTAACAATGGGGCTGCTCCCAGGCACCTCCAAAACATTTTACATTGATATCAGCAAATTACCCCCTGCTCAATACAAAGCAGCGATCATAGCGACCGATGAAGAGGAGAATGCTTTTGCACTCAATGTGGAACTAGAAGTAAAAAATGATTAGAACTTGGACTTTATTTATTATCATAACATTATTCCCGGTATTTATTTTTTCTCAAGAGCAATCCAACCGATTGATCAGTAAAAAAGATAGTTTAATGCCGGGAATGTCTACTTCTATTCCCTTCACTTTAGAAAATATTTCAGCTGAAACCAAAACATATGATATTTCAGTTAGTACATCAAGTCCGTCTATCAATCCTATTTTAGTAAAAGGAGAATTTCAGATTCCTCCTCATGAAACCTCGGTATACCTGGTTCCCTTACGTGTGGGAACAGAAACCGGACAGGGTACTTATTCTGTCATATTGAATATTACCGATCGTAATAATGGAATATCGTTTACGAAAAACTCAAAAATCATCGTTTCCGGAAACAGAAATCTTTTGGTTACCCCATTGAATACTCCTGAATTCATAAGAGCCGGGGAAACCATCCGGGCTTCTTTCCTTATCAAAAATAATGGTAATATAACCGAAAACATTGTATTGGAAAGCAAAAATGCAATCGTTGATCATGAGTCATCATTAGTGCTTTCCCCCAATGAATCAAAGATTGTCACTATTCATAAAGTAACAAGTCCTGAACTCGCTCAGAATGAATTTCAGAATCTAAACCTTTTTGTATATTCGAAGGGTAACCCTAAAGAAAATCAGGATGTCTATGTAAGTACTCAGGTGATATCAGCGAAACCCTCTGAAAAAGATATTTATCACAGACTTCCTGTTGCCCTCTCCTTATCTTTCATCGGAATGCAGAATATGGGAGTGTATAACGATGGTTTTCAGGGGGAAATCTACGGTAAAGGAACACTTGATAAAGACAACAAAAATCAGATTGAGTTCAGAGCCGTTACCCACAATCCTGTAGAACTCAACACATTCACCCAATATGAAGAATATTTTGTGAACTATAAACGGGATCAATTGTATATTCATCTTGGTGATAAATCGTATTCTTCATCTTATCTTACGGAGTTTGCAAGGTATGGTCGTGGAGCGGAGATCCGTTATGATTTTAATAAAGTGAGCTTTGGGGGCTTCTATAATCATCCAAGGTTTTTCAGAGATATCAAAGATGAATTTAATTTCTATTCCGCCTTTAAAATCAGAAAAGAGTCTGAAATTACTGTAGGATATCTTTACAAAACTCCGCGGCAGGGAGAAATCCGTTTTACAGATGTCAGGCTAGACTCTGATGCTCATCTTCCTTATGCTAAAGGAAAATTCAAGGTTTCAAAAAATATAAACATTTCCGGAGAGCTGGCCTACAGCACTACACAAAAAACAGATGGGACAGCTTATTTATTACAGGCAGATGCTGTTTTTAAAAAGTTGAACGCCAGCTTAATGTACATGAGAGCCAGTCCTGATTTTGCCGGATATTTTACCAATACCAATACCATCAACGGTAATATTTACTATAATGTCACCAAAAAGATCAGTGTATTTGCCAATTATATGCAGGATGCCAAAAATTTCCAAAGAGATACCCTTTTACTGGCAGCACCTTACAGAAAATATTTGCAATATGGAGTACAGTACAAATATCTGCCTACCGGTTTCGTCATTCTTACGAATGGGTATCAAACCTATAAAGATCGTTTAGAACCTAAACAGTTTGATTATTATGAACGTTACTTCAAGGTGAGTGTTAATCAGCAGGTAGGAATGTTTCAGGTAAATCTGGATGGGCAATTCGGTAAAACAGATAATTATCTGACAGGATTTAACGGTAATTCAAGTTTTTATTCTGCGAATCTTTCATTTCAAAAATTCAGAACAACCTTTAACATCTTCGGAAGTTATGCCATAAGCTCAAGGTATCAGCTTCAAAATCAGAAAAATTTTTATTACGGAGCAAGAATCTTCAGCCAGTTTTCTGATAAGACCAGCTTAAGCATCTTTTATCAGAACAATTATATGCCTGAAGAATATTTTAAAGACAGAAATCTGTTTGAACTTCTTTTTCATCAGCAGTTATTTCCCGGAAATGAACTTGACCTTTCGGGAAGATATTCATTGCAAAGAGGAGAAATTGGGAATAAAGATTTCATTTTCTCCATGCGTTATACATGGCGTCCTCATATTCCGGTACACAAAACTGCGGAATATATTTCGCTGTCAGGAAATATCAGCAATTTAGGGATCAAAAAGACGGAAGGCATTAGATTAATGCTGGGAAGTTATCTGTCCATTACAGATAAAGAGGGAAATTATATATTTAAAAATGTTATTCCGGGGAATTACTTCCTTGAAATAGACCGTTCAACTACGGAAATTAATGATATTCCAACCCAAACTTTTCCTGCAGCCCTTTCCCTGGTGAATAAGGATAATACTTTCAATTTCGGATTAACCACAGCTGCCAATGTTCAGGGACATATTCAGTTTCTGGATACGGGAGAGAAAGATCAGATAGATTTAGCGCAGATACAAACACTAAAAGGAAAGAAGAAAAGAGAAAGCATTATTGTGGAAGCCACCAATAATGATCAGACTTTTCGGAAGATATGTTATATCGGGGAAGATTTTGATTTTACTTATCTCCGCCCGGGAGACTGGACCGTTAAAGTGTACCGCAATGGATTGGATAAGCGCTATAAAATTTCGACAGATAAATTTCTTTTTACTTTAAAACCTTTAGAAACAAAGAAATTAAACATCAATGTTGTCAAGCAGCAGATAGAAATCAAATACCAACAGGAATCCTTGAAAGTAGGATATAATGAAATAAAAAAGAAGAGATGATTCTGATCCGTTCCATAGTATTAATAGCATCGGTTATGATATCCGGTTCAATCTATTCCCAAACCTCGGCGAGTACTACTGTCAGCTTAACATTGCCCGTGGTAACGTTAATGGATATTGAGCCAACAGGAAGTATTACGTTAAATTTTACAGCTCCTACTGAAGCTGGAAATGCCCTGGGAGCTCCCACTCCCAATACATCAAAATGGGTCAATTATACTTCCGCCATTACTTCCGGAGGGCTTACCCGAAGAATTACAGCTTCAGTAAATAAAGTTATTGCAGGTGTGAATATAAGGATTCAGGCAGCGGCAGCTTCCGGAGCTGGAGGTGGAACACTGGGAACATCTTCAGGACAGGTTATTCTCACCACAACTCCCACAACTATAATTAGCGGTATCGGAGGAGCATATACAGGAAATGGAGCGAATAACGGCCATGCCCTTACTATTTCATTGGCCACAAATACGTATGCCAATTTACAGGCACAGGCCAATACAGCAATTGTCATCACTTATACCATCACAGAATAAAATTAGAAAATGAAAGTCAAAAGTCCCTTTCTCAAAGAACAGTTCTTAAAAAGATATCTATACATTATTGCTTTAATAATGGGAAGTTTTCTTGAAGGGCAAACCATAAATATTGCCGGAACCAGCTGGACAGCCAGCGTACCTACCATTACAGAAGCTGGAAATAACTATACCGGAACTTATGACAATCCCAGTCTGTTAACATTATCAGGTTTTTTACCAGGGTCTTTTCTAAATTTACTGGGCAGCTCCGGAGCTAAAATCAGTATGCAGCATGTTCCAACTTCCTGGAACAGTTCTCTGAAACTTTATGCAAAAAGGAGTGGAGGAACAGCAACAATCAATGGTCTTTGTGTACTGTGTACAGCAACTATTAACGGTGGCCTTAGTTATATTGAAATACCACAAGCCACGGCCGTAACACTTTCAACAATTACCTTTAGTGGTGTTTTAGGTGTTAGCAACAGTGTAAATTATTCTGCTATTAGTGTACAATTGGAAATAGGTGGAGTTTCTGTGACGATTCCTGCTGCAGCATATAGTACACAAGTCGTTTTTACCATAGGAGCAAATTAAAAAATATGCCAAAGCCATCCAGATCCTTACATCATAATGAATTCAACAATTTCTGTAAAGAAATATTCAATCCATATGTATCTATAAAAACAATCCTTTTCAAAATCAGAAAAGGATTGTTTTTTTATGGTATTTTAAAATTAATTAATGTTTGGCCCACCAAAGAGGAGTGAGTACAGCATCAGCACCACCAAGTAATTGTACAGCCTTATCGTATCCAGGCTGATCCGTATTTCTGAAAGTACTTGGATATCTTAATCTCTGAGGGAAATTCTGAATAGAATTCGTCATATAATTCCCTGAAGTCAGATTAGGAAGATTTACCAAAGGTGTTTCTATTGCAGGATTTTCAAAAAATGGTAACCCAAGTCTTCTCTGGTCGCTCCAGGATTCTAACGGTAGCCAAGGCATATTGGCAATGTATTTCTGGGTAATAATCTTTGTGAGTTTATCATTCTTTACAGATCCATTCTTATAAATGGTATTCACCGGATATTTGATGTCTACAGAAACCAAGTTCCCGGTTACAGGATCTTTATATTTCATTGTATGGCTCACTCCAGGTTCTGTAATATGACCATAAGAAACAGAAGTTCCATCACGGTTATAATCTGTTGAAGTAATATATTGACCATAGAATTGCGAAACTTCATTATAAACAAAACTTTCCTGAATTCCCTTGTTATAGGCAGCTTCATCACTCATTGGAACCGACCAGCCTTTCAATGCGGCTTCCGCCAAAAGGAAATACGTCTCCCAGCTTGCAAAAAATATTCTTGAATTCTTACTTTCGCGATACTGCTTACCCAAAGCCGGCATACATCCAACTACATTTCTCAATCCGTTTCTCTGTCCTTTTACTCCCCAATTTCCAATGGTGTAGGCATTCCAGGTATTGACTGTGTTTACTGTTATTGTCGAATTATCTGCAAACGTAAGATCTCCATGATTGGTAGTTGCCTGATTGGTATAAGTAGGATATAATGAATAAACCGGACTTGTAAGATCTCCTGGAATATAGAACGTTTTATACGCTCTAGGATCGATTTTATTGGGTAGACCATCCAACCAATATCCTGCACTTGGATCGTTGGTCATTGTTGTAAACTGTTGATCATATTTTATTCCAATATAGTCAGATGCTTTAACCGCCGTATGCTGAGCTGCAGGTAATTGGTCTGTGGAACTTACTCCTCCTAAACCAACATATAAATTGTTAAGTGTTCCTGACAAGATTTGGGAGTTCCATTCTCTTGACATTACCCCTGTTAAGGCGTCCCATCCTGGTTTTTCAGCCACTTTAAAATTATCTGCACTTGTAGCGATAAACTTATTTGAATTAGCTGCTGCTTCAAATTCTGTTTTTGCTTTTGAAGGATCTACTTCAGCAATTCTCATGGCGATTCTCATCCTCATAGAGTTGGCATACTTTACCCATTGAGCCCAATTAAATCCATAAACCATATCATAGGCATTAGCATTTGATGGCACTCCTTGGTTGGTGTCCATTTTTGCGGCTGCATCTTTTAATTCTTCTAAAATAAAATAATACACTTCTTTTTCAGAATTAAAAGTAGGATTCGTTCCCTGAAAAGCCTGAATAGGTTGTGGTCCGAAATTATCCGAAAATTCGCTCATTAAATAAGCTCTCCAAATTCTGGAAACCTGAATAATATTGTCGTAATAAGGTTTTCCTTGCCCGAGTGATTTTTTTTCATTCGCTAATTGAATAGCCGCATTTGCATTATTGAGCCAATCTGAAGCGTATTTCCAATATTCGGAAGTCCAGGAATCATCGTAGGTTCCCCCCGCAATTCCTGTTGTTAAATGCTGTCTGGAGGCTGTTTTCCAATATAAAACAAAAACACGTTCTGCAATATTAGGATCTTGCTGGGCACCGAGAATTGAGTTGTTTAATAAATATTCAGGTTCTGCTTTATTAGAGTCTACAGCAAACGGATTATTATTGATGTCTTCAAAATCATTACATGAAGCACATACTAAACCGATGGTAAAAAATGATAAGATATATTTTTTCATTGAGTCAGTTTTTAATTAAAAGCCTAAAGTGATTGTAAATAAATAAGATCTTGAAGTAGGAAAAGCAAGGTTTTCAAATCCTGTAGCATTAGAATTAATGGCAAATACAGATTCCGGATCAATCCCTTTTGCTTTACTGTAGATCATCCATACATTATTGGCCGTAAAAGCAACTTTAGCACTTTGCAGGGCCAATTTTTGGAAAATACTTTTAGGGAAATTATACGTCAGCTGAATATTTCTTAAACGAATATTGGTAGCATCATAAATATTTTGTTCCGTAATTCCTAAATTTCCAGCTGTTACAGCTCCCCAATAATCCTGTTGAGTGATCTCTTTGGTATTTGCTGTATAACCGCCGCTTCCCTGCACTACTGCATCCAAAATCATATTATCACGTTTTCCTCCAGGTGCAGTGTCCGCAGCAAGTCCATTCGCTTGTAATGCCGCTTGTGTTGCAGAGAAAAACTTTCCTCCGATTCTCCCGTCAATTAAAAATGAAAGCCCGATATTTTTATATACAAAGCTGTTGGTAAAACCAAACAAAGCCCTCGGAGTCTGATCTCCAAGATAATATTGATCAGGAGTAGCCTGTGGCAATCCATTTTGATCCACAATCAATTTTCCGTAATGAGCGCTGCCGGTATCTTCTACTCTCAGAAATTTCGTTCCATAAATTGCCCCATAAGGTTTTCCCACTTCAGCGAAGAAGGCAACATTATCAAAACCTGCTAAAGGATATTTTGAGATATTCCCGTCAATTTTATCGATGTTACTTTTTAAAGTTGACAAATTAGCATTTACATTCCACGCAAAATTTTCCTTCTTAAAAATATCTGTATTCAATACGAATTCAAATCCTTTATTGTGCAGTCCACCTGAATTAATCATCATTCTTTCATATCCTGAAAGTGGATTTATCGGAATAGCTATAAGCTGATCAGTTGCATTATTATTGAAATAACTTACATCCAGAGACACTCTGTCAAAAAACTTCATATCTGCACCGACTTCAAAAGTTTTAAGTTTTTCCGCATGTAAATTTGAATTAAAAAGTATTTTATTTCTTGCAAGTACAATATGTCCGTTTGGATCAGTGGAAGCAATATAGGTGTTGTACAAGCTTTGAGGAGGTAAAGAGTTCCCTACAACGGCATAGGCTGCACGAAGCTTAGCAAATGTTAAAACATTCGAACTCGTACCATTTAATTTCTTCAGCATATCTGTTAAAACTAATGAGGTACTCACAGAGGAATAAAAATAAGATCTGTTATTAATATTCAACGTAGAGGACCAGTCATTTCTTGCGGTAGCATTCAGAAACCAATATCCGTCATAATTAATCTCAGCAGCAGCAAATACTGAATTAATTTTTTTCCACATATCAACTTCAGTTGTTGTAACAGAAGCAAGATCACTTGTATTAGAAGTGCTGAAAACGTTGGCAAGAATAAGATTTTGTGTAGTAAAATATAAAGCTTTATCCCTGCTTTCCATCATCTGTCCATACACAGAAAGCGATCCGCCCCATTTGCCAATAATATTGTCTTTTTTAGCATTAAGGCTTATGATATAATTATTCTCATAAAACTTTTCCTGACCGGTCGAGTAAGAATTATTACGGGAAGATCCTGTCCAAACCCTTGCATCCGTATTTAAAGAATAGAAATCTGTTCCTAACCTTACGTCTGCACTCAGCCAATTATTAAATTGATATTTGAGATAACCATTCAATAAAAACCTATCTTTTTTATCAGCATTCAATGCATTATAGGCTGTCCAATAAGGATTAATTCCATTTGAAGTGATCCAGCGCGAAGTAACTTCATTTTGCATCTGCCCATCACGATAGTCTCTTACATCAATATTTTGAGGCATTAAAAGTATTTTCGGATAGTAATTTCCATCACCTTGTCCACCAGAAGGTCTATTTGTTCCTTTAATACTCATATATTGGGCTTTCACCTCACTCGTCCATCTTTTATTAGCTCCAAAATTAGAATTCATTTTAGCCATAAAATTGAACCTTTCGTATTTTGAATTAGGAATCTGGCTATTGCTATTTAAATAATTAGCAGAAGTGTACAAGCTTGACCCTTCGCCTAAGTTCTCCTGAAAGCTCAGTGTATGCTGTGAATTTGTTCCTGTCTTAAAAAAGTTTTTTAAGTTATCATAAACCGTCATATTGGATCCCTCAAAAGATGGTCCCCAGGAAGTAGTATTGTCAACTCCAGCAGGATTGGATAAACCATTACTACCTTGTGCAAAACTATGTTGCAAATCAGGTTTCATAAAAATATTTTCGAAACCTAAGCTTGTAGAATAGGTAATTCCTAATCCACCTTTTCTTTTACCGGTTTTTGTTGTAATCAAAATAACACCATTTCCACCTCTGGAACCGTAAAGGGCAGAAGCAGCACCACCTTTTAAAACAGAAAGACTTTCAATATCATCCGGGTTAATATCACTTAAACCATTTCCCATATCAAGATCCGGATTCCAGAAATCATTATTAAAGTCTTTTCCATTCTGTCTAACCTTTGATCCCAGGCTATTACTTAGCGGAACTCCATCCACGACAATAAGAGGCTGATTATCCCCAGTAAAAGAATTAAAACCTCGCAGATTAATTTTAGAAGAAGAACCGGGGCCAAAACTTCCTTTAATTACTTGTAATCCGGCAACCTTTCCTACCAATGCATTGGTCATGTTATTTTCTTTGGCATCAACAAGAGTTTGGCCTTTTACATCCTGGAAAGAATATCCAAGCGCTTTTTTTTCTTTTTTTACACCATAAGCTGTCACAACTACTTCGTCAATCTTTGACGTTTTAGTTGAATCACTTTGTGCATACAATCCATAGAAACAGAATAAGGATTGGAGCAGCCCAACCTTAAAAATGGTTTTTTTCATAAAAATTAGATTTGGTATATACTTAATAATATCTCTGGATATTTTAACAAATAAACGTAATTATTATTAAATTAATATACAATCATTAATTATTTATGTTAAATACATTAATAAAAGCAATCTAATCTTTCTAAAGCTTATGATACTTAAACGGTTAAGTAAAATTCAAAATTTGGTTAGCCATAATTAGTATCTGGTAACTGAAAAAAAGGGATAAAATAGAATATGTATTGTATAGACTCCTACGCAGTGACAACAGTGTTGGGTAGAGATGAGTAATGGGTAATGGGTAATGATAGCATACGGTGGATATTACTCATTGCTGATTGCTGATTACTCATTATTGATTATTTATGTTGGGTTGGGATTTGTCAGGGTAAGCAGGTAGCTATGGGGATAGTATATAACAAAAAAAAAATCCTTTATCATCAGATAAAGGATTTTTAAAAATAAAATAAAAACTGGCGGCGGCCTACTCTCCCGCGTTAGCAGTACCATCGGCGCTGGTGGGCTTAACTTCTGTGTTCGGAATGGGAACAGGTGAGCCCCACCGCTAAAACCACCCTAAAGGTTGTATATAAGAGGTTAGAGATTAGTACTTAGAGATTAGTAAAAACTAACTTCTAATATCTAGATTCTAACTTCTG
>NZ_JAZHQU010000013.1:0-122266 GCF_036543225.1 Chryseobacterium sp. CFS2
CAGCATGCGTTGGAGAGTTGCTGGGTTGGAGCGCTAGAGAGCCGCTGGCGTGAGGAGTATGAATGGATAGCAGGAAATAGCTCCTGAATAAGTTGCAGAGTTTGAGGGTTGGAGAGTTAGAATATCAATTTTGTGTTAAGGATAGGAATATGAATCGATTAGCTCTTCCAAAGGAATAATCAGAAAAAACGTTTGACTAATAACTTATAGGTAAAGTATCCTAGCAGACATCCAATAGTATCTGCTACGATATCCAATGTTTCCATAGATCTCCCTAATCCCATTTCTTCCTGCAGGATTTCTGTAAGGAATGCATAGATAAGAATGATCTGAAAAAAGTATGAGAATTTTATTTTTGGGAATGCAGCAATAAAAGAGAACCCCAAGGCAGCAAATATACTGAGATGTAATACTTTGTCTATACCGCTGAACATAAACCAATATTCATGGTTTTCTTCTCCGGGTTTGAGAAGCATATAAGTAAGAAATGCCCAATAAATGGGCAATATCTTACTAAATATTTTTGAAATCTTATCCAATGATAGCTTTGTAATCATCTGCAGAAAGTAACTCTGACTGATCTGCCCCATCAGCAATTTCCAATTTGATGATCCATCCGTCCCCATAAGGATCTGTATTTAACAGTTCAGGCTGAGCTTCTAATTCTGAATTGAACTCAATAACCTTTCCAGCGATAGGTAAGAATAGATCTGAAACCGTTTTTACTGCTTCTACACTTCCGAAAACATCTCCTCCATTAAGATCATCATCTACAGTATCTACGTCAACGTAAACGATATCTCCAAGTTCTCCCTGAGCGAAGTCTGTAATACCAATTGTAGCAATGTTACCTTCGATCTTGATCCATTCGTGATCTTTCGTGTACTTTAATTCTGATGGTGTGTTCATTTTTTAATTTTTATTTTGTACAAATGTATTCAAAAATATAGTAGCTTCAAATATTGGATATAAAAAAAGTCCTTCAAACCTGAAGGACTTTTATGTTTGTATTATTTTTAGAATCCACCTCCGGAATCTCCGAATGTAAATGTGGCAGAAATACCTGCTCTCACTGTAGACAGTGGGAATGCTGTAGAGATCTTATACTTTGAGGTCATCTGTTCGTAGAATACTCTCAGGTTCAGGTTTTCGGAAACGTTATAGTCTGCGGAAAGTTTGATATTCATCAATCTCTGTCCTCCTGTAACCTGTGCATCATTTAACAGAATATTCATAATGGATGTTTTACTGTCTCTTAATGAAATATCTCCTCTGATGTTAAGGTCACTTCCTTTTCCTCTTGTTCCTCTTCCTCTGATATTGGCTGTTCCTAATCTGAAGTTTCTGATAATATACCCAAGTCTTACTACATATTCTGTATTGGCATCTTCGGTAAGCGTCTGGTTAACTAACCCCAATACCATCATTCTGGTTCTGTTGTACTGTATTCCGAACTGCATATTGTTTCTCATGGTAACATCTACTCCAATAAGCGGTGAGAAAGATTCTACATATCCCACCTGGGCGAATGTATACGGGTTAATTTTATCACCTCCATCTTTGACCACATTACCTGCATTATCTACTGTCTGATAATATCCGTTCGGGTTACCGTGATAATCTACGTTACTCTGAATACCTGTTGCCGTATAGGTGGCGGTATAGGCATGTAAGATATCAAACTTCGTGAACTGCCCGCTGATCATCGGGATATTTTTCAATCCGGAATAGGTAATTCTCCAGTTTGGTAACGGGAATCCTGATTTTTTAGGATTGCCCATAGGCGTCACTGATTTTCCTTCCATCGCTGCTCTAAAGGCAGGAATCAATACATAGGCATTTCCAATGCTGTAATGCTTAGCAAATCCGTTGTTATCCAATACTGCTCCCGGATCTCCCAGTTGTTGAGAAAGAGCTCTCGCATTTTCTCTGATCGCCTGGTAAACTGCCTGCCCATCTTTAAATGATGTACTAAGAAGCATTGTCGTATTGGAATAGGTAGTCAATTCGCTGGCAAATGTAAAGTCAGGATCAGAAACCCCACCATTGATATAGTTAAATCCTGTATGTGAGAAGTTACTGTTAAAAGTATGCAACACATTAAGGTCAACTCTTAAATCATTCATCGGCATCACTTGTAGGTCTGCTCTCAATTCTTTGGTCGACATTCTTACATAAGGATCTGTCATATATTTAGAATCACTCACCCATCCGTTTTCCATTACTGTTCTTCTGATGTCAGCCTGTGATCCTAAAAGGAATCCAAGAGTTGGTCCACCCAGTGTCTGTCCAGATCCATACCAGTTTGGAGCTGATATTAGTCCCGGAAGTACTGTTCCATTCGTTTCGTTATAACTTACGTTTAACTGTTTGAAAGAAGTCAGTAAGAATGCTGCACTTTGAAGTGGAGTAAGCTTATTCTTAAATTTATATTTCTTATATCTGTATCTGTTTTTCTCCCATTGCTTTGCATACACATTATTCAGAGAGTCCATTTCCTGTCTGCGTTTCTGAAGTTTGGCATTAATATTTTTGAAATAGTTAAACTGGCCAAAGAACTTCGGAAGATCAGCAGAGGCTGTTGCCTGAATCACATTGGTATTCTGTCCTATTGATCCTAAGCTTGAAGGCCTATTAGTCTCAGGATCTACAAATCCAAGCAATGACGTAGATCTTGCCGCCCAGTTATAGGTAAATCCATATCCTACTTCCGCATCAATAAAGTCCAGATAAGGCAGATACTGGAATGGTAATTTATAGTTTAACTGTGCTCTGTGGTTATACAATACCGGTCTTCCGGCTCTGAATACATTTCCGAAGATTGACTTACTATCCATCGAATTTACATCCAGATTATCATTCAGCGTTCTGGTGGCAGAGTTGATTTCCAGTTTTAATGATTTTGTGAAATTGAATCCTAATCCATACTGCCATCCAAAGAAGAAGTTTCTGTTTCTGATAGCATCAAAATTATTGTTCATGTCACCATTCAGGATAGCTTCTACATTTCTGAACTCAAGCTCATTATAATTTCTGTCGATTTCAGTTCTGAAAGATATTCTTGTAGGAATTGGGTTAATATTGAATTCCTTTACCCATCTCAGATATTTTGTAGACTTTGCCGTATCACTGATCATCTTGTTGAAAGGCTTCAATACCCACGGTTTAAACGTGTAGTTATAATCAATATATCCTCTCAGATACTGTCTGTAATTTCTCTTGGTATAAATATCTCTGAAATAATCATCGTTATAAACAGCCGTTACTGAAACGTTTTCAATATCATAAAACTTAGACTTTTTATTTGGATTTACTCTTTCTTTATGCATGTTGACAACTCCGATACTTCTCTGCTGAGTATATGTTCTCGCTACTTTTTTCAACTGCTCCTTGTTGGGTGCCTTACTGAATTCTACATCGGTATCCAGAGGATTGTACTTTGGATCTTCAATAGTCTGCGAGTAAGAATAATTTAAAGGAATCTTTACTCCGGTTTTTTCAGGAAGGAATTTATCTACATTAATGGCAGTGTTAATACTAAATGCCGATTGAGTAGACTGGGTTCTTTCCGCAGGTTTTGAATCAATATTCCCGAAACCAACTGAGGTATATGAGGCATTGGCATTAACTGTTGCCAAGTCTCCCATATTAAAGTTTAAGCTGGCATTTCCTGCATACCCTCCATCATTTTCAATTTCAGAAAGACGGATTTCGTTTACCCAAAGAACTCTTGATATAGTAGAGTTTGTTCTTGGATCTGCATTTCTTACCCCAATCATAATGGTGGTAACATTTCCTAAACTCGGTCTACCTTTGATATAAATATTTTTATACGGTTCCTGATATCCTGTATCAACTGTTCTATTCGTAATAGCAACACCAGATTTGTCTCTTCTGATTTTAGCATCTACAAAGTTCTGAACATCAAAATCAACTTCATTTTCTATTGGCCAGATCTCCATAGGAGCTGTTGCTGTTGTAGGAGTCATTCTTAAAGATGATTCATACTCGTAATAGTTATCAGTAGCATCGCTTCCAAAACGGATAAAGAATTTGGTATTCTCATCCAGTCCAATTACTCTGTTCAATGGATCATGAGCGTGTACAAACAGCTTCAGCTTTTTGTATCTTCTCATATCCAACGTTGTATTTTTGAATACTCCTCTTGCCTCAGTTTTAAGATCTTTCACTTTCATGTAAAGTGAAGCTTCATTCTGTCTCTGTGCTCCTGCATTTCCACTCAATACCTGTCTGTCAATTCCCGGAGGCAATACATATGGAGGCTGATTCAATGCATTTTCTTCAATATTTACACTTCCTATTTCAAAATTAGGATCTGTCACAGTTCCTGTTCCTTCTTCTGGATTAGTAACATTTAAACTTGCAATTTTACCTGTATACTTTCTCCAGTCTGATCTTACAAGATCCATTGTTCCGAATCTCAGAGTAGAGGTCTGATCAAATCCTGCAAGCATCAATCTTGCAAATCTTACGTTATTTAATACTTCATCTTCGTGTGTTCCTTCAGCTTTATCATAATTTGCTACAGGAATTCTAAACAGGTACCATTTAACATCTGAAGACTGTCCGTTCTGGAATGTTGCTTTTACTGTTTTTACATCTACAATATTGTTCCCTCCCAGCGCTAAACTTTGCTTATCAAGTTTGATCACATACTGATTATAGTTTTCAGTCTGATCAAGGTTGTAGTCTTTATTGATATCTTCAGCATCCGGAGTTTGTGAAGCCACATTCAGAGAGTTGGCTTCTGAGTTTCCTTCAGGATTTCTGAAATATTTGTATCGTTCTACAACAGAAGCTGCCTGGCTTCCTGTAAATTTATCAGAAAGATAGAATACAAAGTCATCCACTGCAGGGTCAGCAATATTGGTTACCGGGTTTACAAAAGTATTTCCGAATCTCATAGCTTCCTGATCAGAAGTAAGACCGTCATATCCTGCATCCTGCACTTTTCTGTCCTCTCCTTCTGTAGAGAAGGCATATAAAATTGGTGGTTGTTTTGGCTGTATTCCCCAGTTTGAATTCGTTGTAGAAGATGGTGTACCAGGAGTTGGCAATCCATTTTCATACTGCATTTTCCCATCCTTCAATACATCTTCAGAAACGTTTCCTAAGTGAAGTAATAGTTTTGGATCAGTACCCAGTGTTTTACCATCTGCATAAGGGTCCATCATCCAGAATTCAACGTATTCAATGTTTGAAGTAACAAAGTTGGGAACACTTATCGATCTCATGATCCCCGCCCATCTGCTTTGTGCCTGTTCTGTTAACGGGTTTACGTTGTATGGTCCTTTTTCTTTAGGGAAATATGAAATATCGAAAGTATTCGTAAAGGTTTGTTCTCCTGCTACGAAATCTCTGTTATTATAAATCTCCGAATATTGTACTCTTCTGGAAGCATGGTTGGATACAGACTGTGGGGTAACTCCTGCCGGAGCTTTTCCTCCAACGCCCCAGAACCTAGGGTCGATATTATACCATGTTAATAATCCTCTTCCATATCCACTTGTTATATCGTCATCTCCTGGTACTGTATTAAATGGCGGCAGTGTATTTTTTTCCGGTTTTGAAGCAAGGCTCCATGCTGCCGGTTCTTTTAATGATATTTTGGAAGTTGTTTGTTCAAAATCATCAATGTAAGACTGATTATTTGTGCCTTTATTCAATCCAGGTAACAAATACGCAGCTTCCATCTTGAAGTTTAAGTTGGATGGAGCTTCGGTTTTCACCATTGGAAGTTTGTTGGTCAATCTTGTAAGGTAAGGAGCCTGATTGTTGTACATCAAGTTGATTCCTGCCATGGTATTGTTTACCGCTTCCTGTCCGAAATTTACTTTCTGGGTTAGTGGAGACTCAGAGTAATTGATCACCGTTCCTCCTAAGATAAAGTTTTCACTAAATCTTCTTTCTAAATTTAATCCTAAGAATCTTTTTCTTTGGGTATTAAATGTCAATTGGTTTTCAAGTGAAATATTGATGGCCTGTCCGGACTGTTTTACATTTTCATTAATGATTGTAACCGTACCAAGCATATAATCTACGGTATAGTCTACACCTTCTGTAAGCTGTACTCCATTTGCAGCCACTTTTACTGATCCCTGAGGAACGTTTACTGCACCTAAAGATATACCCTGCCCCTGAACACCTTTATAACGGCCTTCCATTGTATACCTCTGTGAAAGGTTACTGGCGGACGCTTGTTGTTTTTGTTTGGTATAAAGATCCTGAAATACATATTGAGGATCACTTGTACCTAATTTTGCTTCCAGAAATTTACCGAAAGGCTGTACTTTGGTAAAAATCACTCTTCCTGTTTCCGGTCTGATGGTAATCCCATTGACAAAGTCGAAAATACCGTCTCCTTTACTTCCGTCTTTATTGTTCTGGATATCGCCGTTCATATTAAGACGGTCCCAGTTGAATAACTTCAATAAGTTCTGATCTTTTACAGGAGTGTCTGGAAGATAGTTTACTTTACCTCCTGTTTTTGGATCTCTGTAATAAACATTAAGAATAAAACCATCTGGAGATACCTGTCCTGCATCCATAGAATAAACATTCTTCATCATCAGATCCCACATCGGAGATTGAGTGTTCACTTTATTGTTTACTCTCAATACTTTGGTGATCAACACCGGGCTTTCTTCAGAGAACTCTCCTACTTTGTATACTTTATTGCTTCCGTTAACCGTATATGAGTAGGAAACGGCTAAAAGCTGCTGGTCATTAAGCTTTTGATTTAATGAAATATATCCTAGCTGAGGTTGGTAGGTAAATTCATTAGCATTCAGTTTCCTCGCTTTTGTAGCAAGAAGAAATTCTTCTCCGTTACTATAGGGAGTAGGTGTTCCCGGGAAGACATGCCCTTGAAAAAGAGCATTGTAATTTTTCCCTGCTTCTCTTGTTCCGGCTACTGCTGATACCTCATCATACAATCCGTTCAGCGAGTTATCCGGCAGAGTAACTCCTCCAGGTCCTTCTCCAAGGTCTCTGATGCCGATAATACTTTTTTGATAAGCGAGATTACTGTTCCCCTGATCTAGTACCCAGACTTCCATTCTGGTAATATTGATTGTGGAGTTGATCTGTGGGTAATTAAGTAAGGCATCATCATACTTGTTCAGGAAATAGTGCCCTAAAAAGAAGTGCTGGTTTTCTTCATAGTCAATCGCATTGACTTTAAAGTTGTTCATCACACCACCACCCTGAACTACAATATTACGAGCCTCTCCCTGTTGCTGGGAAAGGACAACCGTTCCAAATGTTTTTCCTAACTGAAACTCTGTTTTCACCCCAAACAATGATTGTGAACCACGGATAAGGCTGGTTGAAAGCGGCATATTTACGTTACCAAACTCAACTCTTTTGATGATTTTATCTTCTCCTCCTTCGTTGGGTTTATCTACATTTCCAAGACCTTTACTTTGAAGATCTTTCCAGCTTCCTTTTGCCTGCCAAACAAGATTCATTCTGTTTTCAAAAGCAAAACCACTCTGGGTATCATAATTGGCCTTTAACTGAAGGTTTTCCCCTACTTTACCCAATAAACCAAGCTGAATTCGCTGATCGATATCAAAGGTAAAACTGGTCCTGTTTTGCGGCAGGATCATCGGGTTATCTATTTTCTGGTAAAGTCCTGCAAAATCAAGGGATGCATACCCTGAAGGAATGATTTCAATTTTGTTACCTCCGAAAATTGTTTCAAAAAGCCTGTTATTAATTAACAATGAAGGGATTAGCCCCTGCTTTCTCGCATCGGATCTGTCTTTTCTGAAAAGAAGGTTATATTTATCAGATTTCTCCTTGTAATAAGCTTTTGTCTGGCTGGCAAGCATATATTCTTTATACTCTTCCGGAGACATGGCTGTAGGAGGACCTGTAATGGTATTTCCGATTTTGGGATACACATAGTACATCCCGGTTTTTATGTCGTAATAGGCTTCGTACCTCGTAGGGTCTGCCACTTCATATTGTTTTCTTATGATCGCTGTATCTTTCTGTGCCTGTGCAAAAGCACTGACAGACATACACAGGAACGACAGGAACAAAAATATGTTAAGATGCTTAATATTCGCCACCAAATGTTAAATGTTTTTTAAGATTTGTTTAACCAATTCTTCTACCGAGATGCTTGGATTTTGTTTTATAATTTTATCCGCAATCTTCTCGCTCGTTCGTTTAGGAATGCCTAAAACTTCTAATGCAGATAACGATTCTTCCTTAATTTTATTATCCGCCATTACAGAAATGTTCGCATTCGGATCACTGTATTTCTGTACTTTATCTTTAAGATCCACGATAATTCTTTCAGCAGTTTTTGCACCGATTCCTTTTGCTTTTTGGATCAATGCACTGTTTCCGGAAAGTATGGCAGAAGCAATCTCATCAAGGCTTAATGTTGACAACAGAATAAGTGCTGAAACAGCTCCTACTCCATTAACGCTTATTAACAGATTGAACATTTCTTTTTCTGAACGTGTGTTAAATCCAAAGAGAAGATGGGCATCTTCACGGATGATCTGCTGGATAAATAAAAAGGTCTGCTGATTCAAAACCAGCGTTTGTGAGGTCATCAAACTGATTCCCACATAGTAACCAACTCCTTGTACATTAATGACAGCGTAGGTAGGCGTAAGTTCTTGAACAGTGCCTTGTAAAGAAAATATCATTATTAATTTTTAAAACTCCCAAATATAGCAATTTAAACTAATTAATGTTTTCATTTGATGTACGAATGATTTTTAACTTAAATTTCAAATAAGAATTCAAGGAATTAACATAAAAACAAAAGACTCCAAAATATGGAGTCTTTTTACTATCTGAACACGGTTTAAAGTGTCATTTTTTAAATAAGAGAGATGGATTACTTATTTTCGGTAATACCATCCATTCTGTATTATTTTTTCTCTCTTCTTTGCGCATCAAGAACAGCAATGGTAGCAAGGTTTACAATCTCATCTACGCTTGAACGCATCTGAAGTACGTGTACCGGCTGCTTTAATCCCATTAAGATTGGCCCGATAACCTGTGCTACTTTCATCCCTCTTATAATTTTGTAAGAAAGATTAGCACTTTCAAGGTTAGGGAAGATGAAGGTGTTCGCTGGTGTAGTACCTAATTTTGAGAATGGGTAATCACTCAGGTGATCTGCATTCATAGCGAAATCCGGTTGAATTTCACCATCTACAACCATTTTAGGGAATTTCTCGTGGAGAATACTTACTGCTTTTGCTACTTTTTTAGAAGTTTCAGAGATGGCAGCAAAGTTTTCAAATCCAAGCATGGCAATCCTTGGTTCGATAGCAAAAGATTTCACTGTAAATTCTGCCATTTTAGCAATGTTCACAAGATCTTCAGAAGTAGGATTCTGGTTGATGGAAGTATCTGCGAAGAAAATAGGTTTCTTTTCAGACAGGATCATCATCATGGCCGCTACTTTATCTACTCCTTTATCTTTTTCAATAACTTCCAAAACAGGACGTAAAACTGAAGTATAATTCTTAGAGAATCCTACGATAAGACCATCAGTATCTCCATGTCTAAGCATAAGAGGTCCGAAATAATCTCTCTGACGTACATATCTCTTTGCTTTGTATTCGTTCATTCCTTTTCTCTGACGAAGTTTCCAAAGGGTTTCTCTGTATTTTTTTCTGTTTTCTTTCTGATCGTCATCACTTGGATCAATGATCGGAACATCCAGGGTAATTCCGTAACGCTCCATCTGCTCCTTGATGTATTTTTTATCTCCTAAAAGACTTGGATAAGCAATTCCTTCTTCATAAAGAATCTGGGCAGCTTTCAATACATTGTATTCTTCAGCATTTCCAAGGGTAATTCTTTTCGGATTGGATTTTGCACGGCTCTGCATCATTCTTACCAGTCTCTCATCTCTTCCCATTCTGTCTAAAAGCTGGTGCTCATATTCTTCAAAATCCGTAATGGTTTTTCTTGCAACACCACTTTCAATAGCCGCTTTTGCTACAGCACTTGATACTTTTGTGATCAGTCTGTTATCAAAAGGTTTTGGAATGAAATATTCTCTTCCGAACTGTAAGTTCTGAACGTTGTATGCTAAAATTACAGCTTCCGGCACCGGTTCTTTTGCAAGATCGGCAATGGCATGTACAGCAGCCAGTTTCATGTCTTCATTAATTCCTGTAGCCTGTACATCTAATGCTCCACGGAAAATGTAAGGGAATCCCAGTACATTGTTTACCTGGTTAGGATAATCACTTCTTCCCGTTGCCATGATTACATCTTTACGAGTATCAAGGGCAAGGTCATAAGCAATTTCCGGATCAGGGTTAGCTAAAGCGAATACAATAGGATTTTCACTCATGCTCAACAACATTTCAGGAGTCATTACGTTTCCTTTTGATAATCCCACAAAAACATCAGATCCTTTTACAGCATCTTCTAATGTTTCGATATCCGTCTGAGCAATGAAATCTAATTTTTCCGGAGTAAGGTTCTCTCTCTTATGATTGATTACCCCTTTACTGTCACACATCAGGACGTTTTCTTTTTTCAGTCCTAATGAAATATAAAGCTTGGTACATGCAATAGCTGCAGCTCCTGCACCATTCACCACCATTTTCACTTTATCAATATCTTTATTCGCAATCTGCAAAGAGTTGATCAATGCAGCTGCAGAGATAATTGCAGTTCCGTGCTGGTCATCATGCATCAAAGGAATATTTAACTCCTCTTTCAGTCTTTGTTCTATATAAAAAGCTTCAGGAGCTTTAATATCTTCCAGGTTAATCCCTCCGAAAGTAGGAGCGATACCTTTTACGATTTCAATAAATTTATCCGGATCTTTTTCATCGATCTCAATATCAAAAACGTTGATATCTGCAAAGATCTTGAATAAAAGTCCTTTCCCCTCCATTACCGGCTTTGAAGCTTCAGCACCGATATCTCCCAGTCCAAGTACGGCAGTACCGTTAGAAATTACTGCTACCAGGTTTCCTTTTCCTGTATAATCATACACAGTTTCCGGCTTATCATGAATTTCCATACAAGGAACAGCTACTCCCGGAGAGTAAGCCAATGACAAATCTCTTTGAGAAGAGTGTGGCTTTGATGGGATTACTTCAATTTTTCCTTTGGGTTCTGCTTTATGATAATCTAGCGCTGCCTGGCTAAAGTTCTTTTCGTCACGATTGTTGTTACTTGACATAAAATTTGGTTTTTTGTTAAAGTATATATTTAATGTGGTAATCTACTAAGCTTTCTATTGGTTTCTGCACAACATGTCCCACATTTAAATTAAGTTCTGTAGCTACAGAACGTAGTATATTTTCATAATAATAAGCGATAGATCCTATAAAATTGATTTCAACGTCTTTAGCTTCTTCATAGGGGATTACCTGGTATTCAAAGAAGTTTTTCATTTCTTCAAAAACCATATCCCTGAAATAAGGATGATCTTTTCTTTCGATCACAAATTTGGTAAAGTCTGCCAAATAAGCATTTGGTCTTGTCGTATGATACATATTTTGCAATGCATCCTCTACGGTAAGCAGATAGTTGGCTTCAAATTCGGCCCGAAGGTCTGAAGGCAGTTTTTTCATGAAATATCTGCGCAGCAATTGTTTTCCTATAGCACTGCCACTTCCTTCATCTCCAATAATAAATCCTAATGAAGGTAATTCTATCTTTACGTTTTCCCCGTCGAAATAACAAGAATTTGATCCTGTGCCAAGAATGCACACGATAGCAGGTTTTCCGCTGTATGCTGCATAGGCTGCAGCCATCAGATCTTCCTTCACAATAAATTCTGCTTTTACAAAAACCTTCTTCAACTCTTCCTCTATGGTTTCGCAGTTTTTTTTCACACCACATCCGGAACCATAAAAATAGACCTTGGTAATTGAATTTTTAAGGGACATCAGATTGCTATTTTTCTGCACCTCAGGAGCGATAAGTTCTCTGTTGATAAAATTCGGATTGAAACCGATTGTTTCTGTTTTCAGAAAAACCTTCTTAAAGTCATCAAGTATTACCCAATCCGATTTAGTAGAACCACTATCTACAATAGCAACCATATTTTAGATTTTAATTTAAGGGTGCTAAATTAGGAATTTATCTTCAATTAGCGTTTAAAAACAACCTGGAAGCTGTCTAAAATCATGAATGTTTGATTTGTGTTTTTTTTTCGTTGAATTGTAAGAGCCAGTCTTCTATTTCATCTTCCAGATAGGAAGTCTGTAATACCATTGCATTGATAAAATCATCAGGCACTGGTTCTCCGTTGGAGTTTTCAAGATTCCACAATTCATTTGACATATTTTCATATTCAGAATACACTCTTTTGAAGCGGGAATTTTCTTTCTCAAGAGCCTCAATATTTTTCTGTTGAAGCTGGAATTTTCTGTATTTGTTTTGACTTTTCATACAAATATTATTAATAATTGGGTCATAAAATGTTGGAGTATATGCGCTTAATCGTGCACTACAAGATAGAAAAAACCATCAACACAAGGAGTTGAAAATGAATTTATTATCAGGTCATTATTACATCATTCTGAATATTAAAATTAGAAATAATTTTTATTAAAAAAAATATTTTAACAACTTTTTTCAGTGTTTAACATATAGTTATAAATTTGCATATCCATATTGTGAAGCTATGTAATTATTGGTATTTTAAAACCATTATTATGAAGAGGAATTCACTAAGGTGTTTATCTGCTGGGATATAGATCACTTCAGTACACTATCCGGTATGGACAAAGATTTTTAGTTTTATACTCATTACATGAAAGAAATACTCTTACGCCAGAAACAGGTTTTGTTCTTCATCATTGCAGGAGGACTGAGTGCCATTATAGAAATAGGCAGCTTTAAGATTTTCAGCACCTATCTTCCGCACTTCTTTGTAAAGGAAACCAACTTCTATGGGATACATTATCCTTTAAGTAATATTTTTTCTACCAGCTGCGGGATTATTACCAACTACTTCCTGAGTATCTGGTTTGTATTTGAAAGGGGAAAGCATTCGAAGAGAAAAGAGTTTGCTTATTTCATGGTTGTTTCTTTCTTTTCAACATTACTCAGCTTAGGTTTTTTCCAAATATTCTACAGTTTCATTTTTAAGGATAATATCAATTTATTTTTTTATACCTTGAGCCCGGAAATGATCAGCAAAATTGCAGCAATATTGCTGGTTTCCATTCTGAATTATTCGATAAAGAAGAAAGTAATTTTTAACGGTTAAGCTGTGACAAAAATTTTAAATTATCTCTGGAGATTCTGGCTGCTGCTGTTGGCATTTTTTCTGACAGTCATTATTGGAATCCCGGTTTATATTTTATCCTTTAATAAAAAGCATTATAAATACGGCTATAAACTTGTCAGACTATGGTGTTTCGGCATGTTTTACGGAATGGGCTTCAGATATGATCTGACAAACCTTTCGGAACAGGTAAAAGATAAGAACATCCCTTATGTCTTTATCTCCAACCATACGTCCATTATGGATATTATGCTTGTCTGCATCCTGTTTCCGGATCATCCGATTTGTTTTGTAGGAAAAAAAGAACTGGTAAAGATTCCGATTTTCGGAACCATATATAAAAGGATTTGTGTCATGGTAGACAGGGCCAGTGCAAAAAGCCGAGCCGATGTATACCGCAGATGCGCAGAGAAGATGGAGGAAGGCAACAGTATTGCTATTTTTCCTGAAGGTGGTGTACCTGACGACACTTCTGTTATCCTCGATGATTTTAAGGACGGTGCCTTCATGCTGTCTTCAAAACATCAATCTCCTATAGCTGTTTATACCTTTGTGGGACTCAAGGAAATGTTCCCGTTTGAAAACTCAAAAGGCTATCCTGGAAGAGTAAAAGTGTATTTCAATGGAATCATGGAGCCTACAGATTCGCCAAAAGACTTAAAGGCAGAGGCTTATGAGACAATAAAAAAAACCTTAATCAGGTATTCCGTTGAAAGGAAATAGTTATATTTGTTTGTGAAATCTATAATAAATATGTCAAATTATTCTAAACAAACCAATTGGGCACAATTCATTCCGTTGGTTACTGTATTCTTCTTTTGGGGATTTGTAGCAGCCAGTAATGATATTCTGATCCCAGTTTTTCAAAAAGCCTTCAATCTATCTCAAACTGAAAGTATGCTGGTGCAGATATGCTTTTATGTAGCGTATACTGTAGGTTCTTTAATTTATATGATTGTATCAAAGAGTCTGAAACAGGATTTGATTAACAAAATCGGGTACAAAAACGGCCTTATTGTAGGACTTTTGATTTCCGCATTGGGAACCTTACTGTTCTACCCTGCTGCCAATATGCATTCTTTCCCTTTAATGATCTCCGGATTATTTATTGTAGGTTTAGGATTCTCTCTTCAACAGATTGTTGCCAATCCGCTTGCGATTGAGGTAGGCCCTACAGAAACAGGATCTCAGAGATTAACAATGGCCGGGGGAATCAACAACCTAGGAACAACCATCGGGCCGCTTATCGTTGCATTTGCCATTTTTGGTTCTGCAAGTGCTGCCAATACAGAAGCAAGTATAGAAAGTGTAAAAATACCTTACCTGATATTGGGAGCAGCCTTCGCACTTGTAGCTTTAATGCTTAAATTTTCTTCTCTTCCTGCTGTAACTCCTACTAACACTGAGGATACAGATGACACAACTCCGGGAGAGCACAGAAAATCAGCATTCCAGTATCCTCAATTGGTCATGGGAATGATCGCCATCTTCGTATATGTAGGAGTAGAAGTTTCTACGGCAAGTAATCTTCCTGCCTATATGGAAAAAAATCTAGGATTTGAAACAAAAGATGTAGCTCCTTACATCTCTCTATACTGGGCATCATTAATGATTGGCCGTTGGACAGGTGCTGTAGAAGCATTTGACGTAAACGCAGGATTCAAGAAGGTCTTAAGGTTCTTAGCACCTTATCTTGCATTTGGGGTATTTTTATTTGTAAACGCACTTGCTCATCATGATCTTTCTCCGTTCTATGTATATGGATTTATCATTATTGCGATGATTATCTGTGATATTTTAAGTAAAGGAAATCCGGCAAGAATGCTTCTGATCTTCTCTTTAGCAGGGATCACAGCTTTACTTGTTGGTATGTTTACTACCGGAATGGTATCTGTATATGCATTCACCAGTGTAGGTCTTTTCTGTTCCACTCTATGGCCGTGTATTTTCGCATTGGCAATTAACGGACTTGGAAAACACACCAATCAAGGTTCAGGATATCTTATTATGATGATTATGGGTGGAGGTATCGTAAGCTTTATACAAGGGTATATTGCCGATCTAACGAATATTCATTTCAGTTATATCGTAGGGGTTATTTGTTTTGCTTATCTTGCATTCTATGCAATCCGTGTAAGTGGAATTCTGAAGGCTCAGGGCATTGATCTGGATAAATTATCTAAAGGTAATGGGCATTAATATAACGACAAAAATATATAAGAAAAAGAGGTTTTGGGCAGGTGTATTACTTGCCCAATTTCTTTTGTTCTATGGATTCTCAAAATCCAAAGTGATGGTTTCTTTTTTTGAAAGCTTTTTTGAATTTCAGAAAAGAGCTCACCAGATGCTGTTCAGCTGGGCTCCGTATTCTGTTGGAGATTTGATTTACATTATTCTGGCAGCTTTTCTTTTATATTATTTCATCACTTTATTCAAAAAGCAACGAAGAAATAATTCGATGATAAAGATACTGATCATGATGAATGTGTTTTATTTCATTTATCAGGTGTTTTGGGGAATGTTGTATTTCCAGACTCCTATTATTCAAAAACTTTCAAGCCAGGAAGAACCCAATGTGAATAAGGCAAAAAAACTGGCTCTTATCTATCTTGAAAAATGCAGACAAACCCGACAGTCTGTTCATGAGGATAATAAGGGCGTTTTTATCATCACTGACCTAACTTCTATCCAAAAGGAAATCCTGAATCAGCAGACAACATTACCTTCTTATATTTCGGATAAAAGAGCTCCTCAGATACTGGATATCAAACCCAGTTTATTCAAGAATGTAATGAATTTTACAGGTATTCTCGGATACTATAATCCCTTTACCGCAGAAGCTCAGTATAACTCTGAATTACCTCATACTTTCATTCCCTTCACAACCGCCCACGAAAGCTCTCATCAATTAGGCTTCGCAAGAGAACAGGAGGCTAATTTTGTGGGATATTTGATAGGGATTCATTCCGGCAATCCGGAGTTAAAATACAGTACAGAGTTATTCACTTTAAAAAGTCTTTTGAGATTCATTGCAGAGGAAGATCCTGAATTTGTAAAGAATGCTCTTCATCATTATTCTCCAGCAATGAAAAGAGATCGTGCTTATGAAAAAAGCTTCATTTTGCGTCACCAGGGTTGGCTGGATGATTTCTTTGGATTTACCAATAATCTGTTTCTGAAAAGCAATCAGCAGGAAGGTTCAGTCACGTATTCTTACTTTATAGATCTTCTTTTAAATTATGAGAAAACATAAAAAAAGAATCGTATCAGGCGATACGATTCTAAAAACACAAATGATGAAAAAAAATTTATTACCTTGACTTGTTCCCTCATTCAAGGCGATGTAAAAGTACGACATATTTTATAAATACAAAAACATTTCCATCCTTTTTTAAAACTTTATGAAAACTTTATGATTTTTTAAGTTTTTTTGAGTTCATTCCATCTTGTCACAAAACACACAAAACAACGACATCCAATGTCCAAAACAAGGTTTAAATCCATATAACCTACGAAAAATTCAAAAAACAAAACATTTACTTAGATAAAAAACATTCTATTTCTATCCTGTTTTTGCTATTTTAAAAATTGGAGTTATCTATAGTATTTGATGTGATATTTCTAAAATTTCCACCTCAAAAATTGCGAAATATCTGAATCATTTTTGAGGCTATTATTAATTCTGTTTTTACCTAAATAAAAGAGCATTCACTCACATAAGTAAAGTTTATTGTAAACTTCATCCTGAAAATTTCAAAATACAACCTGTAAGAATATCATTTATTTCTCTTAAAAGAAAACCTGCTACAGATATCAAAACACCGAATACTACAGGATTTCTAGAAAGAGATCCATCTCTACAATTTTGTGTTGTAAAACGGGTTTTTAGCTTACAATCCTATAGAATAAAATACTGAGGATCAAATAAAATCTATCAATACCCACTTATATCTCACTAATAAAGGAAAATTTTTTTTGTATATTTAAAACATCTGTGTATTTTAGATAAAAATATTAATATGATTTTTGACAAACTAATTAACCATCTAAAACTCGATAAACAGGAATTTATTTTTCAGTTCAACTCCCATCCTAATTACCCATCTGCACTGGCATTCAGTGATACTCTGAACTTTATGGGAATAAAAAATGATGCTTACGAACTTGACAAAGAATATTGGGATGAACTTCCGGAAGAATTTATTGCTATTGTTGAGAATTCATTTTCTCTGGTAAAGAAGTCAGGAAGTAATTATTCAGTCTATTCAGAAAAAGCAAAGACCTTAGGTAAAGAAGAACTTTATACTAAATCAACAGATTTCGTACTCCTT
The DNA here is from genome assembly GCF_036543225.1 of Chryseobacterium sp. CFS2. Taxonomy (NCBI): domain Bacteria; kingdom Pseudomonadati; phylum Bacteroidota; class Flavobacteriia; order Flavobacteriales; family Weeksellaceae; genus Chryseobacterium; species Chryseobacterium sp. CFS2. The sequence continues at coordinate 17,593 of NZ_JAZHQU010000013.1, forward strand.
TTTGAAAAAACTGAAAATGCAGAAAGCAAACTGACCTTCAATTTCAAACCGGTTCTTTACATCATTTTTGCTGCTGTTCTTGCTTATTCCTTTATTAGCCAAACCATTTATGAAGCTCTCTTTAATGTTCTTTCATTAGCAGGCGTTTATATTTCTCTGGAAATTTTCAATCAGAAATTCGGAAATACCTCTACTGTCATCGGAAGTATATGCGGAGGCGGAGGGGCTGCAGCAAGCCAGACAGCCAACTCATGTGATAAAATTATCAAACAGGATAAAACCAGTATTTTAGGGCTAAAATTTGCAGATTTTTCTCTTATCTATTTTGCAGGACTTGCCGTATTGGGTCTGTTCTTACCAGCTACGGCTTATATCGTAAAAGGATTTACATTCGTTTCTGTACTTGCCATCGGATACTCTCTATACATCCAGGCATTTGTAGAAAAAACATTCTGTAGAGTATGTCTTTTAATTATTTCAATCCTGGCAGGACAAATTGTAATAAGCAGCTTATTTTTCGAGAATCTTTCATTCAGTGTGGGAACGCTTTTATTGACTGTCATTCTGTGGGCTCTTGTATTCTCTGCAGTGATCTATTTCAACACGCTACTTGAGCAAAAGGAAACACTTCAAAAATCAAATGCAAAAAACCTTAGATTCAAAAGAAATTATGAGCTGTTCAAAAACCAGATGGAACAGAATCCCAAAATAGAATTTCAGGATACTGAAACTTTTGCTGTTGGAAAAAGAGATGCTAAACTTCGTATTTCTATCGTTTCCAATCCATATTGTGGTTTCTGTAAAGATGCTCATAAACTGATAGAAGGTCTTTTGGAGAAATATCCGGATACTCTTTCTTTGCAGATGAGATTTAATTATACCCCGGACAGAGCTCCTGAAAAGTACACACAGCTTCTTTCAGACTTAACTCATATTTACCATAATAGACCTGAAAAAGAGTTTTTACATGCAGTAGAAGAATGGTTCGAAACTAAGGATGAAAGCAAAATCAATGCTCTTTCAGGAGGAACTGTAACATCAGAAAACCTTAACCCAATGGTGGAGATGACCAATGAAAACAGTAATGCAGGATTAAACTTTACTCCGATCTTTATCATCAACGGATATCAGTTCCCTGACAAATATGATCGTGAAGATATTTTATTCTTTATTGATGAATTAATAGAGGATGATGAGATATAATAAATAAATCTCATCCATTTAAAAATTTCACTATCTTAGGAAAAACAAAATAACCATCTGAAAAGATGTAAAAGAGTAGAAAACGGTGACCAATGGGACGATTTCCTGTTTACCATTTCATTGAATTATAATTGAATTAAAGTAAAAATGTCGTCATTCATTGACGGCATTTTATAATGAGTAGTAGTTTTGAAAAAAAAGTTTCCTTTTTATAAGCAACCAGATACCAAAGACTGCGGCCCTACATGTCTCAGGATCGTAAGTAAGTATTATGGTAAAAGTATATCCCTGCAACAGATCCGTAACCTTTCCGAAACAACACGTGAAGGAAGCAGCCTTCTTGGGCTGAGCGATGCCGCAGAAAACCTCGGATTCCGCTCAATGGGTGTCCAGATTGATTTCAACACCCTCACAGAAGAGGTTTCTTTCCCTAGTATAGCACACTGGAATAAAAACCATTTTGTGGTAGTATACAAAATTGACAAAAACAATAAAGTATATATTTCAGATCCCAGTTATGGGCTCATCACTTATACCAGGGAAGAATTCATCAAATCCTGGATTGGAGAAAATGCCAACGAAAATACAGAAGAAGGAATTGTCCTGATTCTTGAAACTACGCCGGCATTCTTTCAGACAGAATTTGATGCTGAAGAAAGTAAGGCAAGCTTTACATTCCTTTCCAAATATCTTCTTAAGTATAAAACGCTTGTTGTACAGCTAGCCATAGGGCTTTTAGGAGGAAGTTTACTTTCTCTGATATTCCCGTTTCTTACCCAGAGTATTGTAGACGTCGGGATACAGAACCAGGATATTAATTTTATCTATGTGGTGTTACTTGCACAGATTATGCTGTTCCTGGGAAGAATGGGAATTGAGACTATCAGAAGCTGGATCCTTCTCCATCTTTCAGCAAGAATTAATATATCGATCATCTCCGATTTCTTTATCAAATTAATGAAGCTTCCTATAAGTTTCTTCGATACAAGAATGACCGGAGATATTATGCAGAGGATTAATGACCACCACAGAATTGAACAGCTTTTAACAAGCTCTTCATTGAATACATTATTCTCATTGGTCAATCTTATTATCTTCAGTATTGTATTATTATTTTATGATTACAGGCTTTTCATTGTTTATCTTGTAGGAGCCGTATTATATGTTGGCTGGATCACTTTCTTCCTGAAAAAGAGAAAAGAACTTGACTATAAGAGATTCTCTCAGGTATCTCAGGAACAGAGTAAAGTAATCGAGCTTATCAACGGTATGCAGGAAATTAAAATGCATAATGCTGAGAAACAAAAAAGATGGGACTGGGAATTTCTTCAGGTAAAACTATTTAAAATCCGAATAAAATCACTCTCATTAGAGCAGTGGCAATCTGTTGGAGGTAACTTTATCAATCAGATGAAAGATATTCTGGTGAGTTTCCTTTCTGCAAAGCTCGTTTTAAGTGGAAATCTTACGTTGGGGATGATGCTTTCTGTTCAATACATCATTGGGCAGCTAAACAGCCCGCTTCTACAGCTTATCGATTTTATCAAGCAGACTCAGGATGCTAAAATTTCCCTTGAAAGACTAGGAGAAATTCACGATAAAGATGATGAAGAAGATAAAAATGAGCATTATGTTACAGATCTTCCCAAAAAAGATATCGAGATCAGAGATATGTCATTCAGATATATTGGTTCCGATGTTCCGGTTTTTGAAAACTTAAGCCTTACCATTCCATATCAGCAGACAACAGCTATTGTAGGAGCCAGCGGAAGCGGAAAAACAACACTGCTGAAACTGCTGATGAAGTTTTATGATCCGGATAAAGGTGAGATTAAAATTGGGAATACCAATATGAAAAATATTTCTCCCAGGTATTGGAGAGATCATTGTGGAGTGGTAATGCAGGAAGGTTATGTATTCAATGATACCATTGCCAATAACATTGCTGTTGGTGAAGATCATATTGACAAACAAAAGCTGAGACGTGCTGTAGACATTGCCAATATCAAAGAATTCATAGAAAGCCTTCCGCTAAGTTATAACACGAAAATCGGAAATGAAGGAGTTGGAGTCAGTGGAGGTCAGAAGCAGAGACTATTTATCGCAAGAGCCGTTTATAAATCTCCGGAATATATTTTATTTGATGAAGCAACATCTGCACTGGATGCCAATAACGAGAAAGTGATTATGGAAAATCTTGAGCAGTTCTTCAAAGGCAAGACAGCTGTTGTCATTGCCCACAGACTTTCCACAGTAAGACATGCCGATAAAATCATTGTACTGGATCAGGGAAAGGTGGTAGAAGAAGGAAGCCATGCTGAATTGGTAGATTTAAGAGGCGAATATTACAGACTTGTAAGAAACCAGCTTGAACTAGGAAGCTAAGTCATAATAGAATCCGAAAAGCTTAATATAAAAACATTTTGATATCCGGCAGATATTCCTCCACCATCATAGTATGATAGAATCTGCCCAATTATTTAAATTATATTCCCCTTTAATATAGTGGGAAATTTTACCTCAGAACAATGAAAGAAGACGTTTTAGACAATATAGAACTCCGCTCTGAGAGCGTACAGGATATTCTTACCCAGCCGCCACATTGGATGATCCGCTGGGGAAATACCGTTATATTCATTATCCTCCTGCTTATTCTCTTAATGAGCTACATCATAAAATATCCGGAATTTGTACCGGCACCCATTATTGTAACTTCTCAGAATCCGCCGGAGAAAATAGAAGCAAGAACCAGCTCCAAAATTGAAAAAATATTCATAAAAGATCATCAGGAAGTTAAAAAGAATGACGTTTTAATGGTGATGCAGTCTACTGCAAACTACAAGGATATTTTAGAATTGAAAAACCTGGTAGATTCCATTACACCTGATAAATTATATACCTTCCCTATTGCTCAGGCATCGAGATTCAAACTGGGAGAATTACAAGGAGAATACAACAGCTTTGCGAAAGCATTTCAGGATGAAGCGCTTTTTACAAGACTTCAACCTTATGCACCTGAAAACCTTGCTGCCAATCAAAGTATTTCTGAATATAAAATAAGAATTGCAACGTTAAAACAGCAGAAAAACCTGGAATCCATAAAATATGATCTCACTAAGAAAAACTTCAGCAGATCTCAGGAATTATTCAACCAAGGAGTTATCTCAGCGATGGAACTTGAAAACGAGAAGATCAAATATCTTCAGGCCCAGCAAAACCTTGAGAATATTAAAATCTCCATATCACAAATGGATGAAGGAGTTTCCAATCTGAATAAAACCAAAAGCGGAACTGCCATTAATACAGAAAAAGATAGAATTACCTATTCTTCACAAACCTTACAGCTTCTTGAGCAGCTGCGAAAATCGTTAAAACAGTGGGAGCTGAACTATCTTGTTATTTCATCCACTGACGGCGTTGCCAGTTTCCAACAGTTTTTTGGAGAGAATCAGTTTGTAAAAGTAGGCGAACCCATCATTTCTATTCTTCCTAAAAATAAAGAGCAGCTAGTAGGCAGAATGTCTGTTCCTACAACCAACTCAGGAAAAATAACCCCAGGTGAGAAGGTATTAATAAAACTAGACAACTACCGATTCCAGGAATATGGTATCATCGAAGGAAAGGTGCAGAACATATCTCTGATTCCTGATGAAAAAGGAAATTACTATGTAGATGTGATTTTACCAAAAGGATTAAAAACAAGCTACAATAAAACGCTTACATTCGATAAAGAGCTTAGAGGAAGTGCAGAGATTGTAACACAGGATCTGCGACTGATTGAAAGATTCTTTTATCAGATCAGAAAGCTATTGGGATATCAGGTATGATAAAATCACCTGAACAAAAAATAAAACCCGCTTTACAGATTGTAAGGCGGGTTTTATTTTATCGTATATTTTAAAATTACAATACCAGTAATGGTTTGCAGAAAATCCCTATCTTATTTCTTCGTTTAAAACAGGAGATTACAAGCACTATTTAGTTAAGTAAAGGGTTTGGGTATAAAAAACAAGATCTTTCAAAAAAGGGCAACAATAAGACGAATACGAGAACTATAAAACCATGAGTCTGTCTTAAAAAAGAAAACTCTGATAAAAACTATAATAAATTTGAAGCAGTCATTATTTTCCCTGAATGTTTTATAGAAAGACAAAAATCCTTACAAAAGAAAATCTTTTGAGAGAATTCGAAGGTGAAGTTATGAATCTTTTAAAAGTAAAAACCGCAATCATTAAATCAATGATTGCGGTTTTTTGTAGCGAAGACGGGAATTGAACCCGTGACCTCAGGGTTATGAATCCTGCGCTCTAACCAACTGAGCTACCTCGCCGTTTTGGTGGTGCAAATATAGAAAATATTTCTTTACCTCCAAAATTATTTTACCTTAAAATATTCCAAAACATCTCCAACATGATCTGGTTTACTGATTATCTTATTGTTAGCATCTAAAATAAAATACGTAGGAGTTGCATGAATATTATATAAATCAGTGTAACTGCTGTTCCAACCTCTCAATTCTGAATCATTCACCCAAGGAAATGCAGCAATTTTTTTAGTATATGAATTCTTATCCACATCTAAAGACAACCCTACAATCTGAATATTTTTTGATTTAAGATCATTATATTTTTCCAACAGTTTTGGAAGTTCACTTTCACAGTGTGAGCATGTAGATGACCAGAATACAACCACCTTCTTATCAGCCTTTATATCGTGTAATGATTTCGCAGTGGTATTAACCGGTGACTGGAACTTATAATTAGGAAAAACAGCCCCCATTTCAATGTTCGCATTTGATTTCAATGTAGAAGCAAGTCTATCAGTGATAGTACACTTAAGATTTTTGGCAAGAGACAGATATTTGCTCTTGTATTCCTCCATCTGATATACATCAAAAATATCAATCAATTCTGATAATACCGTCTGCCCTCTTGGAGTCTCTACTTTTAAACGGTCTAATAGTTTATCCACAGAAGCCGCCACATTGGTATTTCCTCCTGAATTCAGATAAGCTACCAATACTGGTCTCAATAAAGATGAGCTTTCAAGCATATCTCCGGATTTGTCCAGAAAGTTAACTATTTCTTCCTGGTCTACTTTTTTAACAGAATCAGGTGAGTTGGAAAGGAACTTGCTGTAATTCGTATTATAATAAGCTATAAATGGATGTTGCGTAGCATCAATAGAACTTGAAGCTCCGGAAAGTCTGTCAATTTCTGTTTTCAGAGCTTTTCCAAAATCCGTATTGTCTTTGTAATATTCTTTGATCTGTGCTAAAGCCGGCAAAATAAGCTCTTTCTTTTGTGAGCCTTCCTGCTGCTTACTCATCAGATTATTTGCTTCATCCAGATAAATAACATCTTTGACTTTATTATTCTGGATATCCAGTTTAAAATTCACATTCTTATTTTCAGAAATAAAACTCACCGTGTTGTTAGAACCCGGGAAATAAACTTTCATCATCCCCATATAGTTGCTTGGGTATTTAAAAGTCCATGTACTATTCTTACTCTGTTCTTTGGTAACAATAATATCTTTTGATCCGTTTAATGTATATAAGATGGCGTCCTGATCTTTAAAATCTGTAGGAGCCTGAATGGTAACAGTAAATTGAGCCTGCAAAGCAAATGCAGCCAAAACCGCAGATAGCGTGTAAATCTTTTTCATAGAGTAAAAATAAAAAAACTCCCTGACTAATCAGAGAGTTTAATATTATTTTAATAAAATTTTATGCTTTTACGCTCTTGTACTTTTTTGTAAAGTAAACAATAAATCCTATTGCTACGATACCCAGTACATATACATACATATCAATGGGTGAGGCAAGTGATCCCGATCCATTTCCTCCCCCTCCACCTCCTGATGGCGGTGGCGATGGTGGACCAGCGTTTGCTAGAGATACAACACATAGGAAAATTGCCAGTACTAGTTTATTAATAGTTTTCATGTGGTTTATTTTAAGATTTTAGTGTTAACAGTTTCTCCCTTATCAGAAACGATTTTTACAACATATGAATTTTTAACTGAGCCATCTAGCTCGATTACAAAATCTCTGGAAGTTTCAACCGCTTTTTTAGAGATTACCAGTTTACCACTCATATCATAAACTTGAATGTCTGCTTTTTTCCAGTTTGGATCAAATCTAACAATATAATTTGTAATTGATGGATCGTAAACCACAAGTGTTTTAGAAATACCTTGAGTTGTTTTACCTGTACCTAAAGTAAGATTACTTGGTTCTCCATAGTACAAGTTAGCTTCTGCATTCGTTACAGCTACAACATCTCCTTGTTTTGCTTCTATTACATTACCATTTTCTGCTTTATAGTAGAAACCAATTCCTGAAGATAACTGGTGTGCGCCAGCTGGAATTAACTCAGCATTTTCTCTGATCTCGAATTTATAAGACTTCACCTGGTCGTAATAGCTCATTAACTTAACATTCTTACCCAGGAAGTTATTTTCATTAGCTTCGTTGATATATAACCAATAGTTTTGATTATTAGTATCATACCCACCATTCAAGGCCTCTTCATAAGTACCAATAAGATTGATACCGGCTGAAGCCTGAACTGAAGTTGCAGCAGAAATCTGGTGTCCTGTTGTTAATGCTGGAGAAACAACAAAATATGTTCTGGAAAGTTCTTTTCCATTGGCATCAAGACCAATTACCCCCAACTGTTTTATTGAATTGCTTACTGTCTTGCCATTAGCCATTTTAGCAGCATTCACATTATAATCAGTACCTGAAGTTCTTGCTGTTGACTTGAATCTTCTTAGTGTATTAAAATTTAAAGTCTGAAGTGTATTATCTCTTAACTTTATTTTAAACGACTGCATAGGTTTTACCACTACCAAATCTACGTCACCAATAAGTGGAGCTACTCCATCACCTGTTGGAACGTAAGTAACTACCTTATTTCCTGTAGCGTAAGTAGAACCATTTGAAAGAGTAACAACTGTACCTGGGTTATATTCAACACCCCAGATATTTTTCACGGCATTTCCGTCAGTTATAGTACCACTTTCAGTATATCCAATACTAGCTAAATCTATATTGGTAAGGAAAGGGTTTCCGAATTGATACCAGTTTTGTCCAAATGTTCCTGCCCACGGAGTTGTAGTAAACTCAAAACTATCATCAAGATAAGTATTGTACTTTTCATTGTACTGGTTTACAGCATTACCGTTGGTTCCAAATACTACGTTAGAAGTACCTAAATTAGATTTCCCAGCGTTCTGTAATGTTAGAGCACTGGCATAAGGAACATATGGTTTTCCATTAATATTAAATACAGGACCAGCCGCACCTGGAGGGGTATTTATAGGAGCACCTGGATTCCAGTCATTATTGTTAACCTTTAGCATATAATAACCTGTAGCATCCCAAGTGGTTGAGGTAGGCGCTAAATTCAACGTAGTAATAGCAACAGCATTCATATTATCCCATTTCAGAATCGGGTTAGCGTTAGCTCCGTGTCTTGTGGTATTGAACGTTTTACCAAGTTCAGTAGATAATGAATTGAAAGCTTTACCTGAGAAAGGTAATGCAACTTGTTGAAAATAATTACCGGTACCATGACTTGTAGTTCTGTATTCTTTAGTTACAATACCTGTAATATTGGACTGGGATAGTCCATCGATGTACAACTGTCCATACGTGGAAGTAGCAAAAGAAGCAGGAGTGTTAAGTCTTAAGATAATATTTCCGCCGTCAGTCTTATCAGCACCGCCAGCATCAATTGTCTTAAAACCATCTGTAGCAGATCCTACAACCATGATATTTCCATGCACGTCCAAAAGGCCATTACCCTTTGTTTGTACACCTCCACCGCTATAAACTAGGGTGCCTTCGCTCACATACATATTAGCATTAGTGTCAACATGACATAGTATCTGCGCCTGAACAGAATAACTAATTGCTAAAAGACCTATAGCAAATAAACTTTTTCTCATTGTATAAATTATTTGTGTGTTAATACAATCTTCACCCGCAAAGGTATTATTATTTTTCTTAAAAAAAAAATATTTTATCTATTAATCAAAACATTATCTTCGGTTAAGACGATCTCTTTCTCCTCTCCTATTGAAAACATATAGTCTTCTAGAACTTTTTCGGTGGTCCCTCTAAGCCCTCTTGCCCCTAATCCTTTTTCAATAGTTTCCTCTACGATTTTTTCAATTGCTCCGTCTGTGATTACCAAATTTGTGCCATCCATTTTAAAAAGTTCCACAAATTGATTCACAATAGAATTTTTAGGTTCCTTCATGATTCTTACCAACGTCTCTTTCGTGAGTTTATCAAGGTAAGTGATGATTGGAAATCTTCCTAAAAGTTCCGGAATTAATCCGAAAGTACGAAGATCAATTGCATTAATATTTGTTAATATATATTCGTCTTCGCCAGTTTTATTAATTTTTTCAGAGCTGAAGCCGATTGCCTGTTTGTTCATTCTTCTTTCGATGATCTCTTTGATCCCGTCAAAAGCTCCTCCTGCAATAAACAGGATGTTCTGGGTATTTACCTGGATATATTTCTGATCCGGATGTTTTCTTCCTCCTTGTGGCGGAACATTTACGATACTTCCTTCCAATAGTTTTAATAATCCCTGCTGTACTCCTTCTCCTGAAACGTCTCTTGTAATGCTTGGATTATCTGATTTTCTGGCAATCTTATCAATTTCATCGATGAAAACAATTCCTTTTTCAGCTTTTTCCACATCATAATCTGCTACCATCAGAAGTCTTGAAAGAATACTTTCAACATCTTCTCCCACATATCCAGCTTCTGTTAAAATAGTAGCATCCACAATACAGAAAGGAACATTAAGTTCTCTGGCAATTGTTTTTGCCAAAAGAGTTTTACCTGTTCCTGTCTCCCCTATCATGATAATGTTCGATTTTTCAAGCTCTACTTCTCTGTTTTCATCCTGAGCGTGAAGCAATCTTTTATAGTGGTTATATACAGCAATGGAAAGCTGCTTTTTCGCTTGATCCTGACCAATCACATACTGATCCAGGAATTCTTTGATCTCTTTTGGTTTTTTAAGCTCCTCCATGCTGTCTGCAGGTGAATACCCTGCTTTTGATGCACCGTCTTTTACGATAGCATGTGCCTGCTCTATACAATTTTCACAAATAAAACCATTCTGGCCAGAAATCAGCATCTGCACTTCATTTCTTTTTCTGCCACAGAAAGAACATTGGTTTGAGTTCATATGATATAATATATATGTATATGTTAAAGAAAATCGTAAAAAATTACTTTTTTACGATTTTCTGGTTTGTTAAGAATTAATAATTGAGTTTTGAATCTCTGTATATTCTTTGTTCGTTAATTTTAATCTTTCATTTCTGAAATTCATGTCTTCCATCTTATTTAAAGGAATCAGATGAATGTGTGCATGAGGAACTTCAAGTCCTACCACCGCTACTCCTACTCTTACACATGGAATTGCAGTTTTGATCTTCTTGGCTACCTCTTGGGCAAATCCCCAAAGGTTTTTGTATTCTTCACTTTCAAGATCAAAAATCAAATCCACTTCTTTTTTGGGTACTACTAAAGTATGTCCCTTCACCAAAGGCATTGCGTCTAAGAATGCAATAAAGTCTTCATTTTCTGCAATCTTATAAGAGGGAATTTCGCCATTAATGATTTTTGTGAATATAGTGCTCATTTTATCAGAAGTTTGGGTTAGTATTTAGAAGTTTAGAAATAGAAAGGGGTATCAGACTATAAAGAGATATCTAATACTTCAAAAGACAGTTTGTTTCCGTTAGGTAAAGTAATTTCAGCAATTTCGCCAATAGCTTTTCCTAACAGACCTTTTGCGATAGGTGTGTTCACAGAAATTCTTCCTGTCTTCAGGTCGCTTTCATTATCCGGTACCAATGTAAATACCTGCTCTTGCTTGGTAGCATTATTTTTAAGTTTCACTGTCGTTAAGATTGAAACTTTTGAAGTATCTAATTGGCTTTCGTCTATAATTTTAGAAGTAGAGATAACATCTTTCAGCTTAGAAATTCTCATTTCCAGCATCCCCTGAGCCTCTTTAGCCGCATCGTATTCTGCATTTTCCGATAAATCTCCTTTATCTCTAGCTTCTGCGATCTGCTGAGTAATTTTTGGTCTCTCCACAGTTTCCAACTGTTCCAGCTCAGCTTTCATTTTCTCTAGGCCCTCCTTAGTTACATAGCTTGCCATAATTTTCAAAATTTAGTTTTAGTATAAAAAAATAATCCGACATTTGCCGGACAATGTTTTCGTGTTGTAATCGTTTAATTTCTACAAATATATAAAAATTTAAATTGAAATGAAAAAAACTTTTTCAATCTTATCTATTTTCATTTTATTGATTATCAGTAATTTATCCATAAACTCATGTGGAAGCAGAGAAGATACTGTGAGCTGCTTTCCCAATGTTCCTATTAATGTATCACTGAATCTAAATCTGCCTGCTTACTATGCTTTAAACAACATCAACGGCTGGATTTATGTGAACGAGCAACAGTCCGGAACCAGAGGACTTATTATTGTCCGAACAGCCAACGGCTTTAAAGTGTATGACAGGAACGCTCCTCATATATGTCCTGATAACAATACGACTCTTGAGGTAAAAGACAATATTGCCATTATATGTCCTCAGGATAATACAAGATGGATCTTAAGTACGGGACAGCCGGAGTCGGGAGCTAAAACATCTCTTCCTCCTAAAACTTACCCATACAGCTACGATGCCCCAAGCAAAACTTTAAATGTTTATTATTAGAATATATGAAGATCGTTATACAAAGAGTTTCTGAAGCCAGCGTAAAAGTAGACGGAAAAATTGTTGGTGAAATCGGAAAGGGATTAATGCTGTTGGTGGGTGTGGATGAAAATGATGAAAAAACAGATGCAGACTGGCTTGTACAAAAGGTTTTAAATCTAAGAATCTTTGGGGATGAAGATGATAAGCTCAATCTTTCTGTGAAGGACATTTCAGGAGAAATCCTTTGCATCAGTCAGTTTACATTGATTGCAGATTATAAAAAAGGGAATCGACCTTCTTTCATAAAAGCGGCAAAACCAGATAAGGCCATCCCTCTTTTTGATTATTTTAAGGAAGCAGTGGCCCAATCCGGATTAAAAACTGAAAGCGGAATCTTCGGAGCAGACATGAAGGTTTCTCTCATCAATGACGGACCTGTTACCATTGTAATGGATTCGATGACCAAAAGTTAACTCAACAGAGGCAAATACATAAAATACATATCCAAAACGTTTCATCTGAAACGTTTTTTTTGATTTAGTAAGCATAAAACTCACGTGTTTTACCCCTCGAAAGTATTAAAAACCGGTAAGCTTTACCATCCATAAATGATGAAATCCCCAATATATAAGGAAAAATGAAAAAGTGAAAATAAATTCACAAAAATGTGATTTGTTTTTATTTTATTACTATTTTTGATGTAAATCAAAACTGATTTACAACCATTTAACAAAATAGTATGAAAACAAAAATCAACCTTTTCGCATTATTTGCGTTCTGTTCTACGCTGTCTTTTGGTCAGGACAGCCAGCCTAAAATGGCCAATGATAAAAATTCAGTTATTTATGTATGCTTTTCAAAAGGCATCAATTCAGAAAAAACAGCTTTCAGCAGAAACGCTGATCTGGAAAGATTTTCAAGAGAAAACCACATTTCATTTAAGTATGATCTGGATTTCACAGACAACAAACTTGACGAGATGGCCAGAAACAGTAAAGCTATTGGAAATTCAACAGAGTCTGTAGAAAAGCTGAAAAGAATTTATAAGGCTGATATTCCCCTTCAAAACAAAGAAGCTTCAGAGAAAATCATCCATACTCTTGAGAGATTTCCTGAAATAGAATATGTATCTGTAATGAGTGCCGAGCCTATAGAACCTCCTCTGGTAAATACCTTTGTGGCTACTCCGGATCTGGAAAGCTTACAGACTTACCTGAATGACAATCCGGGAATCAATGCCAAATACGCATGGTCAAGAGGTATTACAGGACAGAATATTCGTGTAAGGGATGTGGAATATGGTTTTTACAAAACTCATGAAATGCTTTCTAATCAAAACTCTATACAACTTGAACCCGGATATTCCCCGAATGCAGGATTAGCGAATAATAATTACCGCGACCACGGAACTGCAGTTGTAAGTATTTTAGGTTCCATAAAAGATAATATCGGACTTACAGGTGCTGCTTACAGTGCATCTGAAATAAAAGGATATATGGAATGGACCACTGTGGGATACAACCGAGCTTCTGCGGTAAGCCGATCTATTAATGCATCTCAGGCCGGAGATATCATTTTATATGAAATGCAGACTGGCGGAAAAGACGGACAGTATTGTCCTGCAGAGTATGATAAAGTAATATGGGATCTTACAAAAGCGGCTACTGATTCGGGAATCATTATCATTGCAGCGGCAGGGAATGGCAATCAGAATCTGGATGATCCGTTTTATGCCACCTATCTTGCAAGAGGAAACAGCGGTGCGATTATTGTAGGTGCGGGATCACCCAATACCACCCATTCAAAATTAAGTTTCAGTACTTACGGAAACAGAGTGGATGTTCAGGGATGGGGAAGCAGCGTGATGGCGGCAGGTTACGGATCGTATGCAAAATATGATAATGATAACAACAGAACCTATAATTATTTCAGCGGTACCAGTTCCGCTACTCCGGTAGTATCTTCTGCAGCAATTTTGATACAGTCTTTCTATCGTCAAACTACAGGTCAATATTTAACACCTTCAGCGATGAAAAACTTATTAATTTCAACAGGAATTCCCCAAGGAGGAACTGTGACTGGTCAAAAGATCGGGCCTCTTCCTAATGTGAAGAATGCTATTCTTCAACTGGAGGGTAACTTCGCAGCACCTATTAAGACTTTACCTGCATTAGAGGTTAAAATTTATCCTAATCCATCCAGCACTTCTATTGCTATTCAAAGCAGTGAAAATAAGAAATTAGATGTTGAGATTATCAACCTTCAGGGGCGTACCGTAATGAAAAATTCGGTTTTACCTAATGAAAAAATTGACATTTCCCAGCTGCCAACGGGTCAGTATATTATCAATATCAATGAAGGCCAAAGAAGAGTTGTTGAGAAATTGACAAAACTTTAAAATAATAGATTTTTATACATTTTACTTCACACCAAACCCTCTTTCATTTTTGAAAGAGGGTTTTTTATGATAAGTTTTTATAGAATTATTTTGCGGGAACGCTGCTGAAATTAAGAGCTACTTTGATATTCATATCTGAAGAGGTCTGATTTTTCAGCTCATATACTGTTCTTACCGTCAATCCTGAACTTTTTACAATTTCATCCAAAAATCCTGTATCGTTCAGATCCAGATTTAAGCTGGAAGAATTGGTGGAGATATTAGAACGGGAAGCGATCAATCTTTCTCCTGTTCCGTTGGATGACACGTATATTTTAACGGTTTTGAAAGCACTCAGATTTCCTCCTGAAGGAGATGCTACAGAAATTTTCGCATCTGAAATTCTTACATCTTTAATTTTTGCATTGTTATTTCCTCCGAACCATGTCTGTACATTGGCAGCTGTTGCAGTGGAAGAAACTTCTTTATCTGCCGGAACTCCCGTAGAGACTAATACGTTCGTTGTGTATGGAAATGTATTCTGAACCAGCGACTGTACGGTTCCGCAACTTACGAGTACAGCTGAAGCGGCCATTGCTGTTAGAACTATATTTTTCATAATTTTAAATTTTAAACTTCAGAGTTTAGTTTGCAGAAATTGTACCAAATTGATTTGATCTTATTCCAGGCTTACCGTAAAACTTCCCTTGGTATTTCCGGAAGCCATGTTACTTTTCCCGATGATCAGCCATACTTCACCTTTTCCGGGAGTTTCATACGTAATTTCTCTTCCGAAGGGTCCGTCATAGTTCCCGTCAGGAAGTCTGATCTGATTGAAACGAATATTAAAATCTTTGTCTTTTGTTGAAATTTTTGCTTTGATCGTTGGGCGGTCGTAATGGGTCAGTTTTAAAATCAAATCCTGATCATCTTTGGTAAATTCTTCTCCCAATGTGAAAGGAAGCTGACTTGCATCAGCAGTTCTTATGATCTGGCCTTCTTTTTCACTTCTCATGACTCCTTTACGCAAAACTTCTTTAGTGGCCGGAGCATTGTTAATAATTGAGTCTTTTTTTCTTAATGCTGCAGAATCTGCTTTTACAACGGAGTCCGGCATTTCTGTCGCCACTGTAGAATCTTTATCCGGAACGTTCGTTACGGCTGGTTCTTTTTTACAGGCCACAATAATCAAAGGAATTAACAATAAGCTTTTTTTCATAATAATTAATTTAAGAATGGATCAACATTTATTCTGTTGGCCTTATTGAAATGCTAAAACTGTTCCAATCCGTTTAATGATTTATTTTCCGGCTGCAATTCTTTTGCATCATTTGTTCCTGCCCATTTAAATGTAAAGTACATAAAGTTGAGCATTATTCCCATTAAAACTGTAACACCCCATGTTTTGGTGTATTCCATAGGATAAATGAGGCGTACCACAATATCGGAGAAGAGACCAAAAGGATTATTGAGTACATCCCAGCTGTTCCATCTCAGAAATCGGCCAAGGTAAACTCCAAAGCTGCTCATGAAAAGAAAGAGTACAATCACTCCAATGATGATATTTTTGTTGCCATAATCAGAAAGGCGTTTTTCAATATCATTAAGACTCATAAAACCACAGATCAATCCCGTCCATGCATAAGAGAGAATGACAATCAGATCATACCAGATCGGCACAGCATTTCTGGCTCTCAGATGAAAAAGATCTGTAAGAATGTAGGGAGAATTGGGAAAGAACAGTATCCAGACTATTATAATGGCAAACAGGGAAATTTTACTTCTGATATTAAAGGTAATAATGAAAGAACTTAATAATAAAGGAATCCACGCCAGAAAAAGGTTCCAGTTGAGAAACAAAAATACTTTCGTATCACTGATGTAATATCTGAAAGCTGAAAGGCTGAAACAGAATACGGTCATCAATATAAGAAGCACACTGATTTTAAATCGAGATGATTCAACAAAGGTTTTCATGATCGTTTATTTTAAGGTTTGATAATAAATAATCTTTGATAGGAATGTTTTAGAGGTTTCACTTTTCATTTTATCATGTAATCTCTTTTTAAGCTTCTGATCATTTTTATCATCCGCGTATTCCAGCAGAGCTTTCTCACTAAAATTAATGGATGTTACATGATAATTTACCGCAAAGTCCTTCCGTTTCATATTCTGGGAAGTAATAAAGCCTCCCCAATTAAAATAGCTGCATACTAACACGGTTCCATAAAAATACCAGATCATTGTATTGACAAGGAATATGTTTCTTTTTTGCTTCTGAATTTTTATGTAAGTCAAAGCCAGACCAATCAGTGATAAAAGAAGGAATGCAAATACGCCTAATCTTTTATAGGTAAATGCATAATTAACAATGTACTCATAGTTTTTAAGGGCTGCGGAAACAACAAGAATAGCATTGAGGAAAATCCATAGTTTAGCTAATATTTTCAATAAACCCGCTTTTGGATCAAAATTAAATCCGGATTTAAAGTAGAACATAATCACCAGAATAGCCATCACGATAGACATGATTACGGCATTCACTCTTTCATGGGTTTCTTCGGAAAGCTGAATCGGAGTTTTTACCGCTTCATAAAACTGTTCATAATTGTACGTAATAATGAAGAAAATCAGTAAAATATTCAGCAAGACAAAAGATATTACGCCACTTGTTCTTTCAGCATCCAGGTCAAGGAAAGAATAAGTAGCCTTGGGAATCCGGGAATCTTTGCTAAACTCATTGTCCAGAATATGATTATTTTTATAGATGAGTTTTTCCACCGCATAGTTCCAGTAATTAAAAGCAATAAAAAATCCTAAGACTGATAAACAGAACACCTGCCAAATATTAAGATCAAGTTCGTAATTTGTGAAAAGAGCGGCAAAGTGATCACTTCCGGCAGAATAAATCCCAAAGAAAACAGAAACCAGTACCAGCGGAATCAAAATAAAAGCAAAGGTCTTCTGCCACAATCCGGAAACATTTTTCTTAGGCAGCCATTCATCAAAACTGAAAAAGCGACAGAATGAAGTACAGCAATTCACAATAAAAACAGGAATTAAAAAGAGGATTTTCAATCTTCTGTTCTTCGATTTATATCCCAGCAAAAGCAGTGAACTTACCACGGCAATAAAGGATGGAAAATCACCATACCATGCAAATGCTGCACTGGACAGAATGCTTGTTACAAAAAGGGCGTACAGGGTTCTGGTTTTATTTTTTTCAGGCGTTCTGATTAGGGTTAATACAGCGTAAATCATTCCCAGAATTCCAAGATTTAGCCCAACATCCTGATCGTAGAATACAATGACAAACAGAATGGCTGTAAGAAATATATAATGATGTGTTTTCATGAGGTTAATTATTTAAATATTTAAAATTGAAAGGATTGAAAGATTTAAATTTTGAGAACTGCTTCCAGCCAGGGAAACTGTGTCATTATATAAAGGTATAATACCGTAACCGGGATATTAACAAGCAAGAGCAATACGGAATTACCGGAAGGTTTCTGACCGGTAACATCTGTAAGATAAATGATCAGCTCATGCAGAAGGATAAACATATTAATGACAGCTGTTACAAGTACATAATAAAAGCCAAGCTCAATGAAAAACTCTGCTCTTATCAGCCAAAATGCAATCAATAAAAGGGTTCCCAACAGAAAAGAAATCATAAATGATCTTTTCCCCAACGGACTGAATTTTATGTTTCTCATGGCCACTAGTTTAATGAAGAACTACGGTTTCTTTCTGCTGAATAAAATCTTTCACATGTTCATAATTCTGCCAGAGCAGTTCTTCAAAATCCCAATGATGAAAAGCTCTCATGTTCTGACCTTTTTTGTAAGCCTTGATATAAATTTTCACATATTCAGGCAGGATCATTGTTCCTAGAACGATCGCCGCCAAAAGATGGGCATTGAGCTTACCATTTCCGAGAAGCAGGTACTGCATGGCAATTTCATCTTCGAAATTAGTTCCACAGCCGGTAATCAGATGGTGTACATCATGGTTTTCCATTTTGGGTATCATCGAAAAACCATGTTTCCGGTAAAATTCTCCCAGTTTTCTTCCCAAAGAATCTTCCTGAAATTCCAATAGCTGTTTTTCGTTGAACTGCCATTGTCTTTTTTTCTTTTTAAAGTATTTTCTATATAGTTTCTGTGTTTTATCATACACAAAAAGCAGAAACTGAACGCGTATTTTTTTCATACTGTAATGATTTGAAAAATAGATATCTATGGATATTAATGATTAAAAAAACTAAGACCTATAATGGTATAAATATATGCGATGGGAATATTGATTGTCAAAATGAGGATGGCAATCATACACTCTTTGAATTTTGATCTATAAACTATACCATATAGTAAGAACCCAAGTACTGCTAATAAGTTTAAGGGTACCCCGAAAATAACCAGCATGTAGCCTGCAGCAGCAAATTCATCATTTTTGGATATGAGTGCTCCCAGGAGAATAAGGGTTCCTAATGAGAAAAAAAATCCAAACACAGCTTTACTTAAATTTATTATTTCTAAATCTTTCATAGTTATTTAGGATTAATGAACCAACCCAATGTTTAGCTTCCTGCAAACGGACTCCAGAATATTCCCACGGCCAGCTCTAACCATATCAGTACAAGAGCCAGCAATATGAAAATGCAGAACAGGACTTTCTGACTTTGGTTTTTGATTTTATTTCTGACCAGATTGATAAGAAAGGCTGTTTCAAAGAGTAAGATTCCTGCAATCAGAAAATCTGAAGCTGACCAGTTTATTTCCTTAGAAAATAGTCCTCCAAGCAATGGAATACACAGTAAAACCAGTGGAAGAGCAAAAATTGTGACTGTTTTTTGTTTGTGTGTGATCATTTTTTTAAATTTAAATTATAAAGTACTTTGTATTTCAAAGTTAATTTTCAAAAAAATATAGGACTATCGTCCCAATAATTTTTCAAGAGCATCTAAATGTTCGTTAAATGCCTGTCTACCATTCTGAGTTACACGATAGGAAGTTTTAGGTTTTTTCCCTACAAATTCTTTTTTAACTTCAATATAACCAGCTTTCTCCAGTGCATTACTATGGCTCGCCAGATTTCCGTCTGTAATTTCGAGCAGTGTTTTCATTTCTGAAAAATCAACCCAGTCGTTGACCATAAGAACGGACATGATGCCCAGTCTTACACGGCTTTCGAATTCTTTATTGAGTTGATTTATTTTGATCATTTCTTTATATTATTTATTTTGCCCAAGACAATATCTATCGCTTCTCCTGACCAGACTTTTCAACAGAAAAGCCTGCCTGTCCTCATTACTTATACTTTTTATGCATAATCAATCCATACACAATATGCAAAACTCCGAAACCTATTGCCCAGAATAATAATCCCCAGCCCAAAACGAATAATGAAATAAGTCCTAAAATAATCTCAAGATATCCTAAATACTTTACATCCGTTAATGTATAGCGTTCTGCTGCCACCAAAGCCAGTCCATAAAAAATTAAAGTGGCCGGAGCAATGAAAACAAAAAGATGATGATAAAGAAGCGCAAGGCAAAAGATTCCGCCTGCAACCAAAGGCACTGCAAAGGTAATCAAAAGTCGCTTTGTAGTGGCATCCCAGATCTTCAAACCTTTCTTTTTACTTTTATGAGCAGTAAAAATATAACCGCTAAGGACAGCAACTACTAAAATAATAGTTCCAATCAGGACAAGTTCTTTAACCAAGGCAGGACCCAATATGTTTCTCTCTCCATCAAGATAGCTTATTCCCTCCCTCTGAAAAACAAAATACACATATATTGCTCCAATAATTGCTGTTAAACCTGCAACAACTCCGGATAAACCGCTTAAAGAAATAAATCGGGAAGATCGTTCCATCATAGAACGGATATGAGATAAGTCTTCGTGATAGTTTTTTGAATCCATAAAAAGAACTTTGAATTACAAAGTTATAATTTATTTTTAATCCACCAATTATTTATTCTCAATTTTGAAAATAATTTTTCATTGAAAACCTCATCTTCTATATAAAAAGAGAACCCTGCTATAAGCAAGGTCCTCTATCATATATTAAAATCTGTACGTTTTATAACGGGTTCTGAACAATCAATGGATTGGCATTGATCTCAGCTCTTGGAATCAGGAATTCCCAACGTAAATCTGTATTTGCAACTGTCATTAGGTTATTGGTCACTATCGGCTGATGATTTGCACCCGTTCTATCAAGCCCTTGATTTAATCTCTTTAGATCTAAGAATCTGAAACCTTCACCCCATAGCTCAAGCCTTCTGGTATTAAGTACTTCTGTAAGATAGGCAGCTCCTGTAGCTGAAGTTCCTACATAATTAACCTCAGCATCAGTAAATCTTTTTTTACCTAATGTATTCAATGCTGCTTTTGATCCTGCCTCATCACCTAATTTTGCTAAAGCCTCTGCTTCTATAAGATACATTTCTGCAGATCTCATATAAGGTACATCTACCCGACTGTCGGCCTGACTTGCAGCTAAAAATTTCTGACTTGTATACGGAAATTTAGAATATGTTGAAGGCAAAGCAAGAGCGGTGTGTGCTCCCGTTGGGTCAAAATTATCAATTCTAACATCTTTTTTATTGAGAAATAATTGGTACAATTTACTATTGATCGCCTTTGGAGCCTGACGAATATTAGTTGAATTAAAGTTTCTCGACATATAAGCACCAAAGTTAGAGAATGAATCTCCCTGATCTGCTATAATGGTAGCACCCCACATCCACTCACTGTTTCCTGCCAGATTGTTGAATCCTGCAGTATAAGCAGTTTTATCCATCAAATCGAATCCTGCGCGGGCAGACTGGGCAGCCATTACAGCCGCAGCATAATTCCCTTGTGTTAATGCAATTCTGGCTTTTAATCCTAAAATTACTTTATCATTAAAGTGCGATTTTGTAGCTCTGGCAATTCCGGCAAGTCTGGTTGCTGCTTCGTTAAGGTCTTTTCCGATCTGCGTATACACTTCTTCTACCGTATTTCTTGCTAAAGGTATTTCATTGGCCTCCAATCTGATCGGAACACCAAGTTGAGTGTTATTTGCACCCGGAACATATCGTTTACCATAAATCTGAACCAACATGTAATAGCAGAAAGCCCTGAAGGCATACGCTTCGCCAATAGCTGCTTTGATAGTAGTAGCATCAGCTGCAGTAGGTGCAGGAACTGAGGGACCATTCGCAATAACCAAATTTGCATTTCTGATTAATGCATAGTAAAACTGATAGGGATAAAAGGTATTAGACGCACTGTCATTTACCTGATCCTGCCATCTTACTGTAGATATATACCATCCATTTCCTGTGGATGGAAAAACAAGATCATCTGCCAAGGCATCCATCATAATCATAATTCCACCCTGACCATTCTGCCCCTGGCTGTCATTCTGTCTGGAATACATATCTCTATGCATTCCGTTGATGATTGCCATCAGATTGGATGCACTGGAATAAGCGGCTTCTTCTGAGGCTGCAGTAGTAGGATCTGTCTCCAGATAATCACTCTGGCATGAAACCATTCCTGTAAAGACTGAAAGAACAACAGCCCACTTTATATATTGCTTTGCGATATTTTTCATAATTAATTATTTAAAAAGATACATTAAATCCAATAGTCACTACTCTTGCCGGAGTATATCTGTTTGATGCGGTACCGTTAAAAGCCTGTGATGGCTCCAGCCCCTTTCTTGCCGTTTTGCTCCATAAATTCTCTCCTGAAACAAGAATTCTTAAACCTGATACACCAAGCTGAGATAAAGTTTCAGGGCTGAAGCTATAACTTAAAGTAGCCTGTCTGAATGTAATAAAATCAGAACTTACCAGCCATCTTGAAGAGTTACCAATATTGGAGCTCGTATAGGTTATAGAATTCAAAGCGGGAACATCTGTGATCTGCCCCGGAGTGGTCCATCTGTCCAAAATATCTGTACTTAAAGCTCCTCCCTGTGAGTAACTGGACATTAATGCTGCATAATTGGAATCATATGTTTTCCCCCCTAACTGATAAGTAAACAATGCTGATAGTGACCATTGCTTATAAGTAATAGATGTTCCAAAGCTTCCAAATAAATCAGGAATTGCCGTTCCTGAATAATCGAATTTGGCCTTACTGGAATTGGTTGTCACTTTGATACCATTTACCGTTCTGATATCAGCAGCTGTGGTATTGGCATACGTATCAGCTACCAGAAATAGAGGAGAACCATCTGCAGGATCTACACCATACCATTGTCTTAACCAGTAATCATATATTGAGTGTCCTACAGAAATTTTCTTGGTTCCGTTGATAATTTCCGTGATCCCATTTGAAAGTTCTGTTATTTGATTTTTAAGTGTAGATGCATTCGCAGTGATATTCCAAGTGAAATTTTGGGTTTTAATAACATCAGCATTAATAGTGAATTCAAATCCGCGGTTATACATTGTTCCAACATTCCTGCTGATTGTATTGTCTGGAACACCTGCAGAAACAGGAAGAGGAACAGGGAAGATCAGATCTTCAGTCACCCTGTTATAATATTCTACAGAGCCTGTAATTCTGTTATTTAAAAATCCAAAATCTACACCTACATCAGTTTGCTTGTTCGCTTCCCAGGTAATTGAAGGATCTGCTAAAAAGCCAAATAAAATCCCTGGCTCCTGGGCGTTATTATACCCTAAAGTATAAGTACTCTTGTACATAAAATAACTATTCGTTCCATCATTTCCAACTTCTCCGTAAGAACCTCTCAGTTTTAATTCACTGATAAGATTAGAGTTACTTAAGAACTCTTCTCCTTTCAACCTCCATCCCGCACCAATTGACCAGAATGAATCCCATCTTACATCTTTTGCGAATCTTGATGAACCGTCCCAGCGGATAGATCCTGAAAGCAAGTATTTTGATTTATAATCATAATTTAACCTTGAGAACACCCCTTCTTTTCTGTAGTTATCCTTACGGGAAGTAAGTGATGCCGGAGTCACAAAGTTGATCAGTTCATCATTATCATCAACAATCTGCCCTTTTTTATATCCATACAAATACTCATACGTATATTTATAATTTTCATGCCCTAAAAGGAATTCAAAATTATGATCTCCAAATCTTCTTTTATAATTCAGGAGTTGGTTCCAGGTAAATGTTTGTTCTGTAAAACTGTATTTCTCTGCAGAACCTCCCGGAGCAGCGTCTCCTATAATTTTATTTCCATAGGTACTCCTTCTGTTATTTCTGATATCAAATCCTGCATTTGTGGATAAAGTAAGATAAGGATCTACCTTAATTTCAGCATAAGCTCTTGATATGATATAATAATTTTTAGAAAGATCTTTATTTAAAAGAGTTTCCTGAATTACATTTCTTCCGGCCGCCGCATCGGCTCCCCTGGCGCTTCCAGCATCATATATCACATTTCCATCATTATCATAAAGGGTTGCAAATGTAATAGGATCATGGGCATATGGGCTATAAATAGGAGCCATTGTTCTTGTCCATCTGTAAGGATTGATATAGGCTGAGTTATTATCCGCTCCATCTACGGAATTATTCCCACTAGAAGAAACGCCACTGATGCTTGTTCCCAATTTCAACCAGCTTTTAACCTGGGAATCTACTTTTAATCTTGCCGTAAATCTTTCAAAATCTGATTTGATAAGATATCCGGTTTCATTAGTGTATCCTACTGAAGAAAAATACGTTGTTGTATTGCTTCCTCCACTGTAATTCAATTCATAATTCTGTCTGAAACCTGTATTCATCAAAGGTTTCTGCCAATCTAAATCTGTATATTTAAGTTTTGCATCGGGATTTAAAACCCCATTAACAACCAACTGAGTATTAGGAACATCGAAAACATTGGTTTTCAAAACACCGGAAATTAGCTGTGCTGTTGCATAGTTATTAGCATCAGCAATTGTTATTCCAGGCATCGAAGTCATTCTACCGTTTCTTATGGATTCCCAGATAAGAGGATAATATTGATACACATCCACTCTATTGTATTCAGGAATTGATCTTCCTACCGCTCCTGTACTCATACTAAAGTTGAAGGCATCTTTTCCTTTTCTCCCTGATTTTGTCGTAATCAAAACAACACCATTGGCAGCTGCAGAGCCATACAATGAGGTGGAAGCAGCATCTTTCAGAATATTGAATGATGCAATATCATTAGGATTAATAGCTGCCAGAGATCCGGTATATATCGTTCCGTCCACCACGTACAAAGGTGAGGTTGAAATACCATAAGACCCTATTCCCCGAATCTGAATACTTGGTGAACTTCCCGGCTGACCTGTCCCGGTACTGACCTTCACGCCGGCACTGGCACCATCCAGCGCCTGCCCGATACTTGTTATGGGACGATCTGCAAATTGTTTTGCTTTCACTTCGGTATTGGAACCTACCATGGTTTCTCTTTTCTGACTTCCATAGGCTACTACAACAATTTCATCAATCTTAGTATCCTGAGGTATCGTATCATGTTTAGCCTTTTGGGCTTCTACCACGTGCCCTCCTACAAAGAATAGCACAGCAGTAGTTAATATTAACTTCATTTTCATATTTAACAAATTTTAACAGTATTAATGCAAATATATGCAACTAAAATTGATAAAAAGTCAATAAAAAAGATATTTAAATAAATTAAATACAATTGATTTATAATTTTAACTAATTATTTAATATCAATTAAAAAAATAAATCAAAACAACGTTAAATTGGCTTAAAAAAAATTAAACATTTATTTAAATTATGTTAAAACAATATAAATATCTAACAAAAACAAACATTTCATTACCGAAAATAAATAACTAAACAAAATAAACCATCAATAATGCAATCTAAAAAACAGGAAATAAAAAATCCGGAAAAGCAAATGCTTCTCCGGATCCTATGTAGATTAAATCCTGTTATGTATTACCAGCTAAGAGCAGCTTATTTGGCTCTCAACCTTTCTTTAATAGACTCAATATTTTTCTTTGCAGAATCTTCAAGGATAAGGCTTGCACTCATATGGATTCTTGCAGGCATCAACTCATTGAAGTGGTCTGTACCTTCCCATGAAACTTTTTTAATTAATGCTAAAGCTTCGCTGCTTCTTGACGCTAAAGTTTGTAAAAACTGCTGTAATTTTTCATCCATCTCCTGAATATTCTCTGAAACAGAATGGTAAATATTATGCTGTTCCGCCCATTCTGCTGATCTGAAATCTGCATCAATAGCCATGGCAGAGAATTGGGATTTTCCGATTTTTCTTTCAACATAAGGTCCGATTACAAAAGGTCCGATTCCAAGATTGATTTCAGTAAGAGCCAATGCTGAGTCTTTTGTTGCAAAGCAATAGTCTGCTCCACATGCAAGTCCTACTCCTCCTCCAGTTGTTTTTCCCTGAACTCTTACCACTACTATCTTTCCACAGTTTCTCATGGCATTTAAAACTTTTGCAAAGCCACCAAAAAATTGGGTAGACGCTTCAAGTTCTTCAATTGCTAAAAGCTCATCAAAACTTGCCCCTGCACAGAACGCTTTCTCACCAGCACTTTTTACCAGAATCGCTTTCACTTCATCTTTAGCTCCTTCTTCAAGGATGGTTGCTGCCAGTTTTTCTAAAATCGCTCCCGGAAGAGCATTACTTTTGGGTGTTCCGAAACTGATTTCGGCAATATTATTTTTAATTTCTGATGCTACAAATTCGCTCATTTTTATTTTTATTGGATTCTTACAAAAATACGAAATACAGCTCGTTCAGAGAAACTTAAAGTTTATATTTTCTTTTCAGATCTGTATACTTAAAGATATTATTACGTAGAAATACGGAGTTTTTAATTTGGTATTTTCTACTCTAGTCCCTGCTTCTTATTAATCGTTCCTTTGAACTGAGAATTAATAATCAAAAGGCGGAGTCTGAAAAGCCTGTAAAAAGAGTAAGAAATTTAAAACTAAAAAAACTATTATCATGGAAGAGTACATTGGAATTGTAAAATTATTTGCAGGAAATTTCGCACCTAGAGGATGGATGTTTTGTGACGGAAGTTTAATCAGCATTTCGAGAAATTCTGCCTTATTCTCTATTTTAGGAACCACTTATGGTGGAGACGGGATCACTACTTTCGCTTTGCCTAACTTAAAAGGGCGTATGGCTCTAGGAGCAGGAAATGTAAATGCCAATCAGTTTTATCCATTGGGCGTGGTTTCAGGGACTACACAAAATACACTTTTAGCATCAAATCTTCCAAGTGTAGGGGCAGGATTTCAACTTAAAGTAGCTAATAAGAATGCCAATTCATCTACTCCTACAGCCACTTCAACCATTGCGATCTCAGGAACACAAGTGGGAAGAGATTTCAATGCAGTACCTAGTTTCGTGAACGACGCCAGCCCTGATACGGTTATTAACAGTCAAAGCATTGCTTTCATCGGACAGAATCTGCCTGTGAATAATATGCCGCCTTATCTTGGCTTAAATTATATTATTTGTGTTGAAGGGATTTATCCACCAAGGGATTAATACCCATACAACCACCTAACATTTAAAACAAAAATCATGAAAAGCACTACTTTTTTAGCAATCTGTAGTCTGCTCATTTCAATTTTCTCATTCGGGCAGACCAGTACAGAACAATTTGAGACAGAATCGAACGGAAGTGCAAGCTTTACCGATAATGGAGTCATTTTCAATATCATTTCCCATGTAAGTGTTTTTGATATTCAAGGAAATTTTCCTGGAACCGGCTGGAGTGGAACAGCAAATGACAACAGATACATTGATAACTCCAACGACACTCAATCTCCACCGTCATTCAGCATTAAAACCACTTCCAATCTGTTTAAAGTAAACAGGTTCTGGATGTATCTTTCTGCATTGAACCTGGATCTCAATGTAGCAGGAACACTGACTGTAACCGGAAAACTAAGCGGAGTAACCAAATTTACCCAAACAAAAACTACCGGATTTGCAACAAGCTTAGGCAGTACGAACGGATATACCTTAATTGATCTTACCAACTTAAACGGTCAAAATTACTCAAACATCGTGATTGACGAGCTGCAGATCACTGCAAACGGAGCCTTCCGATATGTAGGTTTAGATGCCTTCACCTGGGTAAAAGACAGCAATCTGGTATTAGGTATTTCCGAAGCTAAAAGCGCTCAAAAAAACTTGACTGTTTATCCCAACCCAACCAGCGGCCCCCTTTCTATCACCACTGACAAAGCCAGTGAAGCTAAAGTATACAGCCTGGATGGAAAAATGCTGAAAACGATACACACTCAGAAAGGAAATAACGAAATCAATATTTCAGAACTTCCAAAAGGAGTTTACATCATCAAAACAGCAACGGAATCTACCAAAATCATTAAAAAATAAAGTCATAAAATTTCACATAAGTTCCACATTCCCATAAAGATTCTAATTCATGAATGACAAATCCCTTTCGACGAAGGGATTTTGTCATTTTTTCAGAGCTAAAATATATTTGTCTATATAAAGCTGTTTTTCTTTTGATTTGTATTGCTGAATATATCTTGGATGTTCCAGAACAGTCAGTGTATCGAACAGTTTTGCCTCTTTGTTCAGTTTTGAAATAAATTCCGCATTCTTTTTACCAAGGACAAAAACTTCTGATGCATCGAGATTAAGACTGAGATGCTTCTTCAGAGATTCAATCATAAAGTCCTTGACAGATTTGAAGAGTTCCTTATCATCGTAATAGTTGGCATTAAGCCAGCCATTCTTTGTTCTCCTTACAATAGCCAGCGGAAACGGAGAATTGATATAAACATCTTTATAGAAAAGATCAGCGCCGCCATATTCTTCAATCATATCATACATAAAAACTGAAGAAACTTCATGGGTGTGAGCAGATTTCATTGTTATCCCGCAAACGCTTTCAAGTCTTTTGGTATCGGTAAAAGGAACTCCGGTTACTCCTGCTCCATGACGGCTCGGATTAATACCAATTATAAATTTTCTACGAACTGAATCATCATAGTATTGATGATAAAACTTCTGCATGACCATTAAGGTTTCAGGATTATCCAGATATGGATTCAGGACTTCAAACCCTTCAGGAAGATTTCCTGTATAGCTGAGGTTTTTGTTGAAATCTATGACATGGTCGGCAAAAGTTGTATTCATATCTAGTTTTTAGAAAAAATAAAATTTTCAGGTTGATCGTTCTCATCTTCATCTTCGTCACTTAAAGCTAATTCAATATCAATGAATTGAATGTATAAACCACAAATTTCATCGTTACCATCGTAAGCAAAGTAAACAGGATAAGTACCATCACCAAAACCACTGGCAAACATGGGGATCTGATAATTAGTACCTGGAACTGTCCAATTGATCCAGTCTCCGGCATCTCTCTGATTGTTGGGATTAGCCTGATAGCTTTGTGAGAAAAGCGCTGCGAAATAATCATCGTACACATTGTTAACATCTATTTCATCCACAAACTTATCTACAAAAGGAAGTACTTCTTTATCAGTAATACAACCTAAACCAGCATCCACTCCGAAACCAAAAAAATCATCTTCAGTTACATCCTCTAATTCCTCAACCCCAACTAAAGCCTCTCTGTAAATGACTGGTTCTTCTTTAGTAAATTCAACTTTTACCACAGCATATCTGTCTCCCCAATCTTCGGATTTTACGACAGCAATGGTCACCGGAAAATTTCCTATTGGTGTCTGAATAAAATAAGGGGATTGATTGGCATTTAGGGAAACCAACGGATCTCTTACCACCACTTTTCCAGAAGGAAGGGAAACATTTCCTATTTCCATGGTCTCCATTTTCTGTCCCAGAATTTCATCCGAAGTAAAATAGGTTTCCAAATCTGTAGGACAAACCAAAATATTCTTCACTTCTTCCCAGTTTTGCATCCAGCTCTGATTCATTGTATTATATTTTTTTGAATTAATTTTAAGATTGAAAATAATGAATAAATCCAAGGGTGTCAAGTAAGACTGAATTTTTAACAAAAGATTATAAAAATAAAGCTGCAAATCAAAATGAATTGGTTTAAAACCTTGACATAAGTATTGTAGATCGTTAGTATTCTAAAGGCTTGTAGTTACGAAAAGTTTTATAAAAATCTTCATCATTTCCTTTGAATGGCTTTTCTTCAATAATTATAAATTTGCCTGCAGAATCTTTTTCTTCCACAAGTATTTTATCAGAAACATCAACTCGTGCAAATTCATCCAGAGAATCTTTTTTAATTTTTAAAAATGCCGTTGTAGTGGAACCTGTTAAAATTACAGAATTGATACAGTTTAATTTTGAATTAAAACTCAAGTTTGGATAATAATCTGAATTTTTAATGTGGATAAAATTTTTATTCTCCGGATTATATACAAATAAAGTCATCACTATATTCCCTCCTCTTCCGGCGATAGCACTCTGGTAGGTTATATCATTAAATCCGTCGTTATTGAAATCACCAATTTGAACATCCAAACCAGTCACTCCATCTTTATCGAATTTGAAACTGTTTGTCAGTCACCAGATGTCAATATCCGTTTTCTCACCTTTTACCCATTTCTTTTCCGATTTATAAAAATTAATTGACACAAATACATCTCCGTTACCTGTATGTCTGAATTTCTCAAATTCAACTTTAGTTTTACCTTTTACTCCAGCATGTAAACTGTCAACAAATTTCTCTTCAGAAAAATAGCCTTCTTTATCAGGTCTTGGACTTCCTGAACAGGAGAAAAGAAGCAAAGTTGATAGAGATAAAAAGAAATTTTTAAAGAATCTCATGATAAAAAAACATATATAAATTTAACTAATTTCTACTAGATTTTAAAATAAAAATCCCCTCCAGATGAGTACTGAAGAGGAAATTTTTATCATTTTTTTGAATTAAATCAATCCAAATTGCTGGAAGTGGTGGGTAAAATGCTTTTTGTGCATCAGTTCCCACATTTCTTTATTCAGTTTTCCGAATACAAAATTCATGTGTTCTGCCTGTGGATTTTCTTTGTAATAGATTACAAATTTCTTCAGGTTATCCATGAATGACAGCTTTGCTGCTTCCAGATTTTTATGCGTCAGTTCCGGAAGCGAACCATCCTGAGGAAGGAACGGAGCTGTAAACTCCTTTGGCATTGCTCTGTGATTGTAAAGAGAATCCTGCCATTTTTCAAGATTTTCCTCCGGAGTGAAACATTTTTCGGCTTCAGGTTCTCCAAAGCTTACCAATACAGCCTGTTCAAGGTGCTCTATCATCTGCTGTGCTGACATTTTTCCCCAAAGAGAAGGAGTACTTTCCGTTAATCCATTCAGTATCTTCTGAACATTTTTCACATTCAGATCAATGAAAGGGGATTGTTTTGCCACCAATGTTAAGATTGTTGCCACACAAACTACCTCATCTCTTTGGTTCACTACTTCCACCAACCATTTTACAACACCGGAAGGAATGTTTCTTCCTTTTACACCTCTGTTGATTTTTTCTTTTGCTGTTAAATAAACCGTGATGGTATCTCCGGCATATACAGGCTTGAAGAAACTACATTCTTCCAATCCGTAATTAGCAATTACAGGTCCTTTTTTACCTGAAACGAATAATCCTGCCGCTGCTGAAAGAATGAAATATCCGTGAGCTACCGTTTTATCAAAGATTGTTCCTGTTAAACTTGTCGCGTCCGTATGTGCATAGAAGTGATCCCATGAAACATTGGAGAAGTTTACGATATCTGCATCAGTAACTGTTCTTCCTGCTGTTTCTAAAGAGTCTCCTACTTCCACTTCTTCAAAATATTTCTGGAAAGGATGTTTGTCTGAGAATTTTTTCTCTGCTCCCTGCTGGTAGATTTTAGTAATTGCTTTAAGCACATCCGGTGATCCCTGAATGGCTGTTTTCTGTAAGAAGAAATGAAGACCGCTTAGTCCACCCATTTCCTCACCACCACCAGCTCTACCAGGTCCTCCGTGCATTAATGTCGGAAGTGGTGAACCATGACCAGTACTTTCCTTAGCGTTATCCCTGTTCAGAACAAAGATTCTTCCGTGTTGGGAAGCCATTTTCCATGAAGTTTCGGCAATAAAGTTCTCATCATGAGAAACGATAGATCCTACTAAACTTCCTTTTCCTCTCTTTGCCAGTACCGCTGCTTCTTCAGCATCTTTATATGGCATTAACGTAGATACCGGCCCGAAAGCTTCTACATCGTGAGAGATATTTTTTTCGAAAGGCTTATCGTTCAGGAATAGTTTCGGACTCATAAATGCTCCATTTTCATAGTTGGCATCTACCAGTTCGTGTTTTCCGTCATAGACAAGTTCTGTTTCTGATTTTAGAATGTTTACTTTTCTCAGAACTTCTTCATACTGCTGTCTTCCCACCAGAGATCCCATTTTGGTTTCTCTGCTTAATGGGTTTCCGATTTTTGTTTGATCCAAAGCTTTAGACAAAGCATTCTGAACGTCACCGATTAAGTGCTCAGGAACGATAATTCTTCTGATTGCCGTACATTTCTGTCCTGCTTTTGTGGTCATTTCGTTACGAACTTCTTTGATGAATAAGTCAAATTCCGGAGTTCCCGGTTTTGCTTCCAATCCAAGAATTGAACAGTTCAACGAATCTGCTTCCATATTGAAACGAACAGCATTCCCTGCAACAGAAGGAAGAGATTTTAATTTTCTTCCGGTATGGGCTGAACCTGTGAATAAAACAGAGTCGCCATCCTGTACATAATCTAAAATATTTCCCGGTTCTCCGCAGACTAACTGTACAGCACCTTCAGGCAATACTCCACTTTCAATCATATCCTGGAATACGGCGTTGGTAAGGTAAGATCCGAAAGGCGATGGCTTCACAATAGAAGGAACACCCGCTAATAAGGAAGTGGAAAGCTTTTCTAACATTCCCCAAACCGGAAAGTTGTAAGCATTGATCTGTACAGAAACTCCTTCACTGGGTGTTAAAATATGAGTTCCTAAAAAGGTTCCATTAGCAGAAATCTTCTGAGTGTCTCCGTCTACCCAAAATGAAGTATTAGGAAGCATTCTTTTTGCCAATCCGGAATAGGTAAAGAAAGTTCCGAAACCTCCTTCAATATCCACCCATGAATCAACGTGGGTAGCGCCTGTTTTGTATGATAAGTCGTAGTATTTTTTCTTTCTTTCCAGGAGGTAAAGTGCTACTTTTTTCAACATTTCTCCACGGTCGTAGAAAGTCATTGAAGAAAGGTTTTTATATCCTACTGTTCTTCCATAGTCAAGAGCCTGTTCAAAATTAAGCCCTTCTGTGTCGGAAACAGCTACCTGTTCTCCTGTAACGGCATTGTACAAAGGGATTCCGTTTCCGGTACCTTCTACCCATTGTCCGTAGATATAGTTTTTTAACTTTTCCATATAGTTTTTTACTTTTTGCTTAGATTAATCTTTTTAATAAAGTTTCTAATAACCAGATAAGGAATAAAAAGTACCATCCAACAGTCTAAAATGATGACAATTTCAACAAACAAAGTATAGAAATTGTCTTTCTGTTTTAGATTGGCAATTACCTCATCTGACTCAACATGTTCCAAAGCATCTGAAATTCCTATTGACTCTATTATCAGATAAAGCCCTAGAATATTCATAATGATTATAAAAATCAATATTAGGATCCAATATTTCTTCAGAAAGTTGATCAATTAGAACTAATTTATTTCGGTTCCTGATAAGGAAACATCTTTACCAGTCCTTCATATAAACTTCTATGAAGAATAGTGGCGTGATTGTCTGTTTCCATCATTTTATATTCTAATGTCCAGTTTTTCTTTCCTGCTTTTTTCAAAACATCGTAGAAAGCTTCGGCATCTTTTACCATCACCGGATGTTCTCCTTTCCCTACAGACACATAGACAAACTTTTTAGTATCCGGAGATTTTGAAAGTAATTGTGGAGCTTGTTTTAAAAGGCTTTCGTCATCCCACCACAAACTTGGGCTAATGATAAAGTAGTTGTTGAACATTTCCGGTTTTTTCAAAAGGATTTCTGTGGCCAAAAGCCCTCCTAAAGATTGACCAAAAAGGTATTTTTCTGTAGTTTTGAACTGACTTTCCACATAAGGTTTTAATTCTTTTTCAACAAATGCTATAAACTTATCTGAGTGTCCTGTTGTAGGATAATCTTTCTGTAAGTCTTTTAAATCCGTATGAAAAGTAAAATCCCTTTTTCTGTCTATATTAGCAATTCCCACCACAATGGTTTCCGGCATGGAATACATCTGATTAAAGAATTGTACTAATCCTGTTACGTGAATAAAATCTTCATTCATACTTCCATCGAGCAGATAGATTACAGGATATGATTTTGTTTTATCAAATCCCTGTGGAAGATAAATATTCAACGTTCTGTCTTCATTTAACGTTTTGGACTTAATGGTCCTCACTTCTCCGATTGTCAATGGTTTTGAAGTAACAGTCTGTGCTGATACTACACCATTCATCGCCAACATCATGCTGCACACAAGTGCAATTTTTTTAATCATATTTAATTTTAATGGTCATTATTTGATATCATCCCAGATACTGTAATCCACAATTTTGGTTGGGATCTGCTGGACATATTCTGTAAAAGGTTCACAAGGCAGAATAGCTTCTTTTCCTTCTCTTGCCAGTTCCTGATATAGTTTTGTTCCTTCTGTTTTCCAGTGGATCATTTCGTCAGAAACATCACGGATAATTTTTGCAGGACTTCCCACAACTAATTTTCTTGGTTCACATCTGAAATTGGCAGGAACAAAAGCCAATGCTCCAACAATACTTTCATCACCGATATAGGCTTTGTCCATCACAACGGAATTCATTCCGATCAGACAGTTTTTTCCAATATGACCCGAATGAATGATTGCTCCATGCCCGATATGTGCAGATTCTTCTAAAATGGTTTCTATATTAGGGAAAACATGAAGGGTACAGTTTTCCTGTACGTTGGCTCCATCTTTAATGATAATTTTCCCCCAGTCACCACGGATTACCGCATTGGGACCGATATATACTTCTTCACCTATTTCTACATTCCCGATAATGACTGCCTGCGGATGAATGTAAGCAGATGATTTTATAATGGGACGAATCCCGTGGTATGAGTAGATGTTCATAAAATTTTCGTTAAAAATTTAATATAATAATATATCAATTTAACAGTTTACCAATGAGATTCTTCACTACATTATATTTCGTTCAGAATGACAAAAAACAATAATTGTTACACTGGTACACTGTTATATTATTACATTGAAAAAATTATACTTTTTCAATCACCATTGCATATCCCTGTCCTACACCGATACAAAGGGTACACAATGCATATTTTTTATCCTGTTTCTGAAGTTCCATGGCTGCAGAACCTACAATCCTTGCTCCGGAAACTCCAAGCGGATGACCAATGGCAATAGCTCCTCCATTTGGGTTTATTCTGGTGTCATCATCTTTTAAGCCTAAGCTTCTCGTTACAGCAAGTGCTTGTGCTGCAAACGCTTCGTTTAGTTCAATGATATCCATATCTTCCAAAGAAAGATTCAATCTCTTTAATAATTTTTGAGTAGCTTCTACCGGGCCAATTCCCATGATTCTTGGTTCAACACCTGCTACAGATGATCCCAGAATTTTTGCTTTTGGCTTTAAACCATATTTTTTTACGGCTTCTTCACTTGCTAAAATTAAAGCAGCTGCCCCATCATTCATTCCTGAAGCATTTCCAGCAGTTACTGTTCCTTCTTTTCTGAAAGCCGGACGAAGTTTTGCCAGACCTTCCATAGAAGAAGAAGGCTTAATGAATTCATCTTTTTCGAAAACAATAGGATCTCCTTTTTTCTGAGGAATTTCAACTTTTACAATTTCTTCTGCCAGTCTTCCGCTTTCCTGTGCTTTAGTAGCTTTCTGCTGAGACCAAAGGGCAAATTTATCCTGATCTTCTCTGTTGATCTGGTGCATATCGGCTAAGTTTTCTGCTGTTTCTCCCATTCCGTCAACCCCATATAATTCTTTCATTTTAGGGTTGATGAAACGCCATCCGAAAGTAGTATCAAACATCTGACTGTCTCTTCCGAAAGCAGCGCCAGGTTTTGACATCACATAAGGAGAACGCGTCATATGCTCTACTCCTCCTGCAATATAAATTTCTCCTTCTCCTGCAGCAATGGAACGAAATGCATTCGCTACCGCAGACATTCCTGAAGCACATAGTCTGTTGACAGTCTCTCCACCAATTTTATAAGGAAGACCTGCCAGTAAAAGTCCCATTCTTGCAACATTTCTGTTATCTTCACCCGCCTGATTGGCACATCCGAAAATAACATCCTCAATTTCCTCCACAGGAACTTCAGGATTTCTTGCGACTACTTCTTTAATAACAATAGCTGCTAAATCATCTGCTCTTACTTCTGATAATCCTCCCTGCAATTTTGAGATGGGAGTTCTTACATAGTCTATGATGTATACGTTGCTCATTTTTTTTTGCTTTAGGCTTTAAGCTATATGCAGTAGGCTCTATCAGCTTCAAAAAAGCTTACTGCCTATTGCTTCAAGCTTACTGCTTATTATAATTCTGTTACTTTTTTTCCGATTTTGTAAACTGTTCCTACAAATTTTGCAATCAGTTCTTTATTTTGATTGGTAATCTGAATATCATACACCGCTGTTTTTCTGGTATCATTTACCAAAATACTTTCTGCTCTGAAAATATCACCTTCTTTTCCTGCTTTGGTAAAATTGATGATACAGTTCAATGCTACAGCAGCATCTCCGGTATTGTTGGAAGAAAATGCCAGCGCTGAGTCTGCAAAAGCAAACGTAACTCCGCCATGAACTGTTTTAAGCCCATTAATCATATCTTTCTTGATAGGCATTTCTATTAAACAGTAATTTTCTTTTACTTCAATCATCTTAATATTCATCCACTGGGAAAAATAATCCTGATTGAACATATAATCTGCTACTTGTCTTGGGTTCATTTCTATTAATTATATGTTTGTTATTTCTTCATACAGTTCATCAGATAATCTGTCGTAAACATTCATTGTTTTTCCCAGAATGATTTGTCCGTATGAAAGATTTTCTGAGTCTGATGAATTTTCAGAGGGATAGGATTCGTCTAAATCAATTCCATTTTCAATGGCTAATCTTTTGATCAGCTCTTTATATTTTTCATTAAACTTTCCTAAAAGCTCAAGTCTTTCCTGCTCATCAACAGAGGAAGCTTCCTGAGTTAAATATTGTTTCTCAATTAAAAGCCTAGTTTCTAACTCAGCTCTGAATTCTTCTATATTCATAATATTAATTTGAAAATTAAATAAATTTGAGAATTTGAAAATGAAAACCCATTATACAATTTTCAAACTGACACATTTTCAAATTATTTAATTCATTTTACGAAGCAAAGGACTTTGTCTGTATCTTTCTTCCTGATATTCTCCGTAAAGGCTCTGTAAGGTTTCGGAGATTTTTGCATACCCGATTTCTTTACCCCAGCCTAATAATCCTTGTGGATAGTTTACACCTTTCTGCATTGCTAGTTCAATATCTTCATCATTGGCAACGCCTAATCTTTTGGCCTCAACCGCTTCGTTGATCAGCATGGAAATGATTCTTAAAAAAATCTGCTGATACAAAACATCATCTTTCTGAGCAACAGTTTTTTCTGCTCCTTCGCTGTAATCGTAGAAACCTTTTCCTGTTTTTCTGCCGTGAAGTTTGGCTTCAGACATTCTTTGCTGCAATAAAGATGGCTTGTATTTCGGGTCATAGAAATAGTCTTTGTAAACAGTTGTTGTTACGGCAAAGTTCACATCCACTCCGATAAGATCCATCAATTCGAAAGGACCCATTTTGAAGTTCCCTAACGTTTTCATAGCATCATCTACCTGTTCCGGGGTAGCAATATTTTCTTCAACAATTCTTAGGGCTTCTCCATAATAAGGTCTAGCAATTCTGTTGACGATAAATCCGGGAATATCTTTGGCAATAACAGGAGTTTTCCCCCACTCTTTCATGAGGTTATAGAGTTTTTCTGCTAATGTTTTTTCTGTTAATAAGGAAGGAATAACTTCCACTAAAGGCATCAACGGAGCCGGATTGAAAAAGTGAATTCCGATGAAACGCTCCGGTTTCTTTAGTTCTGCACCGAGAGAGGTGATAGAAATAGATGAGGTATTGGAACTAAGGATACAGCTTTCTGAAACGTAATTTTCAAGTTCTGTAAATACTTTGGTTTTGATATCCTTATTTTCAATAATCGCTTCAATGATCAGTTCACAATCTTTGAAGTCTTTTAATTCTGTAGCAATGGAAATGTTAGATAAAATTTCAACCATTTTTTCTGATGAAATTTTCTGTTTATCAACCAATTTCGTTAATGTTTTTTCCAGACCTACCGTTGCCGTTTCTACTTGTTTTGGATTGGCATCATATACCCAAACCTTGCATCCGTTCGTTGCGGCTACTTGTGCAATGCCGATTCCCATTGTTCCGGCACCGATAATTCCAATATTTTTCATTTTGTACAATGTAAAATGTACAATGTAAAAAGTATTTAATTGTGTACGTTGTACATTGTACTTTCTACATTGTACAATTTTTTATTTTCCTTTATAATTAGGTTTTCTTTTCTGTAAAAAGGCATTTACTCCTTCAATGAAGTCTTCTGTGCCTGCCGCTTCCTGCTGAAGATCTCCTTCCAGCTCAAGCTGTTCTTTCAGGGTATTGGTATAAGAATTAGCGAACGCTTTTTTTGTCAGCTTAATTGCTGCGGTAGGCATGTTTGCCATTCTTTCAAGAATTTCCATAGATTTTGGAACGAATTCTTCTTCAGTGAACACTTCTGCTACAAGACCATGAACTTTAGATTCTTCTGCTGATAATTTTTTACCTGTAAATGCTAAATAATTGGCCAATTGTCTACCTAAAAGCTTCGGTAAGAAGTACGTTCCTCCTGTATCAGGAATTAAACCGATATTTGAAAATGCCTGAGCAAAATATGCTTTCTCATTCGCCAAAACGAAATCAGAGATTAAAGCCAACATAGCTCCGGCACCTACTGCAGGTCCGTTTACTAAAGCAATAACCGGTTTTTTGCAACGGGTAACTTCCAGCACTAAGGGATTATAGTAGTCTACCACAATTTTTCTGATGATGTCATGATCATGGTGTTCTTTGCCTACCACAAATGCTTCATCCAGATTCTGACCTGAGCAAAACGCTCTTCCTCTTCCGGAAATAGCAACACATCTTACCGTTTCGTCATCGCTGCATTCTTTAACAAAATCTCTAAGATCTGATAAAGCCGGCTTGGTAAGAGCGTTCATTGTTTCCGGTTGATTAAGATATGCGATTTTAAGCTTTCCGTCAAAATGCGTTTCAATATCAAGTTGTGTATACATAGTTTTTATTAATTTATTATTTAACAACGCACTAATTTAACAATATAAATCAATGTAACCGTCTAATAATTTGACAATCTAACAATTCCTTCGTTATGCTTTGCATAGCCGTAAAGTATATTGCAGACAGATGGATAACTCATCAATGACATTTAAAATAATCAAATGGCTCCAGGCAGTCTAAACACTGATAAGAAGCCTTACACAGGGTAGACCCAAATCTGCTGATCTGCTTGGTATGTTCGGAACCGCAACGCGGACATTTTTTTGGTTTTCCGATATGATGTTCATCTGCCCCTTTTTCCGGAGGTGTGATTCCGTAAGCACGAAGTTTTTCTCTCGCTTCATCCGTCAACCAATCTGTTGTCCAGATCGGAAACATCTTGGTTACTACTTTAGCTTCCCATCCGTTTTCTTTCATCATTTTGATAATATCCTCTTCAATGGTAAACATAGCGGGACAGGCAGAATAAGTAGGTGTAATGATCACTTCACAGGTATTTTCACCTGTAATTTGTGCCTCTCTTACAATTCCTAATTCTACAATATCAATCACGGGAATTTCCGGATCGGGAATGGTTTTTAATAAATCTAATAATTTGTTCAATTTTTTTAATCTAACAGTTTAGCAATGTAAAAATATACCAATAGCCTTGTCCTTATTTCGATTGTAGACTGGTACTTAAAATTTTGTAAATAATTTTAGAAATTTCCAATATTTGATTTTTCAATCGATCATCAAAGGGATAATTTTTCGAATGTTCGCATAAATACAGCCAATATTTTGTTTCCTCTGCTTCTTTTGCAGCAATTTTCATCTTATGGA
Source organism: Chryseobacterium sp. CFS2 (assembly GCF_036543225.1). Taxonomy (NCBI): domain Bacteria; kingdom Pseudomonadati; phylum Bacteroidota; class Flavobacteriia; order Flavobacteriales; family Weeksellaceae; genus Chryseobacterium; species Chryseobacterium sp. CFS2. The sequence continues at coordinate 57,138 of NZ_JAZHQU010000013.1, forward strand.
TAAAATCATTTTTGCTTGAAGGGTTTTGAGCTTCATGAGCATTGGCTCCTATACTTGTTCCCGAACGTAATAGTTGTTTGGATATCACATATTTTCCAGCAGTATCTAATTTTTCACAATATTCAATAATGTCCAACGAAAACTGAAGTGTCTTATTAATGATTGCATTATTATTCTGACCATCCATATTGCATATTGATAGATTATTAAATTGTTTCATTGTTACATTCGAAACCTACCAAGTACATCCAGGATACGCTCTCTGCATATACTGAAGCTCGCAAAGGATAAATCCGAAATATTCCGTGTGATATCCTGTTCTTGATTTTGGCTGCATGAAAGGATTTTCAGGATATTCTAAACCGAAATCTGCAAAATCTTTTTGGGTAACTGCAAGGAATTCTTCGTAAAGAGCGTCTGCATTGGGAGCAATATTTAAAGCAACAAGATCCTCTTCGCCTTCTGTTTTAGCAAAAAGACCTTTTGTATACTCCCAGATATTTTCAATCGCTTTTACCAGACGTTCACGACTTTCTTCTGTTCCCTGAGCGAAGATTTTCATCCAGGAAGAAGCATGGGTGTAATGGTATCTAACTTCTTTTAAAGATTTTTGAGCAATCGCTGACAGCTCTTCATTCGCAGAGTTTGATAACGCTTCATACATCAGTTTCTGATATACAGCCAGCACATATACTTTAAGAATAGTCTGTGCATAATCTTCATTAGGAAGTTCTACCCAATGTGCATTGACGTATTCGTGTTCGTATCTTAAAAATGCAATATCATCTTCACTTTTACCATTGTCTATCACTCTTGAAGCGTATACATAAAAGTTGTTCGCCTGCCCTAGCTCATCCAATGCAATATTTGTCAATGCAATATCTTCCTCTAAATAAGGACCTTCACCGCACCATGCAGACAAACGCTGTCCCATAATGAAACTGTCGTCTGCTAGTTTTAATAAATAATTATATAATGGGTTCATTGTTTAATTTTTTGTAAAATGTAAAATGTCGGATGTACAATGTACTTTTTACAACGGACATTTTACAGAAGATTACATATTTTTTACGTCGTTGGGGATATCGTAGAACGTTGGATGACGGTATAATTTATCATCAGCCGGATCAAAGAATGCTTCTTTATCAATCCCTTCCGAAGTCACAATATATTTGCTTGGAACAACCCAAACAGAAGTACCTTCTTTTCTTCTTGTATAAACGTCTCTTGCATTTTGCAAAGCCATTTCTGCTGTTGGTGCCTGTACAATTCCAACATGTTTGTGAGATAATCCCGGTTTAGTCTGAATAAACACTTCCCACATATCTAAATTTGCCATAGTCAAATTAATTTAACAATGTATCAATGTACCAGTTTAATAATGAGATGCTTCGACAAGCTCAGCATGACAATGATTGTTACATTTCTACATTGGTATATTGTTACATTATTATATTACTTCTTTTTGTTGTTTCTCTGCAAAAGCTGCTGCTGCTTCTTTTACCCAAGAGTTTTCTCTTTGCGCTTTTCTCTTGGTTTCGATACGCTTCTTGTTGCAAGGTCCGTTTCCTTTTAAGATTTCCATGAATTCATCCCAGGGAAGTTGACCAAAATCGTAATGTTGTCTTTCCTCATTCCATTTCAGATCTTTATCCGGAATGGTTAACCCTAGGAATTCAGCCTGAGAAACGGTAACATCGATAAATCTCTGACGAAGACTGTCATTACTTTCTCTTTTTACTCTGTAATTCATAGAGATTTTAGAGTTTGGAGAGCTGTCATCGTTTGGTCCGAACATCATCAGAGCCGGCCACCAGAAACGGTTTAATGAAGCCTGAGCCATCTCTTTCTGTTGTTTGGTACCACGGCACAGTGCCATTAAAATCTCATATCCCTGTCTTTGGTGGAAAGATTCTTCTTTACAGATTTTCACCATCGCTCTTGAATAAGGACCATAAGAATTCCCCATCAGCATTACCTGATTCATAATAGCAGCACCATCTACCAACCAGCCGATGGCACCAATATCTGCCCAGCTTAGCGTGGGATAATTGAAAATACTTGAATATTTTGCTTTTCCTTCCAGCATATCATCATAAGTAGCATCTCTGTCTGCTCTGATGCTTCCGTCTCCTAAAGTTTCAGTGGCAGAATAAAGATATAAACCATGACCTGCTTCATCCTGAACTTTTGCCAGAAGAGCCATTTTTCTTCTCAATGAAGGCGCTCTGGAAATCCAGTTAGCTTCCGGCAGCATTCCTACAATTTCAGAATGTGCGTGCTGTGAAATCTGACGAACCAATAATTTTCTGTAATCATCTGGCATTACATCTTTTGGTTCTACTTTATTTTCCTCGTGAACGTATTGAACAAATTTTTCTAAGTCCATTTTTTTGTCTTTTGTACTAAAGTAAAATGTCGGTTGTACAATGTATTTTCGATATACGTTTTACATTATACGTTTTACATTTTACAAAAAATTAAACATCATAATTAAGCATCACCACATTGGTCGTTGGGTGACATTGGCAGGTAAGAACGAAGCCTCTGGCTACTTCTTCTTCGGTAAGTGCATAGTTTTTCTCCATGAAAACTTCTCCTTCTAAAACCTGCGCTTTACACGTACAGCAAACGCCTCCTTTACATGCGAAAGGAACCGGAAGCTGATCTTTCAATGCTTTATCTAAGATACTCTCTTTTTTAGAATTAAGGTGGAACGAATATTCATCATCATCAATGATTACCGTTACCATACTTTCAATATTGGCAATGGCCTTGAATTCATCACTCATTTCCTCCGTATTTTCTTCATCCGGAGCGGTGAAATATTCAAATAAAACCTGAATAGCAGGTACTTTTTTATCTTTCTTCAGATAATCGGCAATCCCTTTGATCATTTCTGAAGGTCCGCAAATAAAGTAAGTTGCTTCTTTGATGTCAATATCTGTATATCTTTCAAATAGCTGCTCCAGCTTTTCTGATGAAATTCTTCCTTCAAAAACAGGGTCTTCATGCTTTTCACGGCTCACTAAATAAACAACTTTCAGTCTTCCGTTGAAATGCTCTACCAGTTTGTCGATCTCTGCTTTTCTTAAAACATGATTCATGCTTCTGTTGCTATAGAACAGGTAAGCAATACTTTTAGGTTCCTGATAAAGACTTTCTTTGATATTGGATAATACTGGAGTAATTCCGCTACCTGCCGCCAGACCAACATAAGTTTTTACATTTGTCGGGTGATAAGAGGTATTAAAACCACCCATCGGAGGCATCACTTCCAATACTTCATCCATATGAAGATGCTCATTGAAATACCCGGATACCTTTCCGCCTTCAAGCAATTTCACCAATACTTCCAGCGTATTGCCTTTTTCACTTGGAGCATTACAGATAGAATAAGAACGTCTTTCTTCATTTCCGTTGATGATCATACGGAAATTCAGATACTGCCCTTGCTTGAACCTGAACTTATCTTTCAGTTCTTCAGGGATTTCCACCGCTACATTCACTGCCTCGGAGGTATCTTTCTGAACCTTAACTGTTTTAAGTTTATAAAATGAATTCATTATTTTTTTAGTATTCTATTAATTTTTCCACCTTCGCACTTCGGCAAACTGTCCTGGGCATGAACTTTTACTTTCGTAGTAATCCCTACCCTCTTTTTTATTTCGTTTTCTATATTTTTTCCAAAGTTTCCGACAAAATTAAAATAATCATCGGTATTGGCGCTTATTTTTTGAGATTTCACCAGTTCATCATCTATTTCAACATCAATGTCCAGAGCAATACACATATGTTCTTTTTCCACAGGGGTCAAATAGTAGTTGGGAACCACTCCTTTTACATATGAAAAAGCATCTTCAATCTGACTTGGATATACATTTACTCCTCTTACAATCAGCATATCATCTGCTCTGCCGACAATGGGTTTCATTTTCACCATTGTTCTTTTCGCATTTTCATCGTAGTAAAGGCTTGTGATATCATTTGTCCAATATCGTAAAAGCGGCATTGCTTTTTTCGTTAAAGTAGTGATCACCAATACACCTTCTTCCCCGAAAGGAACCGGCTGTTTGGTTACAGGATCTAAAATTTCCGGATAGAAATGATCTTCCCAGATATAGCCTCCACCTTTCTCTTCGAAATCCTCCATGGAAACTCCAGGCCCGATGATTTCACTCAATCCATAGATATTGGTTGCATGAACACCTAATCTTTCTTCGATATGGCCTCTGATAATCTCCGTCCATGGTTCTGACCCTAGTACCGCATATTTAAGACTGATTTCGTCTGCAGAAATTCCTCTTCTGGCAAACTCATCGGCTATGGTTAAAGCGTATGAAGGAGAACAGCAGATCACTTCCGGCTTAAAGTCTACAATCAGATCTACCTGTCTTGCTGTCATGCCTCCGGAAATAGGAAGTACGCTCATTCCCAACATTTCTGCTCCGTAATGAAGACCTAAACCTCCTGTAAAAATCCCGTAGCCATAGGCATTATGCAGCTGCATTCCTGGTCTTGCGCCTGCCGCATGTAAAGATCTTGCCACCACTTCACTAAAAAGATCTACGTCTTCTTTGGTATATCCTACCACGGTCGGTTTTCCTGTAGTTCCGCTTGAACAGTGAATGCGCTGAAGCTCATTTTTTGGAACGGTAAATAACCCGAACGGATAGTTATCTCTTAAATCCTGCTTGTAAGTAATAGGAAGTTTCGTGATATCTTCAATCGACCTTATATCCTGTGGAGATATTTGCAATTCATCAAATTTCTTTTTATAAAATTCCGACTTCTCTTCCAAATAGCTGATCAGGCTGATCAACCGGTCGGATTGAAGCTGTCTCAACTGACCCAGCTCCAGATATTCAACTGAAAAATCCATAAAACTAACTAACATTTGTTAGGTGTAAATTTAAAAAGATTTTGCTAGCTGGCAAAATTTTTATGACTTTTGTCATATTTTGAATGATTCTAAATAACAAAATAAAAGCTAAGATGCTTATTTTGTAAAACGTATAATATAAAATGTAGTAATGATTCTATTTACCAAAATTCTATGAATGCTGATTTCCAAGCAGACCAAAAAGAATTTTATCTCTGATCTCATCGGTAATTTCATCGGTAGAATCACTGCTTCTTTTGAACCAGAAGTATGAATTATTTAAAGTATGAAGAATAAATCTTGTGGTAAATGAAGGTGATTTCAGCTCCCATTTTTCTGCTTTGTAGATCTCAGAAATCAGTTCTTCAACTTCCTGCTGGTAGTTTTTTCTTAATTCTACAAATTCAGGAAGTCTTTCTTCAAGATGCCTCCACTCATTGGAATAAATATGGGTAACATCACGGTTTTTAAGAACAACCGAAAGGTGTTTATCCAAAAGCAGATTCAGTTTTTCTCTGGGTGCAATATCCGTATTTTTTACTTCCTGAAGTTCATCGAAAAACTCCTGAGCAATGCCAAAACAGATCCATTCCAAAATTTCTTCCTTTGAACGGATATGCGCGTACAGTGATGCTGCCTTGATATTGAGTTTCGTAGCCAGATCTCTTACCGAGCTTCCCATATAGCCCTTCTCTTTGAAAAGTTCTACTGCTACGTCTAGTATTTTTCTCTGTTTTTCCTTTAGTTCCATCTGGTAAAATGCAAAAGTAACTATTCTGATTTAAACTGCTTATTTTTTGATCATAAAAAGCAAAAGACTCTTCAATTTCAGTTTTATGATGTAATTATTTTACCTGATTCTGACTATTTGTTCATCAATTTCAAAGAAATAATTACGAAATCGGAAATTTTGTCAAGTTAAATTTCCGTTAAAAATACAATATCCGGAAAATTTGTCCTATTTTTTTGTAAATTTAATAATTGAACAGTTTTTGCGATACAGTCATCGAATAAATGATTAAATAATTGATGGCATTAAGAAACTGAGCCTTAAAATTTGGTTTCTTGATGTTTTTAAAGCTAAACTTAATATTAACCATTACCAAAAATATAAAAGATATGAACTTAAACCAATATACTGTAAAATCACAGGAAGCCATCCAAGCAGCACAACAGGTTGCTATGGAGCTGGGCAATCAGAATATTGAACCTCAACATCTCCTTGAAGGAATCTTTCAGGTGGATGAAAATATATCGCCTTTCTTATTAAAGAAATCTGAAGCAGATGCCAACTTAGTAAGAGAGCGCAACCGTGAAAATTTAGAAAAACTTCCAAAAGTACAGGGAGGCAACATTTATCTTTCACAATCAGCCAACAAAGTATTACTGGATGCACCCAATATCGCTAAAAAGATGGGTGATGAATATGTAACGATTGAACATTTATGGTTATCACTTCTGGAAACCAGTTCTGAAGTATCCAAAATGCTGAAAGATATGGGGGTAACTAAAAACCTACTGGAAGGCGCTATCAAAGAATTAAGAAAAGGAAGCAAAGCAACTTCTGCAAGCTCAGAAGAAACCTATCAGTCTTTAAATAAATATGCTAAAAACTTCAACGAGTTGGCAGCAGAAGGGAAACTGGATCCTGTAATCGGGCGAGATGAAGAAATCAGAAGGGTTTTACAGATTCTCTCCAGAAGAACTAAAAACAATCCAATCTTAATTGGGGAACCGGGTGTAGGTAAAACAGCAATTGCTGAAGGAATTGCCCATAGAATTATCAGCGGTGATGTTCCGGAAAACCTTATGGATAAAACCTTATTCTCATTGGATATGGGAGCATTGATCGCCGGAGCAAAATACAAAGGTGAGTTTGAAGAGCGTCTGAAATCTGTGGTGAATGAGGTGATCAAATCTGACGGACAGATTATTCTTTTCATTGACGAGATCCATACTTTAGTAGGAGCCGGTGGTGGTGAAGGAGCAATGGATGCTGCCAACATTTTAAAACCCGCTTTAGCAAGAGGAGAATTAAGAGCGATAGGAGCCACTACGCTGAATGAATATCAAAAATATTTTGAAAAAGATAAAGCCTTAGAAAGACGTTTCCAGAAAGTAATGGTGGAAGAACCGGATACAGAATCTGCAATTTCTATCCTTCGTGGTATTAAAGATAAATATGAAGCCCACCACAAAGTAAGAATTAAAGATGAAGCAATTATTGCTGCGGTGGAAATGTCTCAAAGATATATTTCAGACCGTTTTTTACCGGACAAAGCGATTGACCTTATTGATGAGGCTTCCGCAAAACTGAGAATGGAAATCAATTCAAAGCCGGAAGAACTGGACGTTCTGGACAGAAAACTAATGCAGCTGGAAATTGAATTGGCAGCCATTTCAAGAGAAGGAAATCAGACAAAAATTGATCACCTGAAGGAAGATATTGCAAAAATTTCTGAACAAAGAAATGAAATTAATGCCAAATGGCTGAAAGAAAAACAGAAAAGTGAAGATCTTACCCAGATCAAAAAAGATATTGAATCTCTGAAACATGAAGCAGAAAGAGCTTCCAGAGCCGGAGATTATGCCAAAGTAGCGGAAATCCAATACGGAAAACTCCGTGAAAAAGAGGAAGAACTCACCAAGATGGAGCTGGAAATGCAGAACCATCAGAATGAGCTGATCAAAGAAGAGGTTACGGCCGAAAACATCTCTGAAGTAATTGGTAAATGGACAGGTATTCCTGTAACCAAGTTACTGCAGTCTGAAAGAGATAAATTATTAAATCTGGAATCTGAACTGCACCACAGAGTGGTAGGGCAAGACGAAGCCATTCAGGCGGTTGCCGATGCTATCAGAAGAAACAGAGCCGGGTTAAGCGATGATAAGAAACCTATCGGATCCTTCTTATTCCTGGGAACAACCGGAGTAGGTAAAACCGAGCTGGCAAAAGCATTGGCGGAATTCTTATTCGATGATGAAAATAATATGACCAGAATTGATATGAGTGAATATCAGGAGCGTCACAGCGTTTCAAGATTGGTAGGAGCGCCTCCGGGATATGTAGGATATGATGAAGGCGGGCAGCTAACTGAAGCCGTGAGAAGAAGACCTTATTCCGTAGTACTTCTGGACGAGATCGAAAAAGCACATCCAGATGTTTTCAACACCTTACTTCAGGTTTTGGATGACGGACGTCTTACGGATAATAAAGGGCGTGTAGTGAATTTCAAGAATTCAATTATCATTATGACCTCGAATTTAGGTTCTCACCTTATTCAGGAAAATTTTGAGAATCTTACGGAGGAAAACCAGGATGAAATTGTGGATAAAACAAAAGATGAAGTTTTTGATCTTTTAAAACAAACCCTACGTCCGGAATTCCTGAACAGAATTGATGAAATTGTACTGTTCCAGCCTTTAAGAAAAAAAGAAATCGGAAAAATCGTTCAGTATCAGTTGAGAGGATTCAATGAAATGTTATCTAAACGAAACATCATTATGACATTCACTCAGGATGCGGTAGATTATCTGATGAATAAAGGTTATGATCCTGCTTTTGGAGCAAGACCACTGAAAAGAGTAATCCAACAGGAAGTATTAAATAAACTTTCTAAAGAAATCCTTGCAGGAAATGTAAACGATGGAGACAGAATCACGCTGGATTATTTTGTAGAAACAGGTTTGGTTTTCAGACCTACTGAGCAATAAATAGTTTTTTTCGTATACATTATTTTTGTGAATAAGTGCTGTAGAATGATCTGCAGCACTTATTTTTTCTATTTTTTCCTTTGTTAGTGAAATATTATTATATTTACGATACAAATCAACTAATAACTCAAACAAAATCAGAATGAAAAAGTTAAAAAGAAACGAATTAAAGAAAATTGAAGGCGGACTCATTCAATCCATGATAGCCTGTGACGAGAACTGGAACTGCCCCATCGGCCTTTGCTGCACAGCAGGACTGATCTGCAGGGATCCAAAACATTACGGATGCATTTAATTAATATAAACGGAGATTTTCTCCGTTTTTTTTGGCTGAATCAGCGCCTCCTTTCTGCAAAATCTTTATCCCATCCCTACAATCCGTAAAAACACGGTAAAAATAACAGGGTAATTCCCAATTCATGAATACATTTTCTAGAATATTTTTTACGAGATTTGCATATTAATTGAGTTTTACCGTAAAACACTAAGCTATGAATACAGAATCAAACAACCCACTACAACCCGGGATCATGTCAAACAGTCTTATCCAGGCTCTGATCGACAATTACCGTCAAAATCATCTAAGTGCTATTAATACCACTTTGGGAATAGAAGACGCACATTCCATTTGGTTTGATCTTCCTAAATTAAAAAGCTTTATTGCAAAAATCGAAGAAGAAGCTGCGAAAGTAAATCCGGCAACTTCTCAAGAAGATCTTGGAATCAGATTTTATTATGCAACTTATCCGAAAGCTGAAAACTGGTCTATGATGGATTCTCATCCTGTTCCTGAGGAATATGCGGGAAAACATACACTGGTAATGATTCCTACTCTGAAAAAAACAAATGAAACAGGGGAGTTTCACGATTATGATTTCAATCCTTTCCAGAATGCTGGAGGAAGTTCTTTAGCATTAAATTTCCTCTCTGCCAAAGGTGCCGGAGAAGATGACGATGATACTCTCGGAGAGAATAACGGAGTCCTTATTCCACCCAAAACACCTATAGGCGAGTCTTTCTAATTGTAATATATATACTTAACACACTGTATGACAGAGTTCCAGGAATTTGCACAAAAAAGTCTGCTTTGGGCTGAAGGACTTGCTGCAGTCATCGCTCTTTTCCACTATAACCGTTTAAAAGGACAACATTGGAAGTTTTTTGTGTTTTATCTGGTATTTATTTTTCTTGGGGAAGCGTATGGTAAATGGGGAAGTTTTGTCCATTTTACCAAAGCTCAGTATTATAACTACCTTTTAATGCCGATCCAGTTTATATTTTTTTACTGGTTATATGCTGCAAAATCTTTGGGAAAGCCCAAATTATTTTGGATAATATCCATTTTATATCTCCTTTCATTTATTCCCAATGAATTATATTTTGCCAAAAGTAAAATTGTATTTGCTTTCAACTATACGTTTGGCTGCCTTATTCTGATGCTTTTGGTAATAATGGAGTATTACAAACAAATTACTTCACAAGAGATTCTCAATTTCAATAAAAACAAAATGTTTTATATTAATCTTGGGATTACGCTATCCTATATAGGAACATTACCTTTCATGGCATTTTTATCACTTCTGGTAAAATACAAGGAAATTTGGGATATCTATTTTAGTTATTTTCTACTCTCAGTTTCAGTGATGTATATCTTATTTGCAAGTTCATTTATATGGGGAAAACAGAGCTCTTAATAGTTATCATTCTATTCAACATACTTTTTGTAATGTTTGTAACAGCCGTATTGGTATATATCCGAAGTTACAGACAGCGCAAAAAAGAATATCTGAATGAAATCGAGATGAAAAATGAAATTCATCAGAGAGAGCTCCTGGCTACCCAATTGGAAATCCAGCAGGCTACCATGCAGCAGATCGGCAGGGAACTGCATGACAACATTGGCCAAAAGCTTACCCTGGTAAGTCTCTATATACAGCAGATGCTGTATGAAAATAAAGTATCCGAAGCCAGTGAAAGAATTGATCAGGTTTCCCAGATTATTAATCAATCTCTACAGGATCTTCGAAGCCTGTCTAAAACATTAACGGATGACAATATCAACCAGAAGGAAATTGTAACGCTGATACAGGAAGAAGTAGATAACACCAATTCCTTTAAAAAATGTCATGTAAGTTTTGAGCACAATTTTAAACAACTGGATTTAGGCTTTGTTCATAAAAATGTCCTTCTGAGAATTACTCAGGAGTTTATTCAGAACAGTATAAAACATTCCCGCTGTAAAAATATTCTTATCAGCCTGAATACTTCCGAAGATATCCTTTGGGAACTTAATATTCAAGATGACGGAATCGGGTTTGATACCTCAGAAATCAAATCCAACGGAATAGGTTTGACCAATATGAAAAACAGAGCTGAAATTATAGGAGCACGTTTTCGTATGGAAAGCCAGGAAAATAAGGGAACTCAAATCAATATTATCTTAAAAAAACAGTCATGAAAAAAACTATTGTAATTGTTGACGACCACATACTTATTGCAAAAGCCCTGGAAGGGATTATTGGTAATTTCAGTGAATTTGAAGTAATCTATGTAAGTGAAAACGGAAAAGACCTCATCCAAAAATTTGAAGAAGGCAATGCAATTCCCGATATTATTCTCCTGGATATCAGTATGCCGATTATGGATGGTTTTGAAACCGCAGTCTGGCTTACAAAAAATCATCCTGATGTTAAAATTATGGCGCTCAGTATGCAGGGAGACGACAACAGTGTGATTAAGATGATCAAAAGCGGCGCAAAAGGTTATCTTCTAAAAAATACCCATCCAAGAGATCTGGAAACCGCTCTCACCCGACTCAACAGTGATGGTTTCTTTTATCCGGACTGGGCTTCCAAAATCATATTCTCTAACCTTAATAAAGAAACAGAATCTGAGATTGCCATAAAAATTTCCGACAGAGAAAAAGAATTCCTGAAATATACTGTAACGGAACTCAGCTATAAGGAAATTGCAGACAGAATGTGCTGCAGCCCAAGAACAGTGGAAAGCTACCGTGATCAGCTTTGTGAAAAACTGGATCTGAAAACACGTGTAGGACTGGCTGTTTTTGCCATTAAAAATGGTTTTGCAAATTAAGGTTTTTATCATTAAAAAATTCTTATAAAAATAAATTTAAGCGAAAAGTATCAATGTAAAACAAGTAAAACAAAAAACCACATTAGTAATTTTCATGAAATTGATTAAAATTCAATACATTTTAAAAAATATTGAATTAAAACCATCAAACAACAATAAAACATAACGATTCTTTAAATAAATTTAAAAAACTCTTGCATATCAATTTCAAATAATATAATTTCACATCCTCAACCTAAATGATTTTGATATGAAAAAACTATTATTTGGAGCTTTTATGCTCAGTGTAATGGCTGCGTGTAACAATGACAGCATCACCAATCAAAACGAAAACACAACTGACGAACCCAAAACTTCTGCCAGTTTAGCTCAAAGAGGCTGCGCTTCTGAGGAAATCAGACAGGAAGCATTGAAAAAAAGCCCTGAACTTCAACAAAGATTTGCTGCACTGGAAGCCAATACAGAGAAATTTGCCAATGATCTGAAATTCGGAAAAGTTCTTGCAGACGGTACGGTAGAAATTCCGGTGGTGGTAAATGTGATATACAAAACTACAGCTGAAAACGTTTCTGATGCAAGAATTGCTGAGCAAATTGCAGTATTGAATGCAGACTATACAGGCACGAACAGTGATGTTAATAAAATTCCAACCGAATTCCAGACCGTAAGTTCTGGGGATACAAAAGTAAAATTCAGGCTGGTAAACACCGTTAGAAAATCCACTTCAAAAACCAGCTGGGCTACTAATGATGATATGAAAAAAGCATCTAAAGGAGGAATTGATGCCACTAACCCTACCAATTATCTAAACTTATGGGTTGTAGGCAAAATGACCAGTCAGGGACGCACAATTCTTGGATATGCCACTTTCCCGGAATCTTCAGGATTATGGAATGATGGTGTTGTAATAGCCGCTCCATATTTTGGAAAAACGGGAGCTTCATCTCCTTTCAACCTGGGAAGAACAGCAACGCATGAAGTAGGTCATTACTTAAACTTAAGACATATCTGGGGAGATGCTAATTGCGGAAATGACCAGGTAAGCGATACTCCTACGCAAACTACTGCCAATTACGGAAAACCTTCTTATCCACTTTACAACACTTGTAGTGGTGTACAAAGATCTGTAATGTTTATGAACTACATGGATTATGTAGATGATGCAGCAATGTTTATGTTCTCTGCAGGACAAAAAACAAGAATGCAGTCTGTAGTAGCCTCTTCTGGTGCAAGATCAGGATTGAGAGTGTACTAAAATATTTTTTTTATATAATTTAAATCTATCTCAGCTTTGAGATAGATTTTTTTTATGCTTCTACTTTACTTAAACTTCAGGAATATAACAATAAAAGGTATTAAAACCACAAATCCTACAGGAGCATTGAAGAGAATACGATAATAAATCTACCGCTTTTAAAGATCATTCACAACCTGCTTTAATGTAAAAAATATTCTATAAATAATAGAAAAGCAATAAAATTATTTACATTTAAAATACACTTAAATGTGAAATATAAAACAAATAAATAAAATTAACTAAAATTCAACACAATGTTATTTTATTTGATTTAAATTCAAACAAAACAATGATAACTTAAATATTTATCAAACATTTTAAGAAAAACCTTGCATATTAATTTCAAATAATATAATTTCACACCCTCAACCAAATTATATTATAACGATATGAAAAAATTCCTATTTGGAGCCCTAGTTCTGGGCTTTATGTCGGCGTGTAACACTGACAACTTAACCAATCAAAATGAAACTCCGCCCACTCAGGAGCCTGCTACCGGAAGTGCGCTTAAAAGAAGCTGCCCTTCTGAAGAATTGAGGGCTAAAATGTTACAAAAAGATCCTTCATTACGCTTAAAAGCAGAAGAAATCGAATCGCGTACCCAAAGCTTCATCAATGACCTGAAAGTAGGAAAAGTTCTTGCAGATGGAACTGTTGAAATCCCGGTTGTTTTCAATGTAATCTATAACACTTCTACGCAAAATGTTTCTGATGCAAGAATTGCAGAGCAAATTGCCGTACTCAATGCTGACTATGGAGGAACCAATTCTGACGTTACAAAAATTCCTTCTGCATTTCAGCCTTCAGCAGCAGGCGATGTAAAAATCCGTTTCAAATTAGTGGCAACCAACCGTAAGCAGAGCACAAAAACAGGTTGGAGATCTGATCTAGAACAGATGAAAAAAGCCAGTACAGGAGGGATTGATGCTACTGATGTAACTAAAAACATGAATATTTGGGTTGTCAATTCAATACTTGACGAAAACAACCAACCTGGAACTTTAGGCTACGCTTATTACCCGGAAAATGCAGGACAATGGTATGACGGTCTTGTAATAGGTTACCAGTACATAGGAAAAACAGGTGCTTCTGCTCCGTTCAATTTAGGAAGAACAGTAACTCACGAAGTAGGACACTACCTAAACCTTCCACACCTTTGGGGATCTTCTGATGCAGGATGCCAGACAGATTACTCTAATGACACACCTACTTCTCCTGGCCCTAACTACGGTAATCCTACCTATCCTCTAAACAGAGTTTGTGGAGGAGTAAGCCGCTCTCAGATGTTCATGAACTATATGGATTATGTAGATGACAAATCTATGTTTATGTTCTCGGCTAATCAAAAAACAAGAATGCAGGCTGTAGTAGCTGCATCCGGACCTAGAGCTGGATTAAGATAATCAACAGCCTCATCCGAATATTATAAAAATATTAAAATAGTCTATCTCAATTTTTGGGATAGATTTTTTTAATATTTTTACCCGATTTAAATTTCAGCACCACTACGATGAAAAAAATAGCACTAGCATCAGGAATACTATTGCACTTACACTGTATTAAAGCGCAGGATACTATCCAGGTCCGGAATCTCAAGGAAGATCTTACATTACTTAGTTCAGTTGATCCCATCCAGCAGAAAACTCCTTTTTTCCAAAAAGAATGGGTTAAAAAATCAGTAGCTCCAGCCCTTCTTTTTACAGCGGCCGCTGCAACATGGGGAGAAAAAGAGAATATTCGTGAGGTAAGAAACCGATATCTTCCCAACTTCAAAGTTAAGTATGATGATTATCTTCAATATGCTCCGGCCGTTGCTGTTTATGGATTAAAATTAGCAGGCGTAAAAGGAAGGAATAATCTTGGAAGGGCCACCTTATCTTATGGGACGAGTTTAGCTATTATGGCTATTTTAGTCAATTCTATTAAATATACAACAAAAGTTGAACGCCCGGATGGCTCTAAAAACAATTCTTTTCCTTCAGGACATGCGGCCATGGCATTTACGAATGCTAGCTTTCTACACAAGGAATATGGAATGGTAAATCCGGCTTACAGTATTGCAGGGTATGGCTCTGCTACGATTACAGGACTCGGAAGAAATTTAAATAACAGACACTGGGTTCCTGATATTCTTGCTGGTGCCGGTATTGGAATTATATCCACAGAACTAGGATATTTTTTTATTGATAAGATTTATAAAAATAAGGGTGATAATTTAAGTATATTATCCAGGATACAAGGAAACGATTATCCTTCCTTTCTTGCTCTAAAGTCAGGGATAGCACTAGGTACAACCAACTTCCTGAGAGAATCTGAACTGGATGACAAAAAGCAAAACGGTTTTGAGGGCGGATTGGAAGGCGCTTATTTCTTTTCAAAAAAATGGGGTGTGGGTGCAGATATAACTTTCAGCAGCTTCCCAATTAAATCTCAAAGAATAACCATTGATGACGGGCAGGATTTTGGCAACCATGAATTAAAAACACAATCCATGGGCTTCCTGTCTGCAGGCATTGGCCCTTATTTCTCTCATGAGTTCTCAGACAAATGGCAGCTCATGGTAAAGCTAACCGGAGGATATGCTGCAACTGCCAGTGGAAAAGTATTTGTAAAAGGAGATGATATTGATGCTCCAAATCACGAGCTTCAGATTGCCAGATATAAACCTAAACCAGCTTTCCGCTGGAATACAGGAGCTTCTATGACCTACAAATTCAATCCGGGAGTAGGCCTTACCTTTTATACAGATTATAATCAGATCAACTCTACAATCCGTTACCAGTTCAGTGATAAGATTAAAGACAGTGATGAACTGGATCAGGAACTTAACAACATGATTGCCAAAGAAAAAATCAGCTATATCACCTTAGGTTTACGATTAACTGCTTATTTTTAAAATACAAAAGCCTTCAATTCTGAAGGCTTTTCTTTTATAATTTTTTGTAATTATCTTCCGGGGTATAATCCATAAACAGATCTCCATCCAACTGTACAGACTTTACTTTCTTTTTAATAGGAATTACCAGATCCGTAAGTTTCTGATCTTTTTCCCAGACAGAAGGTGAGAAATGCAGCTTCTCTGTAGTTCCGTCTTCATAGGCTAATATAGCATCAAACGGAATGGCAAATCCCCCAACATTAGCTACGTTTATAGTAAGCATATCATTCATCTGGGAAGCTCCGGTTACTTTTAAATCAATATAATTATTGGTATAAAACCAATTCTGGAAGAACCAGTTCAGATTTTTCCCTGAGCCGGTATTCATAGAATTGAAATAATCCCATGGAACAGGGTGCTTCCCATTCCAGTTGTCCATATAATGATGTAAAGCTTTTTTGAATAATTCGTCTCCCAGATAATCTTTCAGCGCCAGATAAGACAAAGAAGATTTCACATAGGAATTGTTTCCATATCCTGCTCCACTCACCTGGGTACTCATTGTAATAATGGGCTGATCCTGTTCTGCAGATGCATCATTAATCCATCTTTTAACACGGAAGTTTTTATAAAATTCTTTGGCAGCAGCTTCTCCGTTTTCATCAATTCCGATCAGATATTCCAGTGTGGTAGCCCATCCTTCATCCATGAATGCATATCTTGTCTCGTTGATTCCCATGTAAAAAGGGAAATAGGTATGGGCAATTTCATGATCTGCAGTCAGTCTTGCATCCTGAAGATCATCAGGAATACTGGTATCATTGATCATCATTGGATATTCCATATCTGCATATCCCTGAATCGCTGTCATTACATTGTAAGGATATTCTACGCCCGGCCAGTTTTTCGAGAACCAATCCAGATTATAGCGCATCCAGTCTACATAATGTTCAAAATCTTTAGCTCCTGATTTATATCCGGCCTGAACGCTGGCTCTTTTTGTTTTTAACTGTACGCTGGCAGCATCCCAAACATAATGGTTGCTCATCGCAAAACAAAAATCTGTAATATGACTGGCTTTAAACTTCCAGACATTCCATTTATTCTGCTTTGTTACTTTTCCGGACTTCATTTCCTGCTCTGTAGCAACATGCATCAGCTTGTCGCTTTTTAAGGAAGCTTTATATCTTTTTAAATATTCCGGCTGAAGTACAGCTTCCGGATTCAGAAAATCTCCGGTAGCCCAGACTACATAATTTTTGGGTGCCGTGATGGCAAAACTGTAGTCATTAAAATCATTATAAAACTCCTGTCTGTCTGAGTGCTGAAGCATATCCCACCCATTGTAATCATCATATACGGAAATTCTTGGAAAAGAATAGGCCACATAGAATGTTTCAGGATCAATCTGCCCTTCTCTCCCACTCTGTACTGATAATGGATATTCCCATTCTATTTTAACCTCAGCTTTCGACTTAGATTTTAAAGCTGATTTTAATTTTACTTTTTCAACGGTACTCCAGTCGTCACTGTCGATATCATATTTTACATTGTTTACGATGAAAGATTTAATCTTTAGCCCGGACGACAGAAAATCTTTGGATACAAATCCTGATCTTGGCGACTGTGGCTTGTGAAGATTATTCACAAATCGTATAGCAAGTTCATTAAGATTATCGGGACTGTTGTTGGTATAAACAATGGTTTCTTTTCCGTAAACCACCTTTGTACCGGCATCCACTTTCACCTCTACATTATACACTCCTTTATTCTGCCAGTAGTTTTTACCGGGTGCACCGGAGATATCACGTGTTCCTGTTTCATATGCTTTTTTGATATTCCTCGGCATATACAATTCCTGAGCTGACAATTGCAGTAAAGAAACTGCCATCAGCATTCCGGAAAAAATTTTCTTCATAGCGATCTTTTTAAAGATAGGTAT
The DNA here is from genome assembly GCF_036543225.1 of Chryseobacterium sp. CFS2. Taxonomy (NCBI): domain Bacteria; kingdom Pseudomonadati; phylum Bacteroidota; class Flavobacteriia; order Flavobacteriales; family Weeksellaceae; genus Chryseobacterium; species Chryseobacterium sp. CFS2. Next base: position 74,947 of record NZ_JAZHQU010000013.1, read on the forward strand.
CAAAAATAGCGAAAATGTAACATCAGGCGATCATTCTTTAGTAACAATATTTTGTCGCAATTAACTTTTATATTAAAATATTCTATAATCTCTCCTGTTCGGCTGTCTTCTTGATTGTTTTTGCATTTTTAACGGATTGATTTCCAAAGTTGAATTTCAATGAAAGCGTTACTCCCTGGGTATCTGAATAATCAAGAAAATAATTATCCTGATTCGCATATTTTGTGCTGACTTTCTGACCCGTGGATCTGAAAATATCGGTAAAAATAAGACTGGCTTCCAGTTTTTTGCTGAAAAACTTTCTGTTCATTACAAAATAGGCTGACCAGAGAGAAGAAATTCTAAAGGTTCCCTGTATACCGGGTGAATAGTAGTGGTGCCCCATTTCCATTTTCCAATCGCTGTTTTTATCCAACGTAAAGCTTGTAGAAATATTGGACACCCAGTTCCACACCTGATTTTTATACAGCATTCCGTCCGTTCCTTTGAAGTAGTTTTCATTGTGTTCCAGATTTTCAGAGAGGATGATATTCCACCATGGCTTCACCTGAAAGTTTTTATACAGGCTCAATCCGAAAGCTTCTCCTTTTTCAATATTGGTGAAATAATAAATGAGACTGTTGGTACTTGGTTCCTGATATGAAATTTCCATAGAGGGATATATTTCTTTTCGGTAATACAAATCCAGGTTCCAGTCTTTCCAGGAATAGGTAAGATTGAGATTATGGGTAATGGTTGCTTTTAATTTTGGATCTCCCTGATAATAGGAAAACAGGTTATAATAAGATTTCGCAGGATTCAGCCATGAATAGGAAGGTCTGCTGATTCTCTTTCCATAGGAGAACCCGAATTCCTGTTTATTTTCTGTGGTATACTGTGCATAAAAAGTAGGAAACAGTTTCCAATAGTTACTTTTATTCAGTTCGTAGGGTTCGGAAACAATTCCTTCAAGATCTGTCCTTTCTGCACGAAGTCCTCCTTTGAAACTCCATTTTCCAATATTATAAGCCAATGAAGAATACAGTGCAAAATTGTGTTCTTTATAATCGAAAATACTACTCTTTTCAGGACGGTATTGCAGGATTCCATTCTCATTGTCTGAGAAATCAAGCTGACTGTTTGTCTTCACAAAACTATACTTCGCTCCGGATTCCAACTCCAGTTTATCCGCTTTCCACTGATAATCCAGCTGGGTAGAATATAACTGAACATCTGCTTTATTATGGGTAAGAAAATTATCTTCTCCTGGCGGCTGCCCTGCAAAGTTCAGATAGGTGATCACATTCTGATATTTATCTGTATTATTTCCTGTAAAATAATTAATCCACGAAAGGCTGCTTTTCTTATTAAACTTACGGTCTATCTGAAAACTTACTGAGTTATTGATGGAACGTGAGCAGTGGTCATTGATTGTGGTATAATTAGATTCTACAGCATCCTGTTGGTTATAGATGAGTGTAGGAACATTATAAATTCCAAAAGATTTTGGAGAAAAATACCCTGAGTAGTTGAGGCTGATATTGGTTAAACTATCCAATTCATATTCCGCATTAAAATTCAGGGTATTCTGGTTAGTGTTTTTATCCTTCCTGTTCATTGTACTTACCCATCGGGTTTGGCTCTCCGGGTAGTTTACATAATCTGTTCCTTCCCGGTAGTACGTCCCCAGCCCTCTATAATAGCTTCCCATAAAGGAAAGTTTATCTTTTTTATAATATTGGGAAAGACCAAAAACGCCTTTCGCATATTGTGTCTGTATATATTTGGAGGAGAGAATTCCACGGTAGCCTTCGATTTTATTCTTTTTCAGTACAATATTCAGTACTGCACTTCCCGAGGCTTCATATTTTGCGGGCGGATTGGTAATCACTTCTATTGATTTCACCTCATCTCCCTGTGTATTTTCCAGAAGGTTCTTGAGTTCATCACCCGTCAGCATTACTTTTTTATCATTAATTGTTACCAGAATTCCGTTGCTCCCTTTTACACTCAATACACTATTATTGATGGTGACACTTGGTGTATTTTTTAAAATTTCCCAGGCATTGAGTGATGAAATATTGCTGTTTTCCACATTAAATTCCAGGCGGTCTACTTTTCTTTTCACCAGCGGTTTACGTTTCGTCATAACCACTCCTTCTATTTCCTGTGATTCCTTTTTAAGAATGATATTCAGAGGTTCTGCTTCTTTCAGATCAAGTTTTTTCTCAAATAAAGAATATCCCTGATTTTTAACAACTAGTCTTACATCCTGCTCCGCAATATTTTCCAATACAAATTTTCCGTTATCATCCGTTTTTAATTCTTTGATTAATTCATTTTGGGCATTATATACTTCCACCTTTATGGATGAGAGTTTTTCATTATCGGTATTCATAATGGTTCCTCCAGGTTTTTGTTTCTGGGCAAAAATCAAGACTGGAAAACACAGTAAAAAAAGAATCTTATACATGGCTATTTTTTTATCCTACTCAACAAAACTGTAGTTCTGTTCTGCGGGTACAAAATTCTATATTGGCTATAAGAAATACGGTTAATAGAAGGTTAATGATGGGTTAATGTATTTTCTGTTATCAATATTCCCAAATTCAGAGGAATGGATTATGCTTTGTTTTTTACGATTTGAAACGATGGTTAATGGAAGGTTAATAATAAAATAATCACTTCCGGAAAACGCCTAAAGGTTTATCTTTGTTTTAATGATAGCCAAGAGTAAAATTCTGATTTCGGTTTTTGCCGCTCTGTTCCTGCTTTTACTGGGAATTCAGGTTTATTTTATGTACAAAACCTATCAGGTAAAAGAAAGAGATATCTACAGATCCGTGAATGACGGCCTTACTCATTACACGGACAACCTTGAGGATATCCAGGAAGCCAAAGAAAGGAATGATGATTCTCTTCAGGAAATCATTATACAATATCATAATAAGGAGATCAGTAAAAAAGATTTTTTACATTATTTCATAGAAAACAGAAAGTCAGCCAGAGAAAGACTGATCCATTATATCGAAAGCCGTTACCAGAAAGATGGTTATGAGATTTCCTCAAGAATACGATACCTTTCTATTGTACATCTTCCGGACAGCACTAAAGTAATCACAGAACCTATTGTTATTTTTGAAACACAAGATAAGATTAAAAACCCACATATTGCCAGTAACGGAAGTTGGGAAACGTCTACCACCAAAAGAAATGATTCAGATAAGGGCCATGTTGAGAAAAGGAATACTTTTCTTGTCAAAACCCAAACTGATTTTGAGATCAGAAATATAAAAAGTATTGTTTTCAAAGAGCTTACTCTATTGATCATTTGTTGTATTATACTGCTTTCAGGAGTTCTTTTAATTTATATTTTCACGATCAGAAATCTGATTAAGCAGCAAAAGCAGGTAGAATTTCTCCACACCATTGTGGATAACATTTCGCACGAATTTAAAACTCCAATCGCTACGTTAAAAATAGCATCAAAGGCATTAAAAAAAGAATGGAATCCGGAAACACTTCCTCTGGTTGACCGTCAGATTTCCCGGCTTGAAAGTCTGATGTTTCAGCTTCATAAGGATGAAATACCTGATGAAATGATTGAAATACAACCTGAGGACTGGAATTTTTTCATTCAGGATCTTTCTGTTACGTATCCTGATATTGATTTTAACCTCGAAAATGCAGTCTCAAAAAATCTTCCTTTTGATAAAAACCTGATGGAAACAGTGATTAAAAACCTTTGTGAAAACAGTGTAAAATATGGGGCATCTGCTGTTAAAGTAAACATCAGCAGCTCTTCTCAACAATTGGAAATCAAAGTTTCGGATAACGGACAAGGCATGGAAACGAAAGAACTGAATAACATTTTTGAAAAATTCTACAGAATACAGAACAACAATATCCACAACAGCAAAGGGCTTGGACTGGGGCTTTATTTCGTGAAGAAAATCATTGCCAATTATGGTGGAAAAATAAATGTTTCAAGCCAGCTTAATTTGGGTAGTACTTTCACAATATCAATTCCTTATGAAAACTAAAATCCTTCTGGCTGAAGATGACCCGGATTTCGGAATGATTCTGAAGCAGTATCTTGAATTGGAAGATTTTGAAGTCAGCTGGTTTCAGAATCCTGAAGATGTAGTCCCATTACTTCAAACTGATTTTTCTTTTCAAATGGGGATCCTGGATGTTATGATGCCAAACATTGATGGTTTTTCTCTGGCTAAAATAATTTTAAAGGAGAGAAATAATTTCCCCCTGTTATTTTTAACGGCTAAAAATCAAAAAATAGACCGCCTTACCGGATTGAAAATAGGTGCAGACGATTATATTGCCAAACCCTGTGATCCTGAAGAGCTTGTTTTACGGATTAAAAATATCCTGAAGAGAAGCCTTCCGGCTGTTACAGAAACTCAAATAAGAATTGGAGAATTTTCACTGGATACTACCAAACTTTTGCTATCACATCCTAACGGAAATAACCGGTTAACCATACGTGAACAGGAGCTGCTCCTGTATCTTCTGAAACACAATCGTACGATCATCACCAGAGATAATATTCTGGACAATCTTTGGGAAACCAATGATTATTTTACCGGAAGAAGTCTTGATGTGTTCATCAGCAGGCTTCGTAAATATTTCAATAGTGATCCCCAAATAAAAATCCAATCCCTGAGAGGAATTGGATTTGAGATTGATTTTCCAACCAATTGATTTTTTATAACGACAGGTTCACAATCACAGGGAAATGATCCGATGGATACAAAAGATTTTCCCTTCTGTCATTGATATGTCGGTGAGATTTTATTCTAAAGCCTTGCGTAAAAATATAATCAATTCTATCCTTTGGAACTTCATTGACATTGAAGCCTGTAAACGTTCCTACCGGGCCATAATGTTTGGTTTCGGAATGATAAAAAGTATCTTTCATATGCTGGGAAAGAATTTTAATCGGTTCCGAATCATCTGTCAGGTTAAAATCTCCGCTTAAAGCTACCGGAAGATTCTTTGGATTCAGTTCTTTGATTTTTTTCAGAATGAGTTCTGAAGATTTTACTCTGGCTACATTTCCTACATGATCAAAGTGAAGATTCATGGCAAGGAATTCTTTTTTTGATTTTTTATCTTTAAATACAGCATAGGTACAGATTCTGTTCAATGCAGCATCCCAGCCTTTTGAAGGTTTTTCCGGAGTTTCAGATAGCCAGAATGTCCCTGATTTTACCACTTCAAGTTTATTGGTATCATAAAAAATAGCAGAAAATTCGCCCTTTTCTTTACCATCATCTCTTCCTACGCCTATATAGTCATAGTTCTTTAATCCTGTTTTAATATCTTTCATCTGTTCCGGAAGCGCTTCCTGTACTCCGAAATAATCAGGATGATAATAGGTTAGTAAATCTGCAACATCCTGCTTTCTTTTAGGCCAGGCGTTGTCTTTATCAGATTCAACATTTAATCTGATATTGAAACTCATTACGGTAAGGTCCTGTGAAAATCCTAATGCAAAAAGCATCAGAAATATCATTGAAAATTTGAAATTCATCTATTATTTTATCAGTAAGAGACAAAAATAAAACTTCTCTGTGACAGAAAAGCTTTATTGATGTGATTATATTGTTAAATTATCTTTTTCTTCTTCTATAGATATAAAAAACTCCTGAAATTCGGTTTCGGAAACGGGGTTGTCACTTTCAATTTTTATAACGCCTATGGTTTTATAGTGAACAGCCAGTTTAATCCCTTTGCTTTTCAGAAATGCTTCAAGCTTCTTTAAATTTATATCTTTTTTTAAAACTGCCAGATAGGTGATCATATGTATACTTGTATTAAACCGTTTCCAATATCTCTGTATTTTATGCCTTCAATAGGCCTTGCCTTTTTTTCAATCAGTTCCCAGATTTCTTTTGCAGATTTATCAGGAAACTGTTCCATGTATAAAGCCGCTAGCCCGGAAACATGCGGTGCTGCCATGCTTGTACCACTCATGCTGTAATACAAATTATTTTTGTTCTTTGTGTTTTTGGGATATGCACTGATAATATCTACCCCTGGAGCACAGACATTGATATTCCCTCCTGTGGATGGGTTAATCCCTGCGTTTGAAAATCTAGCAATCTTCATCTGACTGTCAATAGCTCCCACCGCCATAATAGATTTTGAATTGGCCGGCATTGAAACAGGCTGCGGAATCTGTGGCCTGTTGCTGTCATTTCCGGCAGCCGCTATAATAAGACAGTTATTTTCCAGCGCTCTTTCTCCAATGGTTTCAAACAGAACGGAAGGTTGGTCATCCAGTTTCACCGGAGATGCCAGCGAAAGAGACAGTATTCTGAATTTTTTACTAATAGCCCAGTCTATGGCATCAATCACACTGCTGGTAGTTCCTCTTCCGTTATCGGCGAGTACTTTTGCTATTTTCAGATTGCAATTCTTAGCTATTCCATAGCGGTTTCCGTTATCACTTCTGGTATTCCCTGTTGCCACTCCTGAACAGTGTGTACCATGTCCGTTGGGATCTCTGTTCCAGTCCTGGCCATCTATGAAAGATTTGCCTTCAATTTCTTCAGAGGAAAAATCGGGATGGGAAGTTTCAAGACCTGTATCGAGAATGCAGACATCAATTCCTTTGCCTGTATAGTTGGAATTTTCCAGCCCAACAGCCTTAAGTCCCCATTCCATTTCAACAAATGATTTTTGAGGCAAGGGTTTGCTGATGATATATTTTTCAAGTTCTGCAATTTTTTCTGCGAGTCCGGCGGATTGTTTTTTAAGTTCACTGATCAACTGCAATTCATCTGCAGGAAAAAACTCCCGTTCTTTTTCATAATAAATAATAGAATTTGATTCATTTTTTACGGCGCTTTTCAATTGATCTTCATCCATATTATCCACCACAAGAACTCCCAGGTTTTTGTAAAGTACACCGTTATCCTGATCTATAATTTCATATGAACGGTTTTCTTTGGAGAGAAATTCTGAAGAAGTAATATTCACTTCCAGTTCTTTCTCAATTTTTTTGAGTGCATTTTTCTGCTGGTCTTGCAACAGAACGATATATCTTCCGGTTTCCATAATGATCTTTTTTAAATTAATTTCAGAAATACCTTTTCCAGGATCAGAAAAATATCCTCCGGAATAATGGTCAGCCTGAGTTTTTTATTAATTCCGGATATGGCTGTATTCTGTTCAACCAGTGAAGCCCAGAAACGTTCAATTTTGGGAACAGAATTCATTTCTTTCAGCTTTTCATCATCCAGAAGACCATTTTGATATAATGACACGATGATTCCTGAAATAAGTTCTTCTGCATCATCAAGCTTTTTATTTTCCTTAGTATAGATTTCCATGAGAATACCATACATGCTTTCCATTCCATTGAATGAAAATCCTCCAAGAATTTCCCGTCTTCCGGTAATTATTTTTTCCATTTTGATAGGGTTAAAACCTCTTTTAACCGTGGAAATCATATTCATAATTTTCAGAACTTCAGATTCATGGCTGGTGTTTCCTTTGGTACGGAAATACTCTAAAACCTCATTAAGGAATACCTCAAACCGCACATCAAAGTCAAAGGATTTGGAAAGATATAAAGCCTGAACATCATTGAAGTGCTCCAGAAGTTCCTTAATTTTCTGTACTGTAAAGTGAATAAGTTCCTGCATTACTCAAAAGTTATCTGTTCTATTTCGTTACCGTCTTTATCTTTGTAAGAAACAATCCTGATTCCTTCTTCCTCCATTTCTACGTGAAGGTTGATGAATAGTTTATCTTTATCTTCCGCAGCGCTGGTATTCGGATCTATGTAAATATTGTTCAGCTTGGCATTCACCAGTGTATATTTGTTGAGTAAAACCTTTGAAAAAATCTCTTTCAGTTCCTCTGTTTCTTCTTCGGTTGTCCCATCCTGAGGTCGAAAAATCCCGGAATTAAGAAGCTGCACTTTCTTTCTGAGGTCCAGTTTAAGAACTTCGTTCGCAGGGAGTTTACCAAATTTCTGATCATTTTTCTCCAGATTACTGAAGAGTGTTTTGAACTCTTCGGTCTGGAGCTGTCTTTTGCTGATTTCAGAAATATTCAGTCTTTTCTCTTTATTTGCAAGACGGATTCTCTCATTGAGTTCTGTGACAAACTGATCCTGATTCAGTTTAAAATTATATTTAGAGTCTGAATCTATATCCGTGATTTTGATCGGAATATCCATCTTTACGCTGGGCAATGCATATCTTGGAACCTTAAAATACTTAAGGTATTCATGACGGGCATATTCTTTAGCAATAAGAACCGCATTCTCGTCAGCTTTTTTACGAGCCTGAATTATCTCGTTGTTGAGATAATCCAGGTAATCTGATAATTTTATCATCTTTCGTAAAAATATTATTGTGAAAGAAGTCCAAGAACTTTTTCTAATCCTGCAGGCATTTCGTCATTGGTTGCACGTACTTTCACCCCAAGAGAATATTCTTTTTCCACTTTAATTCCTGTGCTGGAAGTTCTTTTATAAGATACATCCACTTTGAATTTTACAGGTCCCCAACCACCGGATACTCCGGCATTAATACCAAACTCATCACTTACGTCTTTCGTGTACGTAGAATTAAGCTTCACATTAAAGTCTACTTCACAGGTTTCAATTCTGAAACTTGGAACATTCAGCAGGGCAATAAAAGGCACTGAAATTTCTACATCATTCGGAATCGTTTTAGGATTGGTAGCACTTACCGGCTCATCTTCCTTAAAATCCGGATTCGGAATATTTTTTTTGTATTTGAATTCGGCCATTCTCAGTTTTTTAGGACTGGCAGCATTGGAAGGATCTGTAAGTTCGAATCCAACTTCATTGATGAAATTAACGGTTGCGATAGAGGCATTAGACTGTGCTTTTACACAAGCATCCAAAGGTCCGCCAATAATGGTAGCAAAATCGATACTTCCCAATTCTGCAGCAAAATCCGCACTGGCAGCATCGGAAGTTCTGAAAATCTCTTCATCGGCAGCCATCTTACCGGCAATTAGCTTCATAATTTCTGCAGATGTACCTGAAAAAGATTTTTCCCACTTTTCATCATAGTTCTTTTTGAATTCTTCTACAATAGCTAATAATTCTTTATTCGTCAATGAACTCAGTTCCGAAGTTTCAATTCCAGATACTTTTTCATAGACTGCAGGGGTAAGAACTTTTTCTACTCCCGATAAGAGATCAATTAACTCATTTTTTGTTTTTTTGGCGTGGCTTGCTTCAAGCACTGATTTTAATGTTTCCATGTTTTTTGTTTTTGATTAATATTGTGGGACAAAATTATATCACTGACAGTCAAAAGATTGTAGGAAAACCCCTCTACCTCACCCGGAAAAACACCCTAAAAAATAAAAGCCTGAACTTACGGTTGTAAGCTCAGGCTTTTATGGCGGGTATATTTTGTTGATATTAATCTGGTATAAAAACCCAAAGATTATATGAATTTTTAAGTAGGATAAGAAAGTAACAATGTTGCTGATGAAGCTACATGAATATACTTACACTTAGAAAGAATCAATTTCATTGGTTCCTCCTTTGCCTCCTTAAAATTCAACATGAGATATTAAATCTTTGCGTTACATTTAAATGAATCCCATATATTTCTATACAGGTTTTTTGCTATTATTTTCCAGATTGATATCAGGAACTTCAGAATTCGGATCAAGTTTTACCTCATCTATTTCTTTCGTAGAATCTACTTTGAATGTCCATTCTGTATTTCTTTTCCAGACCTCAACAGGGATTTTCATAGTCTGTGCCGTTCCATCTTTGAATTTGATCTGCACGGTTGTAGGCATTGGAAGCTGACCAATATTTTCCACCGTGATCTGAACTCCGTTCTTAAAATCTCCGTTGATATATTTTACGTTTTTAACAGCCTGATCAATTTTCCATTTATTAAAGAACCATCCTCTCCAGAACCAGTTTAGTTCTTCTCCGGAAACATTTTCCATCGTATGGAAGAAATCCCATGGTGTAGGATGTTTAAAAGCCCAGCGGTCTATATACGTTCTGAATGCCTTGTCAAATTTTTCAGGTCCGAGAATGGTTCCTCTTAAAACATCCAATCCTGTTCCCGGCTTATAGTAAGCCAAAGCACCGATACTTCTTTCTTTCATATTATCCGGACCTACCATTACAGGCTCAAGATTGTCAGTCAACAAATATGTTCCTGATCTTGCCAGATTGGGTTTATTATAATATTCTCCTTTATTGAAAGCCTCTGTTGAAAGTCCGTTAATGAAAGTATTAAATCCTTCATCCATCCATGCAAACAGTCTTTCGTTAGATCCTACGATCATAGGAAACCAGTTGTGTCCAAACTCGTGATCTGTAACGCCCCAAAGATCTTCTCCTTTGGAATCCATATGACAGAATACGATTCCCGGATACTCCATTCCGCCTTCATTTCCTGCAACATTGGTAGCAGCCGGATAAGTGTATTCGTACCATTTTTTCGAATAATGCTCTATGGCAGCCTTCGTATATTCTGTAGATCTTCCCCATGCTTTCTCACCGGCACTTTCTGCAGGGTAAGCAGAGATAGCCAGAGATTTTTTTCCACTAGGTAAATTGATTTTTGCAGCATCTAAAATAAATCCGGCAGAAGATGCCCACGCAAAATCTCTTGTCTGCATAATTTTAAATTTCCATGTTTTTGTACCGGAAGCTTTATTTTTACCGATTTCAGACTCAGGACGGATCATTACCGTTTTATCGCTGTTTCTTGCCTGATTCCATCTGTTGATTTCTTCCTTAGTGTACACTTCCTTCTCGTTCAGAAGTTCTCCGGATGCTACTACATAATGATTGGCAGGAACCGTAATATTGGCTGTAATGTTCCCATATTCCAAATAAAACTCCGAAGCTCCAATATAGGGAAGCGTGTTCCATCCCATAACATCATCATACACACACATTCTGGGATACCATTGTGCCATGGTAAAAATTTTACCGTTTTTCGTATCCTGTATTCCCATTCTGTCTGAACCATAATCAGGAGAAATAAAGGAATATTCAATTTCTATTTTTGCAACTCCTCCATTGGCTTTCAGTTCTTTTGGAAGATCAATCTGCATCCTTGTATCGGTAATGGTATATTTCACTTCTTTTTTACCGTCTAGCTTTACTGATTTAATGGTATATCCACCATTAAATTCTTCACCATGCGCTCCATTTCTGCTTCCCGAAAGCGGAACGACACCATTTCCTCTGGAATCTTTTGCAAACAGATTCTGATCCAGCTGCAGCCACAGAAAACCTAATTTGTCAGGACTGTTGTTGGTATAAGTAATTTCTGCTGTACCTGTAATCTCTTTTTTATTTTCATTCAGGCTGACATTCAAATGATAATCTGCTGAATTCTGCCAATAAGCATGTCCCGGCTGTCCGCTTGCAGAACGGGTTGCCGTGCCTGTCTGTGGATAAAAGAACGGCTTAAATGCTTCTACGTAATCGTATTTCGGAGTTTGTTGTGCGTATGCAGATCCTGAGAACAAAACCACTGCAAGCGTCGAAACAAGGGTTGGAAGTTTAAAATTCATTTGAAAAAGTATTATTTAACTGTATAGGTAAAAAAAAGTCCCGGATTTGTTACACATCCGGGAGTTTTTTTACTATAAGTTTTATTTAATTCGATTTTTTTGCTTTAATCATCGCTTCTAAAGCATCCCACATTTCACGAGGAATTTCTTCAAGCATATTAAATTCTCCGGCTCCCTGCAGCCATTCTCCTCCATCAATGGTCACTACTTCACCATTCATATACGCTGAATAATCAGAAACCAGATAAGCAGCAAGGTTGGCAAGCTCCTGGTGTTCTCCTACTCTTCTCAACGGAACTTTCTTTTTCATATCGAATTTTTCCTGAAGATCTCCCGGAAGAAGTCTGTCCCAAGCCCCTTTTGTAGGGAAAGGTCCCGGAGCAATAGCATTGAAACGGATTCCGTATTTTGCCCATTCTACCGCCAATGATCTGGTCATCGCCAGAACTCCTGCTTTTGCACAGGCAGATGGTACTACATAGGCAGAACCTGTCCATGCATAGGTTGTTACGATATTCAATACAGTTCCCGGAGTTTTAGAATCTATCCAGTGCTTTCCTATGGAAAGGGTACAGTTTTTTGTTCCTTTCAGAACAATATCCAGAATAGAATCAAAAGCGGAATGAGTCAGTTTTTCTGTTGGAGAAATAAAGTTTCCGGCAGCGTTATTCAACAAAATATCAATCTTCCCGAATTCTTTTAACGCAGCTTCTTTCATGGCTTCCACTTCATCCCAGTTTCTTACATCACAAGCTACACAAAGAACTTTACCACCTGTTTTGTCTTCCAGTTCCTTAGCTGTAGTTTGTAGTTTTTCCAGATTTCTGGAAGTAATGACTACTTTGGCGCCCAGTTCAAGAAAGTATTTGGTCATAGCTTTTCCAAGACCGCTTCCGCCTCCTGTTACAATTGCTACTTTATCTTTTAGTGCACCTTCGCGCAGCATAGGTTGTGTATATAGACTCATAAAATATTTTTTCTTAAAAATAATAAATATTGAAATGCAATCCCTTAAAATAGGTTGATAAATAATGCTACAAATAATTATTCTTCACATAAAAGCTCTCTCAACTTTTATATTCATGATTTTTAACCCCAAAAGACATAAAAGTTTTAAGTGCTTAAGTTTTTCAGAGGCCAACTTTATGTAAATAAGTACATCAAAGATTTTCATCTTATTTGAACTTTTTTCCAGCATTATTTTAAACTTACTTAAGCAGACAAAATGAAAGCTTTTGTGCCTTTTGTGGTTTTATGAAGTTTAGGCGTCTTTATAAACTATTCGAAAAGAAAAATAGCCTGATAACAATTACCAGGCTATTTTTTCATTTGTTAAAACAATGTATTAAGAAGCTACCACCCCTTTGAACGAAAGTGTCTTGGGAGTTTTGCTGTCACTAGTCGTAACATTTACAGTCTTCATAAATGGTCCTACCGCTGCTGCGTTATAGCTGGCTTCTACAAATCCTTTTTTTCCTGGCTGGATAGGAGTTTTTGTATAATCAGCTGTAGTACATCCGCATGAAGGCGCTACATTCTGAATAATGATTGGCTTTGAACTTGTGTTCGTAAATTCAAATCTGATCAATTTTGGTTTTCCCTGAGGGATATTTCCCACATCTATTGATTCTGATTTCCATTTAATAGCATCAGCTACCATTTTTACAATGGATGGAGCATCTGTAGTCAATACATTTGCATAAAAAGGAGAGAATGATAACACTGCTAAAAGAGCTGTAATTTTTAGTTTTTTCATGAGTATAAATTTTAATATTTGAAACTGATTATTTTCTTTCGATGTAACAAATGTAAAGCAGAGAATGATGATAACTTGTTAACCGCTGTCAAACATTTGTTAACGAGTTGTTAATAATAAAAGATAAATAGATATTTTTGGATAATATTGCCTCAGTAAATGAAAATAAAAAGACTCAATATTATAATAACGCTGGGATTTATTGCTATTATCGGAATTTTAATAGCACAGCTGATGTGGACCCGGCAGGCTTATAATCTTGAAGATAAAAAATTCAATCAGAAGGTCAATATTGCCTTAATGGAGGTGGCTGAAAAACTCTCCGGAGGAAAGACCTCCTATACCGAAAACCCTGTTCAGAATATTGCCAATGACTATTACGTAGTTAATATTAATAATGAATTTCATCCTGTCGTTCTGGAATATTACCTGAAAACAGAATTTACCCGTTTTCAAATCAATACAGACTATGTATATGCATTATACAACTGCCACAGCGATAAGATGGTATATGGAAAGTATATGACTTCTCATCAGGAAAGCCCCAGTAACAAAGTGATCAATTTTCCTAAGCATAAAAATCTGATCTATTACTTTTCCATCCGTTTTCCTGATAAAACAACTTATCTGATCAGTTCATTAAGGTTCTGGTATCTTCTTACATTTGCTCTTATTATCATTCTTTTGGTTTATGTTTATTCTATTTATACGATCATCCAGCAGAAGAAGTTTTCGGAGCTGCAACGTGATTTCATCAATAATATGACCCACGAGTTTAAGACCCCTTTATCCTCAATACTTCTGGCATCGGAAGCTCTTAATAAGCAGAATCTGATTCAGGAGAACTCCAAATTGCAGACGTACACTTCTATTATCATCAATCAAAGTCACAAGCTTAATAGTCATATTGAGAAAATTCTGAATATTGCTAAGAATGATGCAGCAGGACTTTCGTTAAAGCCTCAGAAAATTCTCCTTCTTCCCTTTATTCAGGAGATTTCAGACACTATACAGCAAAAAAATAAAGACCTCAGCATCGAGATTGATATTGAAAACAGCACTTCGGTAATGGCCGATGAATTTCACTTTACCAACATCATCTATAACCTTTTAGATAACTCCGTAAAGTATTGCGAAACAAAGCCTGTTATTAAAATTTCAGCTCATAAAGACTCAAAAGGATTATATTTAAAGTTTAAAGACAACGGAATGGGAATTCCTGCTAAAAATATTCCTCATATTTTTGAAAAATTTTATCGGGTACATACCAAAAGAAGTGAAGAAGTGAATGGTTTCGGGTTGGGATTATTTTATGTAAAAAAAGTAGTTCAGCAGCATCACTGGAAAATTTCTGTTGAGAATAATGAAGACAAAGGAATTACCACAACCCTCTTTTGCCCGTTTTCAGTTTAATTAAATATAAGTATGGAGAAATCTAAAATTTTATATGCCGAAGATGACAAAACCATAGCTTTTCTGGTAGAGGACAGCTTGGAAAGTTATTATGATATCAGCTGTTATTCTGATGGTGAATCTGCATTGGAGGCATTTAACAGCAAAGATTTCGACATTTGCCTGCTGGATATTATGATGCCCGGAATGAACGGGTTTGAAGTGGCCCAAAGGATACGCAGTAAAAATTCTGAAATTCCGATTATCTTTATTTCTGCAAAAGCTTTAAAAGAAGACAGAATCAAAGGACTTAAAATAGGCGCTGATGATTATCTGGTGAAACCATTTAGTATTGAAGAACTGATGCTGAAAATTGAGGTTTTCCTGAAACGTACCAAGAAAACAGATACCACTCCTCTAAAGTATAAAGTTGGGAAATATGATTTTGATCCTAAAAACTATACTCTGCAGGGTACGGAAAACAGTATCACGCTTACACAAAGAGAATCTGACCTGCTTTTGTATTTTATCCGCCACAAGAATCTGGTAGTCAAAAGGCAGGAAATTCTAAAGGCTATCTGGGGTGATGATGATTATTTTATGGGACGAAGTCTTGATGTATTTATTTCCCGATTGCGAAAGGTACTGGCCGAAGAACAGAATATTTTAATAGAAAACCTGCATGGAATAGGTTTCCGTTTTTCTGAAAAAGAATAAATAATATCGAATCACTTAAAAACACAACAGCAAATGATGATTTTAATTAATTTTAAACTTTGAAAATTTGTCATTAATGAAAAATCACAAACCCACTGTTTTTCTATTTCTTTTATTTTTAAGTATCCAATTTAAAGCTCAAAAATTTGAAAAATTAATACAATATGTCAATCCTCTGATCGGTACCGAAAAGATGGGACATACTTATCCCGGAGCAACGGTTCCTTTTGGGGCAGTACAGCTAAGCCCTGAAACGGATTCCATTTCTTATGAGCTTAACGGGAAGTACAATGGTGAAGTTTATAAATACTGTGCTGGCTACCGTTATGAAGATAAAACCATCGTAGGGTTCAGTTCTACCCATTTCAGCGGAACGGGACATTCCGACCTCGGAGATTTTCTGATCATGCCTACTGTAGGAAAACTTCAATTGAATCCCGGAACAGCTTCCAACCCTGAAAGTGGCTACAGAAGCAGGTTTTCTCATCAGAACGAAACGGCAGAAGCAGGATATTATAAAGTAAAACTGGATGACCACAATATTCTGGCAGAGCTTACAGCAACACCACGAGTGGGAATTCACCGCTATACTTTCCCAAAATCCGACCAGGCTCATATTATTCTGGATCTGATGGCCGGTATTTACAACTATGATGGGAAAAATGTCTGGACCTATGTTCGGGTAGAAAACGGAAATACCATCACAGGCTATCGCCAGACCAACGGTTGGGCAAGAACCAGAACGGTTTATTTTGCAATGAAGTTTTCAAAACCGTTTAAATCTTATGGCCAGAAAAATTATGATGAAAAGCAGGTTTACAAAGGGTTTTGGAGAAAATTCGACCAAAATCAGAATTTCCCTGAAATTGCAGGTAAGAACCTGAAAATGTATTTTGACTTTGATACTAATGAAAATGAAGCCATTGAAGTCAAACTTGCTATTTCTCCGGTAAGCCAGACCAATGCTTTGGAAAACCTGGAAAAAGAAGCCGGAAATATAACTTTTGATCAGGCTAAAACTCAAGCCCAGAACAACTGGAATAAAGAATTAAATAAAATTGTCATTAAAGGTTCCGATACGGAAAAAACCAACTTCTATACAGCCATGTACCATACCTTTATTAATCCTACTACGTACATGGATGTTAATGGAGAATATAAAGGTCTGGATCAGAATGTTCATCAAGCAGATGGCTTTACCAATTATACAACCTTCTCTTTGTGGGATACCTACCGTACGCTACATCCTTTCTTTAATATTATTCAGCCTAAACGAAATGGAGATATGGTAAAATCCATGATGGCTCATTATCATCAGTTTTCAATGAAAATGCTGCCTATCTGGTCACATTATGCTAATGATAACTGGTGTATGAGTGGCTACCACAGTGTAAGTGTTGTTGCTGATGCCATTATTAAAGGGAATTATGAAGGTGATCCTGAAGAAGCTTTAAAAGCATGTATAGAAACGGCTAACAAAAGAAATTACGAGGGCATTGGACAATATATTGATCTCGGATACATTCCGGCAGAGAAAAACGGAACTTCAGTTTCCAATACACTGGAATATGCCTATGATGACTGGGCTATTGCTCAGCTGGCAAAGCATTTAAATAAAACAGAAATCTACAATCAGTTCATCAAGCGATCTGAAAACTGGAAAAATAATTTTGATAAAACGATTGGGTTTATGCGTCCACGTCTGGCAGATGGAAGCTTTAAAAAAGATTTTGATGTGTTAAGCACCCATGGACAAGGTTTTATTGAAGGAAACTCATGGAACTACAGTTTCTTTGTTCCACAAAATCCAGATGAGCTGATCACCATGATGGGTGGAAAGAAAAAATTTGCATCAAAACTGGACGAGCTGTTTACCATGCATTTACCTGATGAATTCTTTGCAGACACTGAAGATATTACACGGGAAGGAATTATCGGTGGATATGTTCACGGGAATGAACCTGCTCACCATGTTGCGTATTTCTATAACTGGGCAGGACAGCCATGGAAAGCACAGGCACAGATCCGCCGTATTCTGGAAATGCAGTATAAAGCAACACCGGACGGATTGGGAGGAAATGATGATGCAGGGCAAATGAGCGCTTGGTATATTCTAAGTTCATTAGGTTTTTATCCTGTAGCTCCCGGTTCAGAAGAGTATTCAATTGGAAGTCCTGCAATTGACCATGCTGTACTGAATCTGGAAAATGGAAAAACTTTTGAAATTGAAGCCATCAACCAAAGTCCGAAAAATGTATATGTTCAGAAAGTTCTTCTGAATGAAAAAGAAATAAAGAATTTTACTTTGAAACATTCTGAAATTATGAAGGGAGGAAAGCTTACTTTTTATATGGGTAACAAAACGAAAAAATAAAAAAGAAAGCGGTGTAATCACCGCTTTTATTTTTCTAAACATTTTTCTTTAAATAATTTCATTCCTTCTGTTTGTTCCAGATCTTTTAATCTTTTCAGTCCCTTACATGCTATATCTATTTTGTTTTGGGTTAAGGAAATTGAAACTATATTATACAGTGCATCAGTATTGGTATTATCATATTCATGAGCTTCATTGAAGAACTGAATGGCTTTATCAAATTTATTACTATTACTAGCATCCAGTCCTTTATCAAAGTTGTCTAAAGAAAGTTTTTTATTTTTTATAGAAACAGGAAATCCTTTGGTGTCATTTGAAACATTAAAAAATAGAATACCTATTGTGTTTATATCATTTCCTGAGTTTCCATTCTTACTGGTTATATCATAAGGAATAATAATTTTTTCAAAATTTTCAAAACCTGTTAAATCCCAAAGGTGATAATTTTTCTCAAGGGTTGTTTTGAAAAAAGCAATACCTTTTTGACTCGCTTTAGTTTGTTCTGTATTTTCAGTCTCTACTTCAATCTTTTGTTTTTTAGGAAAAATTAAAATACTCCCTTTTAGATGAAAATCGTGAGAAAAATCTTTTTGTGTATAATTATCGAATATTTCAGAAATAATATTTCTTTTTAATGCTGGGGTAAAATTTTTAGAAGCAATTATAACAGAATCTTTCTTTTTCTCTTTCACAAAATTATTCAGTACAATTGAACTCTTTATGAACCACATCTTTCTTATTTTATCTGGAGAGTCTATACCTGCAACTTTTTGTATTACAACTAAAGAATCTGAAGTTAGTTTTTCAATTTGATAAGCCGAAAGGTCTGATGTCTTCATTAATTCTTTTTCTAATTTGAAGTCCATACAACTCTTTTTATCTAAAATCAAAGCATCAGTAAATGAACAAAGGTTATTTCCTTTAATTTTCCATATTAAAAACTGTGATGGTATTTGCGATAAATCTCGACTGCCATCTAACATACTAAATTTCACTCTTGTCCATGAAGAGTTTGAAAGTAATTGGGTATTTATTTGTGAACTAAACTGTAATGAAATGGAGAGAAATAGGATTAAAAGGATTCTATACATGGTTATTATTTTTCCACGCAAAACTAGCTAAATAAAAGTTTATTGAAAACAATACGACTTACAAATAGATTAAAGTTTACCTATTATACGGAAAATAAAGTAAAAATGTAAAATATTTTCACAAATTAATCAAATTTAGTTAATAATCGGGATCAAAAAAACTGTAATCACCTTAATCTGCGAGAGTTGAATAATAAGTTTTGGCTAAAGCCAATGGAAGATTCCAAATAAAGAGAGCGGGCTAAAGCCCGCTCCTATTGAATTATCTTGACAATCTCAGATTAATCTAAGACTATTCTTCGAATATATCTTATTAATCCCTTGCTTCAAAAAGTAATCGCTCTCCGAATTTCTCTTCTGCAATTTTACCATTGTCATACACCAGATGTCCATTCACAAAGGTGTGCGTAACTTTTGAATGGAAATTCATCCCTTCTAATGGGCTCCAACCGCATTTATAGAGTAAATTATCTTTGGAAACAGTCCAGTTTTCATTTAAATCAACTAAAACAAGATCCGCTTTATATCCTTCTCTCACAAAACCTCTTTTTTCAACTTTGAAAAGAATAGCGGGATTATGACACATCTTTTCAACGATTTTCTCAAGGGATATTTTACCGTTTTTATAATTTTCCAACATCACAACTAATGAATGCTGTACCAAGGGTGCTCCTGAAGGACACTTTGTATATACATTATTCTTCTCTTCTGCTGTATGCGGAGCATGGTCTGTAGCAATCACATCAATTCTGTCATCCAGTAATGCCTCCCAAAGAGCATCTTTATCTTTTTGAGTTTTTACCGCCGGATTCCATTTGATAAGACCTCCTCTTGTGTCATAATCTTCATTGGTAAAAGTAAGGTGGTGAACACATACCTCAGCCGTGATCTTTTTATCTTTTAAAGGAATATCATTTCGGAAAAGCTCCATTTCCTTTGCTGTTGAAAGGTGGAAAACGTGAAGTCTCGCTCCTGTTTTTTTTGCAAGTTCAATCGCTTTGGATGAAGATTTATAACATGCCTCTTCACTTCTGATCAGGTGATGGAATTTTACAGGAATATCATCCCCATATTCATCCATATATTTCTGAGTATTGGCTCTGATGGTGGCTTCATCTTCACAGTGAACGGCAATCAGCATTTTTGTATTGCTGAAAATATTCTCCAGTGTTTCCGGATTATCCACCAGCATATTTCCTGTAGAGGATCCTAAGAATAATTTGATCCCCGGAACATTTCTTGGATTTGTTTTCAAAACTTCCTCAAGATTATCGTTCGTTCCTCCCATCATAAAACCATAGTTGGCATACGCTTTTTGAGAAGCAATCTCATACTTGTCTGCTAATAATTCCTGAGTAACAGCATTAGGAACCGTATTCGGCTGATCAATGAAACTCGTTGTTCCCCCTGCGATGGCAGACCTTGATTCACTTTCAATATCACCTTTATGAGTAAGCCCTGGCTCACGGAAATGCACCTGATCGTCTATTACTCCGGGAAGAAGGTACTTTCCTGAACCATCAATAATCTGATCGGCATCTTCAGAAATACCGCCGGCTATTTTAGCAATCAAATCATTTTCTATCAGGATATCGCTTTCAAAGACTTTTCCTTCGTTAACAATATTTACGTTTTTTATAAGAACTTTCATTTCAATTTATTTCCCTGTAAAATTAATATTTTAAGTTTTAATTCACCCCAAAATCGCAAAACGAATACTTAAAGTTTTACATTTGCAAAAAAAATTCGACTTTGTATAAGAAACTATTAGGACAGACAATCATCTACGGAGTAGGGGCAATAGCACCAAGAATCATTCTATTCATCCTTAATCCACTTTTGATCTATAAGATTCCCAATGAAGGTTTTGCAATTTTCACACAGCTTTATGCGTGGATCTCATTTGTTAATATTATTCTTTCTTTTGGTTTTGAAACCGCCTATTTCAGATTTTCAGCTGAAGAAGATAACGAGAAAAAAACTTTCAATACCTCGTTCTGGTTTTTATTTTCTACTTCCACTCTTTTCCTTGCCTTGTGTTATTTATTTAATCAGCCAATTGCAGATTATGCCGGATATCATGATAACCCTGAGTATATCAGATGGTTTGCGCTGATTGCATTTTTTGACAATCTATTGGTTATTCCTTTTGCATGGCTGCGTTTTCATAATAAACCTATCAAATATTCTGCTGTACGAATTGTTCAGTCCATATTTCAGGCTGTTTTCACAGCTGCACTCTTCTTTTGGATCCCGGAAAGCCTATCAAAAAGTATGGGATTGGATCAAAATGTAGACTACCCGTTCTTCAGCAATCTTGCAGGAAGTGCATTGGGTTTTCTATTATTATTTCCAATTATATTAAAAGTAAGATTCCAGTTTGTCACTTCATTGTTCAGACGCATGATCAAATATTCTTTTCCTCTTATGCTGGCAGGTCTGGCTTTCATGGTCAATGAAAATTTTGATAAATCCATTCAGAGAAATCATATTTCAGACGAAGAAGCTGGTGCTTACGGTGGCTGCTATAAGCTTGCTGTATTGATGACATTGTTTGTTACCGCTTACCGAATGGGTATTGAACCTTTCTTCTTTAAGCAAATGGATAAAGGTGATGCTAAAAAGACATATGCCAAAGTAGCGGAATATTTTGCTTTTTTCGCCTGTGCTGTTGCCTTAGGAATTATTGCAAATGTATCGTGGCTGAAAGCCGTTTTTATTCCTAATAAATCGTATTGGATCGCTATAGATATCATCCCGATTATTGTTATTGCCAACCTTTGTTTTGGAATCTATTATAACTTTTCAACATGGTATAAAGTAACAGACAGAACCAGTATGGGAACGGTTATTTCATGGCTTGGGGCTGGAATCAACATTGCTCTTAACCTTTTAGCTTTAAATTACTATCACAGCATGATCGGTTCTGCATGGGCTACTTTCGGAGCGTATGTTATTATGATGATCGTCTCTTATCTGCTAGGTCAGAAATACTATCCTATTCCTTACAGAATGAAGAAAATATCCTTTTTCCTGATCCTGCTTGGCGTTTTTAGTTTCATCATTGTAAAATACCTTCACTATAATATTATAACAAGTAATCTTCTCTTTTTGGTCTTTACCGGAATGTTGATTTATTCTGAAAAAAACCTTATTCTATCGAGAATCAGAAAGAATTAAACTTTGGTCTTTATTTTGCTTGTAAACAAACCTATTTCCAATTTAAACAAATATTTAAAAAGATATTAATCATAGTCTATCAAAGATTTTAATTATTACCTTTAACCTAAATATTAAAAACAACGAATAAAACATCTTTTATACATATAATTTATGAAAATTATTGTCCCTATGGCTGGACGTGGTTCCAGATTACGTCCACATACACTGACAGTTCCAAAACCTCTTATTCCTATTGCAGGAAAACCTATCGTACAGAGGTTGGTGGAAGATATTGCTA
This sequence comes from Chryseobacterium sp. CFS2, assembly GCF_036543225.1. Classification (NCBI taxonomy): domain Bacteria; kingdom Pseudomonadati; phylum Bacteroidota; class Flavobacteriia; order Flavobacteriales; family Weeksellaceae; genus Chryseobacterium; species Chryseobacterium sp. CFS2. The sequence continues at coordinate 97,284 of NZ_JAZHQU010000013.1, forward strand.
AAGTTGCAGGAGAAAATATTGAAGAGGTAGCTTTTATCATCGGAGATTTTGGCCCTGAGATCGAAAAATCCCTTATTCAGATTGCTGAAAAGCTGGGAGCAAAAGGAAGTATATATTATCAGAACGATCCTCTTGGAACCGCTCATGCCATCAAATGTGCTGAACAGTCTATGCAGGGAGATATTGTTATTGCTTTTGCAGATACCCTTTTCCGTGCAGATTTCCAGTTGGATAAAAATTCCGACGGTGTAATCTGGGTGAAAAGTGTGGAAGATCCATCTGCTTTCGGAGTAGTAAAATTGGACAATTACGGTTTCATTACCGACTTTGTTGAAAAACCAACGACTTACGTTTCAGATCTTGCCATTATCGGTATTTATTACTTCAACAGTGCTGAAAAACTGATGGAAGAGATCAACTATATCATGGATAATGATATTAAAAACGGGGGTGAATATCAATTGACAACAGCCCTTGAAAATCTTAGAGCAAAAGGAGCTAAGTTTACGCTTGGAAAAGTAAACGACTGGATGGATTGCGGTAACAAAAATGCTACCGTAGAAACCAACAGTAAAATCCTTGAATATGAAAGAGAGGAAATGATGCATTATCCAGCTTCTGCTGTAATTGAAAATTCTCTGATTATTCAGCCTTGCTTTATTGGGGAAAATGTAAAAGTTTCTAATTCAAAAGTAGGTCCCGGTGTTTCTTTAGGAAACAATACCACTGTTATAAACTCTAATATTGAAAACTCTCTGATCCAGGAAAACACAAAAATCAATCATGGAAACCTTTCCAATTCTATGATCGGTAATTCTGCACAGTACTTCGGAGTTGCCAGAGAAATTTCTTTAGGTGATTATTCAGTTTTAGATTTTTTATCTAAATAAGAATAGAAAACATTTAACATAAACAACACATCATCAAGCCACACAATATCTTTTGTGTGGTTTGGCGTTAATATTGCACCGTATTTTTAATTAAAGATAAATACATGAAAAATTGGATCCCTTTTCTTTTATTGCTTCTTGCCTTATCGTCCTGTAAGACCCGTAACACTGCTCAAAATGATACAGATCATACACGGGACAGCATTAATACTACAAAAGATAATGGAGATCCAAAAGATGTGAATGAACCGGTGAAAGACAAATACACCTTTTATGAACATGTACTGATCCCTCCAAAATTTGAACAGATCAAAATAGACAGCAAGGTAAAAGTAGAAACAGGAAGCTATGTTCCTACACTGGATGCAACCATCTATATTGAAAATGACAAAAAGGTATGGATGAACCTCCGAGCCTTGTTCATCAATGCGGCAAGAGGTATTGCCACTCCGGAAGGAATCAAAGGGCAGGATAAAATCAATAAAACTTATATCGACTCTGATTTTGACTATCTTAATAATCTACTGAATGTTAATTTCATTGATTATAAATCTCTGGAAAAAATTTTACTGGGAAGAACCTTTGTAAAAATCAACGACAAGCAGTTTAACCTGACTCAAAATGCACAAGGGTTTAATATTGTTTCCACGATCAACCAGAAAATTGTAACCGATGAAAAAAACAGGGAATATAAGATTGCTATCCAATACGATACCAATTACGATTTACTATCTGTCAATTTAAAGGATATTCTGTCATCAGACGAACTGGATGTTTCTTATAGTGACTGGAATGAATACGAAGGAATCCGCCTTCCGAAAAATGTTAAAATAATTATAAAAGGTTCAAAATCTAGTCAGATTTTACTGGAAAACACGAAATTTGACTTTTCCAGGATGGAAACACCTTATTCTGTACCATCCAGTTATAAGAAAATTGAGATTAAATGATTAGAAAATTTAGCTTTTTAATAGGTGTTTTGATGTTCGGACTGCACCAGGGACAGCAGACCAAAGAACAGCTGCAGAAGCAGAATGCCGAACTTAAAAAACAAATTGCACAAATAAATACCGATTTAGCCAAGACCAGAAGTGAATCTAAACTTTCTGTAGCCTATCTTTCTAACGTCAACCAAAAGTTGATTTTAAGAGAAAAGGTTTATAATAATACACAGAAAGAAAAAAGATTCATCGAGGATGATATCTATTTACGTCAGCTGGAAATCAACCGTCAGAATAAAGAACTGGCTGTTTTGAGAAAAAACTATGCTGAAGTTTTGGTGAATGCTTATAAAAACAAAGGAGTACAGAACAAAGTAACTTTCATACTTTCTGCTAAAAATTTAGGAGAAGCCATACGAAGAGTTCAATATCTGAAACAATACTCAGACTACCAGGATAAAAAAGCGGCTGAAATCACAGACGCGGCCAACCTCATCAAAAAGACCATCGCACAAAAACAAAACTCTGTAAAAGCGAAGGAATCCCTTTTGGTAAATCAACAGAAAGATCTGGCAACCATCAATACTGAAAGAACTCAAAAAGAACAATTAGTAGCAGAATTTAAGAAAAACGAATCTAAGCTGACTGCTGAACTTAAACAAAAACAAGTTCAGTCTAAAGCATTGGAAGGACAGATCAGAGCTATTATTGCGGAGGAAATCAGAATTGCTAAAGCGGAAGAAGAAGCAAGGAAAAAAGCGGAAGCAGAAAAAATTCGTTTAGCGAAATTAGCTGCTGAAAGAGAAAAAGCAAGAATCGAAGCTGAAGCTAAAGCAAGAGCAGAAGCCCTTGAAAGAGAAAGAAGACTGGCAGAAGCAGAAGCTAAGAGAGCAGCAGATCTGGCAGCAAAAAGAGCTGAAGAAGAAAGAAAACGTAACGAGGAAGCAGCAAAAGCAGAAGCGAGTGCAAGAGATGAATCCAGACGATTAGCCGCTAAAAAAGCTTCAGATGAAGCTAATGTAAGAGCTAAAGAAGCAGCAGATAAATTGACAGCAGCAAGAGCCGCAGAAGCTGCCCTTACCAAGAGAAAAGAAGAAGAGAAAAAAGCTGCTGAAGCTAAAGCAATGACAAGCTACGGAGTTTCCACTGCCACAGGAAACAGTTTTGCAGATAGCAGAGGAAGACTTGGCTATCCTGCAGACAGAGCCGGACAGATCACTCACCGTTTCGGAAGACAACCACACCCTGTTTTCAAAAATATTACTGAAGAAAATAACGGTATCAAAATTTCCGTTCCTTCGGGTACACGTGCAAAATCTGTGTTCCCGGGATCAGTATCTTCGGTACTGGCCAATAATGACGGAACAAAGACCGTAATCATCAAACACGGAAGTTATTTTACCATTTATTCCAACTTAGGAAATGTAAGTGTTTCCAAAGGGCAGCAGGTTTCATCAGGAACTCCGGTAGGTACAATAGCTCAGGATTTTGATGGCGCTTATACACTTGATTTCCAAGTATGGAACGGAAGTACACCAGTTGATCCATTAGGTTGGATTTCATATTAAAAAAAGTGTAACTTTACAAAAATTTTAAGAGATGAATACACTAACAATACTTGCCTTATCTTGGCAGCACATCCTTATCGTAGCAATACTTTTAGTATTACTTTTTGGAGGAAAGAAAATTCCGGAATTAATGAGAGGAGTAGGTTCAGGAATCAAGGAATTTAAAGATGCAGTAAAAGAAGAAGATAAACCTGGTTCTGAAAATAATAAGTCGGCTTCCAATAATAACAATTCTTCCAGCAACTAAAATTCCGTAGAATTAATGAAATTTACTGAGACTGCATGGAAAGTCTTCAATCAAGCTATTGAAGACTATCACGTGTCTGATGACGTTAACACTCTAATTAATAACCCGTTCGAAAAAGATAGTTTGGAACGGATTTTGTATGCAAAGAACTGGATTGATACCGTTCAATGGCATTTGGAAGATATAATTAGAGATGAAAATATTGATCCGGCAGAGGCTCTTCAACTGAAGAGAACAATAGACGCCTCCAATCAGAAAAGAACTGATCTGGTAGAATATATTGACGGCTGGTTTCTTAATACGTTTGAAAATATAACTCCTAAACCTGAAGCAAAAATAAATACGGAAACTCCCGCTTGGGCAGTAGACAGACTATCAATTCTTGCATTAAAGGTTTATCATATGTCGTTAGAAGCTAATAGAGAATCCGCTTCTGAAGAACACAGAAACAACTGCCAGGCTAAACTGGATGTTCTGCTTACTCAGAAAGAAGACCTATCAACTTCTATAGATCAGTTGCTTACTGATATTGAAAACGGTAACGTTAAGATGAAAGTGTACAAACAAATGAAAATGTACAACGATGAAAGTCTTAACCCAATCCTTTATCAAAAAGGGCAACAGAAATGAAACGACTATTTTTCTTTGGAGTACTTATCATATTAACATCTTCCTGCGCAACGGAAAAGCTTAATCTTTCTCCGTTGTCAAATAATTTTTATAGTGATGCTAAAGGATCTGATTCAGACAGAAGCTCAAAGAAGAATTTTAATATCAATATTAAGCAGAATGTAAATGCTTCTGAAATTTCAAATATGATCTCTACTTTTCCCAAGTTTAAAAACAACGGATTAAATGATGAGATTACCAGCTTGAAATACAGCCTTCAGAATTATTTATATGCTATTGATGCCAGTAATTCTGCCGGAAAGAGCAGAGCCCTTAAAAGCTTCGAAAAATCATACAAAAAAATTCAAAAGCTAAGGCAGAATCTTGACAGAGACGACGATGAAGTTCTTAACAGATATCTTGTACGTTTAAAAACAAATATTTCTGTTATTGAAGATACTTTGCCAGGAAGTTAAAAACTAATTGAACGATCAATGATTAAAATTCAGGCGGAAGCCAATGTTCCCACAGAGCACGGCACTTTCCGAATGATAGCTTTCTCCGAAAACGAAAACGACTGGATGCCTCATATGGCCATCGTTGCTGAAAATACAGATTTCTCAAAACCAGTTAATGTTCGTTTCCATTCAGAATGTATTACCGGAGAAGTTTTCCATTCAAAAAAATGTGAATGCGGCCAACAATTGGATGCTGCAATGAAATATATCCATGAAAACGGTGGAATTATCATCTACCTTCGACAGGAAGGAAGAAACATCGGGATCATTAACAAACTGAAGGCATACTCACTACAGGAAAAAGGACTGGACACCGTACAGGCTAACCTTGAACTGGGACTTCCCGCAGATGACAGAAACTTTGGCGTAGCCATTGAAATCCTTAATCTATTGGAGGTAAAAGATATCAACCTTCTTACCAATAATCCTGAAAAGGTAAAATATGTTGTAGACAGCAATATTCACCTTAATTCAAGAGTACCATTACAGATTCCGGCTAATGAAATAAGCAAAGGATATCTGCAGACAAAAAAAGACTTCTTTGGACATCTTCTGGATGACAATGATAACTAAATAAAATAGAAAGAAAAGCTTCAGAATATTCTGAAGCTTTTCTTTTGCCGTTTATCTTGTTCATACTTTAGCCTAAAAGCTTCTGTATATAAAATACCATTCTAAATATTCTTAACAAGAAATCTTCTCGCCAGCGATACCCATGACTCAAATGATCTGATCATTATCCATAACGTTTATAAATCAAAAGCCCCGAGAGATATTTCTCCCGGAGCTTTTTTAATTATAAAAAACTGAAAAGATATTCTAAATTATTTAGTCTTGATTTTAGACTCGTCAATATTGTAATATTTAATTACGCTTTTGTAATCGTTGTAATCTACAGCAGAACCTTTAGCCGCTTTCGCACCACCTGTACCTGTTCCATTTGCAGGAAGGATAAGAACTCTGAATTTTTTATTCTGATAATACGTTGGGTTAGCTGTTAAGCTAAATGTATTGGTAGAGTTAATATTAATAGTAGCAGCATACTTGCTGAAATCAAAAATATAATCTACAGCATCATTATTGGCGTTCCCCACATACGATGTATAAGGAAGAAGTTTCCATACAGGAGAATCTCCGTCAGTCCCATTCTGCATATAAATAAGCACCATATCAGACTGTACTAATGGACTGTTAAAGTCATCACTCCATCTGTAAAGATTATCAGTAACTCTTGTAAAATTAGGGCTAATATCAAATGACTGATTTATTGTATCATAATCTTTTGCTACCACAACATCATCACTATTGTCACAGCTATAAGCGGTAAAACCTACAGCCCCCAGGAATAAAAAGAGAAGTATTTTTTTCATTTTTAGTAAAGTTTAGTTATTATTTATATTGCGTATTCAAATCATATACCAAAAATCTCAAAAACTTTGTTTTCCTCATTTTTTTAATTGTATTTTTGTTCTTATTCAAAAAGTCATGAAGAAATTATTATATACTTCACTCTTTATTGTTGCATTGATAAGCCCTACGATTAAGGCTCAGTATCAGCCAAAAAATGCATCCAAAGAAGATTTGAAAAAAGCTCAGCAATGGGTTGATAAAACCTACAAAAATCTTTCTCAGGATGAAAAACTAGGACAGCTTTTTATTGTAGCACTGTATACCAATAAAGGAGAAGATTATATCAGCCAGGTAAGAACTATTGTTGCCAATGATAAAATAGGGGGTCTTATTTTAATGCAGGATGATGCAGCAAGAGAAATCAATCTGGTGAATGAATTTCAGCAAAAATCAAAAGTTCCTTTGATGATCGGGATGGATGCAGAATGGGGATTATACCAGAGAATTGCCACGGCTCATAAATTTCCATGGGCAATGACATTAGGAGCTATCCAGGATAAAAACCTAGTCTATCAGATGGCTGCGAAAATTGCAGAGGATTGCCACAGAATGGGAATAAATTGGGATTTTGCCCCTGTAGTGGATGTAAACACCAATCCTAATAATCCGATTATCGGTAACAGAAGTTTTGGATCTGAAGTGAATAATGTAATCAGCTCTGCCCTATCCTATTCTAATGGTCTTCAGGACAATAATATACTGGCAGCTATTAAACACTTTCCAGGACATGGGGATACCAGCACAGATTCTCACCTTGATCTCCCTGTAGTTTCCCACACTATTGACAGGCTTAATACGGTCGAACTGGCACCATTTAAAGCGTTGATGAATAAAGGAATCGGCGGCGTAATGGTAGCTCATTTATATGTCCCGAGCTTAGAATCAGGAAAAGGAATTCCGGCTTCTGTTTCTAAAAATATCATTACAGGATTACTAAAAGATAAGCTGGGTTATAAAGGTTTAATCATTACTGATGCCTTAAATATGGGCGCTGTAGCGAATAAATACAAACCAGGTGAGCTGGATGCCATGGCTTTTAAAGCAGGAAATGATATTATGCTTTTCTCTCAAGGGGTTTCTGAAGGTAAAAAACTCATCCAGAAAGCTCTTGATAAAGGAGAAATTCCTCAATCAAGAGTAGAAGAAAGCGTGAAGAAAATTCTGTTGACCAAATATTTCCTTGGATTAACTCAATACACCCCAAAAAATCCTGAAAACATCAATGCTGATTTGAATAATGATTCTCACATCCAATTGGTACAAAATCTTTATTCCAATGCATTGACTTTATTAAAAGATGAAAAGAAATTACTGCCTCTTACAGGAAAACAGATATATTATGTTCCTCTTGAAGAAGCTCCTTATCAGACTTTCGCCAACAGATTAGGAAGTAATGTGGTGATCAAAAAAGCAGGAGAAATTACTACGATTCCGGCAGGTTCTACCGTTATTGTAGGTTTCCATAAAGACAACTCAACCGCTTATAAACCTTACAAAATATCTGCAGAATCGAAAAAAATACTTTCCGATCTTACAAGAAATCAAAATGTAATTCTCAATGTATTCGGAAGTGCTTATGCATTAAAAGATATTGATATTTCAAAAGTTTCAACAGTTCTTGTTTCTTATGAAAACAACGATGATTCAATGAATGCGACAGCTGATGCATTAAACGGAAAAACAAAAATATGGGGAAAACTTCCTGTACTGGTAAATGACCAGCTAAAACCGGGAATGGGTATAGAACTTACTACCAATACCTCAACAACTATCAAATAATACAACATCAAAAACAACAATAATCTAATGAAAATAGGCATACTTTGCTATCCCACTTATGGGGGAAGCGGAATTGTAGCAACAGAATTAGGAATGTCTCTTGCCAATAAAGGATATGAAGTACATTTCATCAGTTCTGCACTTCCCGCAAGATTAGATATCACCAACCCGAATATTTTCTTTCATAGAGTAAATGTTCAGACCTATCCGCTTTTCCAGTATCAGCCTTATGATATTGCGCTAAGCTCGATGATCTACAGGGTTGTCAATCTTTATAAACTGGATCTTCTTCACGCACATTATGCCATTCCTTATGCATATGCTGCTTTTACAGCCAAACAAATGCTTAAAGAAGACAATAATGATATTCCGTTGGTAACAACATTGCACGGGACAGATATTACCCTTGTAGGCCAGCACCCTAGTTATAAACATGCTGTAGAGTTTTCAATCAATCAGTCTGACGCTATTACTTCAGTTTCGGAAAGCCTGAAAAAAGATACCCTTCAGTTCTTCAACATCAAAAAGGAAATTCAGGTGATTACCAATTTTATTGACAATTCTGAATTTGATGACTGCTCTGAGTGTCAGAGAACACAGTTTGCCAATCCTGATGAAAAAATCCTGATTCACGTATCCAATCTTCGTCCTGTAAAACGTGTGGACGAGGTACTCCAGATCTTTAAAAATGTGGAGAAAAAAGTTAAATCTAAACTGATCATCATTGGTGAAGGTCCGGATATGGAAAAAGTAAATCAGTTTTTAGAAGAAAACCCGGAGCTTATTTCCAAAATACGTCTTTTAGGAAAGGTAAATGATTTGTATAAAATCTTACAGCTTTCGGATGTATTTCTTCTTCCTTCGGAGCAGGAAAGTTTTGGTCTGGCAGCACTGGAAGCGATGGCAGCATATACACCGGTAATCAGTTCCAATGCAGGAGGAATTCCTGAAGTGAACATTCAGGGAGAAACCGGATATCTTGCTGAAATCGGAAATGTAGAAGCCATGAGCAACTATACGATCAAGCTGTTGAGCAATGATGAACTTTTAGCCAAAATGAAGCAAAATGCGAAAGATCAGGCCATAAAATTCGATTTGAAAAACATTCTTCCTATCTATGAGAAAATGTATAGAACGACCATAGAAAATTTTAATAAGGAGCTGACGAAAGTATAATATTTCTATTATATTTACGTCACACTTATGACGGAAAAACTACTTCAATATCTTTGGAACTATAAGGTTTTCAAATATTTTGACTTCAAAGATATTGAAGGAAATTCCGTTGAGATCATCCATTTCGGAAAATGGAATAAAAACGCTGGTCCCGATTTTCTGGACGCCAAAATCAAAATCAACGGCTTACTTCTCGCAGGAAACATAGAACTGCATATCCGTTCCTCAGACTGGATTTTCCACCATCATTCCATAGATCCCAATTATCAGAATATCATTCTTCATGTTGTTTTTCAGCACGACATAGAAATTCATGACCTTACCGAAAAACGGGTTCCGACACTGGAGCTGCAAAACTATATCGATAAAAATATCCTTTGGAGATATGAAAAACTCAATAACGGAGATCAATTTATTGCCTGTGAAAATATTTTTGACCCAAAAAAAATACCGTTCAACTTCCATGAAGAGAATATTCTGAAAAAACTGGATGAAAAATCCTTGGAGATTGAGCAGAGTTTACATCAATACAAAAATAATTTCGAGGCTGTTTTATTTCACAGTTTTGCCTATTCATTTGGCTTAAAAGTAAATGCCCTTATTTTCCGGCAGATTGCAGAAAGTGTAGAGTACAGGATTATTAATAAAATCCGTCAGAATCCCCTTCAGCTTGAAGCCTTATTGTTCGGAATTTCAGGATGGCTGGATGATCCACAGGACGGGCAGATGAAAATATGGAAAAGAGAATTTGAATTCATTAAAGCCAAATTTCCAGTTTCTGATTTAAAGTTTCATCCTAAATTTTTAAGATTAAGACCTCCCAATTTCCCTACCATCCGATTGTCACAATTAGCAGACCTTTACAAACATCAGCATTTATTCTCAAAAATTATGGAAGCGAAAAGCACAGAGCAGCTGTATGACATTTTCAAATCTGTAAAAGCCTCTGAGTACTGGAATTTTCATTTTAATTTCGGAAGTATTTCCAAAGTACAGCCTAAAGCATTGAGTAAAGATTTCATTGATCTTCTCATTCTAAACACTGTACTTCCATTACAATATGCCTACCAAAAAAATCATCACGAAGAAATTGCCGATGAAATCATTGAACGTTACAGCACTATTTCTGCTGAAAAAAATACGGTTATTAAAAACTGGGAAAAGCTGGGTTTGAAAGTGAATAATGCTTTAGAAAGCCAAAGCCTGATTTATCATCACAAGACCTGTTGTGAGCCGAAGAACTGTTTGTCCTGCGCTATTGGATTCAAACTTTTAAAAGAATGAATGTATTGAAAAGTTCAAATCACCTAAAAATCGTTGTCAAAAAAAATCCTTAACTTGCAGTATTGGATTCAAAACTGTTAAATAACAATCTGAAAAATGCTGAGTAATATCCGTCATAAAATGGAAAGAGAATGGTTTGGTGTACTGACTAGAACAGGTGCCAAACTGGGAATTCCTGTTTCTAAATTGAGAATTTTCTTCATCTACTCTACTTTTGCAACCGCTGGATTTTTCTTTCTGATCTATCTGGGATTGGCATTTACACTTTGGATTAAAGATATTTTTATCACCAGAAGACCCAGTGTCTTTGATTTATAAATTATGGAATTTTCACCCATTACTTCTGCTGAAGATCATAGAGTTCAGGAAATCTATACTTCTTATACCACCACTTTTCCTGTAGACGAGCAAAGAGATAAAGATCAGTTTGAAAGCTTATTTTCAAATCCCTATGTAAAATTCATGTCTGTTATCCATGAATCAGAAGCTATTGGCTACCTCATCCTTTGGGAGCTGAGTTCTTTTGTTTTTGTAGAGCATTTCGAAGTATTTGAATCATTTCGAAGTAAAAAACTGGGTTCTCATATTATGAATCATCTATCAGACAATTACCCCCATATTATCCTGGAAATTGAGCCTGCAGAATTGAGTGAAGATGCATCAAGACGTTATTCTTTTTATCAGAGAAATAATTTCACGCTTATTGATACCAATCATATACAGCCTAGTTATGGTGAAGGAAAAAAATCTTTGAATTTATGGCTGCTGGCCAATTATACTCCTGAAAATGTGGAGGATGTTAAAAAAGAGATTCTTGATATCATTTATCATTAAAATATAAAACGCCGGAATAGTTTTCCGGCGCTTTTCTTTTACTGGTATTTTATATTAATTTACTTCATACTCCAGTTTGATGGTAATACTGGCTTCTTTTTCTTTGGATGAAGTATTGAAAGTTCCGCCATAAGAATAGTCTTCATTAGAGTTGGGTGCTGTAATCTGAATCACTCCCATTGTAGCTTTCTTCAGATTTCCCAGATCACTTCCTGAATTTTCCGCAATTTTTTCAGCGCGTTCTTTGGCATCCTTTGTAGCACTCGCAATCATTTCCTGCTTCACGGTAGCCAATTTAGTATAAAAATAAGCAGGTGAAGAAGAAGTGAATTCAATCCCGCGGTTGATAATTTCGGTAATATTTCTGGAAAGATTTTCTATTTTGCCAACTTCTTTGCTTTCAATAGAAACTTTTTGGGTAAGATTATAACCGGAGAATTCTCCCTGCACATAGTTTCCGTTAGCATCATTATAACTTCTGAATTGTTTTTGAATATCCACGGAGGAAAATACAATCTCCTTCTGCTGTATCCCTTTTGAAAGCAGATAATCATTAATTACTTTTCTGTCTGTCGCAAGCTCATCATAAGCCGATTTCAGATCTACATTATTTTTGGAAAAACTTCCGGACCAGGTAATCAGATCTGAAGTAAATTGTTTTGTACCGAGCCCTGTTACGGAAATTGTGTTTTCAGATTTATTCCTGTTCTTTATAGCATTTCCTAAAAATGCAAGACCAATCACAAAACCTAAGGCGGCTATAGCCACTGCAAAAATATTTTTATTCATAAAACTTGTGAATTTGGGTTGTTACCATTAGACTGTATCAATTTCTATTCCAATATTTTAAGAATTTATTAACATTTAAATTACTTTTAATCTTGCTTCAGTCTCTCCATAAAAAGCGGCACTGTTTCTTCTAACCTCAACATTACGCCTGAAAGATTTTTTGCTTTCACATAGGTTCTCACCTGAGGCTTTGCTAAAAATGAAAACTGAATAAATTCTGAAATTCTGTCGGCTGGAATTCCGGCTTTTACAAAATAATCATCATCTATCCTGTCCCGAATCCAGGCAACATGTTCCTGAAGATCGTCATATCTATATTGTCTTTTCTGTCTTCTGGCTTTACCGCTTATCAGATCATAAACTCCCTGAACATTCAGATTTCCTAAGAGTATCGGCAAAAGAACACTTTTTACTTCAGCGGGTTTTTCTCTCATTTTTCCTACCGGCTGCGGAAGACCTACAGCATCTCTCACCTGTTCTCCTTTATCTACTTTTGCTACAATCCGGGAATCCGCTTCCAGATCTCCGGTAAGTTTTTTAACAATCTTCACCTCACCCACATCTTTCGGAATCTGATAAAGAGTAATAAACAGAGGTAAATTGGTACCATTGGTGAGGACCCTTCTGGATGTTCTGTTGAAATCTTCTTTTACAAATCTCAGTTCATCATTAGGCCTGGCTTCAATAGAAAATATTCCTTCTGCATCAGAATATACCTTCTTGTCAGTAGACATATTGATAACAATTACTTTACTCAAATTCTCTCCATTATCTTCCACTATTCGTCCCGTCACTGTCTGCTGAGAAAAAAAGAAAGTACTGCACAGAAGCATCAGGAAGAGAAAAATTTTTCTTTGCCCGGATGTTTCAGTATTTTCAGTGATATAGTCCAACTTCTAATTTTTATAAGTATTATCTTGACTTCCTTCTAATTTGTTCGTTTTACTGTATTCCCCGAAGGCAATTTTAAGCTCGTATTCAACGACATCGATACTAAAATCCTTACGGTATCTTTTTGCCAATGAACGGGTCTTATCGGCATACAGCAGAAATGTATCAATCTGTTCCTCATCCATTCCGTATTTTTTCAGGAAACTCAGGTTTATTTCATTTTTTACTCTGCGTAGGAAATCCTGGGTTTCATTGTAATTCGCTTTAGTAATTTTAGGCTTTGTTGCTTTCTTTACTAAACCTGATACAGCATTAAATACGCCAAACAAATTAACCTGCCCCACATTAAAATCATGTCCTGTAAAAGTTTTTGACAGCGTATTATTGGGTAAGGGTTGATTCAGCGGGCTTCTCATATATTCCTCCATATCTGATTTTAAGGACTGAAGTTTTCTGGATTCATTCAAATGCTGATTGTCTTTTGCCAGATTTCCGGTAGGTCTGTACTTAATTTTCACTTCAGGGATCTGTATCTCCATTTTTTTCAAAATGATATTTAAGGGAGAGCTGAGATCTTCATTCGTAATTTTTTTATCAACCCGGTAATATCCTTCTTTGACAAATCTGATTTCATCATTTTCTTTGGCTTCGATCTCAAATTTTCCGGACATATCACTTAATATGCTTTTGTTTCCTGAAATATTAACGATGAGTACAGGAGCAAAATCCAGTTCATCTCCTGTAATAACTTTCCCTGATATTTTCTGCTGTCCCCACAATCCTGAAGTGATACAAAAAAGCACGAGAAATAAAAATCTATTGATATATCTTTTTTCCATTTATCTTTGAGTTTGTGGAGCACGGTAAGAAGAAATCCTTGTCAGAACAAAACGTTGAAACCTGTTCAGATCCGCATCGCTGCAGAATCCGTATTTCAGAATTTTCTTTCTTTCGAAGCCGCCTGCAAAAACATAATAAATGAAATGATCTATCAGAGGTTTCTCTATTTTAAGATTGGTAAAGTAATCGTCACCCAGGCTTGCCCTGATGTATTTCATTAGATCTACATCATCCCATTTATCTTTAACTTTCCCTATAGAAAATCCTTGGCCTTTCGGCTGTACAAATTCTCCAGGTTTTGCGGCCAGTATTCTAGGATCTGATTTCTGAGCAATATACTGATCAATGTCTTTGATTAATTTTTCTACCTTTTTAGGTTTATTATAAAGTTTTGAATCAATTTTCAGGTTTCCGGTAAGCCCTTGTTTCACTTCTACTTCAGGGATCTCAATGGTTTGCCGAACCATATTTATATTCATAGGAGACTGGGTATTTTCCTGAGTAACTTTTCTTGTCAGACGTTCATAACCTGCTTTTATAAAACGTAATTCATCTCCCTGTTTTCCGGAAATCATAAAATGTCCGTCCCGGTTGGAAACTACGATCTCGTCCGTTCTGATATTAACTACATTCACATCCTGCATTTCAGTACCGTTTTCGGAAGTAATCTTACCAAATATATAGCTTTGGGCATGGGTATGGATAAAAAGAATAAAGGATAAGAAAAAGTATAGTTTAAGTTTCACGGGCTGTTTTTTATAGAGCAAAGCTAAAATTATTTTTAATTTATCCCATAAGTTTAACCACAGTTAACGCGTTTTAATATTTCTTTTTGATTTTTGCCTTCTAAACTGTTAAATAGCCTGATTAAATTGTTAAAGTTTCTTTTAAATTTTAGCTAACTTGCAGTCTCAATTCTCTTTTTACAATGCAAAATTCTTACACAGTCATCAATGCTTCTGCCGGATCCGGGAAAACGTATGCCCTGGTACAAAGGCTTCTGATGATCTGTCTCCGCTATCCTAATCAACAGCAGTCGATCAGGAATATTCTCGCCCTGACTTTTACCAATAAAGCAGCCAACGAGATGAAGGAAAGAATTTTATCATGGTTGGGAAATTTTTCATCTAAAGAGTATACAGAGAATACAGATCTGAAAAATATCCAGAAAGCATTTGAAGAACAGGGTTTAAAAATTACCATTGATGAACTTTACCACCGTTCAAAAAAATTGCTTGACTATGTTCTCCACAATTATTCCACATTGAATATCGGAACGATTGACCGTTTTAATTCAAGGCTGGTAAGAAGCTTTTCTTATGAACTGGGACTGGCCAAAAATTTCAATCTTGAAATTGAAGCTGAACCATTTCTGATAGAAGCGGTTGATAAAATGCTGGATCAGATCGGTGAGAATGAAAAGATTTCCAATTCTTTCATGGATTATGTAGACTACAGTCTTGAAAACAATGAAAGGATTAATCTTAATAAAAACCTTTATGATTCGGCTAAGGAATTTGTAAAAGATATTCACTACGAACATCTGAAAAGCAACAAAAGTTTTGATGATGCCAATTATGAGAATATAAAGAATACACTCCGTAAAGAAATCGTACAAAACAAAAAGCAGTCTGCTGAACTGGCAGCCCACTCCATTGAATTATTCAAATCAAGAAATATAGAAATTGAAGATTTTGCCCAGGGTAAAAACGGAATCGGAGGTTTCTTTACTAAGGTCATCGATTTTTATCAACAGAAAAGGGCCGGTTTTCCTTTTCCAACCACCCAGGAAGAATCTGTGATTAACAATTACAGGAAAGGAGCTTCTTCAAAATCAAAGCATAAAGAGTCCGATATTTTGGAGATTCTTGATCAGCTTCTTGACAATAGGATGAAACTTATTGTTCTGTACATTGAAACTCAGAAGAAAGAGAAAGTTTTGTCTGCTCTTCTTCCTTTAAAGGTTAATAAAGATATTCAGGATGAACTTCAAAAAATTGAGGAGGAAAATGATCTTGTTCTTCTTTCTAAGTTTAATATCCTGATTAATGAAAATCTTAAAAATGAACCTTCTGCTTTTATTTATGAAAAAGTAGGTTCACAGTTTCAGCATTATTTTTTTGATGAGTTTCAGGATACATCGGAACTGCAGTGGCAGAATTTTGTTCCGCTGAGAGATCACAGTGTTTCTTCGGAATATACTTCCTTCACATTGGTGGGTGATCCCAAGCAGAGTATTTACCGCTTCCGTGGTGGAGAAAGTAAGTTGATGCTGGATATTATCAACAAAAAAGAGTTCTCTCCAAAAGAGGCTGATCTTCTGGTATTAAAAGACAACTGGAGAAGTGCCCGAAATATTGTACAGTTCAATAATGAATTGTATCGTTTTCATTCTGAAGGATTGCTGGAAGAGCATAAGAATATTTTCGGGGCAGATGCTGAGCAAAATCCAAAATCCAAAATGGATGGACGGGTAAAGGTAAATCTGATCAAAAATCTTACGAATGAAGAGTTTTATACTGATACTTCGGAAAGAATGCAAAAAGATATCCAGGAATGTTTGGATAATGGCTTTAAATTCTCTGATATTACGATCCTTTGCCGCGGAAATTTTGATATTTTCAGCTATTCTCAAAAACTGGGAAATTTAAAGGTTAAGTATAAAGGAGAGGAAACCAATATTAAAACAATCTCTGATAAGGGTCTTACACTGGAACTTTCCAATACTTTAAAGGCTGTTATAGAGTTCCTCCGCTGGGAACTCAATCCTAAGAATAAAACCTGCCTGATCATGATGATGTATCATCTGAATACACTGGGGAAAATTCATATGCCGGATTTCACTTTGGGAATGAAAGAAATTCTGAATATTGAGGGGCATGAAGAAATATTACAATTCATTCAGGAGAAATATCTACTACAGCTTAAACAGGATAATTTCCCGAGATTCAATCTGTATAATTTTATTGAATATTACATCAACGAATTTTCTGTTGAAAACAAAGAAACAGACTTTTTACTGAACTTTCTGGAAATGCTTTTCAACTTCACGCAGAATGCGGGAGCCAGTACCAAAGAGTTTTTGAAATATTGGGATGAAGAAGCTTCGTCATACACTATACAGGCTTCGGAAAACATTGATGCCATCCAAATCATGACCATTCACAAGTCTAAAGGTCTGGAATTTCCCATTGTTTTTATTCCTATGATGAATAAAAACCGTGACAGTGAATTTACCAACTGGTTTGATACGAATGAAAGTGAAGCATTAAAATCAGTGAATATCAATCAGTTCAGCAAAAATCTGGAAGCCTATGATGAAGAGATTCTGTTTTTCAACAGTAAAAATGCTTACAAAAACCTAATTGACAGATTGTGCCTGCAGTATGTGGCTACCACGAGACCTGTTGAACAACTGTTTTTCTATCTGCAAAAAGCAAATAAAACGTCTAACAATCTGGAAATTTTAGAATTCCTTCAGGCAAAAAACGCGGAACAGGCTGATGAATTTGATGTGTATGAAGTAAATCCTGAGATGCTGAAGAAACATTCTAAAGATAAAAGTTCATTATTTAAAACCCAGAATATTCAGGATCTGAAAAATGTCAATGAAAAAAGTACTTCTATCAAGATTGCTACGCCGTCAAAAAATTATCAGGTACGAAATGAAAAGGTAAGAATCGGGCTTTTTGTCCATGAGCTTTTATCAAAAATCAATACTGAGAAGGATATCATCAAGGTTTTGGACGGATATGCTTTAGAAGGACAAATTACACTGGAAGAGAAAAATGAAATACAGGTTACCCTACAGGAAATTGTCAGAACTTATGCAGAGTTCTTTGATGAGAAATGGGAAGTAATCAACGAAAAAGATATTATGATCTCTGAAAAAGGAGAAAGCCATATATTCAGACCAGACCGTATTTTAAAGGGTCCGGAAGGTTATATCATTGTAGATTTTAAAACCGGTGAACAAAAGGCTAAAGATGAAGCGCAGGTAGAAGGATATAAAAATATTCTGGAGCGTCTGGGCAAAAAAGTTCTTAAAACTCAGATTATTTATCTATAACTCTATACAGTACCGAAAGGTTATTATAATAATTCTCATAAAAAACTCTTCAAAATATAAAAGGATTAACTATTTTTATTTTGTACGAATAAAAATATAGTCTTTGATTATATTTGAATACAACTAACCAACCATGAGAATATATTTAAATTCCTTTGCAATAAGCCTGATCATGATGTTATTTTCTGCCATGGTCATTTATAATATTGTTGATTGTTTAGATCCGCCTGTTACAGAAGATGATCATCATTTCCCCACTGAAAACATTGTAAAATCAATGTTTCTAAGTTTTGTATTGGGAGCAGTAGTTTTTATTTCTGCGGTGCGATTACAAAGGCAGACTCCTAAGAGATAGATTTTATCATTATATAATAAAAAACCGCTATCCCAGAGGATAACGGTTTAATATTTTGAAGAATTTTCAATCTTACGCTGTTGTCGTAGGAGTAAATACTCTCTGAGACAATTCCTGGTCAAAAAGGTATAATGCGGATGGATTATCACATACCATTTTGATTTTTGTTACGTATTGAGAAGCACTCGCTTCTTCTTCTACCTGTTCGTTGATAAACCACTGCAGGAATGATGTTGTTGCAAAATCTCCCTCTTCGTTAGCATTCTTTACAATATTGAAAATACTTTTAGTTACTATTTTCTCATGAGCCAATGCTTTTTCAAAAATATCAGTTGCATTTTCAAACTCATGTGGAGGTTTTGGAATTTCTCCGATGATAATTTCCCCGCCTACATCATTCAAATAATCAAACATTTTATCTGCGTGCATCAATTCTTCTTTACTCTGCACTCTGAAATAGTTGGCAATTCCATCCAGATCTTTTCCAGAAAACCATGCAGACATTGAAAGATAATATTGAGCGGCGTATTGTTCGTGGGCAATTTGTTCGTTAATTAATTTCGCAATTTTTTCGCTAACCATAAGTATTAAATTTATATTCAAAAATAGGGAATAAAAGCCCGAAATCAAAAGTTTTAAAGAAAATTAATACAAAAAGGATGGAAAAACATCCATCCTTAACACATTAAAAAACTAAAATTACAAACTGTTATTTTACTTCAGCAGTTCCCGTATTCATCGGCTTTTTCATCATTCTTCTTTCTTTCATAGCCATCTTCATTTTCTCTGCTTTTGCTTTTCTGTCAGCCTGCCATTTATCATATTGATCAGGAGTAAGGATTTTTTTCATATCAGCATCCATTTGTGCTCTTTTGGCCTGCATTTCCTGCATTTTAGCTTGTCTGTCTACCTTATTTTTGTCAAATTCCGCCTTCATTTCAGCTTTTCTTTTATCCTGAAGCGTTTTTATCTGAGCTACCTGAGATGCGTTAAGATTAAGATCTTTTTGCATCTGGTCCAAACGTTCCTGTTGTTTCTGCTCCATTCTCTGCTTCATTTCAACGGCTCTTGCCTGTCTGTCTTGTGGAGTTGTTGTCTGTTGTGCCATTGCAAAACTTCCCATTCCGATAAATGCTATTGCTAAAACTAATTTTTTCATCTTTTTAAAATTTAATTAATTGTTATTTTGTTATTATATCTTTTTGATTATGAATTAAAACACAAGTTAAATTAACAAATTCATAAATAATGTTAAATTTTAACTAAAATAAATTACAAAAACAACAAAAAAAAGGACAGATTATAAAAACCTGCCCTTCACACCACTTAAATATAATATATGAAAATTAATTCCTAACTAAACTGCCTCTAAAACCGCCACCGCTATTACCACGGTTCTCTTGTCTTGGAGCAGCATTTTCAGATTTCTGTCTGAAGCCTCCATTATTTCCTCTGAATCCGCCATTATTTTCTCTTTTCGGAGCTTCTCTTCCTTCATTATTTCCTCTGAAACCACCTCCATTGCTATTTCTGAAGCCTCCATTATTTGAATTCCCTCTATTTCCTCCATTATCAGAATTCCCTCTGAAGCCACCTCCATTGTTGTTTCTGAATCCTCCGTTATTGTCATTTCTGAAACCTGAATTATTGTTACTTCCGTTATTACCTCGGAATCCTCCATTATCTCCATTACTTCTTGTGTTTCGGAAACCATTGTCAGGTCTGCTGTCTCTTCTGATAATATCAAAAGTAGGATTATCCATTCTGCGGAATCTTGATCGGTCTACCCTGTAAATATTGATATTGATATTTCTGTATCTAGGCATTACCGTATATCTCGGAACATAATAGGATCTTCTGTAATTCTGGAAATATACAATCGGGCTGGAACCTCTGTAATAGTTATTTTGGAAAACAACAAATACTCTTGGTCCTAAAATTCTTTCCAAAGCATAAAACCTGTCATAATACCATCTATCCGGATTATATCTATAGAAATTATTCCATACTGTAAAACTTGCATACAGATTATTCAATCTCATAATCTGATCTACCTGCCATCTGTTTAATCTGTTCTGTACGAAAAACCCGTTCCAGTCGATATTAATAATACTTCCTCTGTAGTCGTTATAGTAGCTTTGGTAATAATTACTTGGATAATAGTCCTGAGGATAATTGTAATAATAATCGTCAGGGAAATAATTCCTGTCATCTTCATCATTGTAATAACCTCCATCATTCTGATAATAACCATCATCATCCCAACCATTATTCGGATACTGCTGAGCTGACGTCAAAACGCCTAACCCAAGAGCTAATCCCAAAAATATTTTTTTCATTTCTATAGTCGTTAATTGGTTAATATATAGCAGAATATCTTAATTCTATCTTTTTGATACAAATAAAAAAAAGAAGTTAAATCATAAGATCAAACTTCTTTTAAAATATTATTAACTAATTGATAATCAGGTGTTAAATTTACATCCTCCCACTATCTTTTATCCAATGGGCAATTTTGTTATTGAAAGATTTTTTCTCTTTCAGGTCTTCCAGCTTTATGTGCATTCTATAACGCCAGTAATGTGGAAAAACGGCAGGATTGTTAATTCTTTCGTTATCCATTTTTTTATTGGTTAGCTCTACATCTGTTGCAAAGAATTCCTGAATCGGGAATATAGCAAGCATAGCCTCATTATATAAATGCTGCTTCATAATGATTTCTGCAAGGTGAGGGTTCAGCTCTTCAGGAGCTTTTCCGTATTGTATCAGCTGCTGATTATAATATTTCTGCGTAAGTACACGATCTTCTTTCCACCATTGTCTCAAGGTTGAACTGTCGTGGGAAGAAGCAGTTACCACATTCATATAATTGGCATTCTTAGGATTATAGAATGGTATATTTTCGGCAGGCATTCTTTGTACCTTAAGGGCTATAATAGCCAATTCATCCATCACAACAGATACACAGGCAGGAACCATTCCCAAATCTTCGCCACAGATCAGCATTTTGGTAGCGTTCAAGATAACCGGAAGTTTTTCCATAGCTTTTTCAAACCATAAATGATCCTGTCTCCTGAAGAAATAGTCGTGGTACAAATCATAAATGCTTTTCTGTTCGGACTCCGGAAGGTATTTATAAGACTCTGTATTGTAAACATTGAATCTAGGATGATAAACCGTTTTCCCATTTCTTTCTTCTGTTAAAAACAAAACATTGGCGCAGAGAGAAACCAATTTTTCTTCAAGAGTACCATATGATTTTTTCTTAAAGAAGTTGACTAGCTTTCTCTGGGTATCAAATTCTTCTTTGAAAGTATAAGTACCGTCTTCATTACGGTTCATAAATTCAAGAGCTTTCCCATTTTCTTCTCCAAAATATTCCCATAAGATCTCGTTGTTGATAAAAGGCTTACAGTACCTGTTAAAATTGAATGGAATCTGCCAGGCTTTGAATTCCTCCACAACAATAGGAACAGCCGGATAAAAGTATCCTAAAATTCCTTGTACGGCAGAAATAGGCATCCTCCATATTCTGAAGAAGCCTAAAATATGGTCAATTCTCATGGCATCAAAATACTGTTCAAGAGCTTTGAATCTATTTTTCCACCATCTGTAGTCGTCTGCTTTCATGGCTTCCCAGTTGTAAGTTGGGAATTCCCAGTTTTGCCCCAGCTCTGTAAACTGGTCAGGAGGTGCCCCAGCCTGGAAATCCATTCCGAATAATTCCGGTTCTGTCCAGGCTTCTACAGAATATCTGTAGATACCGATGGGAAGATCTCCCTTCAACGAAACTCCCAGGTTATGGGTATAATCAACGGCATCTTTAAGTTGTATATGCAGTTGATACTGTACCCAGGCGTGAAGCATTGAGGTATCATAATCTTTATTTTTCGTTGTAAAAAACTGTAAGATTTTTCCTGCAATATATTTTTTGTGGGTTTTCCACTCGTTGAAGTTTGGGGTCTTATATTTATCTCTTAAAACACAGAAAGCTGAATAAGGAACAAGCCAGTATTCATTATCCTTGATGAATTTTTTGAAGTTTCTGTCCTTATAAATTTTGTCTTTTTCCTTATTGAAAACTGCTGTAAGATATTTCCATTTGCTTTCGATCATCTTTTCATAATCAATCAGATCCAGAGTGTTTAACTTCTCTTTTTCAGACAGATACTCATTAACTAATTCTTTCGGTAAAGAATAATCAAGGTTTTCTAAAGAAATATATTGTGGGTGCAAAGCATATACAGATACGGCAGCATAGGGATAGGAATCTGTCCATGAATAATTCGCTGTTGTATCATTGATCGGAAGAATCTGAATAATACCAAGATTGGTTTCTTTCGTCCAATCTGCCAGTTTTTTAATATCTGCAAATTCACCTACTCCAAATCCATCCTCGCTTCTCAGAGAGAATACCGGAACAGCAACACCGGCATCATGGTACATCTGATAGCCTTTAAATCTAAAATAATGGTTGGAAACAATCTGCAGTACATCATTCAATGGATTGGCCACAGTAAATCTGTTTTCACCTGTTTCTACATCTATAACCCTGTTTTCTTGGGTATCGTAAATACAATATTTAAATTGGATAAATTCATTTTCAGGAATCTCGACAGAAGTTTCCCACATCCCAAAATCTGTCTGATGCAGATGAACAACTTTGTCATAGTTCCAATTTCCTAAAGATGCTGTACTTCCAAAAAGGACAATCTTCCAATCCGGATTATAAATAGGAGCCTCTATTCTGAACAGATGGGTATGTTTTTTTAAAACTGTTACTTTATCGGGAACAAAATCATGCAGTTTATTGTAAAGGATTTTATTGTTTAAATAATTCTCAGGAAAGTTTTTATTATTCCATTCGTCAAAAATGACAAACTCCTTATAATTATGGGGGAAACTCAAATGATGTCCCACAAATTCTTCTCTTACTACATTTCCTTTTTCATTCACCACGCGATAATGATAAGAAATGAATTTTGAGAAATAGTCTACTTCACATTTCCATACACCATTCTCCGCATAAAACATAGTATGGATATGTAAGGCATTCTCATCTTCACCAAATACCAGCTGCAAATTTTCTCCTGCTTTTACAACATATCCTACATTAAAGTATAGTTTCATCTATATTTTTTTATAAAAGTACATTTTAATATCGAAAAATAAAACTTATTGAAGATCAAATAATCATTAAAAAACCTTCTCAAAACAATTTGAAAAGGTCTTTATATTCTGAGCCATAGGACTCTATTATCTCGTTACCAGAATCTTTTTATTGAATAGTATTTTTCCTGATTCATCAGCTATATTTACAATATAAGCTCCGGCTACCAATCCATTAAGATATACTTTTTCATCTAATGAGCCATCTTTCACAGACAGATTCTGAATCATTACATTTTTACCAGCCATATCGAAAATGTTCAGTTTAATACTACCTTTTACATTATTATTAACATGGACGTTGATATAGTGTTCATCTACTCTTGTTGGATAAATATCAAGATTGGCGTTCAGGCTATTGGATACTGAAGATTTATCGTTAGCAAAATATTTACTTGCCAAATCATAAATATGCAGTCCCTGCTCTCCCGGAAGCTGCTTAGCTTGCAAAGTAGCCAGATCTACCTCGTATAAAGCACCTCCTTTTGCACTCGCTATTACAATTTTGCCCTGAGCATTTACTGCAGAACCATTTACTGAATAGTTATCTGGAATACCTGCAATTTTACCGATAAATTTAGCTTTTAAATCTTTTGTAAGAACTTTAAAAACATTTCCTGAAGCAGCGAAAATATAAAAGTTATTATCCGCATCAGCAATCATATCACCTCCAAATCCAGTTTCCATCGCCGTAAATGAATTTCGTCCATTAGAGTTATCATCTTTAATAATACCAAGGTCATTTACTACATATTGTTCACCATTTCTGCTGATTTCCAAAAACTGTGTTCCTGCATTATTTACCGCATAAATTTTCCCGTTATATCCGGTTGTCATTCTGGTAATATGAGAGTTAATATCGCAGGACGATACTCTTGCAACATTGTTTTCCACTAAAGTGATTTCCTTTGTCTTGGGATTCAATACATAGATATTCGATGAAAACATTGGCATATACACCAGATTATTATTTGAAGAATCATATGCAAGAGCAGCTAAAGTTACGGCTTGAGAATTGCTGTAAGAATTTTTGTCTTCCGCTACAATGCCTTTTCTGGTTTGCGAAAATACTTTGGCTGCAGAATCTGCTGTAAAATACTTCTCTCCTGAAGTTCCGTTAATCCCATCAATTGCACGAAAATCATTGAAAGTAATACTTTGACTTTCTTTTCCTGTAATCGCAAAGAAATCCTGTTGTGCTTGTGCATTCACACCTAATAGCAGTAAAAATAAAGGGAATAAATGTTTTTTCATAGTATATATCTTTAGATTCGTAATCATTTGATATTACTAAGTTACACAATTTTCGAATTAAAAAATAAAAAATCCCCGCTATTTGAATAAAAGTTAACTAATGATTTCAGAATAATATAGATAAATGGATGGTTAATGAATAATGGATAATAAGAGGAGCTGTATCCCGCTATCCATTCATACTCCTCTCGCCAGTGCTCTCACCCTGAGCGAAGCCCAAGGCTCTCCACCCAAGCTGCGGGGTAACCATTGCTATCGGGGCTAGGAGGACATTAATGATGAATGATAAGTCAAATTATGAGTTGTGGGATCCGATTTAAGAATGATTGGTTTTATATCGTGAGATTTAATAGTTCCGAT
>NZ_JAZHQU010000014.1:0-67893 GCF_036543225.1 Chryseobacterium sp. CFS2
TTTTGAGAAAACTACTAAAACAGTCGGGGCGGCAGGATTCGAACCTGCGACCTCCTGGTCCCAAACCAGGCGCGATGACCGGACTACGCTACGCCCCGAGGGTGTCATCAGTAACGATATTTACTTCGTTTTTGCGGTTGCAAAGGTACAATACTTTTTCAAATAAAAAAATAAAATGAAGAATAATTTTAAATTAATTTTTCGTGAAAACTTTTTTGTTACCTTTACCAGACTAATAACCATTGACTTATCTTGTTTTAAAAATGATGAAAAAATTTTCATTTTTTTTCTCCTTTATTTCATTTTTAAGACCTGAACCGTTTGTTTATGGGAGTTCGTTTTTAAGATAACAGGAAATGAAAAAAGAAGAATTTTATCAAATTTATATCCCCGTATTGGAAAAGGCTTTTCAAAATGATTCCATTAATTTGGGTTTTTATGTGAAATCTCCAGAAAATTATCTGGATGATGAACTTGCTGGTAAAGTTGAACAATACTTAGAAGAGCATGAAGATACATTTCTTGAAAAAGTTGCTTATTATTTTGATGCAAAATCTCACAACTTTCCTTCTGTGCAAGGAGTTAAAATTGATTTATATAAAGCTGACCTGGTAGATGAAATGGTAAAGATTAAAAAAAGTTTTTGATTCATTGAAACAGAATCCTATTATCATGAAATATAAAAATATATATGTAAAAGTTGAATATAATTTTTTGCTGTTGGTTTGCCTTTTGGTCATATTATCTTCCTGCTGTGAAAATCAAAAACTTATTAAGCATGAAATTGCTAATGTGTCAATGAGCTTGCCTGAATCATTTATCATTAAGAAAGAACCGGCCGAAGACTCAAAAGTATTTAGTATCAATACCGGAAATAATAAGCGTATAGGTTATATTTATTATGGTGATTATAAGCCATTTGAGGAAGATTCTTTTTTCATTACTGATGATAAAGAATTATATGAAAAATATAAAAACAGAGAGTTAAAAGCTTATTTCTCAAAAAATACTGAAAGAGATAGTAAAAATGGTATTTTTAATGTTAATTATTATTACTACGATACAATCAATAAATACAGAGCACAAATTATGATGCCGAAAAAAGCAAATAAAGGACTTATCGGGATCCATTTTGACAGCGTAGATATTTACAAAAATAAAATGGCAATTATTGTGAATGATTTGAGTGAAGAAAATAAAGAACTGTTTTTAAAGGTCTTTAAAAGTATTAAAATCAATTCTGCTCAGCATTAATGTTGATAAAAAAATAAAATACAAAGTGATCATTACTCAATTACATATACTAGACTGGTACGATGATATTATAACATCAGTTACTTTATTTGAAAATGATGTGTATGTTTTTAATTGCATTCAAAAAGATTTTAATAATGGAGAGAAAACATATTACTGTGTAAAAATAGATGAAATATCATCTCAGCAAATTCGGGATGTAATAGAGAAAAAGAAACTTACTACAAGTGATTGGAATATTATCAATTTGATTTTTGAAAAGAATAATAAAAATGACCATGTTTTTTTACTGAAAACAGAATCATTATCCATTGGCTCTGATATTATTTTTAAGAAAATAAAAAAAACGGATATCAGATCTATTAAGCTTCCTTTTGATATTTCAACTTTACATACTACAGCAAAATAATAATGAAGGATATATTTGAGTTTAAAATTGTGATTCATGAAAATCTGCCGGATACTTTTATTATCGAAAAATTTATTGTTTTTCTTGAAGAGCGTTCGGTGTATTGGGGTGGAGGCGGTTCTGATAATCAAATAAACGGAAGTCTATATACTGATGAGAATGTGATGATTACTATTAATGATTTTATAAAAGAGTTTGTTACATTTTTCATCAATCTTAAAATTGAGATCAGTAAAATTGAAATTAATATTGAAGATTATTATTTTCACTCTTTTGAATATGATGATTTTGTGAAGACCCATTTATCATTGCCTATACACATTAGCCGTTGGAAGATATAAAAAGCCAAAGTATATAAGCATTTATCGAAAATTCCACTAAATTTTTATGAAAAAATATACAGATACCAATACCTACTACCTGTCAAATTTTTTAAGCAGCGATGAGGTACATTATGAAAATCTTTGGTTGTTTTATAATCGTGGAGACAGATTTCAGCTGGGTGATTTTTTTCATGATCAAAAAAAAGTTTATTCTTTTTTATGGGAATATGGGGATGCGGATATTTTAATGAAAATTGATGAATGGAAAAGAGCTTTCAGGAGAAATAATATTGAAATTTTACAGGAATCTAAGCTTCATAGCCGGAACTACTTATCATCTGGACAAAAGGTATATCTGGACTGCCTGGAAACCGATTTTATCACTGCTGATGAAAAATTTAATGACATTACAGCGTATGATATCGGACAACGCTTTGTTCAAATTGTGACAGATGAAGATATTTCTTTTGAAGATTTCGACTTAAGTTTTCTGGAATTGTCTGATAAAGTGGATAAGTTTAAAGCTTTAATCAGGATTTTAGACATAAATGGTATCTGCGCATTAATCTTAAATGGCTATCATCACCGTGGAGAATTGCTTAAAGTTTGTATTGTTAAAAATGATGAAGTGTGTTTGGAAACAGCAGAGATTTTACCTTTACCTATCTTTGAAAATACTTATGTTGCGATGCCATTTAATTGGTGAAGGTAAAGTTTTTCTTATATAAGTATTTGATCTTACAATATTTTGTACTTTAAAAATGTTCATCATCATTTGATAAGAGCTATATTTATGACTAATTCTAAGTAAGTGATGAAAAAAGTATTTATTGTTTTGTTTTTTTTGTTAGGTATTACAATAGTTTTTGGACAAGCGGCTATTGGAAATACTCAATATGAAAAATTACAAACCTTTTTAAAAAAAGATAGTTTAGCATTTCAACAGTTTTTAATTGCTAAAAAGTGTTTTTGCAGAGAGAATTTTTTGACTCTTGATGAGCTTAGATTGGGAAAAAAATCTAATAATTCAACTAAAGATTTATATGAATTATTTCAACCGTTAAAAAAAGAAGGGTATTTATTCTTTGTAGCCATTGATGTTCAAAAACTAGCCTCATTTTTTAATCGTAAATTGATCAATGAATATGCTTCAAGTAGAGGACGTATGAGTGATGATGTGAATAGAATTGATCATAAAAATATACTATGTGAAACCATTTCTTCACAAACTAAATATAACTATAGTGAATACGTTAGTTTCATTAATAATTTAGATAATTATGCCATCCCAATGAATAAAGGAACGGCTTTTCTTAAAGAGGAAACATATTTGGATGAGTTATACTATTATTATCCCGGTAAAATAGAAAGGTGGTATAACTTTGGCGATGTTCATAAAATCATGGATGTTGAATAATGCTGCAGGGTCTTGCTCTTTGCGGAAAAAATAAAACAAAAAGCTTTTAAAGCTAAAACCTCGCAAAATGTGAGGTTTTTGTATTAACAAGAACCGCTAATTCCTATCTTTGCCGCATGAAAAGATTAATGTTGCTGTATGTACTTTTCCCTGTATTTCTATTCTCACAGACTACCGGAAAAGTGATCAAAATTTCAGACGGAGATACCATTACTTTATTGTTAAAAGGAAACCAGCAAAAAAAGCTCAGACTGGCCGAAGTTGATTGTCCGGAAAGTGGGCAGGCCTTCGGGAAAAATGCGAAACAATTCACTTCAGCTCAGGTATTTGGAAAAACGGTAAGTTTTGTGGAAACGAATACGGACCGCTATGGAAGATCCATTGCAAAAGTGTATTATGATGACGGAAAATACCTTTCCAAAGAGCTTATCAAAGCAGGGATGGGATGGTGGTATTTTTCTTATTCAAAAGATGCTTCATTGGGGAAAATTCAGGAAAATGCCAAAAGTAAAAAGATGGGTCTTTGGCAGGATATTAATGCCGTTGCTCCATGGGATTACCGTAAAATGAAACGTGAGCTTAGGAATAATAAGAAAATTGAGGCTGCTAAAACCGGAACAAAAGCAAAAGCTGTGGCGTAAATATTCGGTCATGAAGCTGGAAGTTATTCAGTGGAAGATAAGGATGATTTTGTGAAAACTTGTCGAGTTGAATATGCTTTGTTTTTTTTAAAAGACAACACAAAAAGTAAAGTAACCGTTCTTGAAATTTGATATGAAAAGGATTTTAATTCAAAATATTCCTTCCGTTCAGCTTAAAAAAACATAGAGGAAAAACATTATTTGGGTGTTGTAATTATTTGTATTATAGCGTTTTGTAATTACTCGTACTTCTTTTAATAATAATCCGTACTCATTTTTTAAAACCAATAAGACAGAATACGTTTATTCGGTCGCATAGGATTTTTTACTTTTTCAAATTTGTATCAAGATAATTGTTAAACATTAAACAACGATACAATGAAAAACTCATTCACATTTTTAGCGGTTCTATTATTATTCATCAGTACCTTTTCTTTCGGACAGAATTTTTCGCAAAAGATAGATTCTATTATAAAGGATAATTATCAGAAAAATCCGGAGGTGGGAATCAGTGTTGGTTTCATCAGTAATAATAAAGAATATTATACAGCATATGGTAAACTGAGCAAAGAAAGTTCAATGAATATTGATAAGAATTCCTTATTCGAAATTGCTTCTATTACAAAAATTCTGACTTCAAATTTAATAGCACAAGCTGTTATCGATAAGAAATTAAAACTGGAGGATTATATTGACGGTTACCTGCCAAAAGGGTATCATCTCCATGAAAATCTTAAGAATAAAATTAAAATTTCGGATCTGGCTTCTCATCAGTCAGGCTTACCTGATATAGATTTTGGAAAGTTGATCGAACTGAATCCTCAGCAGCCGGTAAGTAGTGTTACCGAAGAATCATTAATCTCCATCATCAATAATTGTAATGAGCTTATTGACTATGGCAAGTACCGTTATTCTACAATGGGCTATACATTACTGGGGCAGATATTGGAAAAGGTTTATGGCAAAAGCTATGATGAAATCATTCATAAAAAAATAATCGGTCCTTTGAAAATGACGAATACCTTCACAAAAGAGTTCAATGTGAAAAATAAAACAACAGGTTACAATCCCAACGGTGGAGCTCAGGAGTTTTTCAAATGGAATGTTACTGCATCCGCCGGATTGGTTAAATCCAATGCTTCTGATATGGTTACGTATCTGAGAGCGATTCTTACGAAAGGAAATCCAGTTTCAAATGCCGCGTTAATCACAGAAAACATCTATTATAAAGATGAAAAAAGAGAAATGGGCTTAGGGCTTAACATCAGTACGGATGACCAGAATACAATCTATTTAAAGTCTGGCGATTCCATGGGAGAATCTTCAATCATCTGCTACAACAGAGCTAAAAATTGGGGATTTATCATCCTTCTGAATAAAAGAGACTCTAAAATGAGACAAAACCTGTTGAATGAAATCTACGAGAAAGTCTTGAAGTAAACAGGAAAAAAGATCATAATACATGAAACCAAAAACCTCACAATTTTGTTGTGAGGTTTTTAAATTTATATCTAAGGTTTAGATTTTATTTAAGGATTAGATTTCACTGCATCATACATCATAGAGTTTTTCTGCTGATCAGTATAATCGTATTTGTAATGGTAGAATGAGGATTCCCAGTCTCCATACCCTACATTGGGAATAATAATGAATTTTTTACCAAAATCATCAGCTGAATTTTTCACGGCAGCAGAACGATCTGTTTCTGATTTTTTATCAAATATATCTGAGAAATCAGCAAGGTTATCGCCTAGCAGCAAAACAATATTGTAATTTTTAGCAATATCTTTTCTTCGGTTTTCTTTACTGTTTTCTTTTGATCTTAAAATAAGGCTGGCATCGCTTTGAAGCGGGAAATTATATTTTTTTAAATTCTTCAAAGTTCCTTCGCGCTCCGCTTCGGCACGGTTGGTCACATAAAAAACCTGAATTCCCTTACTGGCTGCATACTGATAAAATTTTTGAGAACCTGTAAGTGGGGTAGCAATACCTTTTGCAGTCCATTCTTCCCATGTTTTCTGGTCATAATTCTTTCCCATTTTTGAGCGCTCCACAGCGTAATAAGAATTGTCTAAAAAGGTCTCATCAATATCAGAAACGATGGCTAACGGTTTGTCGGATTTCTGCGCTAAAGCTTCATCCAAACGGAGGGTCGCAATATTATAAGCCTGAAGACATAATGCTTCATATTCAGCAGCTCTTTGCTGGTAAAAAGCTGCATATATTTTTCCGTCACGTCCAAGGTTTTGATAAGGTGTATCCTGGATGGAATTCTTTGCAACCGGAGCTGCCGTTGTACACGATATAACTGAAGCCAACAAACAGCTTGCGATAATGAGATTTAAATTTTTCATTGAATTTGAATAGGAAGAACAAAATTATGACAATTTGATTGTATGACAAGGATTTTTGGAAAGTAAAAAAAGGAGACCGGTAACAAAAACAGACCAGCCTCCTAAAAATCAAATATATCTTTTAAAATTATTTTATCTTTTATTCTCCTTTAAAATCAGGGTTTCTTTTTTCTATAAATGCGCCAATACCTTCCTGATGATCTTTCGTATCGAATAATTCCCCGAATAAAGCAGCCTCCTGTTGCAAACCTTCTGTAATAGGTAAATCTACACCTGTGTTCAACGATTGTTTTGCTTTCGCTATGGCTACCGGACCTCTTGAGGCTATTGTTGCCGCTAATTTCCGGGCTTCATTCCATAATTCTGCAGGAGCAATCACACGGTTTACAAAACCTAATTCTTTACAGGCTTCTGCTGAGTAAAATTCGCCGGAAAATACCATTTCTCTTGCTTTGTACAATCCAATTGCTCTCGGTAAGCGTTGTGTTCCTCCAAAACAGGGTAATAATCCAAGCGTTACTTCCGGTAATCCGAATTTTGCTTTTTCACTTGCCAGAATGAGGTCACAGGACAAAGCCAGTTCACATCCGCCACCTAACGCAAAACCGTTGACCGCTGCGATCACTGCAAATGGTAATGCTTCAATGGAATTGAACGCGGTTTGAGCCATGGTAGAAAAATCTGTGGCTTCTTGGGGTGTCATCCCTTGCATTGCTTTGATGTCGGCACCTGCAACAAAAGCTTTTTCCCCGGATCCGGTAATGATTAAAACACGAATGTCTTTGTGAGATCGGATCTGTTCTGCAAATGATTTCAGTTCTTTTAAAACAGTTTCATTCAAAGCATTTAAAGCTTCAGGGCGGTTAATGGTTAAGGTGCCAATATATCCTTCCTGTTGGTATAATAATGTTTCAAAATTCATGATTACTGATGTTTGTTTAAGAATTGAATAATACTTGAAAAATCGCTGGTACCATTTCCGGCTTCACTCCAGATTCTATAAAGATTTAAAGCGGCATTTCCCAATGGAGTCGAGGTTCTGGTTTCCAGTCCTGCTTCTGCAGCCAATCCCAAATCTTTTGTCATTAAGTCTACGGCAAAACCTCCCGAATAGGCTCTTGATGAAGGAGCGTTTTCCATCACTCCCGGATAGGGATTATACACTTCCAACGACCAGTTTCTGCCGGAACTTTTCTGCATGATCTCACTTAATATTTTAGGTTCTAAACCGTGACGGACTCCTAAATTGATGGCTTCAGAAGTACCGATCATATGGATGGCTAAAAGCATATTGTTACAAATCTTTGCCACCTGTCCCGCACCGGAGTCTCCTGCATGAAAAATATTCTGTCCCATACATTTTAGAATAGGTCTTGCTTTTTCATAGTCTTTGGTTTGGCCGCCTACAATAAAGGTTAATGTTCCTGCCTGTGCTCCTGCAGTACCGCCGGAAACGGGAGCATCAATCATTTTACATCCTTTCGAAGCAGCCAATAGGGCCACAGAACGGGCGGTTACTGCATCAATAGTACTGCTGTCAATGATTAATGTATCAGGTTTCAATTGGCTGATGAATTCTTCAGAATAAAGTTCTGCAACATGTTTACCTGATGGAAGCATTGAGATGACTACATCAGCGTCCTTAGCAGCTGTTATAGCTGAGTCTGAGGTTTGTCCGCCTGCAGAAACCAGTGCTTCTGAAGCGGAATGGGAAAGATCAAATCCGATAACGTGATGACCTTTCTTTACAAGGTTGATGGCCATAGGCCCACCCATATTTCCTAATCCTATAAATGCTATATTTGACATATTTAATCTTTTTTTCCTAAGTTTTTTAATGGATGTTCTTCATGAGCCCAAAGCGGAGTAAAATAGCTGTCTACCCATTCTTTGGTAATATCAGGTAAGGTAGCAGGCTGCCATTTTGGGGAAAGGTCTTTATCTACCAGCAATGCTCTTACACCTTCTGCGAAATCAGGATGAATGCAGCATTGGCAGGAAAGATTTAATTCAGATTGAAAAACTTCTTCAAGGCTTAGATTTTCACCTTCTTTCAATTGTCTGAAAATGATGTGTGCTGAACTTGGAGAGCCTGTTTCAAAGCTTTTTATTCCTGTATTGATCCATTCGTCCTTATCCGGATGCTGTATCAAAATTTCTCTGAACTCTTCTAAAGAATTTGCCCCTTCAAACTGTGCGATGAATGAATGATGTATCTGTGCCTGTGATTCGGGTGTGGAGGTTTCTTTAGAGATATTTTCCAGAATTGCAGAAACTGTCTGATGGTTATTTCCATTCCATTGGGCATGATCGAGAGCATCTAATAGAGCCATTTTTGAACTGGAAGAAATATAGTAATCTGCCAGTCCTAAAAACTTACAGTCAGCACCATCTAATCTTGCCCCCGTTAATCCTAGATAAATTCCATAAGCAGAAGGCATTTTATTTAAAAACCAGGTACCGCCTACATCGGGATATAAACCAATAGTAATTTCCGGCATTGCCAGTTTGCTTCTTTCAGTAACAATACGATGAGAGGCTCCCACCATAATTCCGATTCCGCCACCCATTACAATTCCGTGTCCCCAAACAATGACAGGCTTCGGATAGGTATGAATGAGGTAATCTACCTGGTATTCCTTTGAAAAGAAATCGAAACACTGCTGAGGGACTTTTGTACCGTCAATGCTTTGCTGCTCTATAATGGCATCATGTAGTTTTCTTACGTCTCCTCCGGCACAGAGCGCTTTTTCACCTGCTCCCTGAAGAAATATACAGGCGACTTCACCAGAGGTCTTCCAGTCTTCCAGAACAGCTTTCAGTTCTTCAATCATTTCTAATGAAAGCGAATTGAGTGTTTTTTCGGAATTCAGGGTGATGATCCCGACTTTATTTTTTATTTCTGTTAGTATTAAACTCATTTTTACTCTTTTGAATTAACGGATTTGTATCATAGCTCCTTCTTCTAAAATCTTTCTTGAAATTACCAGTTTCATAATTTCATTGGTTCCTTCCACCACCTGATGTACTCTGGCATCACGCATAAGACGTTCCACAGGAAAGTCTTGTGTACATCCATAACCGCCTAATATTTGTATTGCTTCATTGCATATATTAAAACACATGTCGGTTGCCAGACGTTTTGCCATAGCACAGTAAGTAGTAGCATTTATATCATTTGAATCCAACTTGAAAGCTGCTAAATGTACCATCTGGCGGGCTGCCACCAGTTCTGTTGCCATATCAGCGATTTTAAACTGAAGCGATTGAAACTGTGCTAATGATTTCCCGAACTGGAGCCTTTCATGCATATATTTTTGGGCCTGGCTGATAGCTCCCTGTGCAGCTCCTACAGAGCAGGTGCCAATATTAATACGTCCGCCATCCAGTCCTTTTAATGCTATTTTAAATCCTTGTCCCAACTCACCTAAAAGATATTTTTCATCTACTTCTACATGATCAAAGAAAACAAATCGGGTCGGCTGGGTATTCCAACCGAGTTTTTTTTCTTTTTCTCCAAAACTGATCCCTTCAGAATTAGCCGGTACTATAAAAGCACTGATTCCTTTTGGGCTAGAATCTCCGGTACGCGCCATTACGATGAGTATATCACTTTCACCTGCTCCGGAGATGAACGCTTTTGTTCCGTTAATAATGTATTTATTGTCTTTTTTCACTGCCGTTGTTTTTAAGGCTGCTGCATCTGACCCTGAGCCAGGTTCTGTAAGACAATAGGATCCTAATAATACTCCTGATGACAAATCCGGACATAATTGCTTTCTGATTTCATCATTCCCAAATTCATCAATCATCCAGGAGACCATGTTGTGTATGGTAATGTAGGCGGTAGTGGAAGGGCAGGCTGCAGCCAGTTCTTCAAATATAATGGCAGCGTCCAGCCGTGATAGCCCCAGACCTCCGGCATCTTCACTGGTGTAAACGCCACAAAAACCAAGTTCTCCGGCTTTTGCGATAGCTTCTCTCGGAAATATCTTCTGAGCATCCCATTCCGAAGCATAAGGAGCCAGTTCTTTTTCGGCAAATCTTCTTGCGGCATCCTGAAATGCCCGTTGATCTTCATTTAGGTTGAATTCCATAGAAAGGTTATTTTAAACTGATCGTCATATTCAGATCGCCTGCAGGAATATCTTCTTCAAACCAACGTGCTGTAATCGTTTTGGTTTCTGTGTAAAAACGAATACCTTGTTTTCCGTAAGAATGCAGGTCGCCAAAGAATGATTTTCTCCATCCTGTAAAAGAGAAAAACGGTAATGGAACGGGAATCGGAATGTTTACACCGATTTGTCCCACTTCAATTTCATGCTGGAATTTTCTTGCCGCTGCTCCTGAATTGGTAAAGATGGAGGTTCCGTTTCCATAAGGATTGGCATTAATGATTTTAATGGCTTCATCCAATGTTTCCGCCTTTAATAATAATAAAGCAGGGCCAAAAATTTCTTCTTTGTAAATGTCCATATCTGTTGATACGTTATTGAATAACGTTGCTCCTACAAAGTATCCGTTTTCATAGCCTTCCACTTTACAGTCGCTGCCATCCAGTAATACCTCAGCTCCCTGATCATAGGCACTTTTAATCAATCTTAAAACCTTGTCTTTTGATTGTTGGTTTATCAGAGGCCCGAAGGCAGCAGATTCATCAGACCATACTCCGGGTTTAATGGTGCTTAGAGCTTTTTTGATATCGTCCACCCAGTTTTGAGCTTCACCTACCAAAACAGCTACGCTGATGGCCATACAACGCTGACCGGCCGCTCCGCAGGAAGCACCTACAAGATTGTTAACAACCTGTTCTTTATTGGCATCCGGCATGACTACCATATGATTTTTTGCTCCGCCAAAAGCCTGAACTCTTTTCAGATTATCGGTTCCTGTACGGTAAACATGTTCTGCTACAGGAACAGAACCAACAAATGAAATGGCTTTGATTTCCGGATGGTTCAGAATATGATTCACCTGATCTTTGGAGCCGTGAACAATGTTCAGAACTCCTTTAGGAAAACCAGCTTCTAAAAATAGCTCAGCCATTTTCATAGAGGTCATGGGAGTTTGTTCTGAAGGTTTTAAAATAAAGGTGTTTCCACAGGCAATGGCCATTGGGAACATCCATAAAGGGATCATTGCAGGGAAATTGAAGGGTGTAATTCCTGCGCATACTCCAAGTGGCTGGATATAGCTGTAGGTGTCAACACCTCTTGCTACATTTTCTACTGTTTCTCCCATCATGAGGGTAGGAATGTTGCAGGCATGTTCTACCACTTCAATTCCGCGCCATACATCTCCCATGGCATCCGGGAATGTTTTTCCGTTTTCTCTGGAAAGGATTTCAGCAATTTCTTTTTGGTTTTCTTTTAAAAGCTGCTGGTATTTTAAGAATAATCTGGCTCTTTCCGGGGTAGCTACTTCTTTCCATGTTTTGAAAGCTTCCTGAGCAGCTTCTATGGCTTGATCTATTTCAGCCAGTTCCGTGAGTGGAACTTCTGCAAGGGTTTCCTGTGTTGCAGGATTTTCTACGCGAAGATGTTCTGTCGCTTTACTTTCTGTAAAATTTCCGTTGATTAATATTTTTACTTTTTGTGACATGATGTTTAGATTGAGAGTGAAAAGTTGAGAGTAAATATTCATTTCACTCTCAACTTTTTATTACATTATATTACCAACAGATCAACAAATTCGTTGACATCTAAGTTGACAAGAGTATCATATTCTAAAGAGTTTTCTAATACAATTCTCTGTTGTTTTTCCGGGAATATTCTGGCAAGGTTTACTTTATATTTCTTGATCAGTTCAGGAATTCCTTCGTCTCTTCTACGTTTGTGGCCGATTGGATATTCTACAACAATTTCGTCTAAAACAGTTCCGTCGTTTAATTCTACCGTTAAAGCATTGGCAATGGAACGTTTTTCAGGATCATGGTAATCCGTAGTGAACTGTACATCTTCTACACATTCAATTTTATCACGAAGAATGTCGATTCTTGGGTCTGTTGCTACATTATCTTCATAATCAGCAGCTGTCAATCTTCCGAAGATCAGTGGAACTGCTACCATGTACTGAATAGCGTGGTCGCGGTCAGCAGGGTTGTTCAGTGGTCCTTTTTTATCAATGATACGAATACATGCTTCGTGGGTACGGATTGTTATTTTTTTGATATCTTCAGCAGATTTTCCTGATTTTTTTAACTGATGGTGTAAGGTCATAGCTGCTTCTACAGCCGTTTGAGAGTGGAATTCTGCAGGGAATGAAATTTTGAACAATACATTTTCCATCACATAAGAACCGTATTCTCTCTGGAATTTGAATTCATTTCCTTTAAAAGACACATCATAGAATCCCCAGGTTTTTGCTGTTAATACGGATGGATAACCCATTTCCCCTGTTTTAGCAATAAGGGCTAAACGTACAGCTCTTGAAGTGGCATCTCCGGCAGCCCAGGATTTACGGCTTCCGGTATTGGGAGCATGGCGGTAGGTTCTTAAAGACTGTCCGTCTACAAATGCTAATGAAACGGCATTGATCAGTTCATCACGGGTTAAGCCGATCAGTTTTCCGACAACGGCTGTAGAGGCTAATTTTACCAATAATACATGGTCTAAACCTACTTTGTTGAATGAATTTTCCAATGCGATAACTCCTTGAATTTCATGGGCAATGATCATCGCTTCCAGAACCTGTTTCATTTTAAGCGGAGCTTTTCCTTCTGCAATATTTGTTCTTGAAAGCCAGTCTGCTGTTGCTAAAATTCCGCCCAGGTTATCTGAAGGATGTCCCCATTCAGCGGCCAGCCAGGTATCATTGAAATCTAGCCAACGGATAATTGCTCCGATGTTGAAAGCAGCCTGTACGGGATCCAGCTGAAATTGTGTACCCGGAACTTTAGCTCCATTCGGAACTATGGTACCTTTTACAATGGGTCCTAAAAGTTTGGTACAT
This sequence comes from Chryseobacterium sp. CFS2, assembly GCF_036543225.1. Classification (NCBI taxonomy): domain Bacteria; kingdom Pseudomonadati; phylum Bacteroidota; class Flavobacteriia; order Flavobacteriales; family Weeksellaceae; genus Chryseobacterium; species Chryseobacterium sp. CFS2. The sequence goes on from NZ_JAZHQU010000014.1 coordinate 13,350, forward strand.
GCAGGATAGGTAAGTGCTTCCAGTCCACAACCGATTGTGTCTAATAAACAGTAGTGGGCTGTTTTCCATGCTAAATCATTTTTGATTTCATAGTGTAATACATAATCTGCAATATCTGTTAATACCTGATCCGGCTGTGGTCTTTCGTTTGAAATGTGTGATGACATCTTTATTTTTTAGTTTAATTATGATTGATTTTTTTATTTTCTGTTTTCGATGGATACAAAGTCTTTATTTTCTGGACCTGTATAATTGGCACTTGGACGGATAATTTTCCCATCCTGTCTTTGTTCAATAATGTGTGCGCTCCATCCTGTGACTCTTGAAATCACAAATAGTGGAGTAAACATCAGGGTAGGAACTCCCATCAGATGGTAAGATACTGCGGAGAACCAATCCAGATTAGGGAACATTTTCTTTTCTTCCCACATCACAGTTTCCAGCCTTTCAGCGATATTGTACAGCAGCATATCTCCGGCTTCCCCGGAAAGTTCTTTCGCTACTTTTTTGATGACTACATTTCTTGGATCTGACAGGGTATAAACAGGATGTCCGAATCCTATAATTACTTCTTTGTTGGCAATACGTTTTCTGATATCTTCTTCTGCCTCATCAGGAGAGTTGTATCGGCTCTGGATCTCAAAAGCCACTTCATTGGCTCCCCCATGTTTAGGGCCTCTCAAAGCTCCGATAGCCCCTGTGATACAGGAATAAAAGTCTGATGAGGTTCCGGCAATGACACGTGCGGTGAAAGTAGAAGCATTAAACTCATGTTCGGCATACAGATTAAGGGAAATTTCCATTGCTTTCACCCATGAATCAGGAGCTTTTTTACCATGTAAAAGGTGAAGGAAATGTCCGCCAATAGTATCATCATCAGTCTCTACATTGATTTCTTTACCATTGTGGGTATAGTGATACCAGTATAAAAGCCCTGAACTGAATGATGCTAATAATTTATCTGCAATATCTCTTGCTCCGGCTACATTGTGATCATCTTTTTCCGGCTGAATGCTTCCAATTGCTGAAACCATTGAACGCATGACATCCATTGGGTGTGCAGCTGCCGGAATACTTTTTAAAATATTTCTAACAGAATGAGGAAGACCTCTCAATGATTTTAATTTTGCTTTATAGTTTTTGAGTTGAGCTTCAGTGGGCAGCTGACCATAAATAAGCAGGTAAGCAACTTCTTCAAATTGTGCTCTCTCTGCAAGATCCAATATATCATAACCTCTGTAATGGAGATCATTTCCACTTTTTCCTACACTGCAAAGAGCGGTATTACCTGCTGTCACTCCGGAAAGTGCTACGCTTTTTTTAGGCTTAAATGTTGGTTCGCTATTCGTTGACATGAGTATTTTGTTTAAAAAGGTTATCTAATTTTTGTTCATAATCGTGGTAGCCAATACTTTGATAGAGTTCTTCTCTTGTCTGCATTGTATCTAGCACATTGGCTTGTGTTCCGTCTTTACGGATATGTTGGTATACATTCTGTGCAGCTTTATTGGCAGCTCTGAAGGCAGAAAGAGGGTAGAGGACGAGTCCTACACCTGCATTTTTCAGTTCTTCTACAGTGTACATTTTGATCATTCCAAATTCCGTGATATTGGCTAGTACAGGAATCCCAGTAGCATCAACAAATTTTTGATAAAAGCTTAAATCAGGAACTGCTTCAGCAAAAATGAAATCTGCCCCGGCTTCTTTATAAGCGATGGCTCTTTCTAGCGTTTTTTCCAGTCCTTCACTGGCAAAAGCATCTGTTCTGGCTCCGATCACAAAATTTTCATCGGTACGGGCATCTGCTGCGGCTTTAAGCCGGTCCACCATTTCCTCTTTGCTTACGATTTCTTTTCCGGGGCGGTGTCCGCAACGTTTTGCTCCCACCTGATCTTCAATGTGAATGGCAGCAGCTCCGGCTTTGATTAATGATTTTATCGTTCGGGCAACATTAAAAGCGGAAGGTCCAAATCCTGTATCAATATCTACCAAAAGTGGTAAATCACAAATATTAGTAATACGCTGAACATCTATGAGTATATCATCCAGAGTTGTAATTCCTAAATCAGGAATTCCTAAAGACCCTGCAGCAACACCTCCTCCTGAAAGATAGATGGCATTAAAACCAGCCTGCTGTGCCAATAATGCATGGTTTGCATTGATGGCTCCAACAATCTGAAGGGGATTTTCTTTTTCCATAGCCTCCCGGAATTTTAAGCCGGGCGACTTCCAATTTTCATTTTTGATCATTATAATATTTATTGTTGAGTTGAAATTTGTTTGTCATTAAAGAAGCGGAAGAGCTGTAAAGACATCGCTTTTGAGTAAAAAGTAAAAAGTAGGAAAGGAGTTGGGGAATCTTCCCATTGTGCAGATGTCGGGAATTTTGAGAACCTCTGATTGTACAGGTTTGTAAAATAAACCTGTTGGAACTCCACGAATAATTAAAATTGCTTTGGTACACCTTATCCCTTTTTACATTGATTAAAATCCTATAAAAAGTTCTCTGTAAACTTCGCGGTGCTTTATTAAGAAAGAAAAATTACGGAAAGGGGATACGAATGAGCTACAGAATCATGAGAAGTACACAACGTACGCTCATATTCATCTCAAAAAATAACACAGTTTGATAAAAAAATTATCGTACTATATCCATATCGCATCATACCTGACTGTAAGCTTCAAATCGCGAAAGCATCGTCAATACGAAATAGGCAGGTCTCCTGACTTGTAACTGTTTTTATCATCCTTCCCATATAAAAAATATACAGTGGATATCAATTGATAAAAACTTTTTGTATGTTACTTACAGTTGCGCGACAGTTCGTGATTTACACACGATTCCCTTTTAATACACAGCTAAGTGTAACCAGTTTCGGTTGATAAAGAAGGTTTTAAGAACTCCTTGGTGGTAAATATAAGTATTTTATAATAACGAAAAAGATATTTTATGTAATCAATAGTTTTTTTAATTTAATGTATTGAAAATGTTTTAGTTGTAATCTGTGTTTTGGGAGTAGAACAGCTTGTTTGTGTTGTTAAATTAATATAAAACATGACCATAAAATTAAAGATAGTTAATAAATTTGCTGTTTTATTTTTATTTTACAAATCTTATTAACCGAATATAATTGACCATGGTAGAAATTACAAAATTTAAACAAAACTTGAATCTGCAGGAAATTCCGGTAGAACTGGAAAAACTGATCTACTTTCAGAATACTATTTCCTCGTATGAAAATTATTCACAAGGTTTTGGTGTTTTAATTGATGATAAATCCGGATTGAAAAGCTGGAGTGAGGACGAAAATTTTCTGAATAATTTACTGCCTTTTGCACAGGCGAATGGTTCCGGTTCCTTCTATGCCATTTGGAATAACGGAGTAGAGCAGCCTTTAAATAAAATGCCTGTGGTAGTTTTTGGGGATGAAGGCGGTGTTCACATTGTGGCTGAAAATATACTGCAGTTTTTGCATCTGCTCACTTTTGACAATGAAATTTCAGTAGGGCTTGATGAAGCTTATTTTTATAAAGAGGAAGATGATTATGAAGAGAGTGAAGGATTAAGTGAATATTTAGCCTGGATGAAAGGAGATTATGGGCTAAGCCAGATTGTAGAACCTGACTTATTGATTAAAGCTGCTCAGGATAAGCATAAAGAACATTTTGATGAATGGTTGGGGCAATATTTCGAATTATAAATTTTATGATAGCTCCAATAAACAAAAAACCTCACAATAAAAATTGTGAGGTTTTTTTGTGAGCGCGAAAGGATTCGAACCTTTGCCGTCCCGATTAAAAATCGGGATGCTCTATTTTGTGAGCTATAAAAAGATTTTTGATTAAGAGTAAACACAAAAAAAGACTCACTGTTTCCAGTAAGTCTTTAAGTGAGCGCGAAAGGATTCGAACCTTTGACCGTCTGCTTAGAAGGCAGATGCTCTATCCAGCTGAGCTACGCACCCATTGAGTAGTTTTGAGAAAACTACTAAAACAGTCGGGGCGGCAGGATTCGAACCTGCGACCTCCTGGTCCCAAACCAGGCGCGATGACCGGACTACGCTACGCCCCGAATATATAAAAAACAGCGGAGGGTAAGGGATTCGAACCCTTGCGACACTTTCGCGTCGACAGTTTAGCAAACTGCTCCATTAACCACTCTGGCAACCCTCCTTTTTGTTTATTTTTTAATGATCGTTGTTCCGTTATTGCGAGTGCAAATATAGAACAGATTTCTTTATTTACCAAATAAAATTCAAGAAAATTTTGTGTATTTTTGAAGTAATAAATCATTCAAAAACCAAACTGATGCGTAAGACATTATATATCATCGGATTAAGCACATTCGTTTTTTCTTGTACTTCTCAACAAAATGTAAAAAAAAATACATACAAACCGAAAACCCCAATAACACAGGCGAAACCAACGGTTAAGGTAACCCCTCCGGTGGCTCCAAAACCAAAAGTAGTTTCTGATCATGGAGTAGATTTTTTTACTACTAATATAGCAGACCCAACAAAAAATGATAATACGATAAGTTATGGTTCTATTGTATCTGCAAAACCAGGTGGCTATAAAGTGGTAAAGACTTATTTTCCTGCGGTTGCTCAAAATTTCAGGCAACGTTATCTGATATTACATTATACCGCAATTCCGGATGATAAATCTATTACCGTTCTTACCCAGCAGGCGGTGAGCGCTCATTATCTCGTAAATAATACAGGAGATAATGAAATCTATCAGTTGGTAGATGAAAACAAAAGAGCATACCATGCAGGAGTAAGTTCATGGAGAAATGACAAAAATCTTAATGATACTTCTATTGGGATTGAAATTGTAAATGCCGGCTATACTACAGATGCTACAGGAAAAAGAACTTTTGCTCCTTTTAGTGATGAACAGATAAGAAAAGTGGCAGCACTGGTTAAAGATATTGTAACGAGATATCAGATTCAGCCTAATTATGTACTTGCTCATTCAGATATTGCTCCTACAAGAAAACAGGATCCGGGACCTATGTTCCCATGGAAAAAGTTATATGACGAATACCAGATTGGGATGTGGTATGATGAAGCAGCCAAGCAAACTTATCTTGAGGCAGCACAGGCAGACATCACGGCAAGATATAATGAATCCAGCTTTATTTTCCTTATTCAGACTTCATTGCAGAAATTTGGATACGGATTGGAGCCTAACGGAACCTGGGATGATGCGACTAAGAAAACCATTGAAGCATTCCAGTACCACTTCCGTCCACAAAATTATGACGGAATCATGGATGCGGAAACATGGGCAACACTGCAAGCTTTAAATCAAAAATATCCCGTAAAATAATTCAAATTAAAGCGCATCGGTTAGATGCGTTTTTGCTATCTTTAAACGATCAAAAACAGTAAAATATCTGTAATGGAAAATTTCAGAAAAGAAAGTGATTTATTAGGCGAACTGAATGTGCCTTTAGATGCTTATTATGGGGTTCAGACACAAAGAGCTATCAACAATTTTAAAATTTCAGGACAGCTTTTGTCTTCTTATCCGGATTTCATAAAAGGATTGGCGTTTGTAAAAAAAGCAGCTGCTAAAACCAATTATGAACTAGGGCTTCTAGACGAAAACCTGTATTTTAAAATAGCAGAAGCATGTGATGAAATTGTAGAAGGGAAATATCATGAGCAGTTTCCGGTAGATATGATTCAGGGTGGAGCAGGAACTTCCATCAACATGAATGCCAATGAAGTGATTGCCAATATCGTATTGGAAAAATTAGGAAAAAATAAAGGAGAATACGAATTCTGTTCACCTAATGATCATATCAATCTTTCTCAGTCTACCAATGATGCTTACCCTACAGCAATCAAAATGGGATTGCTTCAGATGAATATCGGACTGGTAGAAAAACTAGAAAGGATTATTACCGCTTTCCGCGCCAAGGGACAGGAGTTTCATGATGTTATCAAAATGGGACGTACGCAGCTTCAGGATGCCGTTCCAATGACTTTGGGACAGGAGTTTGAAGCCTATGCTGCTACTTTGGAAGAGGATATTTCCAAGCTCAATAACAATGCAAACCTTTTTGTAGAAGTGAATATGGGAGCAACGGCTATCGGAACAGGATTAAACGCTCCGGTAGGATATGCCACTCTTTGTGCTAAAAACTTAGCTCAGATTACAGGATTCCCGATTGTTTCAGCTCCGGATTTAGTAGAAGCTACTCCTGATACAGGATCTTATGTTATCTACTCTTCAGCAACAAAACGTCTTGCCGTGAAATTATCAAAAATATGCAACGATTTAAGATTACTTTCATCAGGTCCAAGAGCAGGTCTTTTTGAAATCAATCTTCCACCAATGCAGCCTGGATCTTCTATCATGCCAGGTAAAGTAAATCCGGTGATTCCGGAAGTGGTAAACCAGGTTTGTTTCAAAGTATTCGGAAATGATCTTACCGTAACTTTCGCTGCAGAAGCAGGACAATTACAGCTGAATGTAATGGAACCGGTACTTTCTCATGCCATCATGGAAAATATCAACTTCCTTTGCAATGCCTTAGATACCCTTCGTGACAAGTGTGTAGTAGGAATTACTGCCAATAAAGAAATTTGCCTGAATATGGTGAAACACAGCATCGGTATTGTAACAGCATTGAACCCTTATATCGGGTACAAACAGTCTACACAGATTGCAAAAGAAGCACTGGAAACCGGAAAAAGCGTTTACAACCTTGTTCTTGAAAAAGGAATTCTTTCTCAGGAAAAACTGGATGAAATCCTTGATCCGAAAAACATGCTGAAACCGCATAACAAATAAATCCTATCAACGATGAATGATCAATGATAACGGATATCCTAAAAAGCTTCTTATCATTGATCACTCATCATTAATCATTTATAATTCCGTGAGGTTTTTAATTATAATTCCTGCCCATAACGAAGAAGACAACCTCCCGTGTACTCTTGATTCTTTACAACAGCAAAGCTGTAAAGATTTTAAAGTAGTGGTGGTAAACGATGGTTCTACAGACAAAACACCTGAAATCATCCGGAAATATACCGAAACTGATTCCCGTTTTGAAACCGTTAACCTTCAGAAATCTGAACATCAGCCGGGATCTAAAGTGGTTCATGCTTTTAAAAACGGACTTCAGACCCAATCTATGGCTGAGTTTGATATCATCTGTAAATTTGATGCCGATATCATCCTTCCGGAAAATTATCTGACAGCAGTAGAAACTGCTTTCGCCAAGAACCCTGAATATGGGCTGGTAGGAGGACTTCTGTATATTGAAAAAGACGGAAACTGGGTGTACGAAGGGAATTCCAATAAACATCACGTAAGAGGTCCTATGAAAGCTTACCGAAAAGAATGTTTTGTTCAGATCGGTGGTTTAAGGGAAACGTTGGGCTGGGATAATATTGATTCCATATTACTTGATAATCTGGGATGGAAAGAAGTGGTGCTTCCGGAGCTTCATGTGAAACTGATTAAAGTAAAAGGAGCTGATTACACCATACGTCCGGCAGATTATTATGGAAGGTATTTTTATTTCCTGGGACTGAACAGGTTTCTGGCTTATATTGCCTCTTCCAAAGAAGCCATGAAAAGCAAATCTGCTTCATTTTTCTTCGATATTATCAAATCTTATGAGAGTTGCAGATCAAAGAAGCTGGAGCTTAAAATTACTAAAGAAGAACAAAAAGCGGTTAATGATCAACGTTGGAAAATGTTGAAAAAGAAATGGCTGAAGATGTAGAAGATGATTTTTTATACGTTGTAAATGCTCATCAATAGAAACGGTTTTTAACTCGTTTAACAAAAAAATAAAGATTCCATTGGCTTTAGCCAAAACCTAAGATATAACTCTCACCAACCTGTGAAAAAAATAGCTTACATAGAAATAGACACGCACGCAGAAATTGCTCAGGCTTTCATGAATATTATGAAAGGGGCTCAGGATTTTGCGGTAGACTATTATTTTTCAAAAAGAATCAAAGATCAGATCAGTCATAATGATGAAGCGGTGTTTTTATCAGACAGTTCTATGATTCTTGATCAGCTGAAAGGGAAGGGATATGATCTGGTGGTAATAGGTACAGTTCATCGCTATTTCAATACATTTTTAGCCATAACCAGAAAGTACAACACGGCAGTCATTGCTCATAATCTTAATTTTATAAAAGCTTCAAAGCTGGATCTGATGAAAAGTGTTTTCAAAGGAGATGTTATTTTCAGACTGAAATTATGGCTGAAAGAAGGACTATTCTACAAAACCAAAGTTTATCAGGCATCAAGATCTCTTTTCGTACTGGATGCTGCTCTGATTTCAGAGAGATATCAGTTTTTACCTCTGTTCTATACCAGAGATTTTGACAAGACAAAAAATGAAAATCTTGTCGTGGTAATTCCTGGTGGCGTTTCACAGAAAAGAAGAGATTATGCTTATATTTTTGAAACAATTCAGAATCTGCATACAGATCAATCTTGTAAATTTATATTCCTGGGAAAAGCCAGCGGACATGAATTAAAACAACTTGAAAATCTGTCTAAAAAATGCCCTGAAAATATTGATATTACCTATTTTTCTGAAAGAGTTTCTTCTGAAGACTTTGAGAAATGGATGCAGAAAGCAGATGTTTTGTGGTGCCCGATTCAGCAGGATACAGAGTTTTTCAGCATGAAAGAAGCTTATGGGCAGACTAAAATGACGGGAAACCTGGGTGATGCCATAGCGTATGGAAAACTGGCTGTTTTCCCAAAAAATTACCCTTCAAAAACTGACTTTATTATTCCTGAAAAAGAAAATATTCTTGAGCAGTTAAAGACACTTTCAGACACTCCGTTTGATTTTTATACAACCTATAGCAAGAAAGAAGTTCAACAGAAAATGGAACAATTCTTACAGGGGCTAATCTGATCTTCTTTGCCTTAAAATGCCCTATTTAATCTTAAATACACTCTTAATAAACCTCATATTCAGATAGTCTTCAATCGGGAATATTTTTGTGAAATAATTTCCTACATAAATGAGTATCAGGACAACAGCTGGTTTGTAAACGAGATTCAGCAGATTACTGTCGAAGTTCGGAAGGACAATAGCTACTGTAATGGCCAGCGTGCAGATAATAGAGACAAAAATCATTTCAATACTTAAAGGAGAAACTTTAAATACAATATAATTGAAAATGATTTTTACAACATTGTAAATGGTAAGGGAAATCGCTGTAGATAAAGCAATTCCAATCAATTTAAGATCTGTATTCTTAATGAAGTAATAGTTAAGTCCGATAGTAAGTCCGGCCAGTAAAAGCATGACCAGAATATTGAATCTGTAATATTTTGAAAGCGAAATAATATTCCCGTTAAATCCTGTTGCAAGGTCTATCAATACTGCAGAACCCCAGATCCAGACTACAGGCTCATATTCTCTCAGCATGATTCCGTTCTTTGGCATGAATTGCGTCAGGTAAGGGAATCCTACCATGATACAGGAGAATAAAACGGCTCCAAGGAAATACAGGGTTAAAGATGTTTTTTTGTGGAATCTGTCCAGCTCTACCATATCTCCGTCTGCCAGCGTTTTGTTGATGATAGGTGCCGAAATATTAAATAATCCAAGTTGTGGAATAGAAATCAATGAGATCAAAGCATACAGAACAGAATAAATTCCTACTTCTTCCATTCCCATAAATTCTCCAATCATAAAGCTGTTGATCGCCAGATAATTTCCAAAAGTTCCCAGAAATCCAAAGAAACTGTAATTGAAAAAATCTTTCCAGAAGTTATTTTTTTTGAAGTAATCTGTATTGAAATCCAGCTGAATCTTTTCCAGTTTGTTCGTGTAATAGATATACCCCAAAAGCATTAAAAAGAAGATTCCAAAAAAGAAAGCATATGCAATGGTCTGTGATGTAGCAGCTGTAATATTCTGCGATAAAGCAAAGAAAAAGAGACAAAATGCTCCCAGATTGGCTATTTTCGGAAACAGATTATCGAAAATATTGGAAACCACAATTCTTTTATAATTGGATGTATATTTATTGAAAATGGCACAAAATGAAAGAATTAAAATCAGTGGAAGAATCATTTCTTTGATCTTCCATGCCTCAGAATGCCTGAACTTTGGATAAAAATAAGGAAGTATGAAAAATACAACGGTGAAAATAAGAAAGTTGATAAAAACCGTCAGCAGTGACAATGACAGCATATTCTGTTTTTTACCATCCTTTTCCACGGTGTGAAAAAACTTTACATTCGAATAGGAAATACCCAATACAACAAAGGGAACCAGCATCTCAGCCGTCGGAAGAATGTAGCGCAGCTTTCCGTAAAATTCAAAATCATTCGGAAATATGAATATTGCGGAAACGGTGCCCAGCAAAAAACCAATATAACCGATAATGGAATATTTGAAGCCTTGTCTCGCTACTACACTCATAAAGTCGTTTTAATTGTTTTTAGGTATAAAAATAATATTGTTGATGTACTGAGTTTTATTTTTTTCGTCGTTTGTATTTTGTGTAATGATATCTTCTGTAAGATTTTCCAGGGTAAAGCTGTTTCTGTTCAGATATTTGGGATCATATCCCCAGCTCATCACTTCAGAAATCTCATTCCATATAGGGGTTTGGTGGTGTCTTTGTTCCATTTCGACCATTAAAGTAGGCTTAAATTGTCTGATGGTTTCTCTCGCCCCGACAAGGGTTTTTATTTCGTTTCCTTCAACGTCTATTTTGATAAAGTCTAATCTGTTGAAGTGTTCCAGTGCAGCCCATTCATCCAGTTTTATCACTTTTACTTTCTCTGTATAACTTTTCTCTTCTCCTTTTTCTTTGTAAGAAGTGTTTAATGTACCGCGGGAAGCAATTGTTTTTCCATTAATAATCGGTACTTTGAATTCTGCTATTCTGTTTTCATCAGAAAGAGCCAGAGGAAAGATGTGCATTGCCGGAAACAGCCTTTTCAATCGTCGGTAAAGCTTTTTATTAGGTTCAAAACCATAAATATGATCGTGGTTCAATGTATTTTCCAGCTGATAAAGGAAAGTTCCTACATTCGCACCAATATCCAGAATTACAGCATTTTTAGAAAGGTATTGTTTAATCCATACCAGTTCCGGTTCTACATTACGTTCCGAAAAATTATTTTTATTAAGATTATTTAAAGTTTTAAAATATCTTTTTTTGTAAAAATTCGGGCTTATGTATTGTAGTTTCTCTGCAATTTTTTGGTATAAAGACATTGTAAGCTTTTTGGCGAACAGCAAAGATACGTAAAAATGTAAAACTTTTCTTAAAAAAATGTTAATTATAATGCGCTGATTTTCAACAAATATCCTTCGTTTCTGTTTTTGTAACCGGTTGATTTTTAATTATTTTAAATTTGTCATATAGACATCTGTACAGGCTGAATGCCATCTTAAAATATCCAATAAAGATGCAGAGCACAAAGAATATTATAGATCATCTGTGAAAATCTATGTTATCTGTGGGGGAAATTGATCCTGTGCATTAAAGAAAAGGAGTATTCAGGAAGTCATTTAAAGGTTTCATGAGTTTGAAAACTTTGCTCATATTTTTCACTGCATTTTTGTCCAGTATTTCCTCATCTTTCAATGAATATACCACAATGAAATTTTTAAGCTTAAGATATTCTCCCATAGGATCCTCCTTTTCAAAACCTTGAGGAATTTTCTTCAGCTTATCGTCCTGATCAAGCTCAGGAAAATGTTTTTTAAAATCTTTATGGTTGAGAATTTTAAGAAAATCATCTCCGTATAACGAAATCTCTTTACGCACTTCTTTCAGAACAGAAGATTCGGGCATGTAAATTCCTCCTGCTAAAAAGGATTTCCCGGGTTCCATGTGAAGATAATAGCCTCCTTTCTGATTGCCTTTTCCCATTCCCAGAGAAGCTCCGAAATTGGTTTTATAAGGAGATTTGTCTTTTGAAAAACGGGTGTCTCTATAAATTCTGAACAGGGCTTTTTTACTGTCTATTTTTGCAAGTTCTTCATCAAAACCGGACATCTCTTTAATCAGTTCATCTAAAAATGAAATCACATTTTGCTGAGATTCTGTGTACAGGTTTTTGTTTTCAGTAAACCATTCGCGGTTATTGTTTTCAGTTAATTTTTTTAAAAAATCAAATGTTTTTGAAGAAATGCTTGCAGACATATGGTGTGAGGTGTTTTTGGTTGTTAAGTGAGATTGATAAAGGCTTCTCAACCCCGGATCCCGAAACTTCGCAACCCGTATCTCACAAATCAAATGTACAAAAACTATTCATATCTCAATGCTTCAATAGGATCAAGTTTTGATGCTTTCAACGCAGGATTATATCCGAAAAATACACCGGTCACCGCACAGACAATGAAGGAAACTATAATTGAAGATTCTGTAATAAAAGTTGGCCATGAGAGGAAAAAAGTGACCAGTTCTGAAGATAATATCCCTAAAAGTACTCCAAGGATTCCTCCAGTGATACTGATGAGTACCGCTTCAATAAGAAACTGGTATAAAATATCTTTTCCTCTTGCGCCAATAGACATTCTCAGCCCTATTTCTTTGGTTCGTTCCGTTACTGAGACATACATGATATTCATGATTCCGATGCCTCCTACAATAAGGGAAATGCCTGCGATTGCCGATAAAAGTACGGTCAGTAGCTGGCTGGTAGAACTCATGGTAGAGATAAGTTCAGCCTGGGTTCTCACACTGAAATCATCATTGCTTCCGTCAGCAGGAAGTTTATGCTGTTTTCTTAAAATCTCAGAAACCTGGTCTGTAGCCTGTTGTGACGTGTTTTCATTCGAAGAAGCGGCATAAATAGTTTGAACATACGTGATTCCTAAAAATCTTCTCTGAACGGTATTGAACGGAGCGATGATCACATCATCCTGATCCTGCCCGAATGCATTGGAACCTTTTGAAGCCAGAATTCCAATCACTTTCATAGGAACTTTATTAAATCTGATGATACTTCCTACGGCATCTTCCCCGTTGGGAAATAAATTATTATAAACGGTTTGCCCTAAAAGACAGACTTTGTTGGAAGATGTTACATCCTTTTTGGTGAAAAGATTACCTTCTGCAATGCTCCAGTCTCTGATGCTGAAATATTCTTCGTTCACTCCCTGTAATTGAGTCGGCCAGTTGTTTGCTCCGTTGATAGACTGTCCGTTGGTTTGTACTGCAGGGGAGACGTAGGAAACATCCGGAGCTCCTTTTGAAATGGCATCTGCATCCTGAGGTCTCAGGGTCTGTAATCCCGATGCACCAATTCTTGCTCCACCGGAAACATTTATATTACTGGACGGACGTATGGTGATCATATTTGAGCCCATAGAAGAAAGCTGATCACTGATACTTTTTTTTGAACCTTCTCCAATAGCGGTCATTGCAATCACAGAAGCCACCCCGATAATAATACCGAGCATGGTTAAAAATGCACGAAGCTTATTCCGTAAAAGGGCTTTCCAGGCAATTCTGAAGAGGTTGGAGAGGTTCATTGTACTGCGTTTTTAGTTAACTAATTATAATCATCATTTACGGGAAGGTTTTCCAGAGCTTCTTTGGCAGACTTTATATTGTCATTTTTAACATCTTTAATGACTTTTCCATCCCGAAGGGTTACTGTTCTGCTGCTGAAAGTGGCAATGTCAGGTTCGTGGGTTACAAAAACGATCGTTCGTCCCTGATGGTGCAGATCCTGCATCAGAGCCATAATTTCATAAGAAGTTCTGGTATCCAGATTTCCTGTAGCTTCATCAGCCAGAATCATTACAGGTTCATTTACCAAAGCTCTGGCAATAGCGACTCTTTGCTGCTGCCCTCCGGACATCTGATTGGGAAGGTGATCAATCCTGCTCTCAAGTTTTACAGATGTCAAAGCCTGTATTGCTCTTTTGTGGCGCTCTTCTGTAGATATTTTTGAATTGTAGAGAAGCGGCAGTTCTACATTTTCTTTGGCTGTAGTTCTGGGAAGAAGATTATAAGACTGAAACACAAAACCTATTTTTTGATTTCTGAGAACAGCAAGTTCATCACGGTCAAGGTTTTTAATATTAACCCCATCCAGAATATAATCTCCGCCAGAAGGTTTATCCAGGCAGCCAATGATATTAAGTAACGTAGATTTTCCGGAGCCGCTGCTTCCCATAATCGTCACAAATTCTCCTCTCTCTACCGTAAATGTTACACCTTTCAGAGCATGAACAATTTCTTCGCCCATCCTGAATTCTCTTTTCAGATCTGTAATCTCCAGAATTTTCTCCGTCATGACTTTTGTTTTTAGGTTTGCTAGTTGCTAGTTGCTGGTTGTTTAGGCTTGATTTGAATTATCTCGGTCCGCCGCCACCGCCGCTGTTTCTGTTGTTTCCACTACCTCTTCTTTGAGGCATGAATGGGCTTTTGGTTTGTCCTCCGGAAGATTTTTTGGACAAAACTTTGTAGCCGGTGATGATATTGTCATTTTTATTTAACCCTGAAACAACCTGTATTTCGGTGTCATTATCCATTCCTGTTTTTATCTTTTTACGGGAGATTGTGCTGTCTTTCGCAATGATCCAAACTGCCGCTTCGTTCTTGTTCTCACTTTCTTTATTTTGTTTCTTCCCTTGTCCTTTTTCATGTTTTTTACCATTGGCAAACGGAGAATTTACTTTATACTTTTTGATGACCAGGCTGTCCGGTCTGAAACTGGTAGCAGCTACAGGAATCTTCATGGCATTATTTAAAACCTCAGTGTAAATAGTAATATTGGCGGTCATTCCCGGCTTTAGCTTTAAACTGGAGTTGTCAGCGTTGATAATGGTGGTGTAATTCACAACATTCGATGAAACGGTAGGATGAAGGCGGACTTCTGAAACCTCACCATCAAAAGTCTCATCCGGAAAAGCATCCACTGTAAATGTGGCTTTCTGGCCTACTTTTACATTTCCGATATCAGCCTCATCTACTGAGGCACGCACCCTCATTTTGGTAAGATCCTTGGCAATACTGAAGAGGGTAGGAGTACTGAAGCTTGAAGCTACTGTTTGCCCTTCACTCACATTCCGGTTGAGTACAGTTCCGTCAATGGGAGAATAAATATTGGTAAGAGAAAGGTTTTTGTTGGCTGTGGAAAGCTGAGCTGTTACGGAACCTACCTGCGCCTTTGCAGCATTGTATTGATTGGTGGCAACGTCATAATCCGCTTTGCTGATTGCACCCACTTTGTACAGTTGTGACTGTCTGTTGATATTGATTTCGTTATAAGCCAGATTACTTTTTGCGTTTTGCAGATTGGCTTTGATCTGCTGTGACTGGTACTGAAGTAAATCCGGATCTAAAGTAGCCAGTAATTCCCCTTTTTTCACAGTAGAATTGAAATCCACATAAATATTTTTAATGATTCCCGATACCTGAGTACCCACTGCCACTGTATCTACAGGCTGAATGGTTCCGGTAGCCGTAATTGAATTTGAGATTTCTCCCATTTCAGGGTTTACTGTTTCCAGCTGAATTTTTACTTCTTTTTCTCTGATGAAGAAAAACCAGACTGCTCCAAGGGTAATAATACCACCCACAACCCAGTACAACCATTTTTTATTCTTTGTTTTCATAGCTTACTTTAGATTTATAGGGTTACCTGCGTAAAATTCGTAGATCTGTTTATTGAGAACTGCGGTGTATTTCGCCTGAAGAAAATTCTGAACAGACTGAATATAAAGCAGTCGTTGTTGCTGAAGCTGCACATAATCAATGCTTCCGATTTTCATCTGGGCATTTACAATATCATAACTCTGTTGGCTGATGTCCATTTGTGTTTTAGCAGAGTCATACTGTGAAAGGGCATTCTGAAGATTGATATAAGATTGTTCTATCTGTTGATTAAGAATTGTTTTGGTATTTTGTAAATCAAGATTGGCCTGTTCTATAGCAATTTTTGATTTCTCAATCTGTGTTTTATAGATTCTGTTATTGTAAATCGGAATTCCAAGGCTTAAACCAATAGGCATGTAAAAATTGTTTCCCAGCTGGTTAAAATAATTTCCGTTTCCGTTGGAATAATTGGTGGAAATATTTCCTGACAGGCTTAAAGTAGGCTGGATGGATGCCTTAGCCATTTTCAGATTGGTATTGGAATTTTCAACATTCAGTTCGCTGTATTTTATTTCCGGACGCTGATTTTGTGCCAGATTCTGGACATCTTCAAGGGTTTTCAATTGATTGTCTACGATAATACTGTCGGGTTTTACAATCTGGAAATCATAATTTGAAGGCAGCTGCAGGATTTGTTTTAAATTCACCGTATTGGTCCGCAGGCTATTTTGAGCTGCTGTCAGATTGTATTGATCCTGGGCTACCTGAGACTGAATCTGAAGATAATTTAATTTGGAAAGGCTTCCTGCTTTGTAGAGCTGATCTCCTTGCTTTAATTGTGTTTGGGTTGTTTTCAAAACATTTTCAAGAGAAATGATATTTTCCTGATTCATCAGAATATTCAGATAGGCCTGAGTGATATTCAGGGTGATATTGTTTTCGGATTCCTGTACAGACAGATCGGCCATCTGTACCAGGAGATTCTTTGAAGTTTCGTTATTTTTAATGTAGTCAGCATGATAAAGGGTCATAGAAGAATTGGCTCCGATGCTTTGAGAGGGTGCTCCCGTCATGTGAAGGCCGTCACTTCCGTTGAGAGCAAAAAGTCCTTGTGAAACAGTTCCGTTTAAGCTGGGGTATTTTGCTTCTTTTGCCTGAAGGAGATCCTGGTAGGTAGAATTTTTTGAAAGTCTGAGAGAATGAATAGAAATATTATTCTCCTTTGCATATGCAATGCAATTTTCCAGAGTCCAAGTATTGGGATAATTGGGCGTTTGGGCAAATATTTCAATGACTATGCATGAGAATATCAAAAAGAAAAATTTGCTTTTCATGGTTTTATTTTTGAAAATTCATAAATAACACAGAAAAAATTAATCCAATTTAATAAAAAAAAATAATGTTTAACAACTTTTTAACCTAAGGCTTGTTTTTTTAGATTAAATTTTCCAAAAATTAAAAATATATTAAAGGATTGTGAATTTAAGTTTGGATATTTAAAAATTTGTTCAAAAACAAATCAAATATTTATTGTATCTTTGCAAAAATTTTAAAATAGTTAATGAATTTATTTACGGAAACCAATTTAAGTCCTGATATCCTTAAGGCAATTGGCGAACTGGGCTACGAAAGCCCAACAGAAATCCAAAAACAGACTATCCCTTTTATTCTTTCAGATATTCGCGACTTGATCGCACTTGCGCAGACAGGGACAGGCAAAACAGCAGCGTTTTCGCTTCCGATTTTGGATATGATTGACGATACGAGTCGCAAAATCCAATTATTGGTGCTTTGTCCGACACGGGAATTATGTCTTCAGATTTCGAAGGACATAAAGAATTACTCTAAGTATATGAAAGACATCAAAACTACTGCGGTTTATGGTGGAAGTAGTATCGTGGAGCAAATGAGATCTTTAAAGGATAAACCACAAATCATTGTGGGAACTCCAGGTAGAGTAATTGATCTTATTAACAGAAAGGCATTAGACTTTTCTGCCATTCATTGGTTAGTATTAGACGAAGCTGATGAAATGCTTTCTATGGGATTCAAGGATGAATTGGAAACCATTCTAAGCGAAACTCCGGAAACGAAACAAACTTTCTTATTCTCTGCAACGATGAATAAAGAGGTGGAAAGAATTTCCAAAAATTATCTTACAAAACCACACCGTATTTCAGTAGGTTCTATCAACGAAGTGAAGAAGAACATTACTCACGAATATTATGTGGTAGGATACCGTCAGAAAAAAGAAGCATTAAAAAGATTAATTGATGCTAACCCTAATCAGTACTCCATTATCTTCTGTAGAACGAGAATGGAAACTCAGGAGGTGGCAGATTTCTTAATGCAGAACGGGTATGCAGCTGATGCTCTTCATGGTGATCTTTCTCAGGCGCAGAGAGATACGGTAATGAAGAAATTCAGACTGAAAAACATTGATATTCTTGTAGCTACAGATGTGGCAGCAAGAGGATTAGATGTAAACTCCCTTACTCACGTTATCCACTTCTCTTTACCAGATGATCCTGAAGTATTCGTTCACAGAAGCGGAAGAACAGGTAGAGCTGGAAAAGATGGTATTTCTATGGCGTTAATCAAGCCTGAAGAAAGCAGAAAACTGAAACAGATCAAATCTGCGACTAAAATCGAAATTAACGAAAAATTCATTCCTACAGGTGAAGATATTATCAAAGCTCAGGTAGGGGGTGTATTCGAAAAATTATTGACAGAGCACGAAGATCTTTTCGAATTTGACGATAGCTTAATCCCGGATCTAAGCAACTTTACAAAAGAAGAATTGGTGCACCAGTTGCTACAGTTCCAGTTGAAAGACCTTGCTTTATACTACAAAGATAAGCATGATCTTGCTGAGCAGAAATTAAGCAGCAGAGATGATGATTTCTCAAGAAGAGACCGTGGACGTGATAGAGACAGAGATAGAGACAGAGGTCGTGATAGAGACAGAGGAGAACGCGGAAGAGACAGAGAGCGTAGTGGAAAGCCAAGAAGAAGAGATGAAAACATGGTAAGATTCTTCTTCAACCTTGGTAAAAAAGACCATTTGAAGAAGCTTGATGTTTTAGATATTATCAATAAAGCAACTGCTGGCGGAAAAAGCAAGAAAAGAGCTGAAATCGGTGATATTGAAATCCTGGAGAAGTTCTCTTTCTTCGAAGTTGAAAAATCGTTCAAAGACAATGTTTTGAGCAATATTCAATCCATGAAGTTCAAAGGAAAAGATATGAGAGCTGAAGTAGCAAACTAATCTCTCCTTATACCATACAAAACCGGCCTCAAGGCCGGTTTTTTTATTTGATAATCAACGGGTAAGCGAATGTTAACAAAACTTAATGTTATATAGTTTCACGTGCAATCCTTTTTTAAGAAATTTGCACACGAATTATAAATACTAAAAAATGGGAATTGGTAATATTTTCCACGCTTTTCAACCAAAAGATAAAATCTTCTTTGTACTTTTCGAAAAAGTAACTGAAAATCTAGTTGCAATGTCAGAAGAATTCAACACAGGAATCAAGGATTTCGATCTTAACGACGATTCAATGTTGAAGAAAATGAGCGACTTCGAACACAAGAATGATGAACTTACTCACGAAATCTTCGTAGAACTAGGCAAAAACTTCATTACACCTTTTGACCGTGAGGATATCCACACACTAGCAACAGGACTGGATGATATTGCTGATTATATCTACGCATCCACAAAATATATTTTCCTGTACAAATCACCTGAGATGAAGGCATATTCTGACTTCTCTTTATTGATCCACAAAGCATGTCTGGAAATTCAGAATGCGATGAAAAACCTTAAAGGGTTCAAAAACATGGAACAGGTGAAAGAAGCTTGTATTAAAGTGAACTCTATTGAGAATATTGCTGACGATTTGCTTTCCAATTCAATGGTAGAATTATTTGAAACCAATGATGCCATCAACATTATTAAAGTTTCATCAGTATTGAACTACCTTGAAATTGTAACGGACAAAGCAGAAGATGTTGCCAATACAATCGAGAACATCATGATTAAATACGCCTAATACATAGCAAAAATGGAATTTCCGATTTTACTTATAGTTATTATTGCGCTGGCTCTGATCTTCGATTATATCAATGGTTTCCATGATGCTGCCAACTCAATTGCAACTATAGTTTCTACAAAAGTTTTAACTCCATTCCAGGCTGTACTTTGGGCGGCACTTTGGAACTTTGCAGCGTTCTTTATTGCTGCTTACATCATTGGAGAATTCAAAATTGGTAATACAATTGCCAAAACAGTTAATGAGAATTTTATCACTCTTGAGGTTATATTTTCCGGTTTGATAGCTGCTATTGCCTGGAACCTTTTAACATGGTGGTTTGGAATTCCTTCATCATCATCACATACGCTGATCGGAGGTTTCTTAGGAGCTGCTCTTATGCACGCTTTCATGATGGATTATCATGATGTAGCTGCAGCACAACCGGAGCTTGGAATGTGGGAAACCATTAAAGAAGCTTTCAGCCAGGTAACACAACAGGGTGTGGTAAAGTTTGATAAAGTAATTCCTATCTTCCTGTTCATTTTCATGGCACCCATTATAGGGATGATTATCTCCATCATTATCACATTGATTATTGTACACCTTTATAAAAGATCAAACCCTCACAAAGCAGACAAATCTTTCAAAAGACTACAGCTGGCTTCATCAGCACTGTTTAGTTTAGGACACGGTTTGAACGATGCTCAGAAAGTAATGGGAATCATTGGAGCAGCGGTAATTTATTACCATGTTAATATGCTTCAGGATACACAATATTTGAATATTCCTTCTGCGGAACGTTTTGATTATTTTGCACAGCATTATATCTGGGTTCCTTTAGTATCATTTATTGCCATTGCGTTAGGAACAATGAGTGGTGGCTGGAAGATCATCAAAACTATGGGTACGAAGATCACGAAAGTAACTTCATTAGAAGGAGTAAGTGCAGAAACTGCAGGTGCTATTACCTTATTCATCACAGACCACTTCGGTATTCCTGTATCTACTACCCATACGATCACAGGTTCTATTATCGGGGTAGGATTAACGAAAAGAATTTCAGCAGTAAGATGGGGGATTACAGTAAGCCTGCTTTGGGCTTGGGTTCTAACCATTCCAATCTCTGCAATAGTAGCAGCAATTACCTATCTTACGGTAACCTTCCTGTTCTAAAAAAACAAATCATATAATTATATAAACTTTGTCCGTTTGGGCAAAGTTTTTTGTTTTTATCCTATTGAAACTTAAATCATTAATTAAAAAACAAGATATTTATTGTTATGATGAATGTGTTTATATTTTGTTTAGTATAAATTTCGTATTGTTATGATTTTCATTGCTTTATGTTTTGATTATTTTATAAATTCAACAAAAGTTTTGTGAATTTTTTTGACATTAAACAATATTACTAATTTAAAAACTTAAAAAACAAAATGAAAAAAATTATTTTATTAGCTGCATTTGGAATTACTGGATGGGTAAATGCCAAAAGCTTAGAAATTAAAAAAGTAGAAGAACATATTGAAAACGTGAAGGCTTTTACCCGTTATTTAATAACGTTAAAGACTATTTGTGGAACTACTTATCAAACTATTCTTGACACTGATTTTGATACATATGATTGTGTAAATAATGAATGGGAAATGTATAATCAGCAGGATTGTGGACATACTAGTTATGAAAATCCACCTGTTTAATATGATCTAAACTAAAGTAGTTTAGGAGATCTTTTTACACTTATTATTTATGAAAAGAAGTTTCAATATATTTTTTTGTTTTCTTTTAATTCTTATTAAAAGTCAGACTCCAAAGCAAGAGAAAAACCTCTCTATCTTAGAAGTCAAATATAACTTCTCCTATTTAGAAGATACTTTAAACGCCAAGAACCTTATTTCAGAGCCCATGATACTGCTTACTAATGGTAAGAAGTCTCTTTACTACAGTGAAAATGATAAAGCCTTTTCAGATGGTTTTAAAAAACAATTAGATGCTGCAATAAAGACAGGAAGTATTGTGGAGCCTGGCAAATTATTACAATCAAAAGTAAGACATTCTGTTTATAAGGATAATGATTCTCTTTATATATCAAATTATTTGGGTAGAGATTTTTATACAATCTATATAGAAGGTATTCATTGGAAGATTGATAACTTGACAAATAAAATTATTCAAGGATATAAATGTACAAAAGCTGTGGCAAAAGTGGGTAGGAGAACATATATTGCATGGTTTACTTATGATGTACCCATAAATGATGGTCCTTACAAATTTAAAGGTCTTCCAGGATTAATTTTGAAGGTCAATGATGAAAGTCAATACTTTAATTTTGAACTTCTTTCTATAACTAAAATAAATTTACCTATATCCTATAAAAAAGGACTATTAATTACCAAAGATCAATACTTGGCAAAACGTAAAGAATATAGTAATGATCCTTCTCAAGGTAAAATTAATACTCCTGCATATAGAAAAAGGATTAATGAAAATAAGAATAAGTTTAATAATTTTTTAGAAGAGTAGATAATGATAAAAATCCTCATCAAAACGATGAGGATTTTTGTTTTATAAAGCCCCGAAAAATCGTATTTTTGTTCAAATTATAAGATTTTATGGAATTTTTAGACAGATACCAGCAGATTGTTGCAGATGCCATCACTAAATATACTTTTAAAGATAAACCTTCGGAGCTCTATGATCCGATGAATTATATTATTTCCCATGGTGGAAAGCGTCTTCGTCCCATTATGGTGCTAATGGCATGTGATATGTTCGGTGGAGATCTAAAGCAGGCAATCAAACCGGCATTGGCTATTGAATTCTTCCATAACTTCACCTTAATCCATGATGATATTATGGATGAAGCTCCTTTAAGAAGAAATAAACCTACCATTCATACTTTACATGGTCTTAACGTAGGAATTCTTTCCGGAGACGGACTGATGCTGAAAGCGTATAAGTTTTTTGAAGATCTTGAACCAGAAATTTTCAAAGCATGTATCAGAATATTTACCCACACCGGACTTCTTTTATGTGAAGGACAGCAGTATGATATCAATTTTGAAACTCAGAAGGATGTTACTTTTGATGATTATATCAGAATGATTACTTACAAAACAGGAGTTCTAAGTGCATCTTCATTTGAGATCGGAGCTCTGATTGCAAGAGCAGATTTTAAAGATGCCAAAGCTATTTTCAACTTCGGAAAGCATATCGGAATTGCATTCCAGATTATGGATGATTATCTTGATGTATTCGGAGATCAGGCTCAGTTTGGGAAAAAGCATGCCGGAGATATTTATGAAAATAAGAAAACTGTTCTATATCTATTAGCAAGAGAACATGCTACGGATGAAGAAAGAAAAGAACTGGATTACTGGTACTCTAAGAAGACTGAAAATGTGGATAAGGTGTATGGAGTAGAAAAGATTTTCAGAAGAACCAAAGTAGATGAAAAAGCGTTACGTCTGATTGAAAAACATAATGAAATTGGACAAAGCTATCTTCAGAAAATAGATGTTCCGGAAGAAAAGAAAAAACCTTTTATCGAACTGGCAAATTATTTGTTGAGAAGAGAAAGTTAATATAGGTAGTAGAGGGTAGGTCGCAGGTAGCAGCAATTTACCTGCAACCTATTTCCTGCAACCTAACCCCTACACAATGAAATTCAGAACAGAAGTTGATATTCCTGCATCAGAAAAGAAAATTGAAATTGAAGATAAAATATTTTCAATAGGTTCGTGCTTTGCCTCTGAAATGACGGATTTACTGCAAGACGGGCAACTTCAGACTTTAAATAACCCTTTTGGGACCATTTTTAACCCTTTTTCCATCAATTATGCGGTCAATAGATTACATGATTCCGCATTTTATGAAGAAGAGGAGTTGATTACCTATAATGAAGAATATATTTCTCTAGATCATCACACCAGTTTTGATACCCGTTATATTCATCAGACCTTAGATAAGATTAATGGAGCCATTGAAGCGGGAAATGCCTTTCTTCAGGAAGCCGACTGGATTATTATTACCTACGGATCTTCATTTATTTATGAATTTCTTCCCAAGAAAAAACTGGTGGCCAATTGTCACAAAATTCCTCAAAAGTTTTTTGAAAAAAGACTGCTTTCCCATCAGGAGCTTACAAATTCCATTTATCAAACAATTCTTGATCTTAAAGATATTTGTAAAGAAGGTGTACAGATTTTGTTCACTGTTTCACCTGTAAGGCATACAAAAGATGGAATGGTGGAAAACCAGTTAAGTAAGTCTAAACTGATTACTGCGATCCATGAATCTATTTCGATGCTAGAAGACTGTCATTACCTGCCTGTCTACGAAATTTTAATGGATGACCTCAGGGATTACCGTTTTTATAAAGAAGATATGATTCATCCCAGCACACAGGCGGTTAATTATATTTTTGAAAAATTCGGGAATGCTTATTTTTCAGGAGAAACTCAGAATTTTATCAAAGAAAATTTTAAGATTATCAAAGCGCTGGAACATAAGACGAGTGACAAGAAAGATCCAAAGTTTATTGAATTCAGAGAAAAGCTGGATCAAAGAATCGAAATTCAACGTAAAAAGGTAAAACATAAAATATTTTAAATGCGTGATTTTACCAAAATTGATTATCTGAAAGACGGAAACGAAAGACAGAAAAAAGCTTACGAAATTCTGATAAAGTATCACGTTTTTGAGAAAATGAAGGACTATTCTCCCATTTTAGCGGGAACTGTTCCTATAGAAATTGACATCAAAGGAAGTGATCTTGATCTTATTTTCGAAGTGGATTTACAATATGAACAAGATTTTCTGGATGATTTACTATTTTGTCAGCTTATTCCTCAAGACACAGACGTTGAATATCCGATTATAAACGGTGAAAAATGCATTACCTTGAATTTTATGCTGGAAGGGTTTCCCATCGAAATTTTCGGACAAAATAAACTTACAATACAGCAAAACGCTTATCTTCATATGATGGCTGAATACAACATATTACAGGAAAAAGGAGAAGAATTTAAACAAAAAATAATAGAACTTAAAAACCAGGGAATAAAGACAGAACCCGCTTTCGGAATATTGCTGGGACTTGAAAATCCCTATGAAGATCTATTGAAATTTTAAATAAAATGATTGATACACATACACATCTATACGCAGAAGAGTTTGATGAAGACAGAAAAGAAGCTATTCAAAGAGCTTTAGATAAAGGAATTACAGAATTTTACCTTCCTGCCATCGATTCTGAATCTCACGAGAAAATGCTGCAACTGGAAACAGAATATCCGGGACAGATCTTTTCAATGATGGGGTTACATCCTTGTTATGTAAAGCCGGAATCGTGGGAAAAAGAACTTGAAATCGTAAAAAATTACCTTGATCAGAGACATTTTCCGGCAATAGGAGAGATCGGGATTGATCTGTATTGGGATAAAACAACGTTAGATATCCAGGTAAAAGCTTTTGAACAGCAGATTGACTGGGCTATAGAAAAAGACCTTCCCATTGTTATTCATACAAGAGAAAGCTTCGATGAGACATTTGAAGTACTGGAAAGCAAGAAACATCCTAAATTAAGAGGGATTTTCCATTGTTTCTCAGGAAATCTTGAACAGGCACAGCACGCTGTTGACCTTAATTTCATTTTAGGAATCGGTGGAGTAGTAACTTTTAAAAATGGGAAAATAGATCAGTTTCTGAACGAAATTCCTCTGGATAAAATTGTTCTGGAAACAGATTCTCCTTATCTGGCTCCGGTTCCCCATAGAGGAAAAAGAAACGAAAGTTCCTATCTTGACTTGGTAGCAGGAAAGCTGGTAGATGTCTACGGAAAGGATTTTTCTGAAATAGACCGCATGACTACAGAGAATGCAAAAAATCTTTTCAGATAATAAAAACATTAAGTTTTAAGATAAATAAAAACCCCTTTCCAATGTTGAAAAGGGGTTTGTTTTTTATTTCTTTCTGGTGAAATTCTTATTCTTTGGCTTTTTAAACCCAACCGAAGCTCCCGCAGAAGGCTTTTTACGGTTATTATTCGGCCTTGAATTATTACTATTGCCTGTTTTAGGTTTCTCACCACCTGCATTAAAAGGTTTGTTGTTAGAATCTCTTTTCTGGGCAACCAGATCATCAGTATGGAACGGATGGTCTTTGATGACAGGGATTTTCTTTCCAATCAGTTTTTCGGTATTCTTTAAGTTCAAAAGATCGAGTCCGTCTACAAAAGATATAGAATTACCTTCAGCTCCGGCTCTACCTGTTCTTCCGATTCTGTGTACATAGGTTTCAGAAACATCGGAAAGCTCAAAATTGATCACGAATTTCAATTCATCAATATCAATTCCTCTTGCTGCAATATCCGTGGCAACAAGAACTCTTGTTTTCCCGGATTTGAAGTTGTTCAAAGCATTTTGTCTCGCATTCTGAGATTTATTACCATGAATGGCTTCAGCAGAAATATCGTCTTTCTGAAGTTTTCTGGAAATCTTATCTGCACCATGTTTTGTTCTTGCAAATACCAATACAGAATCTGAAATATCATTTTGCAGAATGTGAGAAAGCAAATTCAGTTTGTTATCTTTTTCTACAAAATACACAGATTGTTTAATGGTATCCGCTGTAGAAGAAACGGGAGTTACTTCTACTTTTATAGGATTATTTAAGATAGAATTAGCTAGTTTCTGGATTTCAGCCGGCATTGTTGCTGAAAAGAATAAAGTCTGTCTTCTCTGAGGTAAAAGTTTGATGATTCTTTTTACATCATGTACAAATCCCATATCCAGCATTCTGTCTGCTTCATCAAGAACAAAGATCTCAAGATTTTTTAAGCTTATGATGCCCTGAGCAATAAAGTCAAGAAGTCTTCCCGGTGTTGCTACCAGAATATCAATTCCTTTTCTCAAAGCAGCTTCCTGGTTTCCTTGTTTTACCCCTCCAAAAATAACAAGTTGTTTTAATGGAAGATATTTACCGTAAGCATTAATATTTTCCTCAATCTGAATGGCCAGTTCTCTGGTTGGAGTAAGGATTAATGCTTTTATATGTTTATTGGGAATTTTATTTTTGGATAAATTCTGTAGAATAGGGATGGAAAAAGCAGCTGTCTTTCCTGTTCCTGTCTGCGCACAACCTAGAAAGTCTCTGCCTTCTAAGATATCAGGAATAGATCTTTCCTGGATAGGAGTAGGAGTCGTGTATCCCTGTTCCTGGATTGCTTTTGCAATAGGTTCTATTAAGTTTAAGTCTGTAAAATTCAAATGAATTATTTTAAAATTTAAATAAAAATTCCTTCAGTCTGAAAGAATTACATTTTGCAAAGGTAGTCTAAATATTTTTAAGTATCTTATTCCACTTTTTTAGACTTATTTACTATGCGAAAACAGAAATGGCCACCCAATATGAGAAGCCATTTTATTGATATGAAAATCTGAAGTTTATTTAAATTTATATCCTACACCAGCCTGCAGAAATCCAATTTTAATAGGAACTGCATTGCTTTTATTCATTTCTATAAAATTGAAATTGTATCTGGCGTCCACAAAAAACTTTTCATTAATTTTATATTCTGCACTCAGGAAAGGAAATAAATTCAAAGTTTTTAAAGATTCGTAATTGTGGGTTTCTGACTCATCAAAAAGATTATCCATTTTTACTTTGGATGATATGTTAAACCCTAAGTTGATTCCTGCAGATGCAGAAAGTTGCGGAACAATATAGTATTTTACTGAAATAGGAACCTGTATCTGATTGAACTTGTAATCAAAGTTCATATTACCCATGTTTACCACTTCATTTCCCACCAACTCATACCAGGGATAAGCATCTTTACCACCCAATTGAGTATACAGTAATTCAGCCTGCAAACCAAATTTAGAGGATAAAGGTTGTTCTGCTACGATACCTGCATAGAAATAGGATTTTGAATCCAGTCCAGTTCCAAAAAACTTCATGTTGGATAAGGAATATCCTCCTTTTACACCAAAGCTCATAGATGCCTGGTCTTTTGTGTTTTCTTGGGCATTAAATAGTGCTGAGAAAGCCATTGCTGCAAGAAAAAAAATGTTTTTCTTCATGTTTATTTTAAATGGTTACTAATTTTACAAAAAAATAATTCCTCCAAATGAAGGAATTACTGTTACAAAGATAATTTAAATATTTTTTAGTGAAACTATTTCACTTTATTCCATTGTTGGTTCTTTCTTAAGTTTTCAAAAAACTGATAGACTTCTGAAAGCTTTTCACTTCCGTGTTTTCCATAGTCTTCAATGTTTTTTGAAGTTCCGTCTGCGAATTTGATTCCTAAATAAGAGGTTGGAAGATCGGTAATATTTCGTTCACCATATTTGTCGTTTAAGCTTTTTACATTCAATCCATCCAGTAAACTGATGAGTTTATTGTAATCTTCTTCCTTGATGGTTCCTTTAAAAGTTCCCTCACGTGGCTTTGAAAATTCGTCTTTTGAAGGTTTGTCATTGAAATTAAAATGTTCCGCTTCAAAAACGGCTGTTCTGTCGGCACTGATGGTCATTTTAAAGACAGGACAGAATCCAAAACATGGAGTAGCCTCATATTCAATGGTAGAATATTTGGAGTTTATTTTTTGAGAAGTGCAGGAAAATAATAATATAGATGCACAAAAGGCTAGTAAATATTTCATAGTTTTTTTCAATTTCAGAGGATGTTTCAATAATTGTTCCAAAAAGAGAAACTCTTCTTTTGTTTTTATGTTAAATATAAAATGGAAAACCTGCTAACCTTTTATTTGAACCATTAAGATACGATGAAGATGTTAAGAATATGAAGATAAGCTTCGCTGTACGCTTAAAAATCAGAATGATTTACTTAACTATACTTTATTTCTTAAATCCTTCTTAATGGTTTAAAATATTATCTAAAAGAAATAGAGTTAATTGTATAAAAAAACAGCCTCAGATTTTTCTAAGGCTGTTTTGTATGTTGCAGTTCCATTGTAAAATAAAACTGATGAATCAATGTTTTTTCTATCCGTGCAATTGCTTCCAGATAGCATCTTTAAGCTCCATAAGGCCTTCTCCGGTAACTCCTGAGAAGAACAAAGGCTGCTTGTTTTCAGGAAACTCTGCTGCAATTTCTTTCTTCAGCTCATCATCCAAAAGATCAGATTTTGAAACAGAAACAATAAAGTCTTTATCCAAAAGTTCAGGATTGTATTCTTTCAATTCATTCTCCAGAATTTTAAACTCCTGGAAATGATTTTCAGAATCAGAAGGAATTAAAAATAGCAAGATAGAGTTTCTTTCAATATGTCTCAGAAATCTGTGTCCTAATCCTTTTCCTTCTGCTGCTCCTTCAATAATCCCCGGAATATCAGCCATTACAAAAGATTTGTAATTTCTGTAATCTACAATTCCAAGATTAGGAGTCAGAGTGGTAAAGGCGTAATTGGCAATTTTTGGTTTTGCTGCAGAAACAGATGCTAAAAGTGTAGATTTTCCAGCGTTTGGAAATCCAACAAGTCCTACATCGGCCAAAATTTTAAGCTCGAAGACCACATAGCCTTCTTCACCATCCATTCCGGGTTGAGCATATCTTGGAGTCTGATTGGTAGAAGATTTGAAAAATTCATTTCCTCTTCCACCTTTACCTCCTTGCATCAGAATTATTTCCTGCTTGTCATCAAGGATTTCTCCGATAATTTCACCTTCTTCATTTTTAGCGATAGTCCCAATGGGAACATCGATATAAATATCAGAACCGTCAGCTCCTGTCAGCTGGTTTTTTGCTCCGTTTTCACCTCGTTCTGCTTTTATGTGACGGGTGTATCGAAGTGGAAGCAAAGTCCATTCATTAGCATTTCCTCTCATGATGACGTGTCCGCCACGACCTCCGTCGCCACCGTCAGGACCACCTTTAGGAATATACTTTTCACGGCGAAGGTGGGCAGAACCAGCACCTCCGTGTCCGCTTTTACAATGGATCTTTACGTAATCTACAAAGTTAGACATATAGTTTGTGTTGCGAGTTGCAGGCTACGGGACGAAATTTTCTATCCCGCACCCGTATCCCGATTATTTAATTTTCTCTACCTCAGCGAAAAGTTTTTGGGAAATCTCATCAATTTCTCCAACACCGTTTACCTCTACATATTTACCCTGCTGCTTATAAAGCTCGGCAACTTCTGCTGTTTTAGTATAATATTCTTTAATTCTGTTTTCGATGATCTCTACATTGCTGTCGTCTGATCTTCCGCTGGTTTCTCCTCTTTTAAGAAGTCTTTCAACCAAAATTTTATCCTCTACTACCAATGAAAGACAGATGTCAATATCGTCATTCAATACATCTTTAACGATGGTTTCCAAAGCTTCTGTCTGAGCAGTTGTTCTTGGATATCCGTCAAAAATAAAACCATTGGTATCAGTAGGTTTTTTGATCTCGTCGATCAGCATATCTGTTGTTACCTGATCCGGAACCAATTCTCCCTTATCGATGTATGACTTAGCCAGTTTTCCAAGTTCAGTGTCATTTTTCATATTGTATCTGAAAAGATCACCTGTTGAAACCTGTTTTAAATTGAATTTTTCGATTAGATTCTGAGCTTGTGTTCCTTTTCCACTTCCTGGAGGGCCGAACAGAACAATGTTTATCATAATGTTGATACGCTTCCAGCCGTTAGTGATACACTGTTGGCTTTTAGCTTTTTTAAGTTAATATTTTACTTTTATTTCGATTAAGTTTAAAGCTAACAGCCAATAGCCAGTAGCTAATGACAATAATTAATGGTTGATTTGTCCGTCTTCCAATTGATATAAATTAGGTAGGTTTCTTCCCAATTCATCATAATCAAGGCCGTATCCAAGTACAAATTTGTTTGGAATTTCCATTCCGATATAATCCAGCTTGAAATCCTTTTTGTAAATCTCAGGTTTCAGTAAGAAACTAGCCAGCTTTACAGATTTAGGACGTTGTGTTTCCTTAAAATATTTGAAAAGACTTTCAACCGTATTTCCTGTATCTACGATGTCTTCTACAAGAATAATGTGACGGTCTCTTACATCTTTAGTCAGCTCCATTTTCTGATAAACAATCCCTGTAGATTCAGTTCCAACATAAGAACTCATTTGAATGAAGGCAATTTCGCATTCCCCCGGGTAATATTTTAAAAGATCTGAGAAGAACATTACCACCCCATTTAAAACACCAATGAAAACAGGTACTTCATCTTTGTAATCTTCATAAATTCTTAACGCTGTCTCTTTTACAATTTCCTGAATTTCGGCATCCTTTAAATAAGGAACGAAAGTTTTGTCGTGAACTTTAATGCTTTCCATAAAATTTTTAGTAGGAGGCAAAGTTACGGATTTTTGATTAAAATACTTTCCTGTTTTTATCAGTTTGAAAAGTTTGGTGGTTTCAGGACTGTAGAATTGAATAATGAGATGAAGTCTGTTTAAATCATAATAAGGGTGAGCTTTTTGATGAGATAGAAAGGTATAGCTTCAAAAAAAGGATTTTGAAAATGATTCAGAAAAATAAGTGTTTAAAAAAGGAGTGTAAGAAGGGATGATAAATGTCCTGATTATTGACGAAAATTGAATGTTCTCAAAAATTACTATCTTTGTTCTTTCAAAACCCAAAATACAGACATGTAGGATATCATTTCTTTCAGATTCAATAAGACGGTAACAAAGATGTTGCTGGTGTTCAACCATTATTAAGAAAGAAATCATGATTTTACTGCAAAATATATCCTTTGGGTTTCCGGGAGGAAATCTTCTATTTAATCATATCAATTTAACAATACAGTCTCACACCAAATCAGCTTTGGTGGGAAGCAACGGCATGGGGAAATCAACCCTGTTGAAAATGATTGCTGGCGAAATACAGCCTTTAAACGGGAATATCAATATCCATGGTGATATTTTTTATGTTCCTCAGATGTTCGGGAACTTTAATCATCTTAGCATTGCTGAATGTCTGAAAATTGATCAGAAACTTCACGCTCTCCAAAAAATCACCGAAGGAGAGGTGGATGAAATTTATTTTGAAATTCTCAATGACGATTGGGATATTGAAGAGCGTTGCCAGCAGGCATTGGAACATTGGAACCTCGATAATTTTGAATTAACTCAAAAGCTGGAAGGCTTGAGTGGCGGTCAGAAAACCAAGGTCTTTCTTGCCGGAATTGAGATCAGCCAACCTGATAGTATCATATTGGATGAACCTACCAACCATCTGGATCTTGAGGGAAGGAAGCTCCTGTATGATCTTATTGACAAAACAGATGCAACAGTTGTTATTGTAAGCCACGATCGCACATTGCTCAACCTCGTAGATGGCATATTTGAGTTAAGTAATCAGGGAATTGCATCTTATGGAGGGAACTACGATTTCTATGCTCAGCAAAAAGAAGTGGAGGAGGAAGCTTTGCATAATGATATTCATTCGAAAGAAAGAGCTCTGAAAAAAGCAAAAGAAAAGGAAAGGGAAACCCTGGAACGAAAACAAAAGCTGGATGCAAGAGGTAAAGGAAAGCAGGAAAAATCAGGAGTAGCGAGGATTATGATGAATACGCTTCGTAATAATGCTGAAAAAAACAGTTCAAAACTGAAAAGTGTACACGCTGAGAAAATCAGTGGTATTTCTGATGATTTGAGAGACCTGCGTTACTCTTTAAAAAATTCGGATCAGATGAAAGTGAATTTTAATGATTCCAATCTGCATTCAGGAAAAATACTTGTGGCTGCTGAAGCTATTAACTTCAATTATGGAAAGGAAAAACTCTGGAAAGAAAATATCAGCCTTGAGTTGCGAAGCGGCGATAGAATCTCAGTTAAAGGTTCCAATGGCTCCGGAAAAACTACGCTGATCAAACTTCTGCTGGGAAATAGTAAGCCTTCGGAAGGGAAAATAACAAGGGCAGAATTCAACAGTATTTATATCGATCAGGAATATTCTCTGATTGATCATGATTCAACACTTTATGACTTTGTTCAGACCTTCAATGACAGTGCATTACAGGAATCTGAAGTGAAAACATTATTGTCAAGATTTTTGTTTTGGAAAGATACCTGGGACAAGAAATGTGGAATGCTGAGTGGAGGTGAACGTTTGCGGTTACTTCTTTGCGGACTTTCCATCAGCAATAAAGCACCAGATATGATTATTCTTGATGAACCTACCAATAACCTGGATCTGCAAAATGTAGAAATTCTCACTAATTCTATCAAAGATTATCGCGGAACTCTGCTAGTGATTTCGCATGATGAAGTTTTCCTGAAAGAGATTGGTGTGAATAGTGAGGTTTTGTTGGATTAAGAACTGTATTCATACTTTGTCATTCCGTAGGAATCTAAATATTATGAGGTTTCTGCGAAAGGCTAATTATTTGTTTTCTGCGAATGAATAATGTAGTTGGTATTCAATAGGGGCGGGCTTTAGCCCGTCTTTAAATATAGAATAAGAATCCATTGGCTTTAGCCAAAACCTATCATAAAAATAAAAACCTGGAAATTAATTTCCAGGTTTTTATTTTTATGAATTATTTCTTCGTTTTCTTAATCGCATCCAGATAAATCTTTTCTTTTATAAGTTCTTCTATAGTCACAGGTATTGATTTTTTTCAGTGTCCTAAATTAACAATTCCTTTTCAAGTCCCAGTCATTGCGAGTAAAGCGAAGCAATCTCTATATAGGCTGTTTTATTTTATCCAAAATAATATCCATCTTCTGTTGCAGTTCATAATCACCTGAAAGCTCAATCAGAGGAGTGTTCATCCCGGACAGCCATTCCAAATGGGATTTTAAAGTTCTGTTCGCAATACCGGTATTGTGATCGTAGTCTTTAGCCCAATCCATAAACTCCTGGAATTTTTGGGCTCTTTTCGGACTGGTAATGATTTCATCACCATATCTTTCGTATTCCCTTTCTCTCAGTCTTTCCATTCTGAGTTCAGAAGGCAGATAGAGAAATATAATCAGATCGAATGCCGGAAATACATTGTCGCCCCAATGAATGATTGAACCTCCAAAAATCCAGCTGTCTGTGGAGTGAAGTTTATCTGAAACAGCCGCGTTTCTTATTTCAGGATCTTGTCTTTCTGTAAAGGGACTTGATGTGGTAAGCCAGAAAAAATCATCACTGTCTAAGTATTCAATATGGAGTTCCTCAGACAATGCCTTCCCTAATGTTGTAACTCCGGAACCGGAAGCTCCGAAAATATGTATTCTCATGGTTTTTAATTTTATAAAATCTGCGGGAATTTTTAATGTTTTGAAATCCAATGATCAATTTCATCCAACACCTGCTCACGTATTTCCTCATTCAAAATTTCATGACGCATTTCTGGATAGATCTTCATATCCACATGCTGAAAACCGTCAGCCTTTAAGTTGTTGACGGTATGCATTACCCCTTTTCCAAAATCACCAATCGGATCATTCTGTCCACTTACAAATAAAAAAGGAAATGACTTTGAAATAGAAGATGCCCAGTTTCTCGCTGTAGCCTTTTTATAAATAGTAAATAAAGTATAAAAAGCATTATGAGTAAACGGAATCCCGCAAAGCTCATCCTGTTCAAAAGCTTTTCTGTTGTTAGGATTTATACTGAGCCAGCTGGTATCACTGAAATCTTTATCGTTTTTAAAATGCTTGTTATTGACACTTGTAAAAACAGAATTCAAAAAAGTATGGTGACGTGGGGCGATGGCATTGGTTAATGATAAATAAGCTCTCAATAGATCTATTCCTGGTAAAGGCCCGCCGGTTCCCATAATGACAGCTCCTGCAAACTTATTGCTAGCCTTTTGAAGGAGACAACGGGTGATAAAAGATCCCATAGAATGTCCCATAATAAAATGAGGAACCTCCGGAAACTGCTCTGCTAGATGATCTGCCATCATTTCTGCATCTGCAACAAGCCTTTCATCCGGTTTTTCAAGCTGGAAGAAGCCAATCTCTTTTTTCTCATTGACAGATTTTCCGTGTCCCAAATGGTCATACGTCAATACAGCAATCCCATGAGCTGCAAAATATTCTGCAATCTCTGTGTATCTTCCACTGTGTTCCTGCATGCCGTGAACGATCAGTAAGGTGGCTTTTGCTGTTTCCGGGGAGAACAGGGTGTGGAAAAGCTGGGAGTTGTTGTTTATTTTCGATGGTAAGTATGCTGATGTTTTAGATATTGGCATAAGAACTTGTTTAGATGCTAATCAAAGATACAAGATAATCAAAGTTGGTCAATTTTTACTTTTCCTTCAACATAATCTATGATGTTCTTAATGAAATTATTAAGATTGTTATTATTTAAATATTTTATGGCATTTAATATATCCTTAAAATCCCAATTTAATTTTTCATCTTTGGCTTCGATGTTTAAAGCCAATAATTTATCTTTTACATTATCTATATTATACTCATTTAAATTGTTAAGAATTTCATTTATAATAGATAATAGTTTATAAATTAATTGACTTCTTTCAGAGATTATTCTATTAGAATATGTATTGTTAAACTCATCAATAGATTTTCGCAAAATAATTAAAGATTCAAAGTGATTAAGCAAATCAGCTTC
This sequence comes from Chryseobacterium sp. CFS2, assembly GCF_036543225.1. NCBI lineage: Bacteria > Pseudomonadati > Bacteroidota > Flavobacteriia > Flavobacteriales > Weeksellaceae > Chryseobacterium > Chryseobacterium sp. CFS2. The sequence continues at coordinate 48,526 of NZ_JAZHQU010000014.1, forward strand.
ATTTTCCGGATTTTCAGTGATTTTTTTACCTGTTATTTCAAAGCATTGTTCGTAACAATATTTTGCTAAATCATAAAATTCTCGTATATTAAAAAATTGACCACTTGAAAAGAAAAAGTTTTCTGAATTTATTTTTAAAAATCCGCTTTGCAAAGTTTGTATAGGATTTCCTTTATTTGAACGTTTCTCAATAAATGCTTTATAAATATAAAGAGAAGAAGATAAAGGATTAGTATTAATACCATTTCCTAAAATTTCTAATGCTTCTTCTGTCTTTCCAATTTTATCTTTTAACTCAGCTGTTTTTATATAACATTCTTCAATTTTGTAATTTTCATCAATTAACTTTTGTAAAATATCAATGGAATCTTGTTCTCTATTTATATGTTCAAGATAATATGCCTTAGATAAGTTAAAGTAATTTGAAATTTCAGGATTATTTTCTTTAAATTCATTTATTGCTTTATCGTAATATAATAGAACCTCACCTTCTCTGTTTTCGTTCTTTAAAAAATTAATTAATTCTGTGTAATATGATGCTTTTTTACTATCAATTGAAATTAATTTCTTGTAATCTTCAATTACTTTCTCAATACTATTCAATTTAATTAGTAATTTAATCCTATTGTTTAAATAGAGAACACTTTTATCATCAATCTCTATTGCTCTATCAAAATAATCTAAAGCTTTTAGATAATTTTCTTTATCTTGATATCTTAGAGCAACATTATTTAATGCTGAAGAATTTTTAGGGAATAATTCAAGATGTTTTTCATAATTTGAAATTGATTTTTCAATGTCATTTATTAAATTGTATTGAAAACCTAAATACCAATAAGCGTTGTTATGATTAGGAGCTTTCTCAATTACTTTTTCAAACATTTGAATTGCTTCCCGATGCATTTTCTTTTCAGCTAATATTTTCGCTTTAGAAAACAAAATCTCTGGATCATCGGGAATACTTACATTTTCAAAGAACTCAAGTCTTTTTTCTAATATTTCAATTGTTTTATTATTTTGTTCTTCAATTGAAATATTTTGTATTTCTTCAGATTTTTTTGATACAATATCTTTAACTTTTGAAGTTTCTAATTCAATGTCATTTAATAGTTTGTCTTTGAAAAGTTGTATGATTTTATCATATTCAGTTTGTAGTAAATTTTTCTTGTCTTCAATAACAGAATCAAAATCTGTCTTTTTGTTATTTACATATTTTTTTGCTTCTTCTAAAGTTTTGATAGCTTCTTTGGTTTTTCTTTGTGACTTTAAGCTTTCAAAACCAATATAAATTCCCGATAAGGCAATAAGTACACCAAAAATAGAAGCTATTATACCAGTAAAAGTGAGATAATTATTTAGCCTGTCATTTGTTTGCTGATATTGAATAGTTAAATTGTTAAAATCTTTTTTTAATATTTCATATTCTATTTTTTGAGCAGTATTTTCCTTTTTTATTTCATTTATTTCTTTTTGAAAGTTATTATTAGCTTGCGAATAAATATTATTTATGGAAAAAAATAATAAGATAAGAATTGTTTTAAAAGTGTATTTGGTTATCATTTTTAATTTTTGTCAATAATCAAATATATATAAAAAATCTATTATTTAATTATGGGAAACCATAATGATTTCCACCCTCCCCCAAAATAAAATCCACCTAGAATTTGCTCACCCAATTTTTTAAAAGTAATTTTGCACGAATCTAAAAACAAAAGTAAAATATGTCAACTTATGTAGTTGTAGGTCTTCAGTACGGAGATGAAGGCAAAGGAAAGATCACGGATGTTTTATCAGCAAAATCGGACTATGTAGTACGTTTCCAGGGTGGAGACAACGCTGGTCACACGGTTTATGTGGGTGAAGAAAAATTCGTTTTGCACCTTCTTCCTTCAGGAGTTCTTCAATGCAAAGGGAAATGTATCATTGCGAACGGAGTAGTGGTAAACCCTAAATCTTTTATTAGAGAAGTTGGTCAGATCGAGAGCAAAGGCTTGAGAACAGATCATATCTTTATCAGCAGAAGAGCGCATGTAATCATGCCTTACCACATCCTTTTGGATACTTACCGTGAAGAGGAACACGGAGGAACACAAATCGGAACTACCAAAAAAGGAATCGGACCTTGTTATGAAGATAAAATTGCAAGAGTCGGGATTAGAATGGTAGACCTGTTAAATCCTGAAATTTTAAGAGATAAAATCGAGAAAAACTTAAAAGTTAAAAATTCTCTTTTTGAAAAATATTACGGAAAACCAACTTTAGACGTTGAAGAAATCTATAATGAATATTTAGAAATCGGAAAACAACTTCAGGATAGAATCGTTGATACTGAATTAGAGCTGAACGAAGCAATCAGAGATGGTAAAAACGTTTTATTCGAAGGAGCACAGGCATTAATGCTTGATATCGACTTCGGAACGTATCCATACGTAACTTCATCTTCTCCATCTACAGGAGGTGTTTGTTCAGGAGCTGGTGTTCCGCCAACTGCACTTCAGAACTTAATTGGTGTGGCAAAAGCATACTGTACAAGAGTAGGAAACGGACCTTTCCCTTCTGAATTGGATAACGAACTGGGTGAAAAAATCAGACAGATCGGTGGTGAATTCGGAGCGACTACAGGTAGACCAAGAAGAACAGGTTGGTTAGACCTTGTTTCTTTAAAGCATGCTTGTATGATCAATGGTATCAACAACCTTGTAATCACTAAGCTTGACGTTCTTACAGGAATTGAAAACCTGAAAGTGGTAACACACTACAAAACTGAAGACGGGAAAATTATTGATTATTTCACTTCTTCAACAGAAAAGCTATACAATTACGAGCCAATCTACCAGGATTTACCAGGTTGGAACGAAGATATTACAAAAGCAAGAAGCTATGATGAACTTCCTGATACTGCTCAGAAATACATCGAGTTTATTGAGAAATATTTAGGAATCAATGTATACTTAGTTTCTGTAGGTCCTGAAAGAAGTCAGAACATCATCAGAAAAGAATTATTCTAATATTTTTAGACTAAAAATAACAAAGAGACTATCATTGGATAGTCTCTTTTTTTGTTTAAAGTTTACTTTACCGGTTTGTTAATCAATCCTTGTCAAGGTTTTAAACCTTGACAAGGATGTTAGGGAGCTGATCAATTAAGAGAGGATTCCAGTTTTGAATTTTTGTATACTTTTGTTTTAGTAGAAAAATATAAATAAGAAAAATAATGGAAGAGAATAAAATACCCCAGCGTTTTCTGAACAATATAGTGATCAGTTTATATCTTACAATGGTATATTCTGTTTTAATTATTGTTTATTTAGGATTACCATTCAATGTGAGTTCAGATTTTTTGCTGATCTTTTTTATTGTCTGCAGTTTGCTTTTTAGCATAGGAGCAATCTATTTTGCCGCTAAAAGCTATTCGAAAACAAAGATCAGCTCTATCATTTTGATTATTATTAATACGCTTGGATTACTGATACCGCTTGCTCTTCTTTTAATGCTTATATGATTTCTTTACTAGGCTATTAATCTGTTATTTCTGTTTTTCTGTTCTTATTTATTTTTATGAAAACTGTAGGGTTTATCTCTATAAATTTTCTATTTATAAATGTTAAAATTTAAACATTGTCATAAAACTTTCTAATATTATGTTGTTTTGGTAAAATTTTGGCAAATGTTTTGATATTACAACAGTGCTTATCGATAAGAGCTAACAAAACTAATAATCACAATTTTTAACAGTTTAAATAGTAGTAGTGATGAAACAACATAACCAAAATCAGGAATTTCGTTTTAACGAAGTCCTGTTCGAGCACCGCAATAAGGACTATGGTGCCTATGCATTAAGAAACGAATCAGATAGAATATTAACTAAAGCACTTTTCATAGGAGCAAGTTTAATGGCAGCAGTATCCATTACACCATTTGTGATCTCTGCATTCAAACCTGTAGAAACTCCTACAGGAACCATTTATAATCTTCCGCATGTGATTGATATTCAGGATGTAGAAAGACCGAAAGATCCACCTGTACAAATTGTAAAACCCATTCCGCCAGCTCCTGCTGTAAAGACATATGATAACACATTGCCGGAACCTAAAGCAACAGTTACCAATGAAAAACAAGTAGAGGATAAAATAAACGCGGTAGCAAGTACACAGACATCAGAAGGTAAGGAAACTCCAAATACTGCCTATATTCCGATTGTTCCAAGAGTTATCGGAGGTGATGGGCCGCCTACAGTAAAGGCTGATCCTGTAGTTGAAAAAACAGACCCTTCAGTAATTGATAGAGATCCTAGCGTAGAAGCTAGCTTTGCAGGAGGAATAGACTCCTTCAGAAATAAAGTAATGAACAGCTTCGACGGCTCAGGAGTCGAATCAGAAGATGTTGTAAAAACGACAGTTACCTTTATTGTAGAAATGGACGGAACCATCTCAGGGGTAAAAGCTAACGGAACCAACGCCGATTTTAATAATGAGGCAATGAGAACAATTAAAATGATTTCCAATAAAGGAAAATGGATTCCCGCCAAAAACAAAAAAGGAGAATACGTAAGAAGTTATTTCAAATTTCCCATCTCCATGAAATTTGATAATTAATACGGAAAAGTAAATTTCAAATAGTTATCCACAAAGAATTTTTTTTGTGGATAATTTTTTTTATTGTTAAATTGCTTATTAACAATATTTTAACTCAATTTTGATTTTCCCCACTTACCGAGAGCAAAGAAAAAAGTGTATTTTTGAAACTTAAAGTTCTAATAATGGCAAAAATCATAGGTATTGCTAATCAAAAAGGAGGGGTGGGTAAAACTACCACCGCTGTAAATTTAGCAGCAGCATTAGGAGTATTGGAAAAAAGAATATTAATCATTGACGCTGACCCTCAGGCGAATGCAACTTCCGGCCTGGGTGTGGAAGATGTTCAGTATTCTACATATAATCTACTGGAGCACAGTGCAGATACAAGAGTTTGTATCAAAAGAACGGCAACTCCAAACCTTGATATTATTCCGTCACATATCGATCTGGTAGCTGCGGAAATCGAATTGGTAGACAAGGAAGACCGTGAATATATGCTGAAGAAAGCATTAGCTACAGTAAGAGATGATTATGACTATATTATCATCGATTGTGCACCGAGTTTAGGTCTTATTACAGTCAATGCGCTTACGGCAGCAGATTCTGTAATCATTCCGATTCAATGTGAATATTTTGCATTAGAAGGACTGGGGAAACTTTTGAATACTGTTAAAAATGTTCAGAAGATCCACAATAAAGATCTTGGAATTGAAGGTCTTCTTTTAACAATGTATGACAGCCGATTGAGATTATCCAATCAGGTTGTGGAAGAAGTGAATCTACACTTCCCGGAAATGGTTTTTGAAACCATTATCAGCAGAAATGTAAGATTGAGTGAAGCACCAAGTTTTGGAGAAAGTATCCTGAATTATGATGCAGAAAGTAAAGGAGCAATTCAGTATATTCAGTTAGCTGAAGAAGTTCTTTTAAAGAATGAAAACTTAATAAAGAATTAAATTAATAATAAATGGCCAATAGGTGAATGCTAGGCATCACTTATCAAACATCATTTATCAATTATATCTATGAAGGATAAAAAAAGAGCTATGGGACGCGGCTTGGGCGCCATTTTAAGTGCAGAATCCAAAGCAACGATCAACTCCGCTACTGATGAGGGAGCAGATAAGTTTGTGGGAAATATTGTAGAAGTTGCGCTTGAAGATATCTATCCGAACCCGACGCAGCCGAGAACTTATTTTGATGAAAAAGCATTAAACGAACTTGCACAGTCGATCAAAAATCTGGGTGTAATCCAGCCGATTACTCTGAGAAAAGACGGTGAAAGGTTTGAAATTATTTCCGGGGAAAGACGTTACAGAGCAACGAAAATTGCAGGGTTAACTACAATTCCTGCCTATATCCGTTTAGTCAATGATCAGGAGCTTCTTGAGATGGCTCTTGTTGAAAATATCCAGAGAGAAGATCTTGATGCTATCGAAATTGCTTTGACTTATCATAGGCTTTTAGAAGAGATCGGTCTTACTCAGGAAACACTGAGCCAGAGAGTAGGGAAGGACAGAAGTACCATCACCAATTCCATCAGATTATTAAGGCTGAACCCGGATATTCAGAATGCCATCAGAAGTGGTGAAATTTCTGCAGGACACGGAAGAGCTATTATCAGTCTTGAAAGTGAAGAAGATCAGCAGATTCTGTTTGATCTGATTATCAAAGAAAAATTAAACGTTCGTCAGGCAGAGCAGGCTGCTGCTGCATTGAAGAACCCAAAGTCTCCCGCTGCAAAAAAAGCAAAAGTGGAACTTTCCAATAACTATAAAAAAGCCCAGAAGACCATCGCTGATATCTTAGAGGTAAAAGTGGAAATCAAAGCTTCTGGAAATGGTAAAAAAGGTAAAATTGTTCTGGACTTCAAAAACGAAGAAGAGCTGGAATATATTTTATCCCATATTAAATAAATGAAGAAAATATTTTTCACATTTTTCTTGTGTATTGCTGCACTGGCCTCTTCACAAGTAAAACCTATTGATACCGTTCGGATGCAGACTCCTCCGAAAGAGGAATCACGTTTAGTGAAGCCGAGTAAGACGGAGGCAAAGATTATTGAAGATCTTGAAAAAGCAAATGGCCCCACGGTGAAAACGATAAAACTTAATCCTACCAGAGCAGGATTGTATTCTGCAGTTTTACCCGGGTTAGGACAGTTTTATAATAAAAAGTACTGGAAAATTCCCATTGTATGGGGAGCGGTAGGAGCAGGAGTCGGTATTGCTGTATGGAATGATAACCAATACAAAAAATATCGTGAATATTACGTAGCAAAACTGAATGGTACGCCTAATGAATTTGTAGACAGTCACCCGTGGCTGGACAAAAAAGCTTTGGGAAATGCTCAGGACAGAGCCAAAAGACAAAGGGATTATGCCATCGCCATTACAGGGTTGATCTATATTCTGAATATTGTAGATGCCGTAGTTGATGCTCACCTTTACGAAAGCCGTCATGACCCGGATTTGGTTTTTAAACCATCAGTAATCCAGGATCAGTATGGATATAGTGCTCCAAAAACAGGATTCAGTTTAAGTTACAGATTTTAAAATATAACATACCTGCAGAAAGATCTGAAGATTGAATGCAGGAGTAAAAAAATAAAAAGATCATATGAAAATAGCATTAGTGGGTTATGGTAAAATGGGTAAGATCATTGATGAGATCGCACAGAAGAGAGGTCATGAAGTTGTTGCCCGCCTGAAGGAAACCCCAACTGCTGAGAATCTTAATAATCCGGATGTTGTGATTGAATTCTCATTACCGGAAGTAGCATTTGAAAACATTAAAGCTTGTCTTGAAAATAAAATTCCGGTGATTTGCGGAACTACAGGATGGCTGGATCAAAAAGATGAAATAGAAAAATTAGCTGTAGATAACGGTACAGCTTTCTTATATGGTTCCAACTTCAGTTTAGGAGTGAATTTATTTTTTGCCTTAAACGAAAAGCTTGCCGATCTGATGAAAAATGTAGATGAATACTCTTGTCAGTTAGAGGAAATTCACCATATCCATAAAAAAGATGCTCCAAGTGGAACGGCTATTTCTATTGCTGAAGGGATCATCCAAAACAACCCGAAATTTGATGCATGGAAACTGGAAGAAACAGAAGGTAAACAGCTTGGGATTTTCGCAGTACGTGAAGATGAAGTACCGGGAACTCACAGCGTGTATTACAGAAGCGAAGTAGACGAAATCGAAATCAAACATACTGCTTTCAACAGAAACGGTTTTGCATTGGGAGCTGTAGTCGCTGCTGAATGGATTAAAGATAAAAAAGGAAACTTCGCAATGAAAGATGTTTTGGGACTTTAATTTGTAACAAATTCTGTAAATTGCAGACCAATAAAACAGAAAATGATGAATAGTGAATTGTAAACAGCGGACTGCTTTTATCATTTATTGCTCATCATTTTATCATTTATATCTTAAGAATAGGCACAAAAATTTATGAATTATTTTTTAACTTATACAGTATATGTCCTCATACTATCCGTATTGATGGGGATTTCATCTTGGAAACTGTTCAAGAAAATGGGCTATAGCCCTTTATTTGCTTTTATCCCTTTTTACAACTATTTCATCATTCTGAAAGAAACAAAACACCCGAAATGGTGGGCAATTCTTTCTTACCTTCCGATAGTAGGGCCCATTATGATGTCTGTTTTTCACCTTTATCTAGTGAAAAAATTCGGGAAAACACTTTTCAAAGATCAGATTCTTACCGTAATCCTTCCATTTATTTATATGGCAGTGATTAACTATTCTAAAGATGTAGAGTTAGAAGATGAAAATGCCAACGAGCTATTTCTTACAGATGAAGAGAAAAATGATAAAAAGAAAGATACATTCATTGGTTCAATTACCTTTGCAGTAGTTTTTGCAACCATCATCCACGTTTTTGTAACACAGCCATTCGGAATCCCTACAGGATCTATGGAAAGAACATTACTGGTGGGTGACTTCCTTTTTGTTAACAAATGGAGCTACGGATACAGACTTCCGATGCGTCCGGTAGCTATACCTTTCCTTCAGGGAACAATTATGGATACAGGACAGAAAGGCAATCCGAAAGATGATCCCAAATCTTATGTAGATGGAGTAAAACTTCCTTACACAAGAATTTTACAATTCAACAAACCACAGAAAAATGATGTAGTAGTTTTCAACTATCCTCAGGATTCTGTACATACTGCAATTGATAGAAAAGATCCTTATGTAAAAAGATGTGTGGCTGCAGCAGGTGACACTTTTGAAATGAGAGCCGGAAGACTTTTTGTAAATGGAAAACCGGAAACTGTTTTAGGTGATCAGGAAGTACAGCACAGATATATTGTCACTACAGATGCTCAATTAGATATCCCTACTTTATATAAAGCGTATGGATTTTTACCGGTTCAGGAGGTTCAACAAAATAGTGGAGGTTTCCTTTATGGGTTTCAGGGTTTAACGGATAAAACGGCTAAGGAAATTAAAGAACTTCCTCATGTTATTGATATGAAGGAAGAGGTTTCAACAAAAGGTGAAGCTGCAGTATATTACAGAGACGAAGCTAAAACTAAAATTGATACAACACAATCGATCTTCCCAATCAACAAACCTTGGAATCAGGATTGGTATGGCCCGGTTAGAATTCCTAAAAAAGGAGATGTTGTAGCCATTAATCAGGAAACACTTCCAATGTATCAGTGGATTATTTCTGAATATGAACACAACAGCTTAGAGAAAAAGAACGGAAAAGTTTTCATCAACGGAAAAGAAGCCAGCCAATATACTATTCAACAGGATTATTATATGATGGTAGGAGACAACAGGGATGCTTCACTAGATGCAAGATTCTTTGGTTTTGTTCCGGAAGAAAATATTGTTGGAAAGCCAATGTTCACATGGATGAGCCTTCAGGGTGCTTTTGCTGACAGCAGTTCTACGTATCAGGCGCCATTCAAAATCCGTTGGGAAAGAATGTTCAAAGCAACCAATACAGGAGAAGCCAATAAAACCTCTTACTGGTGGATTGCAGCGATGATTCTGATCCTGTTCTTCGGATGGGAGTATTTCATGAAATTATTCGGAAAGAAAAAAACTGAAGACGACTAACAGAAAAATTAAACTTAAAATAGAATGAAGTATTTGAAAAAATACTTCATTTTTGTATTATGAATATGAAGAACGTATTATTACCGGCATTTTATATGCCACCAATTTCATGGTTTTCAGTGTTTTTAAATCCTGAGAGTGAAATTGTACTGGAACAGTTTGAAAACTTTCCCAAACAGACTTATAGAAACAGAGCCAACATCTATGGAGCCAACGGGAAATTGTCATTAATAATCCCTATCAATCATAACGGAAAAAGAGAATATAAAGATGTTGAAATCTCTTACCGTGAAGACTGGAGAACGCTTCATTGGAAATCCATCAAAACAGCGTATCAGAGCTCTCCGTATTTCGAATATTATGAAGATAAATTCAGAAAAATATTTGACCTTAAAGAAAAGTTCCTTCTTGACTTTAACCTTAAAGGGATAGAAGTAATCCAACAGATACTGAAAACAGAAAAGGCACACTCTTTGAATGAAGAATATATCAAAAATCCTGAAAGTATCAATTTCAGAGAAAAGTTTTCGGCAAAGCTTCCTTCAGAATTTCAGATGGAAGACTATTACCAGACGTTTTCTGATAAATTAGGATTTTTGGAAGACCTTTCGGTTATTGACCTTATTTGTAATAAAGGTCCGGAATCACTGGTGTATATAAAAAATATAAAACAATTATAGCATACCATCGCTATTAAGGAAATATTTAGCATAGAACACATGAAGGTGGCGATTGGGATATGTCTTTAAAAAATTAAATATCAAAATATGAAAAAGGTATTATTAGCTGCAGTTTTTTTAGCAGGCTTTAATTTCTCTTTTGCACAGGAGTCTAAAGCTAAAAGTATTGATCCAAACGAAGATAAAGATCTGATGACATGGTATCATAAAGATTTTGCAACTTCAAAAGTATATGGAGTAAATACGGCAAATGCTTATAAATACTTAGAATCTAAAGGATTGAAGCCTAAAACTGTTGTAGTAGGAGTTCTGGATAGTGGAGTACAGGTAGATCATCCCGGATTGGTAAAGAACTTATGGTCAAACCCTAATGAAATTCCTGGAAACGGTAAAGATGATGATGGAAACGGATATATTGATGATGTACACGGATGGAACTTTATAGGAGGTAAAAACGGTGATATCGATATCGATAATATGGAGGTAACAAGAGTTGTTGCTAAATATAAGCCTGTTTTCGAAGGAAACGATTCCACAAAGAACAAAGCCAATCAGGCTAAAATGAAGGATGAGTTTGATATGTATATGAAGGCCAAAGATATGTTCAATAAAAAAAGTATCGAGGCAAAACAAAGCTTTCAGACCTATTCTATGCTAAACGAGCTGATTCCTAATATGGTAAAATTATTGGGAGGGAAGCCTGTGACTGCAGAAACAATTTCAGCTATTAAAGCCCCAACAGATCAGAGAGATGCTATTGCCCTGGATTTCTTGGGACAAATCTCTCAAAGTCCGGAATTCAAAGGAAAATCTGCAGAGGAATTTGAAAAGAAGATGAAGGAGGAGATGAAAGAAGCAATCGATCATTTTGCGCCTGCAGCAAAACAATATGACCTTTCCTATGATCCAAGAAAAGAAATCGTGGGTGATAACTATGATGACTATTCTGAAAAAATCTACGGAAATAATCACTATGAAGGAGCAGACGCAGAACACGGAACCCACGTAGCAGGAATCATTGCCGGATTGCCACAAGGAAAAGAAGTTCAGTACGGAGTAGCCTCGAAAGTTGCTAAAATCATGTCTGTAAGAACTGTTCCGAATGGAGATGAAAGAGACAAAGACGTTGCTAATGCTATCAGATATGCCGTTGATAACGGAGCAAAAGTACTAAACATGAGCTTCGGAAAACCTGTTTCTCCAGGTAAGGATGTTGTTTGGGATGCTTTTAAATATGCCGAAGATAAAGGGGTGCTTTTAGTGAAAGCAGCTGGAAATGAAAATGAAGATGTAGCAGAACATTTGGCATATCCTACCAACTTTAAAAACGTTACTGATGAAAAGCCATTTGTAAGCAACGTTCTTGTGGTAGGGGCAAGTACCAATAAAAACAATGCCTTGAGAGCCGATTTTTCTAATTATAATAAGAAAATGGTAAATGTTTTTGCTCCGGGAGAAGAAATTTATTCTACTGTTCCTAAAAATCAATATAAATACCTTCAGGGTACTTCTATGGCTTCACCTGTAGTTGCCGGAGGAGCAGTTGTTTTATTAGCTTATATGCCAGATCTGAAGCCTTATCAGATCATTGAAGCGCTTGTAAAAAGCAGTAACCCAAGTACAGCAGATGGATTTGGAGACCAATCCCAGGCGGGTGGAGTGATCGACCTGAAAAAAGCTGCAGAATACGCTTATACCAATTTCTACAAAGGTAGTAAGCCGTCAAGTAATACCAAGCCTTCGAAATCCGTAAAAAAGGCTGTTAAAAAATAATTTATCTCCCTGTGTTTAAGGAGAAATCATAAAGAGTCCGAATTTTTTCGGACTTTTTATTTTTTATTTTAAATTTTGGCACGGTTTTTTGTAACTTTATAGTAACAAAATAATAAACAACAAAATGAAAAAGTTACTACTTGCAGGGATGTTGGGAACATCACTTTTTGCAGTTTCGTGTTCCTCTGTTAACAAAGCAGCTACATCTCAAAATCAAAGAGCAGATTTCCTGAAAATAAAAGGAGACTGGCAGATTGTGAGCATAGATTATGATAAAGGTTATAAAATTAAACCTTTTGACGAAGGCGCAGACGCACAGTGCTTCGTAGGAAGCCACTGGAGATTGATTCCTAATAACTGGACAGGAGCGTATACTTTAAACGGAGGTGGAGACTGCCCGGCAATTACACAGCCTATCAAATTTGAAGTAAAAGGCGGTAATACATTTATGTTTAAAAAAATTGCTTCAGGTACAAAAGCAAAACAAAATACAGCGGGGTACAGCCTTACTCTGATCAATCAGACTACAGATCAGTTTTCGCTTGAGCAAGATGTTCCTTTTGAAGGAGGTAATGTAAAAGTAGTTTACAACTTCCAGAGAGCAGGAATGAAATAATTTATCAACATAAAAGATCAAAAAAAATGAAATTTACAAAAACATACGTAGGAGCTCTTTTCTTGTCATCAGCATTATTATTGACAAGTTGTGAAGCCGTTCAGAATTCAAATCACCAACAAAGAGGTACAGCCGTAGGTGTTGCTTCAGGAGCAGTACTGGGAGGTATCCTTGGTAATAATGTAGGTAAAGGAGGAAACGGTGCTATTGGTGCTGTATTAGGAGGTATTATCGGAGGTGTTGCTGGTAACGTTATCGGTAACAAAATGGATAAGCAGGCAAAAGATATTAAAGAAACTTTACCAGGTGCTCAGGTAGAAAGAGTAGGAGACGGTATTAAAGTAACAATGAATGAAAGTATTGTTAACTTCGCTTTTGACTCTTCAAACCTTACTTCGGTAGCCCAAACAAACCTTGATAAATTAGCTGAAGTATTGGCTAATAACCCAGATACAAATATCAATATCTATGGTTACACAGACAGCAAAGGTGCGGATGCTTATAACCTTAAACTTTCTCAGAGAAGAGCTGATGCTGTGAAAGCATATTTATCAGGAAAAGGAATTGCATCAAACAGAATGTTTACAAAAGGTGAAGGAGAAGCAATGCCTGTAGCAAGCAACGATACTGATGAAGGAAGAGCTAAAAACAGAAGAGTAGAGTTTGCTATTACTGCCAATGAAAAAATGATTAACGACGCCAAACAAGGCCAATAGTTAATTTAATATATAAATATTTTCGTAAAAGACCGCCCCGGCGGTTTTTTTTGTATTTTTATGCTAGAAACTTTGAATTTATTATTTTTGTATTTGAAATAACATAAATGAAGAAATATTTAAAGCTGCTCCGTGTGGAGCAATGGGTGAAAAACCTTTTTGTATTTGTCCCTCTGTTCTTTTCAGGTAATATTACCAATATAGATCTGCTTCTCAAAAGCATTTTTGCATTTGTTATATTTTCGCTTGCTGCCAGTGTGGTGTATATCCTGAATGATTATAATGATATTGAAGCAGACAAAAAACATCCTGAAAAAAGGAGAAGACCTTTGGCGAGTGGAGCTATTTCAAAATCAAAAGCCATAGGAATTCTTATCGGTCTTATTGTTGCAGATATTGCTCTTGTATTCTTTACCAAACTTTATTTCCATGAGCTACTCTGGAAATTTGCAATCATCATAGGGTTTTATGTGGTAATGAATCTTGCCTATACTTTTAGGCTTAAACATGTTCCTATCATTGATATTTTTATTATTGCCATAGGATTTGTATTGCGTGTACTGGCTGGAGGTTATATTACCGGAATCAGTATTTCGCAATGGGCGATTCTGTTAACGTTTGTGTTGGCATTAGTACTGGCTATCGGGAAAAGAAGAGGAGAGCTTATCAATGCTCAGGTTTCAGGAAAAACAAGAAAAGCTCTGGATGGATATAACGTTCAGTTTGCCGATATTGCCTTATCCATTTCTATTACGTTAGCTATTATTTGCTATCTGATGTTTACACTGTCTCCGGAAGTTCAGGAAAGATTTCATGAACGGGTTTTCTATACGGTGATTTTCGTTGTGTTCGCATTGTTAAGATATCTTCAGCAGACATTGGTTTATAACAGGACAGAATCTCCTACAAAAATTGTTTACAGAGACCGTTATATACAGGTTACTCTGTTGCTTTGGGTAGTTGCATTTTTAATTCAAATTTATTTTAAGAAATGAAGCCTAATTTCATACAGAAAGTTACAAACTGGGGAAACTTTCCCATAGTAGAGAAGGAAATGAGATCCGAGGACAGTTTCAGAAAAATAAAAGAATTTGTACTCAATCACAACGAAGTTATTGCAAGAGGGAATGGAAGATGTTACGGAGATGCTTCGCTGGGAGAATCTATATTTTCAACAAAAAAATTAAATAAGTTCATCAATTTTGACCGCTTGAACGGGATCATAGAATGTGAATCCGGAGTACTGCTTTCCGATGTACTGGAAATAGCTGTTCCGCAAGGATATTTTCTGTATGTAACTCCCGGGACAAAATTTGTATCAGTAGGAGGTGCTATTGCTTCCGATGTTCATGGAAAAAATCATCATGCAGAAGGATGTTTTTCAGAATATGTGATTGAATTTAAGCTAATGACTGAGAACGGGGAAATTATTACCTGTTCCAGAGAAGAAAATTCAGAAAAGTTTTGGGCTACCATTGGAGGAATGGGACTTACCGGTATCATTCTTACAGCGAAATTTAAACTTAAAAATATAGAATCTGCATACATTCGTCAGGAAAGTATAAAAGCAGACAATCTGGATGAAATATTTAAACTGTTTGAAGAAAGTGAAAACTGGACCTATACGGTGGCCTGGATTGATTGTCTTCAGAAAGGGAAAAATATTGGTAGAAGTATTTTGATGAGAGGAGAGCACGCTTTTCAGCATGAACTTCCACAGAGCTTTTCAAAAACACCCCTACGGTTGAAGAAAAAATTACAGCCTACAGTTCCTTTTTATTTTCCGGGATTTGTACTGAATGCCCTCACTGTTAAAATATTCAACTGGCTCTACTATAAAAAACAGTCTAAAAAAGAAGTGAAAAACTTTATCGACTATGAGACGTTTTTCTATCCTTTGGATGCCATCACAGATTGGAATAAGATCTACGGGAAATCCGGTTTTATACAGTACCAGATGGTGATTCCTAAAGAAACCGGAAAAGAAGGAATGAAAAGAATTCTTGAAACGATAGCCAATAGCGGGAACGGATCATTCTTAGCGGTTTTAAAACTTTTTGGAAAGAACAATCCTCAGGCCTACAACTCATTCCCTGTGGAAGGGTATACACTGGCTCTGGATTTTAAAGTCAATTCAAAACTGAAAAAACTGGTAGATCAGCTTGATGCTATTGTTCAGGAGTTTGGAGGAAGAATTTATCTTACCAAAGACAGCATGAGCAGATCATCATTGACCAGCTACCTGAAAAATATTCAAAATCCTAAATTTGTGTCTTTACAGCACAAAAGAATCATAAATAATAACTCATAATGATAGTTCTGGGAAGTACATCTGAAGTGGCACAGGCTTTTGTGGAAAAAGCACTTCAGGAAGGAGAAAAGTTTGAAAAAATCTATCTTTTTACCTCAAATAAAGAAACTACAGAGCGTTTTGCTAGACATATTGATGTAAAGTTTCTGCAGCAGGCGGAAGTCATTGAACTGGATCTGACGAAAGAAATTGATTACAATAGATTTGATAATATCAATTCAAATGTATTATTTTGTGCCGTAGGATATTTAGGTGATGGAACAGAAGAAGGATTGTATGATAATCGAAATACAGAACGTATCATCGACATCAATTATTCGAAACTGGTTCCTGTGATGAATTATTTTGCCCATAAGTTTGAAAACAGAAGATCCGGAACGATCATCGGGCTTTCATCCGTGGCAGGAGACAGAGGAAGACAGAGTAATTTTATCTATGGAAGCGCAAAAGCAGCTTTTACAGCGTATCTGAGTGGTTTAAGAAACTATCTTTTTGATAAAAAAGTACATGTTCTTACCATAAAACCAGGGTTTATGGCCACTAAGATGACAGAAGGACTTCCTTTGAATCCGAAGTTGACAGCAACTCCCAAACAGGCCGCTGCCTGTATTTATAAAGCCTTCAAAAAGGAGAAAAACGTGGCATATGTTTTGCCGGTTTGGAGTGTTATTATGATGATTATCAGGAATATTCCTGAGTTTATATTCAAAAAATTAAAGCTTTAAAAAAATGAAAAAATTGTATTGTTTTGATTTTGACGGAACCTTGACGTATAAAGATACCATGTTTATGTATCTTAAATTTTATGATTCTACAAAATACCGTATACAATTTTTAAGACATGTACCTCTGTTTATTCTGCTGAAACTGAAACTGGCCGAAACGGAAAAAGTAAAAAAAAGCTTTATCGGTTCCATTTTAAGAGGACAGACTCAGCAAAAAATCGAACAGAAATCTAAACAGTTTTTTGAACAGCATTATCCTAAGATAGTGAGGGAAAATGCGTTAGACTTTATAAAAAATATCGATAGGAATAATACACAAAGTTTATTGGTAACTGCGTCATTAGATATCTGGGTAAAACCTTTCGCTGATGAACTGAAAATGCAGCTTGTTTCTACGCGGGCAGAGTTTAAGAACGGGATTTTCACAGGAAATTTTGTAGGAAAAAATTGCAACGGGAAAGAAAAACTGGTAAGAATTAAAGCAGAAATCAACGATTCTAAGTACGATAAAATTATTGCATTTGGGGATACTTCAGGAGATCGGCCAATGTTGAAATGGGCAAATGAGGGACATTACCAATTTTTTCATTAATTTTGGGAGATAAAATTGTAAAAAATGAAAAGCCTGTTAATAGCATGTGCAGTAATTTTTATGAGCTGTGCAAGCACTTCAAATCAGAAATCTTCTGCTGTACAGGAAAATACGGAACTTCTTGTCTCTGAATCTCAGGGAGGAGCTGAGGCGCCCGGCTTTAAAATCATTAAAGACGAAACAGATTTTCGTACTATTATTAAAGGAAGTTTTGGAATTGCAGACCTGGGAAATGAATCGTATATCAAATACCCGCAGTTTCCGAAAAACAAAAAAGTCGTTTTATACAATTTGGGAACCTTCAGATCAGGGAGCCATAAAATTGAAGAGATCAAAAGCATATCTGTGAAAAACCAGATTCTGTATGTAGAAGTTCCGGCCGGAGAACCCTCAGGCGGAATGGAAATTCAGGTGATCTCCAGCCCTTGGTTTATTTTTACTGTTCCTGCAGATTACAAGTTTACCTCCGTAGAATTAAAATATTCAAAATAATAATGGATAAAGTATATTTAGATAATGCCGCAACCACTCCGCTTGCAGAAGAAGTTATAGATGCAATGGTTGGCACTATGAAAATGAATTTCGGAAACCCGTCTTCAACACACAGTTTTGGTCAGGAAGCAAAAATCCTTATTGAAAATGTAAGAAGACAGGTTGCAGACTATCTTCATGTAAGTCCTGCTGAAATCATTTTCACTTCCTGTGGTACCGAATCAAACAACATGATCATCAAATCCTCGGTAGAACATCTGGGAGTAGAAAGAATCATCAGCTCTCCTCTGGAACATAAATGCGTTTCTGAAAGTATTCTGGATATGAAAAGCAGAAAAGGAGTAGAAGTGAACTACATCCGTCCCAATGAAAAAGGAGATATTGATCTTGCTAAATTAGAAGAGCTTTTAAAAGCTTCAGATAAAAAAACACTGGTAAGCTTAATGCATGCCAATAACGAAATCGGAAATATCATCAACCTTAAACAGGTTGCCCAACTGTGCAAAGAACATCATGCGCTTTTCCACTCAGATACTGTACAGACCATGGCTCATATGAACCTTGACTTTTCAGATATCCCCGTAGATTTTGCATCCTGCAGTGCCCACAAATTTCACGGACCAAAAGGAGCTGGGTTTGCATTTATCAGAAAAGCAACAGGTTTAAAAGGAATTATTACCGGAGGACCTCAGGAAAGAAGCCTTAGAGCCGGAACTGAAAATGTTTGCGGTATTGTAGGGTTAGGTAAGGCATTAGAGCTTTCCCTAAATCATATGGAGGATTATACCCACCATATGCAGGATATCAAAGATTATGCAATTGAAAGACTTTCTGCAGAAATAAATGGGATTAAATTCAACGGAAGAAGTGCTGAAAAGGAAAACAGCCTTTATACCGTTTTAAGTGCTTTATTGCCTTATAAAAATCCATTAATAGGGCTTCAACTGGACATGAAAGGAATTGCAATCTCTCAGGGAAGTGCATGCTCATCAGGAGCATCAAAACCTTCAATGGTAATGATGATGGTGCTTTCTGAGGACGAAATGGATCACTGTACACCATTACGTATCTCTTTCAGCCATATGACGACCAAAGCGGAGATTGATACATTAGTCAATGCCTTGAAAGAAATTTCAAGCGATTACACTATAGAAAAAACTAATGTTGAGCATAGATAGTCTTGTGCTCTAAAAATCGTAATTTTGAACATCCAATAAAGGATTAAAAGAAAAATAATATTAATTAAAATAAAAGAGACAAAAAATGGCTTTAGAAATTACAGACAGCTCATTTCAGGATACGGTTTTAAAATCAGATAAACCGGTATTAGTAGACTTCTGGGCAGTATGGTGTGGACCTTGCAGAACTTTAGGACCAATCATCGAAGAAGTAGCATCAGATTTTGAAGGTAAAGCAGTAGTTGGGAAAGTAGATGTAGACAACAACCAAGAGATTTCTATGCAGTATGGTATTAGAAATATTCCTACAGTTCTTATTTTTAAGAATGGAGAAGTAGTTGATAAATTAGTAGGTGTAGCTCCAAAAGAGGTAATCGCTGAAAAATTAAGCGCTCACTTATAAAAAAAATAAGTTTGATAATGAACGCCTTCCAGCATTGGGAGGCATTTTTTTTAAAATAATTTGCAGATAACAAAAAAAGTTGTAATTTTGCAACCACGAAAAAGAAACGACGTTCTTTAAAATAATGATCCGGTAGTTCAGCTGGTTAGAATGCCGCCCTGTCACGGCGGAGGTCGCGGGTTCGAGTCCCGTCCGGATCGCA
>NZ_JAZHQU010000015.1:0-34309 GCF_036543225.1 Chryseobacterium sp. CFS2
TTTTTACCCTTACGTTTATTGAAATATCCTACTATACAATTTGACAAAATTTGTTTTTTTGTCAAAAATATTTTATTTTTGTACTCATATTTCAGACAATTTTCAGACAATGTCATCTCACATGGAACAAGATCAGCTTTCCCAACAAATCCTGGATACCGCTTCAGGGCTGTATCTAAAGTATGGTTTAAAGAAAGTGACAATGGATGATATTTCAAAAGCAGTTGGTAAAAGCAGAACATCAATTTATTACTATTATAAAAATCGCGAGGAAGTGTTCCAGGCAGTTCTGGAAAACCTGATCAAAGAAGTGATTTCTGAGATTGATTCCAGGATGAGGAAGAAAAGAACCTTCGAAGGAAAGATTCAGGAGTTTTGTCTTGCTAAAGTGAAGACCTCAGAAGAAAGATCTTCATTTTTCAGAGCTATTGAAGCAGGAATGGATCATGAAGAGAAATCAAAGCATATTACCGATGCCCACAACCGAATGATGGAAGCGGAAAGAAATCTTCTGCTCAATTTATTTTCAACAGGCATTACCAAAGGTTCAATTCCGGAAGTTGCCGTTGAAGAGCAGGAAACCATAATCTTCATTCTACAGAGCAGTATCAGAGGAATAAGGCGTGAAATGAGCCTAAAAAACAATTTTGAAAGCTTACACAATACCGTGAATACTTTGACTTCTATGGTTATTAAGCATATCAGTTAAAATTTTTTATCCAAATTTTGACACTTTTACATTATTTGTCAAATAGTCTATTCAAAAAAAATGAACAAACTAAGTAATATCAGTACATTCCGGGCTTTCAAAAGCACCAATTATACTTTGTATTTTTTCGGGCGTTCGGTCTCACAATTTGGGACATGGATGCAGCGTACAGCCGTGGTATGGGTTGTATACAGCATGACGCAGTCTGCTTTTATGCTGGGGCTCACCATTTTTGCAGAACAATTCCCTTCATTTTTATTTTCAGCTTTTGGTGGTGTGGCTGCAGACCGATACAATCGCTATAAAATTATTCAGATCACTCAAATTTTATCATTAATTCAGGCATCTTTACTGGCATTCCTGGTAATGACCGGACATCAGAATATCTGGAGTTTCATTGTACTTAGTGTTTTCCTCGGAATTATCAATGCCTATGATATTCCGGCAAGGCAGGCTATGATCAATGAAGTGGTAACAGATGATGAAGATCTTCCCAGCGCCCTTTCTCTAAGTGCAGCCATGGCAAGTATTGCAAAACTGGCAGGTCCTGCCCTGTCCGGAATTATCCTTCAAAAGTTCGGAGCCGGAACCTGTTTTCTCATTAATGCAGCCAGCTTTGCCGCAGTAATGCTTTCCATTTCGCTGATGAAAATAAAAATCATCCCTAAAAAACTGACTAAAAAAGGAACTTTCACAGAACTGGCAGAGGGTTTCAGATACCTGAAAAAAGAACCTTCTATCAGTCTGGTCATCATCATGCTGAGTATTACAGGTCTGTTGATCTTACCCTACGATACTTTAATTCCTGTTTATGCAAAGGAAATTTTTAAAGGGGATGCTAAAACATTCGGTTATATTTCAAGCTTCATTGGGATTGGGGCGGTACTCGGAACTGTATTTCTGGCTTCATTGAAGAAAGGAGCCTCTATGAGAAACATTCTGATTCTGAGTACAGCTATTCTGAGTATTGGGCTGATATGTTTTTCTTATGCCACCAGTTTCTACTGGTCTATGTTCTTTGCAGCATTAACAGGATTGGGAGGTGTGGCGCAATTTACCACATGTAACATTATTGTGCAGTCTGAGGTGATTCCTGAAATGCGTTCAAGAGCAATAAGCATCTTATTGACCGCTATATTTGGAATGCTGCCTTTGGGAAGTGTACTTATTGGGTTTATCTCCGAGAAAATAGGAGCTCCCAAAACCTTATTACTGGAAGGGATTTCAGGAATTTTAATTGTGATTGTCTTTAGACGTTTATTGTTTAAGAAAAATAAAACAGAAGCTGTCAATCCCCAGCTATTGGAAGAATCGGAGGAACAATTCATCAATAAAGTATAATTAAAATGAAAAAAAACAAAAACAGCATTATTGGTGATGGACATGCAGTCGTCAATAGTAAGCAGCTTAACTGATCCTGAACAGGTGGTCTCTAACGTTAAAAAGGTTATTAAAGCTGCAAAACACCACCAAATTCCGGTTATTTATGTTATCACCAGGTTAGACAAGGAATGCCGGAAATAAGCGCTCATAACAAATCATTTTCAGGTCTTAAACAACATATGGTGAATGTCAATATGAAAGAATGGATGTTATTAAGACTAATAGCTGGATCGTACAGCCCAACACAAATTAACAAAAGCAGAAAACAATTTCCCTCTTCCCTATCCGTTTCATTGGATTAAAATTCCGTTTCACTGATCTATTTCGCTGAATCAGTTTATCTTTTACGTCAATGGATGAGAAGACACGCTACTTTTACATGGTAAACGTTGCCGAAAGGTCACTTAGTTAGTTTAATTAGTAGTAAGGAACATTGATTAAGGATCAATAAAAATCTTTTTGTGCTTTAATTCCTTATAGCCATTGATGGCTCAACTATACACTTAATCATGTTTGGGTAGGATTGGATTATTCCAGTCCTATTTTTTGTTTTTAAATGATTTTTTGAATCTGTTTTTTCCCACAGATTGCACGGATTTTCACAGATGTTTGCAGATAGGATGGATTTATTTTAATATTAAATTAAAATCGGAATTCTTCAATGGATAGATCGTTAAGTAAGATTTTTGTACAAACTTCGTGTTTTCTTGCTGCTCCCTGAACACGCCAGATAATGGTGTATTTTTCTCCGCTTTTTACCTGTTTTCCTCGGATCGATTTCAAGCCATGTTCTTTGAAAATGGACTCATATTTCTCCACTACTCCATCTTCATAGGGAATTGTAATCTGATAGGTATAACGCACACTTATTCTGTCAATAATATCCTGAACATATTTGAACATAATAAGCAACAGAAAAACAACTACCGAACCTATAATCGCTTCCTGATAATATCCTGCTCCTATTGTCATACCCAGAGAAGCACAAATCCAAATGGTAACCGCAGTTGTAAGACCAGAAACCCTGTTTTCTTCTTTAAAAATAACTCCCGCTCCAACGAATCCTATTCCTGTGATAATATTGGCAGCAATACGGTCAGGACTTCCGGGCCCGCCCAAACTCATGGATAGCATGGTAAAAATACAGGCTCCCAGCGTCACAAGAATCATTGTTCTTAATCCGGCCGACTTCAACTGGTATTCTCTTTCAATTCCAATGATACCGCCTACAAAAACTGAAAATAGAATGGGAAGTAAATCTTCAAGTATGTCCATTTGCTTTTTTATCTTCTAAATGTATTCGATTTTTTCCAACTGTAAAAGAGTCTTCCCATCTTTATACAAAAAAACCGCTGTGGATACAACGGTTTAATTTATTGGAAATACAGACTATTATTTCAGCTTGTAGGAACTTCCGTTCCAAAGATAAGTTTTGGAAGCGCTTTTCTTTTTCTCTCTGTCTTTTTCATCCACTTCCATATCTTCCACTTTTAGGATAAATGCGTTGGGAATTCCTCCTTTATCATTCGGAAAAACATATTCTTCACTGTGATAAAAAGCTCCTGCATCCCCTACGTTCGTTAATTGTGGAAGTGTAATCAGTTTTTTATCTTTAAAAAGAACATACTGATCATAGCTTGCAATTCCGCAGGCTTCTCCAGAAACCATTGCCTTAAGAGTGAATTCTACATTTTGAAGCTTGTGATTGCTTTCAACATTGAAAGATGCTGAACTCAGTTCTTCTCCTCTTCCTGTATCAAAATACACCTCATCAATGAGTGTATTTCCTTCCATTACCTTTATTCCGGCAATATTCTGTTTTTGGATCTCATTATATTCTTTATTCTTCCTGTCTATCGTTTTGGAAAGCCCAAAAAGGAAATCATAGCCATTTTTGTTACGATATCCTACAGAAAGATTGCCACCCCAGATATATCCTTCCATTGTATTTTCTCCCTTCTGATAAGAGATTTTATACCAATTAGCAGCTCTTTCGCCCAGCTTTAAAACCCCATCTTCTTTTTTAAGAATCATGATCTGCTGGTTGGCCTGCAATGAGTCTATAATCTGAGCATTGACTCCCGGATCCAACCTCACGCGGGTCCAGTCTGTAAAGATTTTCTGCGTTTTATTTTCTTCAAAACCAAAGATTCCATCTGCATATACTTCATTTTCCTGCGCGGTAAAAAACTGCAGCATCAGTAAAAATAAAGCTGTCCATAAAGTTTTCATATTCGTATTTTGTTTTTTGTGTGTTATTTTTCAAGCAGAAGACTTACCCATTCTTCACGCTGTAATTTCTTTTTAAGTTCAAGGCCGCTTTCTTTGCATACTTCCAGAATATCATCCACATCAAAGAAACATAATCCTGAAAGCAATAGTTTTCCTCTGTTGTTCAATACTGAAACATAAGTCGGGATATCTGAAATAAGGATATTTCTGTTGATATTGGCCAGGATAATATCATAATTCTCTTTTCCTAAGTTTTCGGCAGTTCCTTGTTCAATATCCAATTCTACATTGTTTCTTGCAGCATTTTCTTTTGAATTTTCCACAGACCACTCATCAATATCGATGGCTTTTGTATCGCCTGCTCCCTGCTGTTTTGCATAAATAGCCAATACGGAAGTTCCGCATCCCATATCCAATACTTTTTTACCATTGAAATCAATATCCATCATTTGCTGGATCATTAAATGGGTAGTAGGGTGATGCCCGGTTCCAAAAGACATTTTAGGCTGAATGATAATTTCATGCATTCCTGGTACAGATTCATGGAACTCTGCTCTGATCAATACCTTATCATCAATATTGATGGGAGAAAAATTCTTTTCCCATTCTTCATTCCAATTGATATTCGGCATTTCTTCGAAAGAATATTCAATTTTTACATTTTCGTTTTCAAAGATCGGAAGTGCTTTCAACTGCTCTTCCTGAAACAAATCTGTCTGAATATATCCTAAAATTCCGTCAATTTCTTCTGTAAAGCTGTCGAAACCTATTTCTATAAGTTCCGCCATTAAAATCTCATTCCAAGGCTGTAATGGAGAAATTTTGAAATTGAATTCTAAATAATTTTGCATGTGACTAATTTGCTGCAAAAATACTAATGTTATTACGGTTAAAAAAATGAAGTTGTGATTTTTGGCTGAAACCGGGGATTTTTATTTTTTTTGAATGAATAAGATAGGAAAGTTTTATTTGTGGAATTTTTATCCCACAGATTGCACAGATTATTGCCCATCATATATTCAATAGGGGCGGGCTTTAGCCCGTCTACAAAATTATTACAATACCATTGGCTTTAGCCAAAACCTATCATTAGAGACCTGGAAATAAATTCCCAGATTTTTTGAAATGCAAGAAATTCCAGGTTTGGGCTAAAGCCTAAATAGAAACGTAAAAAAGAAAGCGGGCTAAAGCCCGCTTCTATTAATGAATATGATATGGAAAGTTTAAGTTATGATTTTTTATCCCACGGATGGCACAGATGACACAGATTTTTGAATTTCAGAGAAATTGTAAGTTTTGGCTAAAGCCACTAAGATTGGAAAAAGAAGAAGCGGGCTAAAGCCCGCTCCTATTGAATTTTATTGTTCATGGAAGATTAACAGTTCTTTGCTGACAACTGACAACTGTAAACTTTAAACTCTTAAGGATTTGTAGAGAAAATAGAACCGTTTGCAATCAGCGCTCTTCTGTTCATTTTCAGGATATCTCTTACCCATTCTGCAAAGTCTTCCGGCTGTAATACTTTATCAGGATTTCCGTCTGTAAGTCCACCCTGGATGCTCATATCTGAAGCAATGGTACTTGGAGTCAAAGTGATCACACGGATATTTTGTTTTCTCCATTCTGCCATCATAGATTGAGAAAGAGATACTACAGCTGCTTTTGAAGCGGCGTATGCTGACATATTCGGACCTCCTTTAAGACCTGCTGTGGAAGCTACGTTTACAATATCACCTTCCCCTTTAGCTTTCATAAATGGATGAACTGCTTTGGCTGCATAATATACCCCAAACAGATTCGTTTTAATCACCTGCTCCCATGTTTCAGAAGGCATTTCTTCGATACTTCCGAAGTCTCCGATTCCGGCATTGTTGATCAGGA
This sequence comes from Chryseobacterium sp. CFS2, assembly GCF_036543225.1. Taxonomy (NCBI): domain Bacteria; kingdom Pseudomonadati; phylum Bacteroidota; class Flavobacteriia; order Flavobacteriales; family Weeksellaceae; genus Chryseobacterium; species Chryseobacterium sp. CFS2. The sequence goes on from NZ_JAZHQU010000015.1 coordinate 6,206, forward strand.
TATCAATACCTCCCAATTGTTCTGCTAAAGATTCTATTCCCGCTTTTACCTGAATTTCATTGTCTACAGAAAAAACTGCGTATGCTGAGTTTACGCCCAGTTTTTTGATTTCTTCAACCGTCATTTTTAGGTTTTCCTCATTTCTTCCTGTAATGGCAACGTTTACTCCTTCATTGGCCAAAGCTAATGCTACAGCTTTTCCTAATCCTCTTCCACCACCTGTTACGATGGCATTTTTTCCGTTTATATTCATAGTAGTAATACTTTTCTTTATACAAAGTTACGAAAGAACATTTTTATGAAATGGTGAAAACACGGATTTAATAGTTTTTTAATGATTGGGAAGGGCAATTAAAACTTATATTTTCTTAAACCACAAAAGTCACAAAAGTTTTTAGAGACTTAAGTTTTTTAAGCTATTAGCTTTAAGTATAAGAAGTACACTTAAGTTTTATGAAAATCGTAGATTTCATTTTATATAAACTTTTATGCAGGATCATTACACTTTTAAATTATTCTAACCATTAATAACCTTTTGTGGCTTTTGTGGTTTCCAAGAACTTCAGCAAAAATAGAAGCCGATCTGTTGGATCGGCTTCAAAATCTAAAAAAGGTATAGTAAAAAAAATAAAAAGCTTAAGGAATCTGAATTGAATTCTGCACTTCAAACTCTTCTGAAGATGAGAATTCATTTCCGTACATGTCTACAGCTTTCACCTCAACTTTGTGCTTTCCTAATGATAATTTTTTAGGAAAGTCTGCTTCCCAGATATGCTTTGACATTTCAGGATTGGAAGGTCTTCTTCCCGGAAGAATGTTCTCCGTAGAATCCCATTTGAAAACAGAAAGGGCAAAATTCGGGTCTATGGTTTCATCATATTCCATTTCTTCCCATTTACCGCCATCGATTCTGTATTCTACTTTGTCTTTTTTGCTTCCCATAAAGAAATTAGCCAATATTTTTGCTGATGTTCTTGAAGAAGGAATCACTTTTGGAATATATAATTTAATTTGATAGTCTTCCGGTTTTCCGGCTGTTTTGTATTTAACTTTATATTGATTGTCTGTAAAGCTGATGAATGAATATCCTTTGGCTGTTCCGTCTCTCATCGTTGAAGTAGGAAGTCCGGCATCATCCGGTGTTCCTGAATACCAATCGCCACAAGTAGTTCCTACGTTATATTCGTGTAATTCTTTAATACCGTTCCAGCCTGCTTTTTTGCCATAGAAAATCTGTTGTTGGATATGAGTATGTGCTGACAAAAGCAATACATTCTGGAAAGGATGTAAGAAATCAAATAATTTCTGACGGTCCGCATTTCTGAAGCTGTCTTCATTTTTATGCTCCAACGGAATATGGAAAGAAATAACGATCAGTTTACTTTTATCAACCAGTTTCAGATCGTTTTCAATAAACTGGAGCTGATCTTCACGGAATCCTCCCCAATATCCTTTTCCATCTCTCGGATCCGGATAAAGAATATCATCCAGAATGATGAAATGTACATTACCATAGTTGAAAGAGTAATTGGCAGGACCAAAATTCGACTCAAATGTTTCATCGGAAAGGTTATCTTCCTTCGCATCATAGTTCATATCATGATTTCCCATTACATTGTACCAAGGCAGTCCCACTTCTTTCATCACATCTGCATAAGGTTTCTGAAGGCTTAGATTGTCTCCTACCAGATCTCCCAGACTGATTCCCAACACAGCATTTTTCTTGGTGTTCTTCACTTCATTTACGATTCCTCTTTTGAAGTAATCCAGTTCTTTTTCTGTGTAAGGCTGTGGATCACCGAAAACAAGAATATCAAAATTTTTGTTTTCATTTTGTTTATAAAGCGGAAAGTTCAATTCTTTGGGAAGATCTCCTGTAGGAGCAACGCCTTTGTATTTGAAATCCGCCGGAGAACCTTTGGGTTTATGATGGTAATAAAACTGAGGTAGATTATTTGCATTCAAAGCGGTCTGATATCCTGAAGGTTTGATCACAAAAATAGTCTGATCTTCCTGAACCGGCAGGCTGTATCGTCCATTTTTATCCGTAAGAACTACCTGAACACCATTGGAAACGGCTACACCTTCAATTCCTTTTTCGCGGTTTTCTTTCTTTTGATTTTTATTGCTGTCTTCGTATACATATCCGGAAACAGAAGCTTGTGAAAACGCCATTGCTGAAACCAATACACAAGGCATTAAAAATTTTATATTGATACTCATGATATTTTAATTTTTAAATTATTTTAATCTTTAAATCTCAAATTATTTATTCCACCACATTTTGACATTGATATTGTCTCCTCCCATGGATTGTACAGCAGCATTATAATTATCCGTATTCATCACTTTTGTAGCGGTAGGATACATGAATCTCACAGGCATCTGCCCTCCGTTCTGAAGACCTCCGTTATTAGGAAGCACAGGCAGTTTTGTACGTCTGTATTCATACCATTGCTGATGGTCTACAAAAAACAGGGAAATGTATTTCTGAAGCATAATTTTTTCCAGAGAGCCGTCATAAGCCACTTTGGTATTACTGAAATAATTGGCAGGAACTGTTGCTCCCCATTGTTCAATAATTGACTTTACTCCGGTTTCGTAGTAGGTCTGCTGGTTTCCTGCGATGATTCCTTTGTTCACCAATTCTGCCAGAATAAACTGAACTTCAGAATAGGTCATGATTAAAATTTTTAAAGGTGCTTTTGCAAGATTTTGGTTAAGGTTAGAAGGCTGATAGTTGAAAGCGGTTCCCAAAGCATATCCCGATGGAGCTCCTTTATAACCAAGATCTTCTCCCGATGTGGCCTTCGCTTTCGTAAAAAACATGCTCAGCCTTGGGTCGTTATTATCTTTCATTGCATTTACAAAAAACTCGCCTGCTGCCCTGTAAGCGGTAAAATCCTGAGGGCGGGCAATTGGTGGTAAGTATGGGGATATTCCCGAAAGTGGCAGTACAGCACTGTCTGTATTATTCTGGAAAATAGGGTATTGAGCAGGATTATTGACAATTTCCTGAATTCTTTCATACACATTCACTTCTCCGTTTCTGCTTAGAATTCTGGTCAGTAATCTTAATGATAAGGAGTTACAGAATTTTTTCCATCCTAAGATACCGGTCTGGCTGTTAGTATTGGCATTGTAAAACAAATCTGTTTCTGCTAATGCCTGGTTTGTATTGAATAGTGAATTGGCTGTTTTCAGATCGTTTAACAGCTGAATGTAGACCTCTTTCTGCTTATCATATTTTGGTTTCAAAATATTTTCTTCAACTCTCACTGCTTCAGATAAAGGTATATCACCGAAAGCATCAGTAAGATTGGAGGCAATCCACGCATTCAGAACCATTGAAATAGCCAGGTAATTATTATTCTGTTCTTTGGCTGCATATTTTTTCAGGTCACTTACCTGCTTAAGCCATCTGTAAGAAGTATTCCAGTATCCGTTTCCACTTTTTTCGTCCATATAGTATCTGCTGTAGGAATTTCCTTCATTGGGAAAGTCTAAAGCGATCTGCATGATATCAAAAGTGAAATCATCGGCTCTGTTATAGCCATAGCTTCCCATTTCATACTGGATGGGAGCAAGAAGACTTCCTACTGACGGATTTTTAACCTTACTGGTATCTGTATTCATTTCATCGAATGTTCTGTCACAGGACTGAAGCATGAAAACAGAAGCGACCAATGTCAGATGTATGATTATTTTTTTCATTTTTAAAGATTTTAGAATTTAAGATTTAACTGAAACCCAACGGTTCTTGCGGTTGGAAGCTGTCCCATCTCTACTCCCGGAGTAATGGTTGCATTATCCAGTGTAGCGACTTCAGGATCAAAAAGTGGGAACTTTGTCCACATCCACAGGTTCTTTCCGAAAATGGCAATCGTAAGATCATCCAGACCTATAGATTTTATGGTTTCTTTCGGGAAAGAATAGGCAATTCTGGCATCTCTCAGCTTAATAAAATCTGTGCTGAAACTGTTGGTTTCTACATTGGCTCTTCTATAGTAGTCTCCATAATAAGAAGATACCAGTACTCCTTTTATATTCGGGCTGAAAGATCCGTCAGGATTCTGAACAACACCGTCTCCCACAATCATTCCACCTGGATTGTCTCTTCCCGGAAGTGTGGATTTCAGCTTACCTTGCTCAGACATTTTGTGATGTGACTGTGAGTAAGCGATACCACCATATTGTCCGTCAAATGAGAAACTGATGGTAAAGTTTTTAATTCTGAAATCATTCTGAAGACCAGCTCTCCATTTCGGGAAGGCATTTCCTACTTTTTCAATATCTGCAGGTCTGGCGGGAAGTCCATTATCTCCGTAAATTACTTTTCCGTCCGGAGTTCTTAATAATTTAAATCCATACATATCACCCAAAGAACCTCCTACTTCCATTTTATAGAATACTACATCTCCAACATTGGAAACGATACCATCAAATCCTTCAGGTAACGTCATCACTCTGTTTTCGTTGGTAGACCAGTTTCCCCCTACTTTCCAGGAGAAGTCTTTGCTTTTTACCGCTAAGATATCGGCTGAAAGTTCAAGACCTCTGTTTCGGATTTTTCCGGCATTGATTATCCTTTTGGAATATCCGGTTTCAGTGGGTAATGATACCGGGACAATCTGGTTTTCACTGAAATTCTGGTAAGCGGTAAGATTAAGGTTCAATCTGTTTTTGAAAAGGCTGAAATCCATACCGGCTTCTATATTGGTATTTTTTTCAGGTTTAAGGGAAGGATTATTAAAAGTTGTAGGCGCTATTACACTTCCAGTGATATTACTTGCTGTATAGTAGTTATCCAAAAGATAAGGATCACTGTCTATTCCTACTTTCGCCCATGAAGCTCTTAGCTTCCATAAGTTCAGGTTATTACTTTTCAGATTAAAAATGTCTGAAAGAATGAAACTGGTACTTACTGAAGGATAAAAGAAAGATCTGTTTTGTTTTGGAAGCGTAGAACTCCAGTCATTTCTTCCGGTAACGTCCACAAATATTTTATTGTCATATCCCAGCGTTAATAATCCATAAACACTGTCTACATGTTTGTCTCTTGGTGCCGGATATTTAACCGGAATAGAAAGTGCATTGGTAAGGCTGTATTCTCCGGCCGTTTTCAATCCGATTGCCTGATAATCTGTCATCAGGTATTCATTATAACGGATACTTCCTCCTGCTGAGGCAGAAATACTGAATTTATTCCAATCTCCTTTGTAAGAGAATAAAACGTCATTGTTATATTCCTGATTTTTGATGAACTGTTCTCTGTAGAAACCTTTCAGGTAATTTGCAGAACTCCATGGTCTTTTGGTTGTTCTTTTTTCATTCAGAATTTCAATACCTGACCTCAGCATTAAACTGAAATTTTTATTAAATTGATAATCTGCTGTAATGTTTCCTGTAATGGTCTTTTTTCTGACCCCATTCAACATTTCGTAAGCGATCATATAAGGATTGTCAATAAAGGAGCTGAAAGGATGGATTTGATCAACCTGTTCCTGTCCTGGTTTCCAGATCGGTTTATACCATTCCAAATCCACATTGGGATTTTGGAAGATCATGAAATAAGAAATTGACTGGTTGTTGTATCCCGTCGCAGGAAGGTTGTCACTGGAAGTAGTGTTATAGGCAAATTTTGTAGAGATTTTTAATTTTTTAGTTAGCTGATGTGCAAAAGATAAGGCGAAATTGAATCTGTCAAAGCCTGTATTCGGCATCATCCACTCGTTATTAAGGTAGGTAAGTGAAGATCTGAAGCTTGTTTTCTCGTTGGAGCTTTCTACGGAAATGCTGTTGGAATAGGTAGAACCTGTTCTCCAGAAACCTTTGATATTATTTTCGTAAGGTCTCCACAATTGTCTTTCCTTACTTTGTCCCATTACATTAGGATCATATTGGAAGTAATACTGGCCGGCAAATTTAGGTCCGAAAGCACTACTTGTACCACCCGTACTTGGGCCATCCGGGGAAAGACCATAAGAGTAGTAAAAATTTCCTGCTGTATTGGTTGCGAGAGTTCCCTGCCCGTATTCATACTGCCAGTCCGGCCACTTTAATACGGAATCAAAGCTGGAGGAAGAATTGAAGGCTACTCTCAGTTTTCCGTTTTTTGTTTTTCCGGATTTTGTGGTAATCATTAATGCTCCGTTGGCAGCACGTGATCCGTATAATGCGGCAGCAGAAGCACCTTTTAAAACCGTTACAGATTCAATATCATCCGGATTGATACTGTTCAGTCCATTTCCAAGATCAATTGGAACATCTCCTCCGGAACCTGCTCCATAGGCTGCAGTACCGGAACCTGTAGTAGAATTTCCCAATGGAACACCATCTACAACGATCAGCGCGTAGTTATGATCCATCATAATGGATTTTTCACCTCTCAACGTAATTCTGGAAGTCCCAAGCGGTCCTGCACCTGCAGTCTGAATTTTAAGACCCGCCACTTTTCCTTCCATGGATTGTGCCCAGTTGTTGTTCTGGGTTTCTTCAAATGTTTTGGCATCTACTTTTTCCGCAACATATCCCAAAGCTCTGTCATGCCTTTTAATCCCCAAAGCAGTAACCACTACCTCATCAAGACCTTTAACGGTATCTTTTTTTACTTTCTGCTGAGCTGCCAGGTTGACACTGATACATCCTAACAGCGACAAAACCAGCAGTTTTTGTGTCTCTTTACGCATTTCTTTTTGTTTGCGCAAAATTAAAACGACATTACAAGGATGGCCTTAACACAATTTTAACGTTTCTTAAAAAATAATTAAACCATATATTAATGCAACCTTAATAACATTACACAAATAACTAATTATCAAGAAATTAATCAATTAATTATTTTTAATACCTGTCTGCAGCGGTATTTATGTATCTTTATTGTCTTTCCTTGAGATAATAATACAAAACAAACACAATTAACTGATTTACAATAAATAAACATCATCTTAGTGATACTCCTTCTTTTACAATCACTAAAAAGAAGAGCTTAGGCTGTAAAAAGAAACAGTCTGCCTCTTTGAAAGGGCAGACTGTGTAAATTATTGGTTATCTGTTGAGATGATTAAAAAATTTCGTTAAACCACCCCGTCAAAAATTCTTTGAATTTTTGCCATCCCTCCAGAGGAGGGGAATATTTCGTACTTCGGTTGTACTCTTTGTGAGAAATTTCCAACGGTTATTTATTCTTTAACTGATCAGGAATATTGGTGGTTACGAATCCGATTCCCTGTTTTTTTAATTCATCATAAACAGCAACATCGTTTACTGTCCAGGCATTCGTGATTAATCCTAATCCTTTTGCTTCAGCAATCCATGTAGGATTTTTCTGGAAAACGCTGTAGTGGTAATCCATCCCATCCAGTCCTTCTTTTTTGATCTGCTCAGGAGACAGTTCTCCGTTCAGGTACTGAACTTTAAATGATGGAGCTAATTTTTTGATCTCTTTACAGATATTAAGGCTGAATGAAATAAACTCACTCTGAGATTCCAGCTTCATATCTTTGATCATTTTGATTGTTTTTTGAGTAATCTCATTTTCAATATCAGGAGTCTTGGCTGGTTTGATCTCAACAATAAGCTTCAGAGATTTGTCTTTTTTTCCTTGCTTTAAATAATCTTTTAACGTAGGAAAGTTTTCTCCGTTGGATAATTTCAATGCTTCCAATTCTTTGAAGTTCATTTCTGAAATTTCCATTTTACCGTGGTGCTCATCATGGTTGATGACCAATACACCATCTTTTGTCATCCTTACATCAAATTCAGACCCATATATTTTTAATTTCTGAGCATTTTCCAATGATTGAAGTGAATTCTCCGTTGTAGGAGGCTGGGCCTGGAAATATCCTCTATGGGCAATAATCTGGGTTTGTGCTTTCATCATAACTGTACTTAAAACTGCTAACCCTAAGATAAAATTTTTCATAATATAATTTAAATTATTAAAAATAAAGTTGTGAAACTTCCTGATAAAGGTAGTTATTAATAAATAAAAACCACAAAGACATAAAAGATTTACAGACTACAGCTAAGTAAGATTTACAGCTGCCTCATTTTCTTTTATGCCTTCAGTGGTTACACAAGATAATTGTTAAAAGGAATATTTCGCCCCAATCTGGATCTGGTATGGATTTCCAGACATTGGAACCAAACCTCCTCCACTTACGTTTTTAGTATATTCATACTGCATGGTCTCCTTATTAAATTTGGTTACTTTATACAGAGAAGTATTTCCATATGAGTTGTTTACGCCCCATTCTTTATTAAGCAGGTTTGCCACATTGAAGATATCAACAGAAAGTTCAAAAGCGCCTACTTTATCAAATTTAATTTTCTTCGCTACACGTACATCCCAAACGCCATAGAAGCCATTTTTACCTCCATTACGTTCTGCAATTTTACCATTATACTCGTTGATATAATCTTTCAGAGCCTGCCCTACCTGTGGATCATCCAGAATGGATTTGGTAAGATTCGGGAAGATGAAAGCAAGGTCATTGGAATCTACGAAGTCACCATTGATATTTCCTCCTGTTGTTGCAGAGAAACGGGTTCCTCCAATTCCTGAGTATCTGATTCCTAGGGTAAATCCTGCAATGGTTGGAGAGTTACCATAAATAACCACTTTATTACGGAACTGGTTATCAGAATAGGTCATTCTTAAATCTCTCGGATCACTTTGAATCATGGTGGACAATGTCGCTGAGTTCGCTACGTTTCCGTTGTAAGAGGTATTGTCTTTGATATCAGACCATGTATAACTCGCTGTGATTTCTCCGTCTTTCCAATAACGATAACTTGTATCTATGACGAATGAGAACTGGTTTACTTTACCATCACTCACCAATTCCAATACTCTTCCGAAATTATTATTGATTCTTCCCTGTTTCCAGTCGAAACTTACACTGTTATTGGCATTATTCGTAATGGCACCTGTAGGAATGAATACACCTCTTCCGCCTTCATTAGCCAATGTAAAGAAAGGATTTGCCACCATGTTTCTGTCGTAATAATAGTAGTTGTTTCTACCTAAAGCCATGTATCCTGCAATTCCTGCTCTGAATCTTTCATTGAAGAAGTGAGTATAAGAGATATTTGCTTTATAAACGATTGGAATTTTTGCATCTTTCCCTGTATAATTGATGGTTGGAATCTGCTTCTGAGAAAGTGAAGGAACCGAATTGTAATCATCTCTATAACTGTTAAAATCCGGGAACGGAACATCTTTAGCCGTTACATCCACTGTAGCCAAATGTTTTCCATCGAATACAAGGTTGTTGATGATCATATAATTGTTGATATCGGAAGAGAAAATTCCGGCACCGAACTTCAGGAAGTCTTTATTTCCTTCATTGATATTCCAGTCAAACTGAAACCTTGGCTGAATCACAAATGATTTGATCTGATTATCAGTTCTGATTCCCATCTCATCAAACAGTTTCTGGTTGAATTCTGCTTTAGGATACCCTCCATAGTCTAATCTCAAACCAGCCATTAAGTCAAGACCTTTTGCCACTTTCGTCTGAAACTGTCCATAGACACCGAGATTCCAGATATTTGATCTTACAGAAGGATCTTCCATCAAAGGAACTTCTCTATAGAATCTGTAAGGGGTCATCGCATCAAAGTTACCCATTCCCTGGAAGTGGAATCTTCCGTTTACTTCACTTCCGTAGACCGATTTTGCAGTTGTATACATCAAATCAGCTCCGAAAGTATATTTTACCTTATCTGTATTATAGTACAAGTTATCTACAATCTGGAATACATTATTTCTAAAGCTTTCCTGAGCAAAACGGTGTCCTCCGATCTGAATATTGGTAGATCCGGCACTTGAAGCTACTCCTTCAACAATCGCTCTTGGAACAGGTTTCCCCAGCTGATTGTTCTGGTAACTGTCCTGGAAAGTATAAAGATACTGAGCCTTTAATTCATTGGTTAAATTAGGTTTCAGATTTGATCTTAAGGTTAACAATAAGCTGTTATCAAGATTTTTGTCGTTTCCGTAAGATTCAAAGAAATTGATATTGGTATTATCACCCAACCCGTTTTTATTAAGGTCATAGGTGAAGTTATTTCTTAATGTTAATAAGTGCTTCTCATTGATCTGCCAGTCTAAACGTAAAAATCCTGCATCTGAGTTTCTTACTTTGTCAAAACTTCCAAACTGAGGACCGCTTCCCACTCCATATTTTGCTCTTGCAATATCCACAAATTGATTTAGCGTCTGAGTTGTTGTATTGAATCTCTTCTCATCATCAGGAGATTTGATATCGGCAATGATCAAAGGTCTTGAATCCAGCTGGTGATCCCAGGCTACGAAGAAATGTAATTTATTTTTAATGATGGGACCTCCCAATGAAAATCCGAACTGAGAAGTAGAGAAATCATTATCTCTTTTGTTTCCTCTGATATCATACGGACTGGAAAGCCAGTTGGTTCTTAAATATTCCCAGGCACTTCCTGAAAATTTATTGGTTCCTGATTTGGTAACGGCACTTACGGTTCCTCCTCCGCTTCTTCCCAATGTCACATCATATTGGTTGGTCGTAATTTTGAATTCACGTACCGCTTCAATGGAGATGGAGAATGGTGCACCACTTCGGCTGGTAGTAGCTCCTGCAGAAGTAGGGTTTTTAGCTGTCATTCCATCAATAGTAAAGTTTGTAGAAGATCCAAGCTGTCCGGAAAGGTTTCCGCCTTTTCCGCTTAATGGTGATAATTCGGCAAGATTCGCAAAGTTTCGTCCGTTTACCGGAAGTATACTGATATTTTTAGCAGAAATTGCTGTAGCAGCTCCAAGGTTTCCGATCTTGTTTTTAAGATTTCCCGTAATCTTTACTTCTTCAATTTGTTTCTCGCTGCCAAGATCCATATTTACAGTAACCTGATCTCCAAAGTTCACATTGTAACCTTCTTTTTTATCATCGTTTACAATAACTGTATAAGGGCCTCCAAGAGGAATTTCCTTAAAAATATACTCCCCTTTTGAGTTTGTTTCCGTTTCCGTTTTGAATCCTGTAGACTCATTCACAATCGTTACTTTCACTTTTTCCTGAGCCGTACTTCCCGGTCCGGTAACTTTCCCTACAATAGAAGCCTGTGTGGTCTGTGCATACGCCATTGTCCCAAGCCCTAAAAACAATAATCCCAGTACAATCTTTACTTTTTTCATTTCTTCCGAAGATCTTTATGATTAATTTTTTGATGTTCATCAGGAAACCTCTTTGATTTTCATGTTAATAGATCACGTTGAGGTTTCTTTCAATCAGATGTGCAAAGGTATTTTGACTTTAAAGGCTGGGTGTTTAAGAAAGCTTTAACATTTTTTTAATTAAATCAGAACGTTATGTTAAATTACTTTAAACAAGTGTTTTATTTACAACACAATCAACCTATTAAAGCATGTTACATATTTTTAATTTTCCTGTACTATTTTATTCTGTTATTTTTTAAATGCAATTACTTTGGTTATTTTTGCTCAAAAGATAGAAAAGCAATGTCTGAAAACATTCAACAAAAGATAGAACAGCTCCGCAAAGAGCTTCACCAGCATAACGACAACTATTATCAACTGGATACTCCCACCATTACAGATTTTGAATTCGACATGCTTCTGCAGGAACTTCAGGATCTGGAGGCCAAGTATCCGGAATTTTATGATGAGAACTCGCCTACGGTACGTGTAGGTGGTGGTGTCACTAAGGTTTTCCCTACCATTCAGCATAAATTCAGAATGTACTCTCTGGATAATTCTTATGATTTTGATGATCTTGAAGACTGGGAAAAGAGAATTATCAAAACCATTGAAGACCCTGTAGAATTTGTAGCCGAGCTGAAATATGACGGTGCTTCCATTTCTATTCTTTATGAAAACGGAAAACTGTCACAGGCTGTTACCCGTGGAGATGGTTTCCAGGGAGACGAAATTACTCCGAATGTACGTACCATTTCAGACATTCCTCTGACTTTAAAAGGTGATTTCCCTGCTCAGTTTTTTATGCGCGGAGAAATTTATCTGACCAGAAAAAACTTTGATAAACTTAATGTACTGCGCGAAGAGGAAGGTCTTGATCCTTTCATGAATCCTAGAAATACCGCCAGTGGAAGCCTGAAAATGCAGGACAGTGCTGAGGTAAGAAAGCGTGGACTTTCTTCAGTACTGTATCAGTTTATCTCTGAAGATATTCCGGCAGAAACCCATTGGGAGCTGCTTCAAAAGGCTCAAAGCTGGGGATTCAAAACTTCTCAGCAGGCAAAATTATGTAAAACGATGGCTGAGGTACAGGAATTTATTACATTCTGGGATACTGAACGCCATAATCTGCCTTTTGAAATTGACGGGATTGTATTGAAGGTTAATTCATTACAACAGCAAAGACAGCTTGGTTATACTGCCAAATCTCCCCGTTGGGCAATGGCTTATAAATTTAAAGCAGAAAAGGTAGAAACAGAGCTTCAAAGTGTATCTTATCAGGTGGGAAGAACGGGTGCTATTACTCCTGTTGCCAACCTTAAGCCTGTTTTACTGGCCGGAACGATCGTAAAAAGAGCCTCTCTCCATAATGAGGATATCATCAAGAAACTGGATCTTCATGAAAACGACTTTGTGTATGTGGAAAAAGGGGGAGAAATTATTCCGAAAATTGTAGGCGTAAATACTGATAAAAGAACGGAAGAAAGCAAGGAAATAGAATACATCAAACATTGTCCTGAATGTGGTACTGAGCTGGTAAAGATTGAAGACCAGGCTATTCATTTCTGTCCGAATGAACTTCACTGTCCGCCACAGGTAGTGGGAAGAATGATTCATTATGTTTCCAGAAAAGCTTTGAATATTGATAATCTGGGGAGCGAAACTATTGAACAGCTTTACAGAGAAAAATTAATTGAGAATCCTGCAGACTTTTATGTTTTAACGAAAGAACAGCTTCTTCCTTTGGAAAGAATGGCTGAGAAATCTGCTCAGAATATTATTACAGGAATTGAAAAATCTAAAGAAATTCCTTTTGAGAAAGTATTATACGGAATCGGGATCAAACATGTGGGAGAAACAGTTGCCAAGAAACTGGTCAAAAACTTCCCGACTATTGAGGAATTAAAGAATGCAACTGTTGAAGAGCTTTGCCAGGTAGAAGATATCGGGGGCAAGATTGCAGTAAGCATTGTTGAGTTCTTCCAGAATTCTGAAAATATACTGATGATCGAGCGTTTAAAATCCTATGGTGTGCAGCTTGTAAAAGGAGAAAGCACGAATGAAGTACTATCCAATGTTCTGGAAGGAAAAACTTTCCTTTTCACCGGAAAACTATCATTATTCACCAGAGAATCTGCTGAGGAAATGGTAGAAAAGCACGGTGGAAAAAATATTTCTGCTGTATCCAAGAACCTCAACTATCTTGTAGTAGGTGAAAAAGCCGGAAGCAAGCTGAAAAAAGCTCAGGATATCGGAACAATTACGATTTTGGATGAGCAGCAGTTTCTAGATCTGATTGAGAAATAACAATTATTTTTAATAATTATTTACTAAACCATTAAGATATTCCTCTTAATGGTTTATTTTTGTTTTCAAATCACAACAAATAACCATTAACTAATAATACATGAAAAAAATCTACCTCATCATTTCTATGATGATTTTTGCGATGTTTCAGGCACAAAATGTGAATATCCCTGATCCGGCTTTCAAAAACTTTTTATTAGCGGCTGATTACAGCAATGGCTATGCAAAAGATCAGTATGGAAGCAGTATTCCCGTTGATACCAATAATGACGGTATTATACAGCAAAGTGAAGCTAATAATATTGTAAAGCTGTCTGATCTTTATTATGGAAACAGAGTATATATTCAGTCTATCGAAGGGATTAAAAGCTTTACTAATTTAACAGATCTGTATCTATTCGGGACTTCTGTATCTGCGGTTGACGTAAGTACGATGACTAATCTCATTGCTTTAGCAATTAACTATAATTCACAATTAACTTCTCTGAATATTGCAGGTTGTACATCTTTAGCAACGATGTCTTCCGAGCATAATAATATTACGGGCTACAACCTGCAGAGCAATTCATTAAAAAGTCTGCTCATTAATAATTTGAATTCTGCTCAGCCTATCAATGCCATTAATGTAAGTCTTTGTCCTAATTTGAAATCTTTGGAGATCAATAAAACTAATGTTCAATCATTAGATTTTAGTAATATGAGTAATCTGGAATGGCTTCAAATCAGAAACAGCTCTTCAACCAATAATATAAATTTGACCGGTTGTACGAATTTGAATAATCTGGGAATTTATAGCTGCAATGCTTTAACAACACTTCAGTTACATAATTTACAAAATTTAGATACGGTATATCTTTCACAAAGTCCGATTTCCACCTTATCTCTGGTCGGTACAACGAACATAGAATCTCTCGGGTTACAGTCTACAGGTTTAACAGCTATAGATCTTTCTATTTTCCCGGCTTTAAGACAGTTTAGTACTTTAAATAATAGTCTTACAACACTGGATTTAAGTATGAATCCTTTATTGGAAAATATAACGATCTATGACAATGCACTTCTGAAAAATATTAACCTGAAAAGCGGAGGAACTGTATTGAACGTCACATCTTGGTTTCATATTAATAATAACAATCCTAATCTTAAATATATCTGTTGTGACAATGATGATTTAGCACCGATTAGTAATTATCTATCTTCGAACTTTCTCAATACTATAAACTTAAATTCTTATTGCTCATTCACACCGGGTGGTACTTATTATAAAGTTAATGGTACTACAAAATATGATATTAACAACAATGGCTGTGATCCCAATGATGTTAACAAATCTTTTCAAAAATTTTCGATTACGAGCGGCTCTGCTTCCGGAAACATGATCGCTGATTCGTCAGGAAATTATTCTATTCCTTTACAGGCAGGAACTCATACGATTACCCCGATTTTAGAGAACCCGACCTATTGGACGATATCTCCAAGTACTTTGACAGTAAACTTTCCGGCACAAATAAGCCCATTGACTCAAAATTTCTGTTTAATGGGCAACGGAACGCACAATGATCTTGAAGTCTTAATCATCCCTGTTACAGCTGCTATTCCGGGATTTGACACAAAATATAAAATTGTTTACAAAAACAAAGGAACAGTTACCCAATCAGGAAATATTGTTTTCAATTTCGATGATAACCTTATGAATTTCCTGAATGCAACAGTTTCTCCCAATACACAATCTACAGGCATTTTAACATGGAATTTCACCAATCTTCTTCCTTCAGAGTTGAAAGAGATCACGGTAGTTTTAAAACTAAATACCCCAACACAAACTCCACCTTTACATGGTGACGATATTCTACATTACACGGCACAGATCAATGGTGCAACTGATGAAACACCTGCTGACAATAGCTTTACTTTAAACCAAACGGTTGTTAACTCTTTTGATCCCAATGATAAAACCTGTCTGGAAGGAACTTCTATCACCCAAATTCAGGTGGGAGATTATGTGCATTACCTGATCCGATTTGAAAATACAGGAACAGCCAATGCAAAGAATATTGTGGTGAAAGATGAAATCGACATTACTAAATTTGATATTTCTTCCCTGGTAGCGTTAAACGGAAGTCATAATTTTGTTACAAGAATTACCAATCCGAATACCGTAGAATTCATCTTTGAAAACATCCAACTGCCTTTTGATGATGCCAATAATGACGGATATATTTCATTTAAGATTAAAACAAAATCTACCTTAAATATTGGGAACAGCTTCAGCAATACAGCTAAAATCTATTTTGATTACAACCATCCGATTATTACCAATACTTATACGACAAGCGTTCAAAATATATTGGCAACAGCAGAAACCCATAAGGAAAACACCAGTATTTCGATTTATCCTAACCCTGTAAGGGATATTTTAAATATTCAATCTAAAAATGAAATTGTAAAAGCTGAAATCTATGATACAGCTGGAAGAATTATCCGTTCATTAAGCGTAATAGGAAACTCAATCCCTGTTTCAGAACTTTCCAAAGGAAATTATATTCTAAAAGCTTTCACGAAAGAGAATGTAATTGTACAGAAGTTTATTAAAGAGTAGACTTGTAAATGTTATAAAAAAGGGCTGCGAAAATTATTCGCAGCCTTTTTATGTTTTTCGAATCTGTCTCAAAATTCATATTTTACTTAAAAACAATAATAGTATAGGGAGAACTTTCTCCTGTCTTTGGCAGAATCAGCCTGATATGTTCTTTATCCTTGTAGTAATCTACATATGGTTCTTTGGTAATGATTTTTCCTCTCTCAGTTGGTTTATATCCGTCGGCTAAAATCAGTGTAAGGTACTGATCATATTCTTTCTTTGTTTTAAACTCAAATTCAATTCTGTCTTCTGACTTTTCTTCAGCATATTCAAATTTCCCAATTTTTGAGGTATAATCGGGGGCTTCATATTCGGTTAAAGCGAAACCAAGCCCTTCAGTTCTGTCATAAAACTTGAACTTTTGCTGTTTCATTTCCTTTTTAAACTCATCCATGCTAAGCTTATTGAAACCTTTAAACTGTTCTAATGTGAAGGTCTGAGCAGAAATCTGAATACTCAATACAACTGAAAATAATATAAATCCTAAGGTTTTTCTCATTTCAATTTTTATCGTAAATATAAAGAATAGGATTGTCAGTTTTGTAATCTCCAGTCATGAAGGACAAGGGTAATAATAACGTCGTTCCATAACTCAAAGCCTATTAACTTCGGTTTTACCGGAAGAATTGAGGTTTCAACCCATTGGCTTTTTCCTACAGTATACATCATTGCATCATATAAGAGATTTTTATCAAAGGGATTACTTACCTGAAGCATCATTCCTTTATGTTTTCTATTTTCAACATCCTGTGAAAACTCTATTTCTATGGTCTTTGACGGGTTTACATTCTTTTTAACCACCTTCATAGATCCCAGTTTTCCGTTTTTAACCTCTGCTTCAATAAATAAGTGTTCACCAGGATAAATTTGCAGAGTATTTTCCTTAACAAAATAAGGAGATTTTTTGACTTCCTGCTGGTAATACCTCACAGAATCAACCGGAAGTTTTAAAGTAAAATTTTCACGAAATTCTTGTTGACCATAACAAAAGTTAGCGATTATAAATCCAAAAAAGAAAGCAATAGTTTTGATATTCACCGTTATAAGTTCTTTAAATTCTATGACACTAAAATATAACAATAATCCTTATGAAACCGGCAGTCTGAAGTAAAAAGTACTTCCATTATTCAGAGAACTCTTCACTCCTATTTCTCCGTGTTGTTTCTCAATGAAGTTTTTTGAAATGGCCAAACCTAAGCCTGTTCCATTCTGATGTTCTCCGGGAACCTGAAAATAGCGGTCAAAGATCTGGCGGTGGTATTTTTCATCAATCCCGCTTCCGGTATCAATAATACTGAACTGAATCAATGAATTCAGTTTTTCTACCACGATCTTAATATTTTCATCCTGGAAAGAATGCTTTACGGCATTGGTTAGAAAGTTATTCATCACCCAGACTGTTTTATCAAAATCTGCTGTCACAGCATCACTATCTTCCAGCAGATATTCTGTACTGATGGAGATATTTTTCTGTTCGGCAAGCTTTTCAACATTTTTAACAGCGGTCTGTACAATGTCTTTAGGAGAGCATTTTTCCACAGTAAGTCTGATATTTCCGGATTCTACCTGGGAAAGATTAAGCAGCTCACCTGTAATATCCAGTAAACGCTGTCCATCTTCATTAATGCTTTTCAACAATTCCTGCTGTTGTTCGTTCAGTTCCCCAAATTTCTGATTTCCCAGAAGCTGTACGCCCATTTTTATTGCTGAAATTGGAGTTTTTAATTCATGGGAAATCGTTGCAATGAAGTTCGTTTTAGCGAAATCCAATTCTTTAAAAGGGGTAATATTTCTCAGCAAAATTACCTTTCCAATATATTTTTTTTCCTTTTCGCCGGTTTTAACAATATTGATGGGGATAACATCCTGTTCAAAATAGTTTTCTTTATTATCACGGACAATCTTGATAGGATCTTTTACCGGATGGTCTATATTTTTCAGCAGTTCACGTATCAGATCATTGTTGATGGCTACTTCATGGGCAGTTTTTCCAATAATTTCTTCCTTGTGAAGGTTCGTAATCTTCAAAGCTTCATCATTGATCATGTAGATAAAATGATTTTCATCCAGGCCAATCACCGCATCATGCATATTGTTAACCAATGTTTCGATCCGTTTTTTATCCATCAGTTGTTTAGAAAGTGTACTGCTTTCGTACTCCTGAAGTTTCTCCGCCATACTGTTGAATGATTCTGCCAGGCTGTTGAATTCCTCACTTCCTTTAAAATGAACTCTTTCACTATAATTTTTATCAGCAATTTGTTTGATACTGAAGGTTAACTGATTGATTGGCTCTGCAATCGTTTGTGGTAAATTGAAAAGCAAAATAAAAGCAATCAGAAAGCACACCGTTCCTAAACTTACAATCCAGAAAGTGGCATTTTCTGCCGTAATGATCGCGATATCACTCTTTCGTTCTATCCCTTTCATATTTAAAGACATAATCTTGGCCAGATCTTCACGGATGAGTTTCTCTTTATGAATATCAGGAGCTTTCAGGTAGCTGTTGAAATGAAGATTCAGATTCTGAGTGGCTTCTTTTTCTCCGAATTCAGTAAGATTTTTTTCCTGAAGTTTATTATTTTTCTGAAAATCTGCTACCGCAACGGTACTGTCTGTACTGATATTATCCAGTGCCAGAAGCATATTTTTGGAAAACTCCAGACTGTTGTAATTGGCAGTAAGGATCTTTTCAGTATCGGATTTTAATTTATTAATATATACAGAACCTATCACTGAAAGCAGAACGATCAGCAGAAATAAAAGGCCAACGCCTAAGGTAAGTTTCGTTTTAAGTTTCATTATTTTTTAAGATAAAATAATAATATCTATCTGTCTCTCATTCAATCTGTTCATCAGAGTATAGATCCAGCTGTACCCCAACATCCGCTGCCAGAAACTGGCATGAGGCTTCCCAATGCAGACCGTTGTGATATTATGAGCAATCACATATTCCAGAATTCCGTTATGAACACTGCTTTCTTTGATCCGGACTACTTTTGCCCCTAATTCCTGTGCTAAATTAAAATTATTAATTAAATACCGCTGTTTATCGAGTGCAATTTTTTCCGGATTTTCAGAAGGTTTCTGAACGTACAAAACAGTCCATGGACTGTTATAGTAACTGGCTAATCTCGCTGTTTTCCTGATAATTGTTTTGGCAATTCTCTCATTGCTGCTGATACAGGCAAGAAATTTTATGGGTTTAAAATTTTCAGTTTTAATCTCAGTTTCTACCTTCCTTTCCACATGGGTAGCCACTTCTTTTAAAGCCAGCTCACGAAGCTGGAGAATATGTCCGCTTTGGAAGAAATTGCTGAGCGCAGTCTGAATTTTTTCCTTTTTGTAAATCTTTCCTTCTTTTAAACGGGTCAGCAGTTCATCAGCGGTAAGGTCTATATTCACCACTTCATCGGCGAGTGCCAGTATTTTATCCGGAACCCTCTCTGCTACTTCTACTCCTGTAATTTTCTTTACCTCTTCATTCAGACTTTCAATGTGCTGGATATTCATGGCACTGATGACATTGATCCCGTTATCCAGGATTTCCAGTACATCCTGCCATCTTTTTTTATTTTTAGAACCTTCTACATTGGTATGAGCCAGCTCGTCAACCAAAACGACTTCAGGATGTTCATTAATGATAGCCTGAAGATCCATTTCTTCAAGATTCTTTCCTTTATAAAAAACCGATTTTCTTTCAATTTGAGGAAGCCCCTCTACCAGAGCTTCGGTTTCTTCACGGCCATGGGTTTCAATATACCCAATCTTTACATCAATGCCATTTCGCAAAAGAGAATGTGCTTCCTGAAGCATACGGAAACTCTTTCCTACACCTGCACTCATCCCGATATAAATTTTGAATTTTCCTTTACGGGATTTCTGGATAAGTTCTAAAAAATCTTTTGCTGATGACATTGATTTTATTCTTTTTAATTTTACTTTAAACACCTTTAATCGTGGTTAAACTGATTTCTAAAACCAGACTGCAAGGCTTGTTGTAATGAAGAAATTTCCTTTTTTAAATTCATCATTTTTTGCAAAAATGGCATCTTTAGCAGTAAAACCTCTTGCCTCTGTACGGAAAACCACGTTTTTAAAGATCGCATAATCTACGTTGAGAGAATATCCAAAGGACTGAAATCCATTTGGAGTTCCGGTGTTGATAATAACTCCATTTTTATCATTGTAATATTCTAATCTTCCAGCCAGTGCCCATTTGTTGTCAAACTGGTATTTCATGAGAATATTCGGGCTGTACCAGATGTTATACTGCTCGCTTCCTTTTGATTTCTGCTCCGCTCCGATATCAAATCCCAACACCGCAGAAAATTGTTCTGTCAGCTGGAAACTTCCATACAAATCATGGAAATAGCGCATTCTTTTATCATCCTTTGCTTTATCATTCCCGATGAACGAGCTGCTGTTCAGCGTGATTTTTTCACTTGGTTTATAAGTCACCTGATGTCCGAAAGAAATACTTTGGTTTCCTTCCGGTTTAGCGATACGTTGCCAGCCATTCAGGACTAATCCGCTTAAAAACCATTTCCCGTTATCTGAGGTATAAGAAATTTTAGCACCTGTTTCAAAATAAGGAGAATTTTCTGCGGCAAAACTTCTGGTCAGATTGATATTATCCTTTCCTATAGCACTTTCCCAGCCAATATGAGAAGGCATGATCCCTGCATCAATCCATAAATTTTTATTTTTCGAGATTTTGATCCCTACATTGGCTTCGTTTACATAGCGCAGTGCATTTTGTTCAGCAGCCATATTATCCTGGGCATAAGTTCCAGCCATTAAAGCTACATTGGCACGGAGATTTTCACTCTGATAGTTGGCTTTAACCA
Organism: Chryseobacterium sp. CFS2; assembly: GCF_036543225.1. Classification (NCBI taxonomy): domain Bacteria; kingdom Pseudomonadati; phylum Bacteroidota; class Flavobacteriia; order Flavobacteriales; family Weeksellaceae; genus Chryseobacterium; species Chryseobacterium sp. CFS2. The sequence continues at coordinate 27,198 of NZ_JAZHQU010000015.1, forward strand.
ATCCCAGATTGAGGTTCATTTCATTATGCCTGTTATAGGAATATAAAAAGTTTTGACGCATATGATTACCCGGCTCATTAAAATCGTAGGTATAAAAGAGTTCTGCATAAGCGGAAAATGTAACTTTATTATCTGTTTTCAATGAATCTGATGACTGTGCTTTTGTTAAAAACAATCCTAATAGTGCACTTATAGCTAGATATTTTTTCACTTTTATTGTAAGGTATGTGAATCATGTCAAGATTTAAAACCTTGACATGATTGATTATTAAATTTATTATTTTAATTGATCCAAAGCAATATTAAGCTTCAGAACATTTACTTTTGATGGCCCGAAAAGTCCTAACAATGGCTTCTCAGTTTGAGTATTAATTAAATTTTTGATCTGCTCTTCAGAAAGGCTTCTCACTTTTGCAATTCTCTTTGCCTGATACAAAGCTCCTTCTTCAGAAATATCAGGATCCAGACCGCTTCCACTTGCTGTCACCAGTTCTACAGGAACTTTTACACCTCCCATTTCAGGATTGTTCATTTTCAAAGTGTCAATTCTTTTTTGTACCGTTTCCAGATATTCTTCATTGCTTGGACCTTTGTTGCTTCCTCCACTTCCTGCAGCATTATAATTGACTGAGGAAGGTCGGCCATGAAAGTAATTTTCAGATTTAAATTCCTGTCCGATATTGGCATAAAACTTCTGCCCTTTATCATACACAATTTCTCCGTTTCCTTTGTTGGGAAGTATTTTAGAACCTCCGTATACAACAGCCAGATAAATACCTGTAACCACCAACATTACAAGAGTTAATCTCAATGCTGAAACAATATGATTTTTCATTTTTTTAATTTTAATAGAATAAACTGATTACCAGATCAATGATTTTGATCCCAATAAACGGAACAATTACTCCGCCCAGACCGTAGATCAAAAGGTTTCTTCTCAATAAGGCACTTGCACCAATTGGTTTATAAGCCACGCCTTTCAACGCCAGCGGAATCAAAAACGGAATGATGATCGCATTGAAGATAACAGCCGATAATATGGCGGTTTCCGGACTGTGAAGGTTCATAATATTAAGCTTCTGAAGCGAAGGAATAAAAGTGATAAAGAGCGCAGGAATAATGGCAAAATATTTTGCAACGTCGTTTGCAATACTGAAAGTCGTCAAGGTTCCTCTTGTCATCAGCAGCTGCTTCCCGATTTGCACAATTTCGATCAGCTTTGTCGGGTCATTATCAAGGTCTACCATGTTTCCGGCTTCTTTCGCTGCCTGTGTTCCGCTGTTCATTGCTACGCCTACATCGGCCTGTGCCAGTGCCGGCGCATCATTGGTACCGTCACCCATCATGGCTACCAGCTTACCTTCCTGCTGTTCTTTTTTGATGTAATTCATTTTATCTTCAGGCTTGGCTTCGGCAATAAAGTCATCTACTCCGGCTTTTTCTGCGATAAATTTGGCAGTCAGGGGATTATCTCCGGTTACCATTACCGTTTTCACGCCCATTTTTCTCAGTCTCTGGAAACGCTCCTGAATTCCTGTTTTGATGATATCCTGAAGTTCAATAACGCCCCATACTTTTTCATTAACAGCAACTACAAGAGGAGTTCCGCCATTTTCAGAAATTTTGGTTACTGCGTCCTGGGTTTCCTGAGGGAAGATATTCCCGGCTTTTTCAGTCAGTTTTTTTATGGTATCATAAGCTCCTTTACGGATTCTTGTTTCTTCAAAATCGATCCCTGAAGTTCTGGTCTCTGCTGTAAAATCAATATAAGTAGGATTAGGAACCAACAAGTCTTCAGATTTCAAAGCGCTCAGTTCAATGATTGATTTTCCTTCCGGTGTTTCATCAGCTACAGAACTTAATGCCGAAGCTTTAATGAAATCTTCAAGCTGAATTCCATTAGCTGGATGGAATTGGGTTGCCTTACGGTTTCCAATAGTGATTGTTCCGGTTTTATCCAGCAACAGAACGTCAATATCTCCTGCTGTTTCTACAGCTTTACCACTTTTGGTAATCACATTCGCTCTCAGTGCTCTGTCCATCCCCGCAATCCCGATTGCAGAAAGCAGACCTCCGATTGTTGTCGGAATAAGACAAACGAAAAGAGATATAAATGCCGCTATGGTAATCGGAGTCTGCGCGTAGTCTGCAAAAGGCTTTAAAGTGAGGGTAACAATAATAAATGTAAGCGTAAATCCTGCTAAAAGTATAGTTAATGCGATTTCGTTGGGTGTTTTCTGTCTTGATGCTCCTTCTACAAGGGCAATCATTTTATCTAAGAAGGATTCTCCGGGTCTTGTTGTCACTTTTACTTTAATTCTGTCTGAAAGTACTTTTGTACCACCTGTTACAGAGCTTTTATCTCCTCCGGCTTCACGGATTACAGGAGCACTTTCTCCGGTAATTGCAGATTCATCAATGGTAGCCAGACCTTCAATGATCTCACCATCCATTGGGATCTGATCTCCGGCTTCACAAAGGAAAATATCCCCTAATTTCATCTCAGCAGACATTTTCAGCATTGTTTCTACCTGAAATCCGGGTTTGTTATCAACCACAAATTTGGCTGGAGTTTCTTCCCTTGTTTTTCTTAGGGTATCCGCCTGTGCTTTTCCTCTTGCCTCTGCAATAGCTTCTGCAAAATTGGCAAACAGAACCGTGAAAAATAAAATAATAAATACTAAAAAGTTATAGGAAAAGCTTCCCTGGCTTTTATCACCAGTAAGGCTGAACATGCTCACGATAAACATGACAACTGTTCCGACTTCCACCAGGAACATTACTGGATTTTTAAACATAATTTTCGGATTCAGCTTTACGAAAGACTGTTTGATCGCTTCGTTTACCAAATCTCTTTGAAACAATGTTTGTGACTGATTTTTCATTTTTTTGAAAGAGTTTATATCATTGTAAATCAATAATCACCATCAAGGTCTGCCAAATAATAAGGATAGATATGGATAATATTAAGTGAACGTTTCAGTAAGTGTCAGACTAGCTTCCTCAAACTTTAGCTTCCTTAATGGTTGAATATTGATTGTAATTTTTAATGTTCACATTTATTTTGAGAAATACTGGATCTGCTCTGCGATAGGTCCTAATGTCAATGCAGGAAAGAAAGATAGTGCTGCAATCAGTAGAATCACTGCCAGTGTCATAAATCCGAAAGTAGCTGTATCTGTTTTTAGGGTTCCGGAACTTTCAGGGATGTATTTCTTCTGTGCCAATAGTCCTGCAATCGCTACCGGTCCAATAATCGGAATGAATCTGGATAGTAACAGTACAATTCCCGTTGAAATATTCCACCAAGGTGTATTATCTCCAAGTCCTTCGAATCCTGATCCGTTATTGGCTGCTGAAGAAGTAAATTCGTACAGCATTTCACTAAAACCATGGAAGCCAGGATTGTTCAGTGTTTTTGCTCCAAACTCAGGTAAGTAAGCTGTTAAAGCTGTTCCTGCAAGAATTAAGAAAGGATGGAATAAAGCCACAATCATCGCGATCTTCATCTCTTTGGCTTCAATCTTTTTACCCATAAATTCAGGAGTCCTTCCTACCATCAGACCACTGATGAATACTGCCAGAATAATAAAGATGAAATAGTTCAGAATCCCGACTCCACAGCCTCCGTAGAAACAGTTGATCATCATCGCAAGCAGCTCATTCATCCCTGAAAGCGGCATTGTACTGTCATGCATAGAATTCACAGATCCTGTGGAAATAACTGTAGTTGCAATACTCCAATAACCAGATGAAGCACTTCCGAAGCGTATTTCTTTGCCTTCCATTGCTCCCAGACTGTTGTCTGTTCCCATTTGTGTAATCAGAGGATTTCCTCCTGTTTCATTCACAACATTCGGAATGGTAAGCGCCAGGAAACCGACAGTCATTACAGTAAAAATCACCCATGAAAGTTTTCTTTTTTTCAGATAAAAACCAAGGGCAAATACCAATGCAAAAGGAATGATCATCTGAGTAACCATCTCTGTCATATTGGTGATATAATTAGGGTTTTCAAGCGGATGTGCCGAGTTTGCTCCGAAAAATCCACCTCCATTGGTTCCCAAATGCTTGATCGCAACAAATGCGGATACAGGACCTCTGGAAACATCAGCTTTCTGACCTTCCAGTGTTATGATGTGATCTTTCCCTTCGAAAGTCATCGGGCTTCCGTTGATGGAAAGAATTAAAGCAACAATTACACTTATTGGAACCAAGATTCTGATCATTGATTTTGTGAAAAAATCATAGAAATTCCCTAATTCTGTGCTTGTTTTTTCTTTAAAAGCTTTGAAAAGAACCGCCATTGCCGCCATTCCTGTTGCTGCCGTTACAAACTGTAAAAACATCAGATAAAGCTGGCTCAGATAGCTTACTCCTGTTTCTCCTGAATAGTGCTGTAAATTACAGTTAACTAAGAATGAAATGGTAGTATTAAAAGCCAGATCGGGCGACATATTCGGGTTTCCATCTGGATTTAAAGGAAGCCAGGCCTGATTCATTAAGAGAAGAAAACCAATGATGAACCAGATCAGATTAATGGCCAGCATGGCGTACATATTCTGTTTCCAATTCATCTGACGGGTAGGATTAATACCCGATATTTTATAAATTAACTTTTCAACAGGTTCAAAAACCGGATCAAGAAAAGTTTTTTTGTATCCATAAACATTAGCTATGTATTTACCTAAAAATATTCCTATAACTAACGTGACAGCAAACATTGCTATAATGCCTAAAATTTCTGTATTCATGACCAATTAAAATTTTTCAGGTTTAATTAAAACATAACAGATATACACAAAGGCAAGTATTGAGAGGAAAAATAAACTCCACATAATTTATATTCTATCAAAAAATTCAACTGATTTATATAAAAGCCAAAACAATACTGCGAAAAGCAGAATTAAACTTATAAGCATCATATCTTAATCATTAGGGTTAAAAGAGTCAGTAATACATACGATACAATCAGCAGACTAAAAGTTGAATGCTCCCGTTTTTTAAACGTTTTTCTTGAAATTGTCATTTTTAAATATTTTATTCAGAGACTATATGCCAAAAGAAAGTCCACTTTAAAATAAAAACATTTAAACAATTGAAATAAAAACACTTACAACAAAAACACAACATCTGCTAAAACAAAAAAGCCTATCAAAATGATAGGCTCTTTATTAAAATGATAAAAGATTTATTTTAATCCGTATTCTTCCAGTTTACGGTATAATGTGGCAATACCAATCTCAAGTAGACGGGCTGCTTCTGCTTTGTTCCCTTTTGTATACTGCAGAACTTTCTGTATATGTATTTTTTCCAGTGATCTGATACTTAAAGAATCACTTTCTTTAGTATTTTTTTCAGAATAATGAGGAAGACTTTCTGCATCCAGAATATTGTTATCCATTAAAATCAAACTCCGTTCTACAGCGTTTCTCAACTCACGGATATTCCCTTTCCAATCATTTTTCTCTAAAGCTTTATAATAATCCGGATCAACCTGAACAGAAGACAGGTGAAGTTTATGTGAAAAAATATCAACAAAGTTCTTCGCAAGTGCCTTCAGATCTTCTTTTCTGTCTCTTAAAGCCGGAAGAGTGATCTCAAAGACGTTCAGTCTGAAATAAAGGTCTTCTCTAAAATTACCCTGCTTTATTTCACCTTCCAGATCCCTGTTGGTAGCTGCAATTAATCTAAAATCGGATCTTGAAACTTTTGTTTCCCCCATTTTGATGAATTCCTTGGTTTCCAAAACTCTGAGTAACTTCGCCTGAAGTTCTATAGGCATTTCACCAATTTCATCCAAAAACAAAGTCCCTCCGTTAGCTTCTTCAATCAATCCTTTTTTATCCTTTATCGCCCCTGTAAAAGCCCCCTGTTTGTGGCCAAAGAGCTCACTTTCAAGAATCTCTTTACTAAATGCAGAGCAATTGATGGCCACAAAACTATTCTTCTTTCTGTCACTGCCTTCATGAATAGCACTCGCAAAAACCTCTTTACCAGTCCCTGTTTCTCCTGTAAGAAGAACTGCTGCATCCGTTAGAGCCACTTTTTCTGCCAGTTTTTTAGCTTGTAAAATTAAAGGTGACTTACCAATAATCTGGTCAAAACCTTTCGTTACAATCTGCTGAACCATCCTTGACTTGTTGTCTTTTACCTTGTCAAGAGCCTTATACACCAATGGAATTATTTTCTCATTATCATCACCCTTCACCAGATAGTCATAGGCTCCATTCTTCATAGCTTGCACTGCATCAGTAATATTACCGAATGCTGTCATCAGGATAATTTCCAGCTGAGGATATTTGGCTTTAATAGACTTAACCAGCTCTACCCCAAAAGCATCAGGAAGGCGCACATCGCTCAGAACAACATCAAATTCATACTGCTCCAGCATCGTCATAGCAGAACGTGCAGTAGAAGCTTCTTTTACATTAAAATTTTCTTGGGAAAGGATCATTCCTAGGAGTTTAAGGAGCTTGATCTCATCATCGATGATCAGAATATTTCCTGACATTATAATTATTTTTGGAAAACTCCTACAAACTTATTGAATTTATTCCAGTAAAACTCGTTTATACAGGGAAATAGTTTGGTAAATAACAACAAGATATTTCAAGGAGCTGTATCCCGCTATTCATTCATACTCCTCACGCCTGCACGCTCCCACGCTCAGATCCACCCACTCGCCAATCCAAGCTGCGGGGTAACCATTGCTATCGGGGCTAGGAGGACATTAATGATGAATGATAAGTGATGAATGATGAGTTTAGAGTTTCGGGATTCGGGATCCGCGTTATACTTTATGAGGTTGAGATTATGAATAGTAGTTTTATCCTATTCAATAGAAACGGGTTATAATCCTGAGCCTAAACGAAGGGAGTCCGTTCTATTTAAAATTTCTTTCTATAGGCTTTAGCCAAAACTTATTGTTTGGTAAGACATCCGTTGAGGAAAATGATATAATACAATCCCGGATTGTTTAGACTCCTACGGAGTGACAATATTGTTGTGTAGAGATGAGTAATGAGTAATAATAGGTAACTAGTAATGATAGCATACGTTGGATATTACTCATTACTGATTGCTGATTACTTATTATTGATGAGTCTGGG
>NZ_JAZHQU010000016.1:0-28982 GCF_036543225.1 Chryseobacterium sp. CFS2
AAAGTCTAAGTAAACTTTTTGAATTGTAAAATTGCTTCATTTCTCCAAATAGATTTTTTAATGTTTCAAATATAAGTTTTTTATTAATATAAAAATAACTTTTATGAAAATTTTCCAATAAAGATTTCCAAATAATATCAAATCAATAAAAAGAAAAAGCCCGGGAAAAATTCAAAAATATACTCTAAAGAATTAATCATTACACATAAACCATCATGCAGCAGAAGTTCATTGTGTGAATAATAAAACTTAAGATTCTGTAGGTAATTTAATTATCTTTGCTGTATGAATTTAGATTATCTAGTAAGAGAACCGGAAAATATTACCCCAAATACCCCTATTCTTTTTATGCTTCATGGCTACGGCAGTAACGAACAGGATCTTTTCAGTTTCAGGGAAACGCTTCCCAATGACTGGATTATTGTAAGTTTCAGAGCTCCGCGTGATACTCAATTTGAAGGATACTCATGGTATGATATCAATTTTAATGATCCTGAAAACTTTATCGATGTTCCCCAGGCAAAGGAATCTTTACATGCAGTTCTGGAAAGTATGCTAAAGATTATCAATCACTATGGGCTGACGGAAAGTAAAGCTCATCTTTGCGGCTTCAGCCAGGGAGGAATACTGTGCTATGCGCTGGCCTTAAAGCACCCTGAACTTTTCAACTATGTGGCATGTCTGAGCAGTTATCCTGAAGAGAAAATTCTAGACGGCATTGTAAAAGATAAAAAGAAACTGGAAGGACTTCGTTTCTTCATTTCTCATGGTACGGATGATGCTGTGATCCCACTTGAATGGGGAAGAAAAGCAGCAGATCTTCTTTACGACCTTAGCTGTTACTTCACATTCAGAGAATATATGAGTGGTCATGGGGTCAATCAGAAGAACTATATGGATTTGATGGATTTCTTTTCAAAATAAAAAGAAAGCATTTTAAAATAAATTCAACAAAAAACACTACTTCATTGTAGTTTATATAAACATTCCAGCTTTTGGAATGTTTTTTTATTATCATATAGATAAATTCACTAAATTCAGTAAATGAAATTTAAATTGCTTTTACTGGGATTATTTCTAAGCATTTTTGTAAATGCCCAGAATTCTTTTGAACTCATCAATACTAAAAAAGCGGTTATTCCTTTTCAGTTTATCAATAATCTTATCTTTATTCCTATCAATGTTAATGGTGCTGAACTTACCTTTCTGTTGGATACCGGGGTTTCGGAAACTATTCTTTTTAGCCTGGAAAATAAAGAAGTGAAGCTAAGCAATGTTGAAAAAGTAAAATTTTCCGGACTTGGGGGAAGCTTAAGTATTGATGGACTGAAGTCTGAGCGCAATATGGGCAAAATAGGTGATGAAATTGTAAATACTTCCATGTCTCTTTATATCATTCTTGATGAAGAGTTTAACATTTCTTCCCATGTAGGAATTCCCGTAAACGGAGTGATTGGATATCAGTTTTTTAAAGACCATCCTGTTTATATCGACTATATTTCAAAAAAATTAACGGTCTATGAAAATTCTGATCTTTTAAAAAAGAAAGTCAGAAAATTTGAAGAATTCCCTATTACCATTGAAAGGGATAAGCCTTATCTTTATGCCGGAGTAGAAATGACGAATGAGAAGAAAGATTCAAAGCTTCTGATTGACCTTGGAAATAACGATGCGATCTGGCTCTTTCCCACTCTCATTAAAAACTTTGTGTACAACAGACCTAATATTGATGATTTTCTTGGCCGTGGTTTCAATGGAGATATTTTGGGCAAAAGAAGTCGTATTCATAATTTTTATTTGGGTAGTTTTAAGTTTGAAAAACCTCTTACCGCGATGCCGGATGAATACTCAATACAGCACGTTACTTTAGTGGAAAACAGAAAAGGTTCTGTAGGCAGCGAAATTATGCGGAGGTTTACAGTAGCTTTTGATTATCCCGCTAAAAAATTATATTTGAAAAAAAACCGTTTTTTTAATGATCCATTTCACTTTAATATGAGCGGGCTGGATTTCAAGCAGGACGGATTGGAATGGCAGCAGGACAAAATAACTATTGAAACTCAGAAATCAGCTACGGTAGTGAATGAAGTATATAAGGATGCCTTTCAGTATAAATTTAGTTTAAAACCTATATTTTCCATTGCTGGAGTAAGAAAGGATTCACCAGCCTATGAAGCAGGCCTTAAAAAGGATGACAGAATTCTGAGTATTAACGGAGATCTAACTTCTGAGATGACACTGGAAAAAATTGTAGAGATTATGAAGTCTAGCGAAGGCCGGAATATTACCATGATCATTCAAAGGAAAAATGAAAGGCTCACAGTAAGATTCACCCTGCAAGATCCGATTCCTTATCAAGAATAAACATATGAATACTGAAGAAACCACCTTAGACAAAATAAGAACCCGGCCCAGATTTAAAATGTTTACTCATCTTACCAAGGAAGAGTATGCTGAAAATCTGAAAAAATATATAGAAGAACATAAAGACGAGTTTTCCGGGAATATCAATAAAGAAGTTGCCACCATCTGGGTGAAAACAGAGTATGATAACTACTGGAAACCTCATCTTGCCCTACGGGTAGAAATAGAAGATGAACATACCACAATACGCGGAGTGTTCGGACCCAGTTCCGCAGTATGGACCTTCTTTATGTTCCTGTATTTTTCTTTTTCTATCCTATGGATGACTTTTTTTACTATGTATTACGTAGAAAAGCAAATAAAAAGCGCCGAATACCCTTGGGCACTGAGCGCTTCTTTTATCATGTTATTTTTTATTCTTCTTACTTATATTGCTGCCAGATTCGGACAACATAAAGGTAAAGAGGAAATGCTTAAGCTTAGATCGTTTGCTGAAGAATCTACTTTACAGTTTGAAAAAAAAATTAATTAGACACAGGTTCTATAGGTTTTTCATTCTGAATAGGTGTAGCTGCGGCTTTTGCTGCTTTGATAGAATCCACTACTTTTTCTCTGTTGCTTTGTTCTTTAAGCATTTTCGGAACGTCCGGTTCTAAAAGTTTCGTAAGCTCTTCTACAGAAATATTATTGGCATTAGGATCATCCAAAAGGTTTCTCCATGGTTTTCTTCCGCCCCACTTATAATCTCCGAATACCATTACAGCTGTACCTCGGGCTTTGGTTGTAGCACCTCCGGGGTTCAGAATCCAGGTATCTGCATAGGAATACAGCCATTGGGCATCTCTTCTCAGCAATCGTAAACAGGAATGGGAAGCTGGATATCCAGGAAGGGTATATTCATGCCATCCGATTCCTCCTATATTGTGAATATTAAAGTTATAGGGAAGTTTCCACTCGCTGCTCACGGTAGAAATTGCGAGTTTCTTTTTCCAGTTGGCAAAAGTAAGCCCTCTTGTAGTCTGGGCAGCTTTTTTCCCCATACTCGTTGGCCCCCATTTCACAAGACTTCCATTGGAATATACGGCAAAAGCCTGTATAGGATATGAGAAGATGACAAACTTTTTCACCCCGTTCAATACATCCAGCTGCATAGGAAACGGTGAATACGCCATCAATGTTGTATCTATTTTCGCAGGAACTACCAATGTATCAGAATTCCATTTACTCTTAGAATCCAGCCTGTTTAAAGCTAAAATAGCAGTTCGTTCTTCTACACTGTATTTCTTGCTGAATTCTGCATAAACAGAATCACGCATCTTTTTATCCTTTGGAAGAACAAAAGCGTTATAAAAACCATTCTCCTGCATAACAGGCGGAACAGATTCTTTTTTTACGACAGGAACAGAATCTTTCTTTATAGAATCCTTTTCTACCTCCGCAACTTCCGAAGAAGAAACAGTGTCTTTAAAAGTATCGCTTATTTTTTCTATTTCTTTTTTACAGGAAATAAGGAAAACAGCGCAAAAACATGCATAAAGAATAGATTTTTTCACAGATATGTTTTTCATAAATAAATCGGCCATTTAGTTTGGCTACCCAGTACAAATATCAGACCTAAATTTGAATCATAAAAGACATTCTTAAAAATACCGTAAAAAAACGGAGGCTTTATCACTGTAAATGAGGAGTTATCGTTGAATAATCTAAAAAAAACATAGATTTTAAAGATATTTCAAGACATTGAGCTGGACGTTATTCATCGGTCTTTTCTTTTGTAGAAATCCATTCTAAAGTTCCTTTTTTGTTAAACCGGTAAGTATCCTCATGCCATCTGGCTCCTCCCCTGCATCCTGTGGTTAAAAGTTTTTTATCCTTTTCTACTGTCACATCGCATAGACACGAGCAGCTTGAGCGGAAATAATCCGGTTCTTTAAGTTTTTCAAAGCGTTTGATTCCGGGATTATAAAGATAGATTTCAAATGTTCTGTAAACACCCATTCCTTCATCGGGAACAGAAAATGCGATATCATCATACCCGTCAAAGTTATAATCCTCTATAATACTCTGCCTGGTAAAAGAGGGTTTATCCGGAGCCGAAAGTTCAATAGCGGTCTTTTTCCCGTCAGGATAAGCAATCGTAAAATGGTTGTTATAAAAGTGATTAAAGGTAAGGACAGCATTATGCAGAAGATATTTACTGCTTCCGTCATATTTCTTTTCATCCTCAATCATTTCCATCTTAAATATTCTGTTGTCCTTCCCTCTTGTATAGGTAATGTTTGAAGCTGTATGATGCATCATTTCGAAAGTATATACTCCCGTAATTTTGCCTCCGATGATTTCATTCCAGACATAATACTCAATATCAGGCTGCCCGTCATTTCTTCCGCTATCGTCTACTGTAAAGCTTTTTACCTGTAGAGGAATGATTTCTTTCTTCCCTGAATATTGCACAAAAGCTCCTTTGCCCTGAGCTCCATAATAAAGCGTAAGCCTGAATTCTTTTGCTTCTCCTATGGATTTTAAGATAAAAGGCTGTGCAGAAATCATTACAGAAACCATTATCATACAGAATAAAAACAGGTTTTTCATCATGATCGTTTAAAGAAAAAGGTTCACTACAAATCTTACAATCCATAAAAGGATAATAAGTAACAGTATGGCAAACTGAACTTTATTGACATTTTTATTTCCGAATTTCCATACCAGAATCCGGTCTATGATAATCACGAGTAATATGGGAATCAGACTGAACAAAATATACATTCCGAATAATCCGTCTTCAGCAGATGATCCTGTCATGAGAACAACAGAGGCAATCAATCCGGCAATGATTGCAATGATTCCTACCAGAAAAAAGAGGGTCCAGTTTTGAAATTGTTTTTTCATGAATAATAATATCAGTGGTTGATTGTATTGAAACGGATATTGAATCTGTAATAGTAAAACATCCAAAAAGCCAGCCAGGGTAGATTCATAATCAGAAAAATAATCGTTTCCTCACCATCTATCTTTCCATCAGTAATAGTGAAAAAGGAAAAAACAGAAGCTATAACAGGTAAAAGAAACCAACATACTGCGGTTTTTAATTTTCCTTGGAACGGTTTTAAAAGAGAAAGCAGACTGCTTAAAGACAATAGACTCAAAAATACTATCCAGAAAAGGGTAAAACCATAGACCAATCCACTCATGTCACAGTTTCTCGGTGGATTTCTTACTTCTTTGGTAAGGCTTAAAAACAGAATCAAAAATAGGAAGGAAACCAAAGTGGAAATCAGCCAGGTCTTAAGTATTGCAAACAAAATAAATCTTCCTTTGGACATTCGGTGTATGCTTATTAGCTAAAGTACTAATATCCGCTCAATGTACAAAACCGGAAAATCCCTGAAAAACGGATCAGGATTCAAACCTTAACCGTCTGTCTGTTTTTAAGCTGATATTTAATAATTTGTTAAAGAATCCATCCCCATATTATCTATAATTTTGGCAAAATATCAGTTATCATGTTATACATCATTATGGTAGTTGTACTACAGGCACTTATCACCCTTACGCTGCTCATGTCTCTTATCAAAAACAGAGAATCTGTACTGAATATGCTGCTCCTGTATATCGGAGTGGTTACTCTGGATATGGGCTATGAATATTTCATTATCCAAAGGTTTGGCTATGAATCTGTTCTGTATGAAATTCCGGGAAGCCTTCGTGTTTTTAAAGGTCTTATTTTCTTATATATCACTACATATTTAATCCACGCAAAATGGAGAGATAAACTTAAATACCTTATTGTTCCACTAACTCTGGTGGTCATTCATCATGCGATTGCCATTTCTGCAAAGATGCTTGATCTTTCCTGGGCAGATCTGGCCATCACATCTTATAAGTCCTATTTCGTTTATTATAGTTATTATTGGATTGCCTGTCTTGTGTTGTGTATTTACTTACTTACAAAATACCACAAAAATATTACTCATCCTGTAGCCGGTAATTTCCGTTATCTGGTTTGCTATGTATTGCTGGGAGTATTGATGTTCTGGACAGTTTACAAGCTGGGTTGGGATACTTTGATCTATCAGAAGGTCTACAGCCTCCTGTTTCTTTTCCAGTTCGGGTGGATTTTGTACGTTTATATTTTAACGTACCAGCACAAACTACAGGAACAGCAAAATACAGCAGATTTTTCTGCGCCCAAAGAAACCTATCAGTATAAGGATCTTTCAAAAATAGATTTTGAGGCTGTACAGAATGCTATCATCTCGTTCTATAAGGAGAGCCATGAATATCTGGATGAAGAGTTTACATTAGACCAGCTTTCCAGCCATCTGAAAATAAACAAGGCAGATTTAAGTATCACTTTTAATAAACATCTTCATTCCAATTTCCATGAGTACACCAACAGAAACCGTATACAGCACTTCAAACAGATCTTGCTGGAAGACCCTTCGGTCAGTGTAACAGATCTTGCGTTTCAATGTGGTTTTAAATCCAAATCTACTTTTTATAAATATTTTAAAAAGGAATTTGACTGTCTTCCTTCCCAGCTTGTTCATTAGTTACAATTATTTAACATTAGCAACATACTGATTTACAATACAGTTCACCTCGAACTCCACAGAAAAAGTTGCATGAAATTTAAATGAACCAAAACTTTTGAAGGAGCTGACATCTTTGCACCAAACTTTATAAGGATGTCACGAGAAAGACTTTTTTTAACAAAAGCAGCATTTTTTCTTCTTGGGCCATTGGCCTTTGCACAAACTACCGTTCACGGAACGGTAGTAGACAGTCAGGGAAACCTACCCAATGCCCTGGTTTATATTGAAAACAGCGGACAGAAGATAACTTCTGACACTGACGGTTCTTTTGTTCTCAATACTATTTATGACGGAAGTTATCGACTTGTTGTAGAATATAAAGGATATGATAGTGTTTATATCCCTTTCACCGTTACGGATAAAAAGGAAGTAGATCTGGGATTAATTAAATTCGGAGCTAAGTTTAAAGAAAACAATCTTCAGGAAGTAGTTGTTACCAGTGTATATAAAGCATCACAGGCCAGAGCGATTACGATGAAGAAAAACTCCAATACCATCACAGAAGTACTTTCTGCTGATGCTATTGGAAAACTTCCGGACCGGAATGCCGCAGACGCCGTACAACGTATGCAGGGAGTATCAATCGAAAGGGATATGGGTGAAGGACGTTTTGTAGCGGTAAGAGGAACACCTGTTCAGTGGACAGCTTCTACTCTGAATGGCAACAGAATGCCGAGTGCCAGCGGTGATAATGCCAATCGCGGGGTACAGATGGATATTTTTCCTTCGGAACTTATTCAGAATGTACGTTTATCTAAAGCTTTAACACCCGATCTTGATGGAGATGCCATTGGCGGAAATGTGGATTTTATCACAAAAACTTCACCCAATAAAGAAACTCTGGCTATAAGTATGGCTTCTGGCTATGTGAACATGTCCAAATCCCCTACTTATAATACTTCTATTGTCTATGGGAATAAAATTACTGATAAGCTGAAATTCATTACCTCAGCAGTGATCTGGGAGCGTTCTACAGCTATTGATCAGATGAGAAATATTTACAACTACGGTCTGAAAGATAAAACAGCCTCCTATTCTATCAATCAGCTTCAGCTTCGTGATTATCTGGCTAACCGAAGAACTTTAGGGTTCAATTTAGGATTGGATTATGAGATAGACAGCAGGAATAAATTATATGCAAAAGCATTATACAGCCAATATAAAGACGGTCAGTCGGTGAGGGAAACTTATTTTAATTTTGACAGTAAAAATGTCCTTCTGCAGGCTCGTCATGCAGATTATCTTACGGACCTGTATTCTATGCAGCTGGGTGGTAATCATCAGGTAGGACAGCGTATGGAGGTTAATTGGTCTTTATCCAAAGCACGTTCTGAGTTTAAATTCAATTCTCCGGACAATCTTAATCCTTATGAAAGAGGTTATCCTATGGTCAATTTCATACAGCCTATGACCTATGGAAACCTGTCTGCTGACGGAAGAAAATATATGGCAATGGATGCTCCGGACGGCATTGGTGACACGGGAAGATACACTCAGCCATACAACCAGCAGGCAATAGCTGCAGATAAGCTTAAATTAAATCAAATAATCTTGAGCCAAAACCGCAACAGCGAAACAGATCTCAGAGGGCAAATGGATATTAAATATAAAGTTGCCGATAATTTTGAGCTTAAATTCGGGACCAAATACAACAATAAAAACAAAATCGTCAACAGTTCTCTGCTTGTTTGGATGCCCAAATCCTCATTGGGAGTCCCCGGAACTCCGGTCACTTATCTGAATCAGCTTGAGCGCGAGAATTTTCCGTATAAAGGAGGTTTCATGAATCCATTAGGAAATCCTTACAATGCGGTAATCATTGATCAGATGACCAATGCACAGATTGATCAAATGTACAATCCGGGTACTCAAAACAGCTTAGGACTGATGCAGGTGAGCAGTAAAGACAGCAATTCTAATATTACCAGTTCCTACAGAGGTACGGAAAATGTATGGGCTGCTTATCTGATGGGAACATGGAAGATTTCAGAACAACTTCAGGTATTGGGAGGCTTCAGAAATGAATATAATGATGTTACGTTCTGGGGCAAAAAAGTAGTAGCTGATAAGGATAATAAAATGGAAGACATTAAGGACAATAAAACATACAATGTAGTTCTTCCGATGGTCAATATGAAATGGAATATCAGTAGTGACCGCATCCTGAGGCTGGCTTATACCCGCTCTTTTGCAAGGCCGGATTTTAATGATCTAAATCCCGGAACCATCGTCAATGATATCACCAACACCATCACTCAGGGAAATACCAAACTGGATCCTACATTTTCAAATAATTTTGATCTTATGTTTGAGAACTATTTTGGAAAACTTGATCTAATAACAGCCGGAGTATTCTATAAAGATATCACCAATCTCATCTACAAAGATCAGTCTGTGGTAGATCTGGCAGGAAGAACTTATACGTTTACTGCCCCTAAAAACCTGGAGGGAGCCAGGCTCTTTGGTTTTGAATTCGGGATATCTAAACGTTTTGAAAATCTTCCGGGATTTTTGAAAAACATAGGTTTTGAAGGAAACTACACTTATATTTCTTCTAAAATGAATATGCCGGTCTATGAAAACGGCAAACAGACAGGAACTATGTCTACCACAATTCCTAATCAGGCAAAACATATTTTCAATACGATCCTGTTTTATGAAACCAGTAAGCTGATGATCCGTCTTGCCGGAAATTATAAAGGAAATTATGTAAGCGAAATCAGAGCTGCTGCCGGAGCTGACCATTATCAGTATTTTGATAAAAATTTCACGGTAGACCTTTCCACTTCTTACAGCCTTACAAAAAAAGTCCGTCTGTTTGTAGAACTCAACAATATTTTTAATGAGCCTAACCGCTATTATATGGGAACAAAGGATCGCGTAGAAAATATCTCCTACTCAGGAATACGTGGGCAACTGGGATTCAATTTCAATTTTTAATCAAAGTTTTTTATTCATATGAAAAAGTATATATATGGAGCTGCATTTTGTATGACAGCGCTGGTACAGGCACAGGATAAATGCCAGAATGTAAGAATCAATCAGCTGCAGATTGTGGGAACTCACAATTCTTATGCCCAGCCGGCAGATCCAAAAGTACTGGATCTGGTAGCTCCTATCATTAACGGAATGATGCAAAAATACAGCAGTATGATGTCTGAGGAGCAAAAAGTCAAATTTAAAGAGTATCATCCTTACGGAATGGATATGAAAGAGGGATTAAACTATAATCATCCTGACTTCACAGAGCAGCTCAACGCCAATCTGAGAGGACTGGAAATAGATGTTTATTATGATCCTGAAGGCGGCAGATTCAGCCATCCTGCAACGTATGAGGTATTAAAAGCCAAAGGAATCACTGATCTGGCTCCATTGAATACCAAAGGACTCAATAAGCCGGGGTTCAAAGTACTTCATATGGCAGATATAGATTTCAGAACACACTATCCTACTTTAAAAGATGCCCTTACAACTCTTAAAACATGGTCTGATCAACATCCGGAACACAGTCCTGTCTTCATGATGATTGAAGCCAAGGATTCCGGTTTTCCTATTCTTGAAAACAGTACAAAAGTACTCCCCTTTGATAAAAAAGCTTATGATGAGCTGGATGAAGAAATTGTACACTATCTGGGAAAGGATAAAATCATCACCCCAAAAGAAGTTCAGGGTAAATACAGGACACTTCAAGAAGCTGTAACCCACAACAACTGGCCAAAGCTTAATGACAGTAAAGGAAAATTCATTTTTATGCTGCTTCCCGGTAGTGCCGGAACCTTATCTTCTAAAAACAATCCCTATCTCATTGATGGATCATTAAAGGAAAGGGTGATGTTTTTGAACAGTGAACCGGATGATTCTTTTGCCGGATTTATATTGAGAGATAACGCAATCGTGAGACAGAAAGAAATACAAAATCTGGTAAAACAAGGTTATATGGTAAGAACACGATCTGACATTGAAACTTATGAAGCTAAAACTAATGATTTTACAAGATCTAAGGCTGCTTTCAGCAGTGGTGCCCAGGTTATTTCAACTGATTTTTTCCGATCCGGAAACACCTATGGAACGCCTTATTTTGTACAACCTCCTCAGGGGAACGATTATCTTTATAATCCTTTAAACTCACCGTGTAAATAAACCGAAAAGATCTATTTATAAATTTTTTCTGTATAAGTATAAATAAAAAAAGTCTTCTATTTCTAGAAGACTTTTTGCGATCCGGACGGGACTCGAACCCGCGACCTCCGCCGTGACAGGGCGGCATTCTAACCAGCTGAACTACCGGATCAATTAAAAAGCGTTGTTTTTAACTGGTGCAAATATATAGCTTTTTTTAGCTTTTCCAAAGAAACCTATTCCTTTTCTTTCAAAGCTTTTGTAAGGTTCAGATTGTCAAATACAAAAAAAATAAAATATTTTACTTTAAAAGCTTTTTAAAAGATTATTCTTCAAAATTCAGGTAGTTTTAGCATTAAAAAATGATTGAACAAATACCTACTTAAGCTTATGTACGAAATTCTTTCTCCTTATCATTTATTCTGTCTGTTCGATAACTTCAACAAATTTTTTGCACAAAATAGATTTGTCGTAAACTGTTTCAGCCAATTTCCTTGCATTCTGTCCCATTTCATCTACCACATCAGGGTTGTCTTTCAGATAAAGTACTTTTTGTACAAGTTCTTCCGGATGGTTTGGGTTTACATAATATCCGCAATGGTATTCTTCAGCTATATCTTTTGTCCATCCGGCAGAGTTTACAATAATTGGTTTTCCTGCAGACAAAGAATCGAAAAGTTTGTTGGGAGAGTTGGTATACAAAATCGGCAGATCCAAAAAGGAAATCACAGAAACATCCGAAAAATTAACAATCTCAGATACGTCAGTCATAGGGAACTTACCGAGAAATTTCACATTTTTAAGATTGTTTTTTTCTACTTCCTCTATTAAATCATTTTCGGTAGAACCACCTCCTACAAACAAAAATTCTATATCTTCTCTATTTTTTAATAATTTGGCGGATTCAATAATTGAATGAGCTCCATTTGCTAATCCCAGAGATCCAAAATGAACTACTTTGAAGGAATCTATTTTTAAGCCTAGCTTTTCCATCAATTGATCGTTTTTTCCTCTTGGCCAGAATTCATCCATTTTAGCCATATTAGGAATCATTGATGTTTTTTCTTTTGGAATATATTTTACAACTCCATCCTGCATACCGGGAGAAAGTGCAATAACACGGGAAGCATTTTTATAAATCGTTTTTTCCAGCAGACGAGTCGTTTTTATTGTCCAACTGTTTTTTATGGCTCCCATCTGTATAGGCACCTCCGGCCATAGATCCCTTACTTCAAAAACAAAAGGTTTATTTTTAAACCATTTTAATATAAGTGCCGGAATACCTATCGTAAGAGGAGTAGATGTAGCAATCACCAAATCGATATCTTTCTGTTTCAATCCCAGCACAGACGATTTGTACATAAATTTCAAGAAAGCCTTTAACCTTCTGGAAACACTCATATTCTGGTCATAGTCTTCTTTTATATAAACGACTTCAATACCATCAACTTGTACAACTTTAATATCCTCTGAAAATTTGGATGATGAGGTGAGCATGGTGACTTTATGCCCGTTTTTAATAAGTTCCTGTGCCAGCCAATATGACCTTGTTCCCCCAGGTTCCTGAGGAGTTACAAAATATTGGTGGATATATAATATATTCATTATTTTTTATGTATATAATTGTTGGTATACTTCAGCTATTTTCTTCCAGTCATGATTTTCTAACAATTGTTCAATATCAAAACTATAATGATCTCGTTTTTGGATTAAACGTTCAAGTCCTCGTTCGATTGCAGAAACAGAAGTGTCTTCCACTTTTTCCCCGATCGTATCATCATAAAAACCGTCGATCCCTTCATTTTGCGTGTACATCACCGGTAAACCCTGCAGAAGCGCTTCTATATAGACCAAGCCAAAGGTTTCTGCTTTGGAAGGCATTGTAAAGTAGTCGCTTCGTTCGTAATAGGATTTTAAAACAGGCAGACTGTCTACTTTTCCTACAAACTCAAAGGAATGATCGTTTTTAATAGAATCCATAATCCTTTTCTCGTCATTTCCACCTCCTCCAATCAGTGTTAATTTTATCCTATTCTGAATTTTGTGATTATGATTCTTAACAGCATTAATAAGGTTGAAGACATTTTTTCCCTTATTAAATTTCCCTATATAAAGCAACTGAATGCTTTTTTCATCCTCTACAGTTTTCCTTTTCTCAACTCTTGATTCTATCCAGTAAGGATCTACCCCATTTGGGATCACCATTACTTTTTGCTGTAGATCGTTCAGGATATGAGACAGGCGGGGATCTTCCAGCATTCTTTTTTTATAGACTGCCGAAATGGTTATGATCTTATTTGCATTCAGAAGTATTTTTTTACCATAGCCTCTTTCGTGCAGAAAATATTTTAAAAACACATTAAGATCCGTATTACGTACGGCTAATATGTAGGGAATATTATATTTTTTATGAAGCTCATAGGCTACTCCACCATCACTATACCATGTGTGAGCATGAATAAATCTGACGGTCTTGAGGTCTATTTTTGCTTCAATGTCTTGTACTATTTTTTTTATTTTTTTCTTATACAAAACCCGATCTGCATATTTTGATAAAATATGGCTGTAGATAATCTGAGAGCGGGTATTTTTAAAATCTATTTTATTTTTCCCTATTCTGGAAACTTCCCTAAATGGATTATATACAATCTGCTCTACCCCGTTATTATCCAGTTCCCTCACTAAATTCTTATAAACTGTAGATCCTGAGTAATCGTTTGTAATGTGAAGTATCATTATGGATAAATTGAATTAAACTGCAGCTCTAAAGAAGAATTGCTAATTTTATTACTGTAATTGGTAAGATTTTTTTCGATTAATGGATATAAACTGGCATCAAAATAGATAAGTTTCATCCAGCCATCGGATATTTTCCATCCTGTATTCTGTACACTTGGATCTGTAGAACCATCTACATTATCGGCAATACTATCTCCTTTAAGAATCTTAAGCTTCAAGGTATTGCAGAGGTAGCTGAAATTAAAGTCAGCCCAATTGGCATTTCCCAATTCTTTTGCTTTTATTAAATATAATACGACATGATTTCCATGCGATACATCCTGTACAACCGGTTTATAATTTTTAATTTTCTGTAGCGCCTTACAAAAAGTATCCGGATAGGTACTGTTCCACGTATAATACAAAACGCTACCTGTGCCTTTATTTAAAACCAATGCTTTTTTAAGCTGCTGATCAAACTGATTTACAAATGTGGCATATGAATTTTTATTGGATTGATCATACTTCATCAGATATAACGCAACAACAGCCCAATTTGCTCCGGTGTGAAGCCTCTGATGAAACAATAATGAATAATCTCCATATTGGCTGAAGCTTCTGTCTTTCCATTTATCGAAGGAGTATTTTAAACCACTTTCTATCGCCGGCTGATAATTTGTATACAGTTTATTCTTGGTTAATATATCCAAAAACTCACCGATGTATCTGAAAAAATAGCCTTCTGAAATTAAATGTTCCTTTCCGTTCTCTTTTGCATTCTGATTGCCTTTTCCTGCATTCATCACCCAACCATTTTTTTGGTATGACGTATTCGAATTGCTATCAATAAGAATGGGTTTTATGACAGAAATATTAGTATCAATGTATTTTTTATCTTTTGTCTTAAGATACATATTGTTATTTGCATTGATAAAATATCCTAATGCCATGAAATCGTAAGTATTTTTACTCACCGATGACAGTTCCATTTTCTGCACACCAAAACTTTTGGATGCCTGCATATCTGCATTATATCTGCTTACTCTGTTTTGCTGAGCAAAAGAAAAGCTAAATAATAATACTGCACTAAGCTTTATAAAATCACTTAAATATTTCATAATTATTAATATTATAATTTTGAATCAGATTCTGTAACTGCTTATCATTACCTCCATCTGCCACATTTTCCTGGCTTAATTTAAAGAGTGAATTTTTATTTTCAATGGGAATTAAGTTTGAAAAATAACTGGATTTCACGGTCTTTGTCTTATTCAACTGAGCCATAATATTCAGCCAGACATCGTCTGCCATAAAACATAAGCTGACAAAAGCATCTTTGTTTACAACTTCTTCACTAAAAAAATCAGTCTTATACAAAGTTCCTCCCCCACTTGTGTGAAATAGATCAAATGTTGGTCCAAAATTTCCAAAGACTTTTTTCCATTTAGAATATTTGCTTATAGTATTATCATCATTTCTCACGATTTTATGCGCTCTGTGACAACAAATTGTATCAGGAAATTTTTCATGCAAATCCATTAAATCTTTAATGATATTGGATGGATAAAAAATATCATCATCTATTGTTATGATAACATCGTTTTGATACTCCTTAAAGGCATAGTAATATTTTTTATGAGACCTGAGATCTTCCTCTACAAATTTTATTTCTAATTGCTTCTTTTCATAGTACCCCAGCAAATTATCCGGTATATCTTTTAACCCATTCGGAAATTGATCTTTTGCTAAATACAATACAATTTTATTGGGAAGCAAAGTTTGTCGTAACATACATTCTATAACCATCCATAATTTGGATATCCTTCCCGGAAATGTTGTGAGTGATACGATAATATTTTCCTTATCACCTAATGGCAACCTTGAATCTTTTTTTGTAAGATTAAGGTATAGTGGTAATATCAGATTGCTTAGCTTTCTAATAATAAACCTGAATAATGACTCGATCTTATTTTCTTTAGATCTTAATGAAGAATAAACCCTATCTAAAAAATCAATTATCATTTTATATTTTTATTTTTGATCATGCTATTTTGTTTAGCAACAACATTATTAACACCTAACGCGATAAAAAACAATAACAGATAGAGGTTCAAATTCGCTAACCCTTTAAAGTTTAAAATAATTATCCAAGATAATACGATTAAACAAAATGCTTTGAAGATCCACGAAGGGCTTTTTTTTGACAGTAAATAACATAAGTATGCCTGATACATCATATAGAGTACGGTGGAGATGATCCCAAAATAGAAAATCATTCGAACATACCCTATATCTGATCCCATATAATATGAACCATTTGGGTTTTGCATCCTTCCATCTCCAATGACCCATGTTTTTAATGTCTTTGGAAATTTATACATACTTATAGACCCTTCAGTTGAAGAACTTGTAAGTTCTCCACTTTTTTGATAATTAATAAATAATTCAAAAACAAAATTAAAAACCCTGTCAATACGCTCTTGATTTCCTATTGAAATCATTATTGAATATATTACCATTGTTATTACAAGAATTGATGGGATAACCTTATATATAAGTCTAAGGGTATTTCGGGGATCAATCAAAAGGTATAAAACTAATCCCAAGCAAATAGCAACGAAAAAAGTTCTTCCTGTCATCAATCCGGCAATTATGATTAACACAAAGGATATTATATAAATTGTTTTTCTTTTATATAAATCAGTTTTTAAATAGGGAAGAATAATAGCTATGAAAAAAGCAACAGCATATTTTATTACACCCGTAAAAAAAGCACTTCCAACACCTATTAATCTTTTTTCAACCTGTCCTAATCTACTTGTTAAACCCTGACTTGCATTTTGAGATAACAAAGAAGTATAGGCGTCAAATATAGATGGTACGAAAAAGAAAACCAAAGAAATAATAGCCTGTAATGCTGCAAGGATAACAATGGAATCTAATAAATTACTAACAATTTTATCCTTATTAATTTTATATAAAATATAAATGATAAGATAGGCTGGAAAAAAATACAAAAAGATATCAAAATGATCTTTAAAATAGTAAAGATCAAGTGAACTATAGTTCCAGTTCTGAACAATTAGTATTACAACTAAAATTAATAATGAAGCAAAATAAAATGAGCTGAGATTTTTAATCTTAAAAACTAATTTTCTGTATGGAATATCCACGAAAATAAACCCTAACCCCAATACCTGAATAATTCTATCGGTTGGGATAGGGAAAAATTTCATATATATAGGATATATATAGCAAAATAATAATATATATAAGAATATTTTATACTTCATTTATTTTACTGAATAATTTTTGGATTTTTCCTAATATGATTTAAGAGTATAGTTTTCTTAAGAGAATTAGGTATTCTATTATTAAAAAAATCGTGTGTTATGAAATAAAACAGACTGGAAACACTATAATTATCTAATGATAGATAATAACAAATTATAAAATTTGTAAGTTGATTTCTAAATAATAATTCACTTCTATCTTGAAAAACTTTTAATTCTTTGATTTCGTTAATTGTTATTTTAGAGGGAATTTTATAATTTCCTTTAGTATTTTTATTAATAAAAAACTCAATATGATTTTTTATTATTTTACTTTTATTTGTTCTCTGTAATTGCTTTTTATTACTAGTAATTTGATTATCTGTTATTCTATATTTTAATAATATATCTTCAAGATTACCAATCTTTCCTATCTTAATAATAGTATTCCACAACTCATAATCCTGAGTCACTAAAAAGTCCTCATTATAGCGAACTCCCATTTCAAAAAAAACTTCTCTCCTAATGATAGCAGTAGGATGTGGTAATGGAGGATAGAGTGGACTGGGAATAACAAATTTTTCCAAAATTTTTGTCGAATCCGTCTCTATATGTAGAAGTTCACTTGTATTACCAAATTTTTCTATGCTACCGCCTGAAGCTAAAATGTCTTTATTTGAGTTCATAAAGGCTATTTGCTTTTCAAACCTATCTTTAACAGAAATATCATCAGCATCCATTCTGATAATATACTGACCGGTAGACATGCTGATCGCCTTATTTAGTGACTTTGTTAAACCTATATTGGATTCATTAATAATGAAAATAACTCTGTTATCACTTTCACAAATTGAATGTATATATTCTTTTAATTCAATATTATCAGGTTTATCTAATACTATTAAAAATTCAAAGTCTTTAAAAGTCTGATGAATAATGGATTCGATTGATTCCTTAACCCAATCAATCTTTTCATTATAGACAGACATTATTACACTTGCACTAACCATACTATTTCTTTTCAATCTTTTTTGCAGGTACTCCTGCTACTATAGAGTTCTCTTCTACATCAGTAAGAACTAACGAACCCGCACCGATGATGGCATTGTTTCCAATTTTCACATTACCTATTATTATACTATTAGGATATACCGTTACATTATCACCTAAGGTTGGGTATTTACTGGTTTTATAGTTTGCCGTATCTTTAGATCCAATGGTAACATTTTGATATATGGTACAATTATTTCCTAAAACCACTTTCTGCCCTATCACAATTCCTATTGGGTGAGGAAAGTTTGTTTTTTGTTTTTTTATATACTTAAGACCTACTGTAATGTGATTATTAACAAAAATTCTTACATTATTAAGGCAAAATATACTGTAAAATAAGTTGTACACATATTGGTACAGTTTTATCAAATTTCTATATAACTTCTTCATATTAAATTAGTTTTTCTTTTTTACAGATAATATATCTATATAAAGTATCAACAAAAAATGATAATAAATAAACACCAACAAACACATATATGTTGAAGTCTACTTTTAGAATAGTTTTAAGTAATAAGTAAACCAGAATATATATGAAACTTGATATGATCATACTATAAAGTACATGTCTGTCATATCCGTATACATTCAAGCAATTTCTTCCTAACATTGTTCCGATGGAATATATAGGAACCATCACACTCATTAAAATCAAAACAGGATATGCATTTTTTATTTGATTATTTGAAAGAAGATCAATAGCCATATTTCCAAAAGCTATATATAAAAGAGTCATGGCTATAGATATTACTGTAACGAATTTTAAAAGCTTTAAAAAGAATTTTTTATTTTTTTCCTTCGCTAGCTTTGGAAAAACCGTTTGACTAATTAAGTCTATTACAGTATTTGCTATATTCAACAACTTTGAAATTAAATCAAATACAGCAACCTCATTAAAGCTAAGAACATTCTTAATTAAAATAAGATTTAAATTTGATTTCAAAGAATTAGAGCCAAGTGCCAATCCCATTATATAGGAACTTTTTATATGATAAATAGTCTCTTTAAATGAGGGTTTTATTAATCTTATTCCATCTTTATAAAGAATATAAAGCGAGCAAATAATTCCTACAAGGGAACCTGCTAAATTTATTATAGGAAAAAGTACATAGTCATTTTTCGATTTGATAAAAATAAAAATACAAATAAAGAAAATCACCCTGCTGACAAGAGTAATCATCGTTATATATTTCATTTTTTCAACTCCCTGAAAATAATATATTGGAAAAAAAACTTCAAATAATCCCAGCCATAATAAAGTGTATAAAAATAAAGAAAAGTGTTGATGAATATCATTTATATATATGCTCAACAAATACAAGATTAAAAGCGAAATAACAAAAAATAAAACTTTAGCAAAGTAAGTAGCTGATATTATCTCTGATATTCTTGATAAGTTATCTCTATTTTGGGAAATTTCTCTAGTTGTTGTAATACTGAATCCGAAATTTACGAAAATAACAAAATATCCAACAACCGCCTGAGAATATATTAATAATCCATAGTTACTTTGACCTAATGTTTTCAATAAATAAGGATAAGTAAAGAGCGGTAAAAACAATGTTACAATTTTGATAATTGATAAATAAGAAAAATTCTTTACCAATTTTTCGTTGTTTTTAATTATGCTGATTAGCTTATTCATTTGTATAATCACTAAACCATTCAACAAATTTTGAAACGCCTGTTTCTATAGGTACAATACACTTATATCCTAATTCATTCAACTCAGTAGTGTCTGCCCAGGTTCTTACAACGTCTCCCGCCTGCATTGGCATCATTTTTTTATTTGCTTTTAATCCTAAAGAATTTTCCATGCACTCAATAAAATATAATAATGATACAGGAGATCCGTTTCCAATATTGAATAATTGATAAAAATTACCTTTATCAGAAGGATGGTTGAGAGTAACGATAATTCCCTCTACAATATCATCAATATAGGTAAAATCTCTGCTCATTTCTCCATTATTGAAAACCTTTATTTCTCTATTATTGGTCATAGCATCAGCAAACAGCATGGGTGCCATATCTGGTCTTCCCCAAGGTCCATATACTGTAAAAAATCGCAAACCAGAGGTTGGAAGTTTATATAAATGGCTATAAGTATGTGCCATTAATTCATTTGCTTTTTTGGTTGCAGCATACAAACTTACCGGCTGATCCACTTGGTCATTTTCACCAAACGGAATTTTATCGTTTTCACCATATACAGATGAACTTGATGCATATACCAGATGTTTAATTTTGTTGTGTCGGCAGCATTCTAATACGTTTACAAAACCTACCAAATTACTGTCAACATAAGCCATCGGATTTTCTAAGCTGTATCTAACACCTGCCTGAGCAGCCAAATTAATTACATAGTCAAAATTTTGTACTTTAAAAAGATTGGGCAAATTTTCTCTATCCTCTAAATTCAAACGTATAAAACTAAATTTTGAAAATGTAAAGGATTCAACTAAATTATTTTCCTTTTCGGCTTCTGATCTATGTATACCTAATTCTTTTAAACGATCA
Organism: Chryseobacterium sp. CFS2; assembly: GCF_036543225.1. Classification (NCBI taxonomy): domain Bacteria; kingdom Pseudomonadati; phylum Bacteroidota; class Flavobacteriia; order Flavobacteriales; family Weeksellaceae; genus Chryseobacterium; species Chryseobacterium sp. CFS2. The sequence goes on from NZ_JAZHQU010000016.1 coordinate 20,642, forward strand.
TATTTCAGGTTTATATCATAATAATCATTGATATTATCCAGACCTACAACGACATAGCCAAGATTTAAAAGTTTTTCACATAAATGAAAACCAATAAATCCAGCACAACCTGTTATTAATATTTTTTCCATTAGTTATTTCCAAATAAATCTCTAGTATATACTTTACTTTGGACATCAGATAGTTCAGTAGTGTTACGGTTAGATATAATTACGTCACACTCTTCCTTAAATTTCACTAAATCTTTTACCACTTTGGAACCGAAAAAATATTCTTCCTTAAGAGCCGGTTCAAACACTTCAACTTCAACTCCTTTAGCTTTAATCCTTTTCATTACACCTTGTATAGCAGATGCTCTGAAGTTGTCTGAACCTGATTTCATGATCAGACGGAAAACGCCTACTTTTTTTGGTTTTTTGGCAAGTACAGAATCTGCTATAAAGTCTTTACGGGTTCTGTTTGCATCTACAATGGCCTGAATAATATTATTAGGAACAGCGTTATAATTTGCCAAAAGCTGTTTGGTATCTTTAGGCAGACAATATCCTCCGTAGCCAAAAGACGGATTATTATAATGCGAACCAATTCTTGGGTCCAGACCAACACCTTCTACAATCTGACGGGTATCCAGTTCATGGATCTGTGCATAGCTGTCTAATTCGTTGAAATAAGCCACACGCAATGCTAAGTAGGTATTTGAAAACAATTTAATTGCCTCTGCTTCTGTAGGATTTGTAAATAAAACTGGAATATCCTTTTTTATGGCACCTCCTTTCAGTAATTCTGCAAAAATTTTTGCGCGCTCACTCTGTTCTCCCACGATAATTCGGGAAGGATATAAATTATCATACAGGGCTTTGCCTTCTCTTAAAAATTCAGGAGAAAACACCACATTATTTGTATTTAGTCTGCTTTTTAACTCTGCAGTATAACCCACCGGAACTGTAGATTTAATAATAATTACAGCTTCAGAATTATATTCTGCAATTTCCTTTATTACATTTTCTACACTGCTTGTGTCGAAGTAATTTGTTGTAGGATCATAATCTGTGGGCGTGGCAACAATAATATATTCAGCTTTATCATAAGCTTCCTTTCTATCTAAAGTAGCTTTAAAATTAAGCGGTTTTGTACTTAAAAATGTACTGATCTCTTCATCCTCAATAGGCGATTTTTTAGAATTAAGCAATTCTACTCTTTCCTGAACAATATCTAAAGCTACAACTTCATTATGCTGGGCCAATAAGACGGCATTAGACAAACCTACATATCCTGTTCCTACTACTGCTATTTTCATTTTCTAATTTCTTTTTTATAAACGATTATCGTATTTCTCTAAAATTCCTTTAACATCATATACAACCCCACCTTCTTTTAAATAACTGGAAAGATCAATATTCAGGAATTCATCATGAGAAACTGTGAGAACAACTGCATCAAACTTCTCTTTAACATCTTCCATAGAATTTGTAGATGTAATGCCATATTCATGCATTACTTCTTCCGGATTCGCCCACGGATCATACGTTGTCACATTGATAGAATAGTCTTCCAGTGCATTAATAACATCTGCTGCTTTCGTATTTCTTACATCCGGACAGTTTTCCTTAAAGGTGATTCCAAGATTCAGTACTTTGGCATCTGTAATGTTGATTTTTTTCTTGATCATTGTTTTTACCACCTCGGAAGCAACAAACTGCCCCATGGAATCATTCAGTCTTCTTGCTGTAAGGATCAACTCAGAATAGTATCCTACATCCTGCGCTTTCTGAGCAAGATAGAAAGGATCTACCCCAATGCAGTGCCCTCCTACCAATCCTGGCTTGAATTTCAGGAAATTCCATTTGGTTCCTGCTGCTTCTAAAACTGCATGTGTATCAATATTCAAGAGATTAAATATCTTTGCAAGCTCATTCACAAAAGCAATATTAATATCACGCTGTGAATTTTCGATCACTTTTGATGCTTCAGCTACTTTGATAGTCGGTGCCAAATGTGTACCTGCTGCAATTACAGATTTATATAATTCGTCTACTTTTTTACCAATTTCCGGTGTAGAACCTGAAGTTACCTTTAAAATCTTCTCTACGGTACGTTCTTTATCTCCCGGATTGATTCTTTCAGGAGAGTATCCTGCAAAAAAATCTTCGTTAAATTTCAATCCCGAAACTTTTTCCAGCACAGGGATACATTCTTCTTCTGTAACGCCAGGATAAACAGTAGATTCATAAATAACAATATCTCCTTTTTTCAATACCTTCCCTACTGTTTCAGATGCTTTATATAAAGGCGTCAGATCGGGACGATTATGTTTGTCTACCGGTGTAGGAACAGTTACGATATAGATGTTTGCTTCTTTAATGTCTTCCAGATCACATGAGCAAAGCAATCCTTTTGATGAGCTTGAAAAGGGATTCTCTTTTACTAAAACCGGCTGCAGTACTTCATCTTCTACCTCCAAAGTAGAGTCTTTTCCGTTGTTAAGTTCTGCAATTCTGGCCTGATTAATATCAAAACCAACTACCGCGTATTTTGTTGCAAATAAACGGGCCAGAGGTAATCCTACATACCCCAGTCCGATTACCCCAATTTTATTCTGTATATTCATATTAAATGTGATGTTCTTACTTTATTTCTATGTCTATTTTTGAAGATGATTATTTATTAAAAAGTTTTTGCCACCAGCTTTTCTTATTATCAGCTGTATATCCGTAACCATAGCCATAGTTGTAACCGTAGCCATATCCTCCTACATTTTTAGCAACATCATTAATTACGAAAGAGACATTTTTAATTTTTGATTCTTTTACGAGTTTATTTGCAAATTCTATTAATATTCTTCTTGATACTCCTGATCTTACAACATATATAGAAGCATCAGCTGTATCAGAAATACTCAATGTATCTGAAACCAACATCAGCGGAGCGGAATCAATCACAATATATTCGTAACGGGATGACATCTCACTGATAAGCTTCTGATAACGACCGTTAGAAAGAAGTTCCTGAGGATTTGGAGGAATAGATCCTGCATAAATGACATCACATTCAGGATTGGTATCGGAAGTATGGATAAGATCTTCCACATTTATCGTTTCATCATATAAATATTCCGTAAGACCAGTATTCTTAATACGCTCATCATCATATCTCTGTATCTGTGGATTTCTAACATCCGAACCAATTAGTAACGATCTTCCGTTTTTGCTTCCCAATGTCAGAGCAAGATTCACTGAAACCAGTGTTTTTCCTTCTCCTTTCACTGAAGAAGTTACCAATATGACTTTCGCCGAATCTTTCTTAGGAAGTACAAATTTAAGATTGGAAACCAATATTCTGAATGATTCTGCTAATTCTGAGAAATCGTTTCTCTGTACAAGGTGATTCTGATCGTCTTTCAGCGAAGGAATATCTACGAGTACCCCAAGTGATGAAATTTCTGCAATATCGGCACGATTGTAAATTTTATCATCCCACATAAAGAAAAGATAAAATATTCCTGCAGGTGCAAGCAATCCTAATATAAGTGCAGCCAACAGAATTATAATCTTCTTTGGAGAGACAGGTGCATCAATTGTATAAGCAGGATTTACAATTTTAGCTTTCGGAACATTAACAGAAAGATTGATTGCGTTCTCTTCTCTTTTCTGTAAAAGGAAAAGGAAAAGCTGTTCTTTAAGATTCTGCTGACGTTCGATACCTCTGTAAACTTTCGACTGTCCGGGAACTTTTTCAATCATTCCGTTACTGGCAGAAATCTGACTGTTTATCTGTGCAATAGATGCCTGAATTGTAGCCTTTTGCTGACTTATATTATCTCTTACAATTTCTTTCAATGATGAAATTTCCTTATTCATTTCTATCACAGCAGGGTTTTCATTGGTAGCCTGCTTCAGAGTTTTATTTCTACTAATAACAAGAGTGTTATATTGTGAAATTGCCTGTTCCAGAGAAGGGTTTAATCCTAAATTAGAAGGCATAAGCTGATTAGAACCCTTGGAAGCTTCAGATTGAAGAGAGTTAAGGAGATCCAGCTGCGTTTGCTGCTGAAGAAGTTGTTTTGTGTTATCGGTCGTATTTTGAAGCGCCAACTGCGCCTGCGCCTGCAAGTCTACAATTCGGTTACGGTTCTGGAAGTCTTCTTTCTGATTTTCAACGCCAGAAAGATCTCGTGAAATAACTTCTAATCGTTTATCAATAAACTCCTGAGTATTTTGAGCTTGTAAGTTTTTATCTCTTAGCCCATCCAGGTTATACTGTTTGGTTACTTCATTAAGAATAGCTTCTGATTTTTCAGGAACAGTTCCTATGATGCTAATGTCCATAAGCATCGCTTTCTGATCCGGAATATCAACCTGAACCTTTTTTTCCAAAGATTTTACCTTCTCTTGAGGATTCCAGAACACAATTTTATATTTATCCTTAAAAGTAAGTCCCGGAACTTTTTGGAGAACTACAGTTCCGAAATCAAGAGCCAGATTTTTATTGAAACTACCTTTTATTTTTTTCTGATCTATACCCTCTAAAACGAAATCATTTCCATTGACTTCTTTCACAAGATATTCGGATGAAACAAATTTCTTGATATCAGTTTTATAAGATATAATTTTGGCTTCGATAGGTACTTTTATGAATAATTCAGAATCCCTTATTTCACCAGAGTTATAATATTGTACATTGAGATTAAGGTTTTCAACAACCTTCATCAAAATAGGTCTGGAACTTACTACAGCAACCTCACTTTTAAGCTCGTCTGCATTTCCCAAGCCAAGCCCAAGATTGTCAAGGTCAATCAAAGCACCACTTAGATCCGATTGTTTTTTATCAAATTTTAGAGTTGTGGTAGACTGATACTGAGGTACAGCATACCGAAGATATACAAAGGCAACGATAACAAATAATAATACAGATGCTATAAACCAAGGCCATTTGCCTAAATACTTTCCAATGATCTTTCTCAGATCTAAAGACTCTTCACTTTCCTGAAATTCTATCTGCTGCATATTTTATCTACGAGTTAAAGCAATAATAAGTGTACCAGCTGTCAGTAAAGCACCAATAATCTGGAATGTAAGGGCTCTGTTCGGATTAGAGTTGGCCTGAACCTGTTTGTTTTTGTCCGGCTGTACATACAATATGTCGTTCTGCCTCATATAATAGTACGGTGAATTTACAATATCTGATCTCGTAAGATCAACATTGACAATCTGATCTGATCCATCATCTCCGGAACGGATCAATTTTACATTGGTACGGTCTCCAAAATCTGTCATATCACCCGCAAGACCAAGAGCCTGGAAAATATTGATCTTTTGGGAAATACTTTCTTTCTGTCCAGGATTCTTTACTTCCCCTAAGATGCTTACATTAAAATTTTTCAGGGTAATCGTAACCAAAGGGTCTGTCAGGTATCTTTTCAACCTAGTTTCCAGGTCCTGTTTAAGCTGTACCTGCGTCATTCCTTTAGTATATACATTTCCTATTACAGGAAAATAAATATTTCCTTCTTCATTTACCAAATACTCACTTGGCTGAACATATTGATTTACTCCGGTATTAGAATTGCTTCCTACTTTATTTGTTGTATTAAGATTGAAAGGTTTTACAGCAACTTCATCAAGTGCGGAAACAAGAATGAGAAGCACATCTCCTTCCTGAATATGCAAGCCCTGATATTTTGCTTTCGCAACCTCCTCTTCCATGTTATGTTTCGACATATAAACCATATTCTGCTTCGGTCTGCATGATAACAATATAACCGATAACAGTGTTATATATGTAATAATCTTTTTATTCATATGTTATTATTCTAAGTCTACTTGTGTTATTATTTTAAATCTATTTAAATTAATTTAAGATACTTATTGTAAGAAGCTAACCATATATTTCACTATTTTACGAGTAATTTTACTGGTGTAAAGCGTATATTAATCTGTATATTTAAATTAATTCTTTCTCTAGCAATTTTCATTCCGTTTGGAAATAAAATAGCAAAATTATTATTTTATATTAGTTTTTTGGTTATTTTATTCTTTAATTTCATCAAGATACTTCATATTCAGATATCTTATCAAGAATTTCAAATTCGGAATTATTGCTTATAAATTCCGGCACAATGGTTTTTAATATTCTCACAATCTGCAAACTATCTTTATTCATTGCTGACAGAATAATTTGTTTACACAAAATTTCTATCTCTTCAAACTCCATAAGCGGATCTCTTGAGATCATAATCTTCTCATGATGGGTAGGAATAGTGGTAGAATGATCTGTTAATAGTTCCTCATACAGCTTTTCACCAGGTCTTAAACCTATAAAGTCTATTTTGATATCAATACCCGGAGTATATCCTGATAATTTTATCATTCTTTCCGCCAAATCCAGAATTTTAACCGGTTTACCCATATCAAAAACATAAATTTCTCCTCCCTGCCCCATTGTTCCTGCCTGCAGTACCAATTCGCAGGCCTCAGGAATAGTCATGAAATAACGAATGATATCAGGATGAGTAATCGTCACCGGACCTCCTTTTTCAATTTGTTTTTTGAAATGGGGTATTACGGAACCATTGGAACCTAGTACATTTCCAAAACGGGTTGTAATAAATTTTGTTGTGTTCTGCGAAGAATTTTGCAGAGACTGCACAAAGAGTTCAGCGGTCCTTTTAGAAGCTCCCATCACGTTCGTAGGGTTTACAGCTTTATCTGTAGAAACCATCACAAAACGATTAACATTGTATTTTTTTGATAAAAGTGCTACATTTTGAGTCCCGCCAATGTTTACGAAAATAGCTTCATGCGGATTATCTTCTATTAAAGGGACATGTTTGTATGCTGCGGCATGATAAACTATTGAAAACTGATTATCATCAAACAATTTTTCCATTCTGGAATAGTTCGAAATATCCGCCAATACAAATTTGAACCTTTGATTAGGGAATCTTTCCAACAACTCAAGCTGTAACTCATATAAAGGAGATTCGGCCTGATCTACAACAACAATAAGTGAGGAATTTAACTGGGCAACCTGCCTTACAATTTCACTTCCTATAGATCCGGCTCCTCCGGTTACTAAAATATTTTTATGAACATGGTAACTCTTTACCTCATCATTTTCTATTTTAATGACCGGGCGATCAAGTAAATCTTCTATCTGAAGCGGGCGGATATTTCTAACAATATCATCTTCTTTTGTGATATTGACTACAGATGCTTTTAACACCTTCAACCCATTATCCAATGCAAGACTGGTCCATTCTTCCATCTCAGACTTTGTCATAACATCCTTGATTAAAACCGCATCAAATTGACCTTTCAGCGTATCACTTTTGAAAAATTGTTTTTTATTATAAATTTTATGACCAAGCAACATTGCCTTTTGAGAATCTGATCTTGTGCTAAGAAATCCTGCCAGACGGTAAGGATGATCGGGATTATGAATAATAGCCTTTGCTAATGAAATAGAAGTATCTTCCACCCCTACAATAACAATTCTTTCTTTGTGTGCCACCTCCTTAGGAAGCAAAATACCAAAAACCTGTTTGGTTGCCATTCTGAAAAAGAACATCAGAAAAATAGAGATAAAGAAAAATAGAAAAAGAACAGGATACAAATACACAGGCTTACCTAATATCAATTCTGACATAAAATTAAGGCCCAGCATAGCAATAAGAGCACTACCCGAAGACCATAAAATTTTAAAAAAATCAAAAAAAGTAGAGTGCCTTATAATTCCCGCATACGTTTTGAATAGAAGTATACACAAAACATTCACAACAACTACGGAAAATATTTTTTCATTTTGATATTCTGCAAAATTAAATTTTACTTTTAGACCATTTAAAAGCAAATATGAAACTAAAACAGAAAAAAAAATGACAGAAATATCAATAAGAAAAACCGACCACCTGGGCATATACCTTAACTCCCTGATTTTAAATACATCCCCCATATACAAATAAACCTAAAACACCATTTTCATTAATTCAACACCTGGTGGTTTTTATTATCAAACGAAGATAATAATTATTATTATTAATTTTAATATTATATGTTAATTTTTATTCAAAATATAATCTTCCGTATCAGGAATATTTTGAGAATAAAGTTAAAAAAGTAAAACCATTGCACAGCTTACGAGAAAGGCTTTTCATACTCATTCTCCTCAAACATATAACACAAAAAAAATACTGTAAAATAGATCTATTTTACAGTATTCTGACTACTTTAATATCGCAGTTGCGATCCGGACGGGACTCGAACCCGCGACCTCCGCCGTGACAGGGCGGCATTCTAACCAGCTGAACTACCGGATCAATTTTTTTAAAAGAAATTGAGAAAAC
>NZ_JAZHQU010000017.1:0-16403 GCF_036543225.1 Chryseobacterium sp. CFS2
ATAAACACGGAGTGTTTGACTATAATAAAACTGCAAAATATCTTTAAATAATTGCACCATAAGTGGATAAATAGGTATATTATTTGTACTTTTGAGAATGTAAAACACGATCTATAATGCATTTTAATTTCCTTAAAAAAACTCTTATTCTTTCTTTTATTGCCTTTATTCCTTCTGGACTTTTGGCGCAGGAGACTTATATTAAGTATAATCAGGAGTACATTAAAAGTTTGGGCGAAGATCAGGACATAGACGAAAATTTGCATCTTGACACATTTAAACAAAGATTTGCATTTTTAAATGAAAATACTCCATTAAACATTGATTATAACGACATTACTTATAGTTATACAAAAAAATTTTTATCCTATAAATGGTACAGTAAAATTATAGGACTTTCAACGTATTACTTTCCTCTTTTTGAATCTAAGTTAGCTCAATATGGAATGCCTTTAGAACTGAAGTATTTAGCATGTGTAGAAAGTGCTTTAAATCCGCGTGCTGGTTCATGGGCTGGGGCAAAAGGTTTGTGGCAATTTATGCCCGCAACAGGCGGTCAGTATGGCATTAAACAGAACGATTATGTAAATATTTTTTACGATCCGGTAGGAAATACAGATTCAGCTGTAAGATATTTGAGAGATTTATATAAAGAATTAGGTGATTGGAATCTCGCAATTTCTGCCTATAACTGTGGCGCTGGAAATGTGCGAAAAGCTATTAGAAAAGCAGGGACAAAAAATTATTGGAAGGTTCGCCCATATCTACCAAAAGAAACTCAAGCTTATGTGCCTTCTTTTATTGCAGTAAACTATCTTTTTAATTTTTACAAAGAACATAATATTAGACCTCAATACTTTAAACATAGCTTTCTTGATCTTAAAATGATAAGAATAAAAGAACCCACTACTTTAGAAGCTTTAGGGAAATCTTTTGATTACAATATCCTAAAATTTGCAAATCCTCAATTCCTAACTAATGTAGTTCCAGCTGGATCAATAGTATATGTAAGATAAAAGTAAACAGCCGGATTTATCCGGCTGTCGTACATAGTAATTTATCTTTCTTTTACAATGAAAAGATTAAAGACCCTACAAAGGTAAGCGATAATAAATAATTTTCTATCTTTGCATTATTAATAATAATGCGTATTAATAATAGGCGCATCATTTTTTAATAGTTTGAATTACAGAGACCGGTTGTTTAGTAGCTCCGGTCTTTTTTGTGCAAAAAAAAGTCTCCTTTATGGAGACTCTTACTAAATAAATAATATTATAATTGGCTGAAGCTAACCGGAACTGTTACAGAACTCTGTATTGTTTGTCCGGAATTTGTAAATACTTCAATTTTTAGAGTTCCACTGGTTGGCGGGTTCGGGATGTTTCCAGTTAAAGCGTAAGTCTGCCATAAAACTTGACCTGTCTGGAAGCCTTGCCCTTGAATATCAATACTTGCTCCATTTACATTTTCTGTAAACTCATATGAATAAGGAGTAGATCCGTGATTCCAAGATACAGTATATTTCACATTGGTGATTAGTGTGCTTCCCCCTGCTTGTGCTTTCACTGTTCTATTAAAGCCCATTAAATACATTCTCATTAAAGCACCTGAAGTCTGAAACTTAAGATCTATACTTCCTGCAATGTTACCAACAAATTGGACAGCAGGGGCAACAGTAATGTTAAATGTCTTTACAGCAGATTCATTTCCATATTCATCTTTAGCCTGAAAGTTAAGAGTATATGTACCCTGTTCAACTGCATTGAAGTTAATAGTAATTGTACCATTCGTTCCCAGAGCATAAGGAACATATGCATTATTGGTTGTTTGAATTGCATTTGGGTTGTTATTACTTGATGAAGAAATCCAAGTTCTGTAACTGATAGCATTTGAATTATTAGGAGTATCAGGAGACTTTTTAATGATACCTGATAAGCTCATTTGCGTATTAGGGGTAACATTTAATGCACTCGGATTTAAACTTTCAATAACAATCTGTCTTGCCTGAATTGTCTGCTGAATCTCATAATCCTTATTAACAGTTGCGTTACTAATGGTGTAACGGAGTGCAACTTGTCCGGCTACATTCGTCTTTAAAATAGTTGTAAAACTATTTATATTGTTAATTGGATATTCAACTCCTAACTGTGCTGGAACACCATTAAATTTAATTTCACCGTTATACTCTGTAAATTTAATTTTAAATCCATTTGATGGAGTATTAGCATTAGGCGTAATCTTCATTGAGTAAACGGCTTCGTCCGCCTGCCATATTGGAGCTGAACCTCCTACATAAGTATGTGCAAATTCACTTACACCATATTTTAGGGAAAATTGTTCCTCTTTTGATGCTCCTTTATCATTTTTCACACTGATTTTCAAATTGTGATCTCCGGAAGCGTTCCCTGTGTATTCAAAAATATTATCTTTCTTAGAAAACTTATATTCTTTATTAGCTTCTAAAACTTCTCCATTAAGCTTTAGAATACCATTCATATTGGTAGTAAACTTAAAAGTAGTTTCCACCGTTTCAAAGTTGTAATTTGGCTTAATATTAAACTTGATCTGATTGATCTCACCGACTGCCTTTTCAATGAAAAAATCATCCCTTTCTATGGTAAACCCAAATTGCCCGCCATTAGTTCCATTCTCCCAGTCTCCATCCTCTGAACATGATTGAATAGTAAATGTGATTGCTACGATTGCAAATAATACTGTAAATAAATTTAAAAACTTTTTCATAATTGTATTTTGTTTAGTTGATGTAATATTTTAAGCCTCCGAAAATTCCGTAGTTTGATTTAGAAAATTTAGTTTGTAAATCATAAAATTGCGTGTAATTAGCAATAAGAGAAAGCCTTCTCACTAAAACTAATTCTAGTTCAGCTGAACCGCTTAATCCATATGTAAAGCCTTTTACTTTAGCAGGAATCTGCGCATTATAAAGAGGGTCTCTTTCGTCTCCGTTGTTTACCTTCTCATATCCTGCGAATGCACCTCCATAAAGATTTAAAAATAATGGGTAAAGCCCTTCATAACTGTAACCTGCTGAAATATTTAACCCATATCTTTCATAAGGTAAATATTGCCCTCCTGTATAAGAAACATTATTTTTCATGTAGAAAAGTTCTGCTTTTCCTAAGAAGCCCTTATCTCCAAAAACATGATTATAACCTGCGATAGCCATAAAGGAATTACCTTTAACAGTGTCTTTATCCTTTGAATTAGGCATATATCCGTACTGTGCATGAATTCCTGATTGTCCTGATCTTCTTCCTTGTGCTTGCACTACAAATGTGATTAAAAGTAATGCTAATACTAAAATTCTGTTTTTCATAATTCGTGTCATTATTTAATGTATTCTGCTCCTAAAATATATTGCGGTTTTACCTCTAACGTTAAATTCCTTTCCCCATCATTTTCATTGATTACCGCATTTAAAGTCTTGTTTTCAGCTATGGTAAATTTATCGAAGACGAAAACTATTTTAGAGGTGGATTTTTTTGATATGGTTTCCGGCTGATTACTCCAGATAGGAATAAATAATTTTTCTTCAGTATCAATAGCCTTGCTTTTCTTTTTTGCTGGGCTTGTGATGAAAGAAACATTTTGAATATCATAATTGATATTAGACCTGTTCGATACTTCAATCATAACAAAAATTTTCCCATTTGCTGAGTAAACGCCCTTTACAAAGCCTTCCACCCCACGGACTAAAAATGAATTTCTGTTATTGATCCATCCTTTATGTTGTAAGATTTTCTCAGCTGTTTTTTCGTAGTCAGCTTTTTCCTGTACTACTTCAGCTTTAGGAGCTTCAACCACTTCCGGAACCGGAGTAGAATTTACAACCTCCGGGGCTTTTTCAATTACTTCAGGTTTTACTTCTTCAGTGGGCTTTACTGAAGTTTTTTTCTGAGTGTAAGTTTTCTTTACAGGTTTTCTGTAAACTTTTTTCTTTGTGTGCTGTGCGTAGCTAATGAAGCTACTTAACACAAACATTGTGATTAAAAATCTTTTCATTTTGTTAAGGTTTTAATTATAAATTACTATTTGTACTTCTATGTTATTTGATAATGCAACTTTATCAGAGTTGGTTCTTGCTGATCCTGATCCTGAAACTCTTCTTATTATTCCGCCAACTATTGGGATTCTGCCTACTTGATTAACAGCTTCATCTTTTACAATTCCGGCTCCATCAATATCAGAGCTTTCTCCTGCTGAAATTGGAAGGCCATCATCCCCATCAAATCCAATGATCTTTCCATTTACAGGATAAGTTTTGCCATTAGCCTTGATCGAATTTATTTTAGCATAAAGGCGATCTCTTTCCATTTTAATTGTTCCGGATGCATAAGACTTCCCTTTCACGATCTGCTCTCCATTTAATGAGAAAGTTTCTAAGAGAACAAATGATATACTTTTATTATTAACGGCATATCCTTGTGAAATTAACTTCGCTTTGGCTTGTGCTACCTGAGTACTTTTTTTCTCTACTGGCTGAGAATAGCTTTGTACTGGCTGGCTGTAGTTAGGCTCTAAAACTGTTTCAAACTTTGGCGGATCTGCTGATCTTGTTGGCTCTGGGTTCTTCTTCTTACTGTTATAACCTATCCTACTATTTGCAGGTTCTTTATTCTCCCACATGCTGTAATCCCCATATACATTATGCGAATTTTTTGGGGTGGATGGCGCAGGAGTACTCTGTTGATAATAATTAGATTTTGGTGGAGTTCCTACACCGTAAATATTCTCAATTTGAGCATTATATTGCGCTGTATTATCTTTCACCCTGATACTATCTAAATTTTTATTCCCTCTATAATCATTTTCATTTCCACCATTAATATCTATCATGTCTTTTACTGTAAGATTATCCTGACTGCTCAGGATTGGTGGTTTTCCTCCTTCTTCTTCTTCAGAAGAACCTGAAGCTTTACTTACTACATAGATAATAGCTAGAATAATGATAAGAACTGCTCCACCAATGCAACTGAAAATAATTACTTTTCCTTTATTATTCTTTTCTACTTTCATATAAATTATTTTATTGTATCTACTCTCTGCATAGCATCCATTTTAACCTCCTTTACTTCTTCTTTATTGGGTTCTGTTGGCATATCTTGGTATTCTTGCAGATAATCATAAATGATCATTCCTTGCGGATTGTTAGGGAAATTAGGATTTGAATATCTTATATTTCCTTTTCCTACTATTTTGGTAGTAATAGTTCTACTCCCATCTGTTACGGAGAGTTCTCCCTCTGCTTCAAATGTAAAAGGCTCTGTTTTACCTTCTAAAACTGTTAGCTTATTAAACTTAGCCCTATAAATATATCCGCTTTGTAATGCGTCATTATACGCCCCCTGTCTATTATAAGAATTGAAGATTCGATCAGCACTTTTTTTGTCTACTAAAAACAATGCTCTAGCCTGATTTTCTTTGATTGAATTTCTATCGAAAGAATTAAGGTAAAACATAGCATTAGCAAGATGCGCCTGAATTGTTGATACTCTTACCTCTTCTTCCCTTCTGAGATCGCTTTGAATTACTCTGCCGGTACTGTCAATAACTTTCATTTTATTGGCAGATTCAGCTTGTAGTAATGCTGATATAATAAGTGCTGTGAGTCCGAAAATTACACTTCCTACAGTGATTAACCACATAGCAAGCCTTCCATTTCTTTTACCTTCTACAACATCATCGTAGCCTTTTAGGATTGGTGATTTCTCTTTGTTATTTTTCATATTAAGACATTGAAGATGATAAAAACTTGTGAACAGCTCCGTAACCCATTATCTTTAAAAATACCATCATAATGATAATTCCTAGTTCTACATTAGACTGAAAGAAAGTTTCTCTTATCAGATCAATAAATGTGGTTACAAATAAAAATCCTGGTATTAACAGATAACAGATCATCATGTTCTTTACCCAGCCTTCAAAATATTTTCTTGTTGGTTCATATATGTTACAGGCTATTGCTATTCCAGCTACCATTTTAAGCATTCCTAAAAATATAAACCTGTATACCAAGGCAAAACCGTAGGACCACTGATCAACTAGAATAAGAAAAGGCTTTATTATACATATTCCGAAAAATTCAACACTTTTCCAAAAAGCATAAGCAATATCTTTTACACTAAAAATGTTCAGGCTCTCATCTTCATTAAAAAAGTTAGATAATTCTTTTTTAGCATTTTCTACAAATCCTTGTGGTTCACTTCCTAATTGATCCATTAAAGACCCCTGAACAAAGCCGAAAATAGTTTCTACCAGAGGAATAGCAATAGGCATAAAAAGAATTAGTGCTACTGTCTGAACATTATCTCTTAATAATCTTAGAATGGCAACATAATCTACTTGGTTGTTTGTAACATCCTCCTTTATCGTTCTAATGATATTAAAAATGGCGAACATTAAGCCTAATCCAATTGCCAGAGCAATCATTTCTGCATGATCAAGTACTATCGCTGTATACGCTTTCTCAACCCTTGCATAATCTAATACTTGTAAATCTTCCATGTATTACCTTTTCATATTATAAATTCCCATTGCCCAAGCATACTTTTCCGCCTTTCCTTTTACCATATCATACTGCGCCATAGCTTCCTCAGTATCTTCCTTATATTGGCGTAAAAGCTGTAAACGATCAGCATCCCCCATATTGAAAACTCCGGAAGACAATATTTTTGAAACTTCATTAATATTGTTCTGAGTTCCCTGTAAGATCTGATTTGTTGATTTTGTAGTATATAAAACAACCTCCATATTTACATTTCTTGAATACATATTTTTTAACTGGATGCAATTATTATAAATCTGAGCTTGTCTTTTTGCTATATCTTTTAAAGTCTGAACATTTTGTAAATTTGAATTTACCTGCTCTAAATAATCAAGATTTTTTTTGATCGTCTCTTTCATACCCTGAAGCTTTTGTCCCTGTGCTTGTGCTTCCTGTAGTTGTTTAAGCATGGCAGCTTGTCTCTCTCTATTCGCTAAATCATTATTAACGTCTTCTACTAAAGTTACCCCCACCTGTGCCACTATGGAAATACTTCCTAAGAGAAGCATTATAAGAACAGCTCTCTTACCTTTTTTTGAAAGATTAAAAACTTCTTTTTTCATATTCTAATTTTTTTATTTTGTTTTCGATTGTTTGAATCATATTTCCTGTGATAGCAAGATCATCATTAAGTTCTTTCCATAATGCCCCATCTGTTTGGAATGATAAAAGAGCTGGCTTGCTTAACTCCAATCTTGTAACCATACTATAATCATCTATCTTGATGAACTGTTCCGTATATCCATATTTAGCTTTTTTATTACTCTTCAGGGATTTCATTAGATAAAGATCATGTTTAGAAAACTTGAATACTTCGGCAATCTTTATATAACCTGCTTCTGAAGTTGGAAGAATGTAAACAATCTGAGTATTTGCTATAATTCCTTGAGTATAGTTGTTATCAGGCAACTGCCCCATATCTTGAATAATAATATTTACTGATCCATTTTCCTTTCTAATTTTTTGATAAAGAACGGCTACCGTCTGCATTACTTCTTCCCCTGTATATAAATCTCTTATAGCGCCTGTTTCTGCAAATTCATCAAAATATAGCGCTCCTCTTTTACTTCGATCTTCTAGGATATTAGAGTTAATTGTCTCCTGTAGTATTAGTAAGATAAGGGTAACTAAAAAAGGATCTGTTTTAATTTTGGTAAGTTCAAAAACTACAAATTGTGTGTCCTTAATAATCTTTGTAGTCTCTTCACTTTCTTTAAATATATTTTCATACTTTCCACCTTCTGTGAACTCAGAACATATATGCTTAAAGCTTTTAAGATCAAAATATTCCTTGTCTATATCTAATTTATTTAAAAGATCTTCTCCACCTGTAACAACAAAATTGTAAAAGTCCGGATAGCTGAACCCAAATTTCCTTTGGTTATAATACTCTTTTATCAACTTATTGACAGAAACCCCAATATGTGCATTTTGCATATTTTCTTTAACTCTCCATGTTTTTAAAACAATGGACTGTAAAAGATCAAGTTTCTCATTTGTTAATCCTTGTTCTGTTAAAATAAAAGGATTAATCCCTAAAGGTTGATCAGAGTTATAACTTATATGCTTAGATATTTCAGGATATAAATTTGTTATAAATTTAAAAGACTGCCCGAACTCTACAACCACAACATTAATACCTTGTGAAAGTTGCTGTGTGACAATGTTAAGTGCCTGCACTGACTTTCCTCCCCCTGTTTGCGCTACCGTAATAGTATTTCTTGCGCTTATCCGTTTTCCTTCAACATCCCAATTATCTATTTTTAATGGAAGCTGGAACATTCTATCATTAAAAAATACACCTTCTTCATCACTTTTTGGAACTGTTGTATTAGTCCATAAGCATAATGCTTGTTTTAGATGGGTAATGAAATAATTATCAATATGCATTGAAGATTGCCTTCCGATAATAGAACCTAAGAAAATATCTTTAAAAACTTCCTTTTCTGGCTTATAAAAATTAATAGAGTTCTCATTTAGTAACCTTTTTACAGTGCTTCTAGCTTTTTCAAATTCATCTTTATCCTTATCGAAAACTATTAAATTATAATGAGCTTTTACTAAAAGTTTATCACTTCCCTGATCCGCTATACTTTTTAAAAGATCTTCAAACTGCTTGAATTTTGAATTATTTCTTTCTGAACCTGTTTTGACCTTTCCGTATTCATCCATCACCATACGAAGTTCATTTTCTACAATCTTATCTCCCTTAAAATAAATTATTTGGTTGTAGATATGATTACAGTTTAGAGTTTCACCCAGCATATCCATTGTACCCTCCCAAACAGTGAAATCTTCTTTAGAAATGGCATCTTTCTTTATATTTGAAATATGATCACCAAAATATTCAGCTTTATTAAAGGAAAAAATATCCAAATAATTTTCTCCTATTTTTTTATCTCTAAAATCAATATCATAGTAGCCTGCGTCTTCAAATCCATTTACATATTGATAAATATGGAACCGAAGATCATTTTCTTCTAAAGGACTTATTTTAGTCCGGTAAATGGTATTAATAATATTACATGACTTATCTACACTATCTGCAAATTCTGAAAGAATTAATCTATCTTCACTTTGAAGCTTTTCACTAAATTGAAAAGGATTAGACAAATAATTTTTACTAAGAGACTTTAAGCCTGTTAATACAAAAGAAAGCACACTATAATGTTTTATCCCTTTTCTTCCAGTAAAATGCTTTCTTAAAGCTTCATCCAGATACAAATCTCCTTTTACAATAGAGGGATCGAAATCCTGCTTTAAATAAACATCTTGCTTATGGATGTAAACATCATTTGGTGTAGTTCTGAACGCAAAAAAAAGATCTTCTAATCTTTGATCGAATTTTTCTTCATCAAGATTGTATTTATCCGGATTTTCCAATATATAAACTAAAGCAATATTGCCGGATTTGGAAAACAGTACATTATTTCCCGAAACTTGTTTGATACTATAAGCTTCTGCCGTCCCTACATTCATTATAAATAGTCTATTAAATTTTTATTAGTAATTATATCAGGACGCTTTTTTATTTTTTTAAAATCTTTTACTGTTGAAATCCATCTAAAAAAGATGAAAATAAAAAAGAACCCGATCAGCCAAAATGCTAAAACTAAAAATCCAAGGGCAATTTTCTTATTAAAAAAGAAGGCTACCATCAATATTACACAAATTACTGTCTCTAATACCTCTGAAGCTACAAGCAACATTATTAATCGTCCTCGAACTCCAAAAACCATTGGGGTTTCTTTCGTCCCTTTAAGATTTGCTTCTGAATACATTAGATCTGAAGTTTAATTGTAACTGCTAATGCAACGATAGCTCCCACAACGATTTCCGCAACAAAAACATATAAAAGAAGCATTCCTACATTAGAAAAACCTCTCATTCTTGTTCCATCATTCCCCTTATCTTCTATGAGTTCAAAATTTCTAATGATTCCTACTATTGCAGCTACTAGAAGAAAAACAATAAAAACCGGAGCTACATAATCCGCTAAAATTTCATTTACTTTTCCTCTAACATTTCCAGCTGCATAACTGAAGTTCGACATTAACACAACTAAAACAAGTGTCAAAAACTTTTTTTCAACGTTAAATCTGTTCATAATTTTTATTTATTTAGTTATACAAAGATAATATTTTTATTTTATTTTTTCCACTATAAGTGGAAAAATATTTCCACTTATAGTGGATTTTTTTCCAATTTTCTTTCTGCTCGTTAAGTAAATACGGTATTTTTAACTTCATCAATAATCCTATTATATTCACTTTCAATATCTTCCTTTGTTAAATTCCTAATGATTGGCATTTCATTAATTGAACCTCCCTTGTAAGGAGCAAAACGAGTATGAAAAGTTTTCACATTTGCATTCTTCGCCTTACCTACAAATTCCCCTGGTTTCAAGCTTCCAAAAAACTCACCATCAAATCGTACTTTCTCCCTTATTGATATAGTTGTAGAACGGCTTTTTCTTCCTCCTCCGGTGGTTACTGATTTCGTCTTTTCATCCTTTTTAGAGAATTGTTTTGCGTAAATATCTATTGCGCCAATATCAGCCGTCCAGCCGTAGAACTGATTAGCCAGATTACTTTCAAAAGAAGCTCTATCCTCTTCTCCATAAAGCTTTTTAAGCTTAGAAGGACTCTGTGTCAACATGACAAAGGCTATTAAATATTCTCTTAATTCTGATGGGTAAGATTCAAGATCAGGAATTGCAAATGTAGTAGCTTCATCAAGGAAAAAGGCGAAAGGAATTTCATTCCCAAAACGTATTTGCTTAACCATCGTAAGGAACATTAAAACCACTAATGGACTAATTGTAGCCCTTGCTACAAAGTGATTTGATATTGCTATACATTTAGGATTTTCCGGATCTAAAGGAGTATACGGAAAATCATTTCCTGATAAAACATAACAACTGTTGACATTAGAAGCAAAATCCCCTATAATATCTGTTACTGTTGTTTTTATACTGGTTCTTGTCTTCCCTTCAGCAGATAGAAAGGAACCTCCATAACCTATTGCCTTATTGTCTATTTTTATGAAATCTTCAATTGCTTCATCATCATTATGCATTATAAAATTACAAATATGTGGTAACGAACAATAATCTGGAAAATGCTTAAAGAAAACCCATGCTACGGCTTTAAAAGTACCTAAAGCCATAGAAAACCACTGATCTTTTTTATAGTCCTTTTTAACCTGACTGGTAAAAAAAACATATGCGAATTCAGGTACTAACTGATCGTCTAAAATAGCAGATGGATGAAAGATGTTAGTTCTGTAGCTTCTTCTTGGATCAAAAAAATCTATATTGTAGATAGGCAAAGAATAATTAATATCATCCTTTATTTTCATTGCTACTTTAGCATAATCACTCTCTTTAGCATCATAAATAAAAAGACCAAAACCATTTCGCATATATTCTTTGAGCAAAGGTTTTCCTACACTGGAAGTCTTTCCTGCTTCAGCACCACCATAAACTAAAAAACCATTATAAGGATTGTTGTACCTGATTTTATTCCCTCCCTCATGCTCCAATTCTATATACATTTTATTATCTTCCTCCTTCACTTTTGGTTTTCCTGAGATAACCTTAATCAATAGCATCAGCCCCAGAACCGGACTTGCCATGTATAAAAAAAATTTTTGGTCCGCAATATTCTTAAACTCCAAAATGCGGAAAACCGCATAATTGACAGCTACGCTCAAACCTAAATTTATCACTATATCTAAAAAGTACTTTTTTGTATACCTTAAAGAGAAAACGATAAAGTCAATGATGAACAAACCTAATACTATCGCTATTATTATAAGTAATTTCATATTTTATTTTTTATAATTCTAATCCTCCTTTAGTAATTGCCTTTTTAATAGAGCTGATTGCTAATTCTTTTGGATTAATCTGATTAATCATACTCTGTAATTTCTCAGCAGGATTTATTTCTTTACTAAATTTATTAATCAAAGTATTTGGATCAAGATTTTTTGTTTTTCCTGTTAATAGTAATTCTCCTGTGCTTTTAAGAGTAGATGCATACATCTTATAAGCTTCTAAAGTATCTACTTTACCTTCTTTATTTACGACCTTCCGGACATCAAGATTATTAGATTTTTGGTTACGCCTGTCCTGAATCATTACAGCGGTTTTATCCTTATCGGGTCGATTATATGCAAACTGTTGATCGAATTTTTCTTCACATCTAATTTTAAAATCAACTCTATTAAATCCGATCTGAACGTCCCTTCCTCCGACTTTATGATCATTCTGTCCCTTTGAATTAGCCATAGGGCTTAATTTCATTTCTTTATCTTTATCATACCTTGAAACCACAATATGAACATGATTTTGAAAACCTTCTTTCTGTAAATTTTCACGTATTACTTCACCGGAAGGGGTTAACCTTAATTCACTTTCTAATAAATCTTTTTCCTGCTTCTTTTGACCTTCAGAAAGATCAGAGTTTTCAACTTTGTTAATCTCCTTTTGTATCTCTCTATTAAAAACAACATCCTTATCTTTATGAGAATATTTTCTCTCTGATTCAATTTTTGCGACGTAAACTAAATCATTTCTATCTAGCTTTTCTCCATTCTTTTTAGTACGATCAAATTGTTCAGCATAAGCTTCCATCACCGAGTGAGTATAGTCTTTCAATTTTATTTCAAACGCTTCTTTTTGCTCCGGAGTTAAATCTTTTGTACTATTAATTAGCTCTACATTTTCTACAATATCGTCTAACAAATGTTTTATCTCATTTTCACTAGGATCAACTGAAAGCATAAAAAATTTAGTGTCATTTTTTTCTAGTCCCTTGCTTTGTTTATCAATTAATTCTATTGCTTCTGCTTTAGTACAGTTATCAAAATTTGAAGTAAAAAAAGTTTTTTCTTTATCCTTTAACTCAGTATTTATTCTTTCTTTTTCGCTTTCTAAAACTGAAATATCTGATTCCATTTTTTTTAATAAAGCTTCTTTTCTTTCAAGATCTTCCTGTAACTTTATATAAGTATCATCATCAAAATCTTTATTATTTAAAATAAATACATCAGAATTTATTTCCTTTTTTAATTGCTCCTTTTCAGCATTTAATTCAAACAATTTATTTTCATTTGTTTGAAGTTCATCCAAAGAAAATTTATTATTTTCTTCATCAAAAGAAATTAGATTATTTTCTTTCAATAATTCTATTTCTGATTCAATTCCTTCTAATTTTTCCTTATAATGATCTAAAAGATCAAGATCATTAGAATCTGGAATATCATTATAACGAAGTTTTTTCATTTTTTCTTCAAGTTCCTTTATACTATTTTCATACTCCAATTTTTCAAGCTCTAACGCATCTAAAGAACCTTCATTTTCTTCTAAAAATTTTTCAGAAATAGTATCTAATAACTCCACATCTTCTTTTGATAAATAGTCCATCAAAGTAGAACTACTTCCTTTATTTCCACCGCCAGATTTAGAAGGCGAATGAACTCCTATAAACATAATTTTTTCATTTTTTTAATAATATCTTCATAATCTATTGAACGAATTTCCACAATAGATGTTCCAGACCTTTGATTAAATTGTTTATTATTTTCAAGCTCATTAATACACTTCAAAACTTCTATTTTAAGATTATCATCATTAGATGAATTTTCAATAATTGGAGTAGTTTTTTCTATAGATATTGCAGATTGTTTTTGAACATTTTGGATTAATTTAGATAAGTCCATGTTCTGTAAAATTTCTAAAATTAAAATCAAACTTTGATCAGTTCTCTGAACATAAGGTAAAAGTTTTTCATTCTCAAATGTTCTAAAAAACTTAACAAAAGTATCTCTTAAATCTGCAATCTGTTCGGGGACTGGTTTTTTAAAATTAGCCGGATCAAGATCATTATTTTCAAAGAAAAGCAACATCTGAAAGATAAGTTCATCATGTGTACTAACCTTCTTTAAAGCTTTTATTTTGTTTAATAATGATAAGGTTTTATTTGTTATTCTGGTAGAAGTAAAACTATCCGGATTCTTCTCTGCATGCATAATATTTATATTTATTTATAACGCTAAGTTACTAATTATTACGGTTTTCCGTATAAAAATTTATATATTTTATAATTTTTTGCATACAAAATACAATTAACTATTTGATAATCAGTTATATAATCAGGGTTTCCCCGATTCCCGCTTGCTCTTCCATAACTGAAAAATTCTTCAAATTTTCCAGCCATGGAAAACCCCGATTCCATCGGGGCAGTTTTCTATGGCGTAATAGTCTGGAAATCCTTCCAGACAAAAGAAAAAAATTTGAAGAATTAAAGCGTTAGGGATTGGAGGATTTGTTTGAAATCCTTTTTTTATGAGGTGTAAACCGAAGTAAAAAAAGATTGAGTCCGGAAAGCCCGACCCTTGTGGGAACGCCTAAAAAAATCCGATTATAGTCGGAAAAAACATCAAAGATATTTTTTAATATAAAACAAAAAGCCTAACACAAATAGTGCTAGGCTGAGAAAAAAAATCCTTTATAGTCGGAAAAAACATCTACAAAATTTTATTCTAAATATTTTACAACTTCTAAAAGATCCTTTCCAAAATCTCCTTCTTTAAGTTTTAGAAACATTCTTTTTTTGTTCAAACTTAATTCAATATTAAAAAGATTTTCTAAATCTTTTTCTACTACAGAAATACTTTTCTCAAAATTTTTGATCTTTTTATTGATCTCTTTCGGTTGATCTTTGGTAACATCTAAATTCTTTAAGTTTTCCTTAATTGAATAAAGTTCTAAAATAATTTTTGTAGCCTTTTCTTTGTCTATAGAATTCAATTCTTCTGCTTGACTTTTTAAATTTTCCATACTTATTTTTTTCAAAAATACAAAAAAAAAATAATCAAAATACATTGATTATTTTTTTTTATTTTTAATTTGTTTTATAAAATCTTTATATCCATCATCATCAAATATTTTATTTAAATCCTCACCTTTATTTTTACAAAAATATAGATATTTGATAAAGAAAGTAATTTTTTTGTCTTTTTCTAGTTTATTAACAGTACTTGTAGAAGTGTCTAATGTGTCCGCAACCTCCTGCATTGTGAGATCATATTTTTTACGGATTTTCGCAAGATTATCGCCTAGTTTTGCCATATTAAAGGATATGTACAAATATAAAAAAATAAAGGGAAACTTTATTATAAAAAACAGTAATGTATAATATCATATTATAAAAAACGTAAAAAAAATACGGGAAACCTGATCAAACTTAATTAAACATAAAAAAATCTGCTCCAAATGGAGCAGATTTTTTAATCTTCTGAAGGTAATAATATAATATTATCTTTTTTTAAAAAAACAAGTTCTTTAAAATAAAAATCAGACAAAGGTATTTCCTGTGTGATCAAAATTTCACCATCATCCAAATTACTAGCAGTTACTTTAAATTCACAATTTTTAACCCTTTCCAGAATCCATTTCTGATATTGTGTATTTTTGAATTTATTCAAATATTGGTAACTACAAATTATATCAGCAAACCAAAAACAATTTTCATTTTCAGCAATTTCTTTAACACCATCTGTTAAATAATGTCCTGTATTATATTGATAATAATTTTCTGTGCCAAAACAATGTCTATAATAGTCGTTAGCTTTTCTTTCTGGGTCTCTATGATCTGTATTTTTATGCATGATGTAAAATTTTTTTATTATAACATTTTTTAATTATTTCCATATATTTTTTTTCTTTCTCAGAAAATTTTCTTTCTCCATCCATATAAAATATTTCGGGGCTAACCCCGAAATATTCTTCTTCAAATTTTTTAAAATCTTTGCTGTATGTGATCAGAAAAAAAGCTTTAACGTAGAACTTAATTTTTTTCATTTTGTTTTTTGTTTTTAGATTTTTTTTGTGCTTTTTCTAGTTCAATTTGTAAATCTCCTGACTTATTATTAATAAGAAAATCTACCGTACCTACTATCATATAGTAATTAGGAATTTCATCGTTTAAAATCATCTCAACTGCTCTTAAATTTGCTTTTTTTCTGGCGTTATCTGATCCAAATTGAAAGCCCATTAGAAATGAAATGCTTAAAAAGACAATTGCTGTAAAAGCAATGGGAAAAAACTTTTTCATAATAGAATTTTTAAAGATTATAATATTTAATTAGTTAATTTAGTTAATATGTATCTACTTTTAGAATTTCGCCAGATTTAGCATTTTTATTTTTTTGTTTTTTTTTGATTAAAATATAATGCTTTTCTTGCCCGTGAAATTTATCGCTTTCTTTTATATAATAGCAGTTTAAAACATCTGAACTTTCAATATTGAAATCTACTATAAGTGTTAATTTT
>NZ_JAZHQU010000018.1:0-8733 GCF_036543225.1 Chryseobacterium sp. CFS2
TTTTCTTATGCAAAGGTGAAATATTTCAGTGAAACAAATTTTTCAGCTAATAGAATTTTTGGGAATCCACGAAAATTTTTTGCTCCGGCAGGCTCCGACAAAAATTTTTCGCAAACCCACCCAAAATTTCTACGCAAAACACCCAATGGCTTCGCCACTCCATTTTTATTCCCTGAAAGATTTCATTAGTAGGGCATAGAAAAGACGATCACCTCAATTTATACGAAGCAAGAAAGAAACAGAGTTCTTTGACATCTACGATTAAAACCCAAAAACACAAAACAAATTATGCTTTCATATCAGAACTTCACCACGAGAAAAAGACTCGTGTCCTCATATGCCTAAGCAATAAAATTTAAATTTCTTTTTATTAACTATATTAACTAAATAAATATTTTAATTATTATGAAAACAACAACTTATAGAACAAAATCAGCGAACAAAACAGAACCTAAACAAGATAAATTTATCAGTAAAATTTTAGAAAATCTTGATAAAGTAAATGCCGGAGATTGGGAAAATTATACAGATATAGGAGATGTTTTTCCATCTAATCTATTTACGGGAAAAAATTACAAAGGATTTAATATTGTAGCCTTATTTTTAGATACAATAGCAAACGGATTTACTTCTGCCAGATATGCTACTTTTAGCAGTATTGCTAAGGCTGGGGGTAAGCTTCAGAAAGGCGCAAAAGGATGCGTAATTGAATTTTTCAGCTATGTATATAAACATAAAGAAACTGGAAAAAATTACACTTCTGAGCAGGTAAGAGAAATGTCAGCAGAACAGTTAAAACAAGTTGACAAAATACCTTGCTTAAAAACTTACACCGTTTTTAATTCTCAGTTCATCGAGAATCTTGCAGATCTTAATTTAGATATTGTAGATGATCTTCCTGAAGAGAACGAAGTTGAAGAGCTTCAAAACTGCGAAAAATTTATTTCAAATATTATCCTGAATGGTGACCTTGATTTAAGGTTCGGAAACGGAACAATAGCGTATTATTCGCCTGCTATGGATTACGTTTTTATGCCAGAAAGAAAATATTTTGTAAGCACATCAAAATTTTACTCTGTATTATTTCACGAAATTATACACTGGACGGGCAACGCTCAGCGACTTGACAGAGTTATGAAAGGTCACAAGGACAAAGAAAGTTATTCTTTTGAAGAGCTTATAGCAGAAATGGGCGCAATGCTTAATTGCTTACAGTTCGGTATTTTGAATGAGTTTATAAATTCAGTTCGTTACCTTAAAAGCTGGGCAGATCATAACAGTCAGGACCGAGAAACTGCAATCAGAAAGGCTTTTATCGAATCTAAAAAAGCTAAAAAATTCTTAGAAAATCTCTAAACACAAAAAGCCCTCTTAATGAGGGCTATATATTATTATATTAACTAAATAAATCTTATAAATATGAAAAATTCAGTAAAGCCCCAAACAGATTTTTTAAGCCCTGTAACAGGAGTAATACTTTTATTATTAGGTATTTTCCTAACTATGTGCATAGAAAAGTTATAAATAATTATATTAATTATATTAACTAATTAAATATTTTAGTATATTTGAAAAACATTATTATGAAATCACAAATTGAAGTAGAAATAATATTAGAGATGCCAATAAAAACGGCAGTATATATATTGAAAAATAACGGTTTTAATCTGGATGAAATAGATTTATGTAGTACAATCACAGATTTAGATTTTATCAAAGCTGTTTTAAAAATTGATCATTACCAAAAAAATAATAATATGAAATCTATCATCATGCACACAATTTTAAATTTCGTAGACAATAATAATATTGATCTTGTCGAAGATATTTTTAAAGATAAAGTAAGCCCTTCAATGCTTTCGCATCTGCTGAATAAAAAAGAAGGCTATAAAAGAGATTATGACGATAATACAAAGGCTTGGATGCAGTTCATAGGCAACTTAGATGCGGAAAATTCCGAAATAATTTTTAATTATATCAATAAGAAAAAATAAATCTTTTAGTTCGTTAAAAGAATTCCAGATCTGGCGATATCGCAAACCAGGTTCTAAAATTTAGCGAACTAAAATTTCTTAAAATAAGCATACATGGCAAGAACAAACTACCGTCCTGATGTTATATATGTAAAAGGCTTAACAGAAAAGGATAAAGAAAACTTTGAAAAAATATTGCATCATCTAAACATTACCAACAATGGTGAAGCAGTATTAAGAATTCTAGCCCAACACTTTCCATTATTAGAGGAAAATAAAAGGCTGGATGATGAAATAAAAAAGCTTCAGGGGATTATTAAATCTAAAGATAAAAAGCTGGAGACTTTAAAAGGGCACAAATTTGAAATGCTTTCGCAAATCAAAGGTATAAGAAAAACTCTTGAAATAGCAGAGAATGAAACTTTAACACAAATAGACAATATTAAGGAGACTTTAAAAGTCTCTGAGAACTTTATAAATGAATTGAATTAAAACAAAAAATAGTTCGTTAAAATGTGAGCTGCAGCTCAGGCCCGGTTCAAGATCCGGAAGAAATTAACGAACTAAAAATATTTAAATATCAAAAAATCCAAAATAAATGAAAACCATATCAATTTTTATACAAAAAGGTGGGGTTGCCAAAACAACCAGCACGGTAAATATATCCGGAATCCTAGCAGAGCTAGGCTATAAAGTTTTAGTAATTGATTTTGATACACAATGCAATCTATCTTTAGGCTATAGCGTTGATCCGGAAACTGAGTATAATATAGAGGAATTTTTACATTCAACAGAATCCCCCCGATATGCTTTAAGGGGAAAGGATCAGAATATTTCTGTTATTGCCGGAAGCCAAAATTTAATTACAAAAGGTCTAAAAAGAGATAGCCTTAAAAAAGCTCTGAAGAAAGTAGAAAAAAATTTTGACTTTTGTCTTATTGATTGTGCCCCAAAGCCAATTAATGAAGATTTGGGGTTTGGGGAGATCGCTGTTTTTTCTTCGGACTTTATTATATCTCCGGTAGATTATGATCCCTTTACTCTTGATGGGCTTACGGCTTTAATTATCACACTGGATAAACTTCAGCAGACAGATAAATTAAATGCTCAATATTTGGGATTTTTCTTCACAAGAGTGGAAGAGAATACGAGAGATTTTAAAGAAGCTTACAGAGAACTTGCAGAAAGTGAAATAGCAGATCTTCTGTTTAAAAGTTATGTAAGAAAAAATGCTTTCATACGTACCAGTGTTAACATGGGAGAATCAGCCGTATTTTTAAAGCCGTTTTCGCCCGTTTCTATGGATTATAGAAAACTTACAGATGAATTACTAAGTAAAATTAAAATAAATGGAAAATAAGCCCAGAATTAAAGGTTTATCAAATCTAAAGAATGCAGGATCTTCTTTGCAGAAGAATGCAGAGATTATGAAGGAAAAAGAAAAAGAATATTCGACAGAGAATAATATAATTTTTTCCTTCAGGGTAAACAAAGAATTGATACACTATATAAAAAAGTTCAGGATCTTTAAAATAGAGGATAATCCATCTAATCACCTGTATAGTGATAGTGATGTTGTAAGAGAAGGGTTACAGTTATTAAAAGAAACTTTCCCAAATATTCCCCAAAGACCGGAAGACGTTGAAATTCCAACAAAAAGGGGAAGAGGAGAAAAAAGAGATCCGGCTGTAATAATAAGTAATACCTCTTTTACCCTTAGTGAGAGTGATATTAACTTTATATACAATTTCATTTTTGATCGACAAAAAGGAGGGGCTAGGTATACAAAAGAAGAATTTTTAGCTCTCTTAATAGAACACCTTGAAATGAAATTCAAGATTAATAAAAAATAAGATTATGTTAGTCAGTTGCCCAGAATGTGAAAAAAGGATTTCAAATAAAGCGGAGTCGTGCCCTAGTTGCGGACATCCAATAAATCCAATAAAACCTAAAGGAGAAGGCTGTTTTTTACAGACCTTGAATATAGGATGCGCTACGGTGATAATTGGCTTTGTAGCCTTGTTTTTAGTGATAATGGCTTTTAATTTTATAAAGCCGAAGTTTGATTTTAATAATAACAAAGGAAATACAGAAATAAAAAAGAGCGCCAACAAGTAGCGCCCTACATCTATTATAGATGTTTTTTCCTAACACAAATATATAAATTTATTTATTATGAATTACATATTCATAACATCTTTTGCGATCCTTAATAAAGGAAGGCTCAAAATACAAGAAGAATGGTTGATTGAAGATGAAGAAGATATAAGAAAAATACTTTATTACTTTAGAAAAAGTGATTTTCAACAACTAGTTGATTACGAAGTAGTAAATCTTAAAACTGGATTAGCTTCTAATTTAGAAAACGGAAAAAAAGAAAGGTTTTACCGTTTATTAGAAAAGATAGCTGATAAACATGATAAAGACAGATTTGAAGCTTTTTCCAGCTTTGCTGATACAGGAGTGAGCTTAGAACCGGAAACTATTAATTATTTCTACACCAAAAAAAAATAATATGAAAACTACAGAGAGCAAAGGTTTCTTTTGTGTTGTCTACGATAAAGAAGCTAAAAAAACAGTTTGGTATAATAAAGTTTGGGAACCTGCGAAACTTGCAAGCTATCTTTCAGGAAAAAACAAGGATTGGCTTTGGATCAAGATCTATATTAAAAAACAAGATTATTTTTCTAACCCGGATAGTTACCATCAGATTTTTGACAAAGATAATCCAGTGATTAAATTTAATTATAAACCTTTTAGTAAAAATTAAAATGGAAGAAGAAGAAATATTGGAATCCGGAATGATAATCGGAAACTATATCAAACAGGCAAATTTTTTGACTACAAGCGTTTTTTTAAACATGACTGAAGTCCAAAAAGATGCATTATATTTTATTATGCAAAATATTGATTATCATTCAGAAAATCCAACAGATAAAATAATAATTGATTTTGAAAAATTTCTGACTTATAAGGATGTAAAGAAAAATAACTTTTATTCTTTGGAAGAAACGAAGAAAATTCTGGAAGGGTTAATAACAATGAAAGGATCTTTTAGAAATCAATTTACTGGACAATATGTTATTTTTAACCTTATAGATAATGTTACTTTTAATCCAAAATCACCTAATGAACTAGAAGTCAAATTAGCTGAATTTGGTGTGATTTTCCTGTATGAAAAGGCTTTGTCTGAATATGTAGAAAAAAGTAAATTATTTCTTCCGGATTATAAAAAGAAAAACTCCGGAAAGGGTTTTACTCAAATTGAAACAAATGTAGCTTCTCTTAACTCTGCTTCTCAGAAAAAACTTTTTGAAATGCTTTCACAATTCAAATCTAAAGGATGGATGAAAATCACTCTTTTTGATTTAAAGTTAGCTTTGGGATTTATTAGCATAAAAATTAAAGATAAACAAATCACTCCTGAAGCAGAACAGTTGAGCCTTATTTTCAGTAAAGAAGAAAATAATAATATAGAAAAAGTAGAGAGGTTACCTGCTTATTATGATTTTAAAAGAAAATTCTTAGATATTGCAGTTAATGAGATTAACAATAATTCAAAATTAGATATAACTAACCTTGGTTATGAAGCCCTAAAAACTGGTAATAAAGTTACTTCTTTGAGATTTACCTTTAAAAAGAAATTAAATAAAGATAATATGTCTGAAGAGGAAAAAACGTGCTTTAACTACTTCGTGAGTTTTGGACTTACAGAAAGCCAAGTATTTTTCCTTTTAAATAGAATAGGCTATCAAAATATGTATAATTCTTTTAAAGAGAAAATAGGGCATAAAAAAGGGCCTTATGGAAGGGTTTTCTTTGATTTGTCTACTAATAATGAAATTAAGAATTTAGCAGGGTTCCTCTATGAAACCGTTTTTGCTGACTTTTTAAAGAAATAAAAGGATTCATGTCCGTAGTATAAGTATTGATGTACGCTTTTTAAGGATTCATGTCCGTAGTATAAGTATTGATGTACGCTTTTTAAGGATTCATGTCCGTTTATGTTAAGTATTCACGTCCGTGGGAAAATTACTTTGATTAAGGATTCATGTCCGTAGGATTAAAAGATCATTAAGGATTCATGTCCGTAGATAAAAAGGATTCATGTCCGTAGAGATTTCTGTAGATCCTTTATTCATAGTATTTCCCAGAGGCGATAAAGCACATGCAAGATTAGGCTTTTGGTTTATAAAACAATTGTTATAGTCGGCTAACGCCTTTAAAAGGTGTTCGCTTTCAGCTCACGAGCTTTTATTTGTCCTTTCGGACAAGGTTTTATAGTCGGAAAAAACATCTACAAAATTTTTAATAGATGCTGTCTATAAAAGAAAAAAGTTGCGCTAAAAAAGAAAAATTATGCTAAGAAAAAAAAATATCCCCGCTATTATTGCTTTGATGTTATTCGTATTTTTTACGGTGGATGCAGTAATGATTAATTTCGGAACTAAGAAATACTATGAAGTAAAAGAGAAAAATTCAATAGTACAAGATTCTTTAACTGAAGGTCTTATAGCTTACAGAGGAACAGGTGCTGGCGTGATCTTCTTTAAATGGAATATAAAATCTATAAAAGAAATTAAAAATGAAAGAAAAATTAATTGAACAGATCCAGCCCATTGCAGAAAAATATTTTTCTCTGTATGGTAGAGACAAAGTAGAAGTACGTATCGGAGATGGAAAGCTGATCATTCATATAGAACTCGGTATTTATAAATCTGTAAATACCAATACTCTGGAATTATTCAGGAGAGACACAGCAGAACTGGTAAACTACGTTACTACTTTTAATGTCGTAGAAATTAGCGTAATGAATAAAAAAACGTTTACAATAGTTTACGAGATTTACAACTAAATTGTTAGTTTAAACTATGAATTTTTCAGTAGGAAACAGGATTTTTTGTAAATTCCGCAAGCTCCGAAGAGCGCCACGGGCTAAATGCTTGAAAATCACACATAACCGAAAACGGGAAAAATCTCATAATTCCCTATTATGTTTAGTTTGAAAATATAAAATACAGAATACCAATTAAATAAACAAATATTATGAAAAAGAAATTATTTTGCTTTATTATAGCATCTTACAGTTTAAATTTATCAGCTCAGGAGAATAAAGCAGTGATGGAAATAGAATATGAAACTAAATTAATTTCCGACAGTTTGAGTAGAGATAAGGTCTCTTATTTCGCTTCTACTCTGCTTTGTAATAATAAACAATCAGTTTATTTTAATAGAGAAGCAAAAGCTTTTTACAATGGAACGTCCACCCAAAAAATTAATACTTCATTCGGGGCAATTCCTAAATATCCTAAATCTGTAGCAAGTGTATACAAAGATAGTGAAACTCTTACAGCATCTTTACCAGTAGGAAAATATGTTTTCACTTTTGAAGAACCAAAATTACAATGGCAGATTTTAGAAGATGTAAAAAATTTAAAAGGTTATAAAGTAAGATTAGCTAAAACAATAACTGATACCGGAGATACTTTTTTCGCTTGGTTTACTCCTGATATTCCTATATCAGATGGTCCGTTCAGGTTCAAAGGACTTTCAGGGTTAATATTGGAAGTTTACAATAAAACTAAAACCATAGAAATTTATGCTACAGAAATTAAAAAGTCTGAAGAAAAAATCGAACCTTTAAGCTATGGGGATGATATAAAAGCAAAATCTAAAAAACAGTTCTTAGAAGCAAGAAAAAATTATTCTGAAAATCCTTCCATGTACAATGGAAATTTAAAGGTTTTAGATGAAAATGGAAATGATAAAACTAAAATGCTTACTGAAAGAATTAAAAAAATTAATACTTTCTTAGATTGATTAATTTTTTAATAAAAATTAATTTGGTAGTTTGAGATTATTTTATAAATTTAACACTCATTAACAATAAAAATATTAATTATGAAAAAATTATTTTTTACAGGAGCTTTGCTTCTATCCTGCCTTACTTTCGCAAGTACTAAAGAAGAAGTAAAAGTAAAAACTTCAGAAGAAAAAACTACTCAGATTGCTGAAGTTAAAGAATTAACAAAAGAACAAAAACAAGCTTTAACAGCTTTCTTTGCTTGGTGGTCAGTTTCTTATCAAAATGCATGTGGAGGAACTAATACTGTATTTTTTCAATCTGATAATGCAGATGGAAGTCCGGGATTTATTAGAGAGCTAGCTTTTGCTGTAAATTCTACTTATGGAGATTGCTAATTTGATATTTATTATAATAATTTAGGGGTGTTTTTAGACACTCCTTTTTTTTTCAGTTCGATCTGGTTATACATACAAAATCCCCGCTTTAGCGAGGATAAAAACTAATAACCATGAAATACTCTTCAATAAAAACCTGAGTACTACAACAAATATATTAATATTTAAATTTCTCCTTTACGGAAATCCGTAATTATCTTACATTCTTTGTTTCTATTTTTGAACCATGGAATTTAAGTTTACAATTATTCAACTTCTTAGATCTGGGTTTTCTCAAAAGGAAATTTCCGACAGTTTGAAGAATGCTAACATAAAGCCTAATTCTCTTAGTTCAGTCGAAAAATATATAAATCAGTTAAAGCAAGAATATCAAGCGAAAACAATGTTTCATTTAGCTTGTTTGCTTTTTAAAATTGAGGAAAAAGATATTAGTAAAATAGATTATTATTAGAATGTAGATTGGTGTTTTTCCCTAAAAATGAAGTGTTATCATTGAATCCCTAGTTTGTTTTGTTTGCTAGGGATTCTTTTTTATTATAGTCAAACACTCCATGTTTAT
>NZ_JAZHQU010000019.1:0-4124 GCF_036543225.1 Chryseobacterium sp. CFS2
CAAAGAGGTAACCTTGCTGCACTTCCGTGCGCCATATCAGGCTATAAATCTACGGGTAATTAGTACTACTTGGCTATGACATTACTGTCTTTACACCTATAGCCTATCAACGTCGTCATCTCCAACGACCCTTAAAAGATGTCTCATCTTGAGGCGAGTTTCGCACTTATATGCTTTCAGTGCTTATCTCTTCCAAACGTAGCTACTCAGCAGTGCACCTGGCGGTACAACTGATACACCAGAGGTTTGTTCAATTCGGTCCTCTCGTACTAGAATCAAGCCCTCTCAAACATCTAACGCCCGCAATAGATAGAGACCGAACTGTCTCACGACGTTCTGAACCCAGCTCGCGTGCCACTTTAATGGGCGAACAGCCCAACCCTTGGGACCTTCTCCAGCCCCAGGATGTGACGAGCCGACATCGAGGTGCCGAACCTCCCCGTCGATGTGAGCTCTTGGGGGAGACTAGCCTGTTATCCCCGGAGTACCTTTTATCCTATGAGCGATGGCCCTTCCATACGGAACCACCGGATCACTATGTCCTGCTTTCGCACCTGATCGACTTGTAGGTCTCACAGTCAAGCACCCTTATGCCATTACACTCTACGCACGGTTACCAAGCGTGCTGAGGGTACCTTTGAAAGCCTCCGTTACTCTTTTGGAGGCGACCACCCCAGTCAAACTACCCACCACGCAATGTCCTTCTAAAAGAAGTTAGGCTCCAAGTAAGTAAAGGGTGGTATTTCAACGTTGGCTCCACAAACACTAGCGTGCCTGCTTCAAAGCCTCCCACCTATCCTACACATTACTTACTCAAAGTCAATACGAAGTTATAGTAAAGGTTCACAGGGTCTTTTCGTCCCATTGCGGGTAATCGGCATCTTCACCGATACTACAATTTCACAGAGCTCATGGTTGAGACAGTGCCCAGATCGTTACACCATTCGTGCAGGTCGGAACTTACCCGACAAGGAATTTCGCTACCTTAGGACCGTTATAGTTACGGCCGCCGTTTACTGGGGCTTCAGTCAATGCCTTCGGTTTAACCCTAAGCACCTTCCTTAACCTTCCAGCACCGGGCAGGTGTCAGACCCTATACTGCATCTTTCGATTTTGCAGAGTCCTGTGTTTTTGATAAACAGTCGCCTGGGCCTCTTTACTGCGGCCACCATTGCTGATGGCGTCTCTTCTCCCGAAGTTACGAGACTATTTTGCCTAGTTCCTTAACC
The DNA here is from genome assembly GCF_036543225.1 of Chryseobacterium sp. CFS2. Classification (NCBI taxonomy): domain Bacteria; kingdom Pseudomonadati; phylum Bacteroidota; class Flavobacteriia; order Flavobacteriales; family Weeksellaceae; genus Chryseobacterium; species Chryseobacterium sp. CFS2. The sequence goes on from NZ_JAZHQU010000019.1 coordinate 1,230, forward strand.
ATGATTCACTCTAGCACCTTAGGATTCTCTCCTCGACTACCTGTGTCGGTTTTGGTACGGGTTGCTTCACTTCGGCTTTTCTTGGAAGCACTTTCCCTACAGCAGCTTCGCCCGAAGGCTAGGCCTTGACTATTCCGTCAGTCTCCAGTAAGTACGGCACTCCGTCCCCTTTTTAGTGTGAGCAAGTATGGGAATATTAACCCATTGTCCATCCACTACCCCTTTCGGGTTCGCGTTAGGTCCCGACTAACCCTCAGCTGATTAGCATGGCTGAGGAAACCTTAGTCTTTCGGTGAGCGGGTTTCTCGCCCGCTTTATCGTTACTTATGCCTACATTTTCTTTTCTATCCGCTCCACAATACCTCACAGTACTGCTTCGGCGCAAATAGAATGCTCTCCTACCAGATGTATCTAAAATACAAATCCATAGCTTCGGTAATATGTTTATGCCCGATTATTATCCATGCCGGACCGCTCGACTAGTGAGCTGTTACGCACTCTTTAAATGAATGGCTGCTTCCAAGCCAACATCCTAGCTGTCAATGCAGTCCAACCGCGTTGCTTCAACTTAACATATATTTTGGGACCTTAGCTGTTGGTCTGGGTTCTTTCCCTCTCGGACATGGACCTTAGCACCCATGCCCTCACTGCCGTAGAACATTTATTAGCATTCGGAGTTTGTCAGGAATTGGTAGGCGATGAAACCCCCGCATCCAATCAGTAGCTCTACCTCTAATAAACTTATATACGACGCTGCACCTAAATGCATTTCGGAGAGTACGAGCTATCTCCCAGTTTGATTGGCCTTTCACCCCTACCCACAGGTCATCCGAAGACTTTTCAACGTCAACCGGTTCGGTCCTCCACTCTGTGTTACCAGAGCTTCAACCTGCCCATGGGTAGATCACAAGGTTTCGCGTCTAATCCTACTAACTATACGCCCTATTCAGACTCGCTTTCGCTCCGGCTCCGGTACTTAATACCTTAACCTCGCTAGTAAAATTAACTCGTAGGCTCATTATGCAAAAGGCACGCCGTCACACCATATAGGTGCTCCGACCGCTTGTAGGCGTACGGTTTCAGGTTCTATTTCACCCTTCTATTCGAAGTGCTTTTCACCTTTCCTTCACAGTACTTGTTCACTATCGGTCTTTCAGGAGTATTTAGCCTTGGAGGATGGTCCCCCCATATTCAGACAGGATTTCACGTGTCCCGCCCTACTCATTTATCATCCAAATATGCCTTTCGAGTACAGGATTATCACCTTCTATGATTGTTCTTTCCAGAACATTCCTCTAAACATATAAAGACTTTTGGGCTAATCCGCTTTCGCTCGCCACTACTTACGGAATCTCTTCGATTTCTTTTCCTCCGGGTACTTAGATGTTTCAGTTCTCCGGGTTTGCTCCTCCTAAGAGGTGACTGGTCTTCAACCAGCCGGGTTGCCCCATTCGGACATCTGCGGATCAATTCGTGTGTGCCAATCCCCGCAGCTTTTCGCAGCTTACCACGTCCTTCGTCGCCTCTGAAAGCCTAGGCATCCGCCATACGCCCTTAACGATTTCTTTCCTAATATTTAAATTAGTTCAGTATTTTTTGATAAACTCTCGTCTATCGATATTTTTATAAACTCGGCACTCGAAAGTGCTCGGTTATCTCTTTGTGATGTCTTTACCGTTAATGTCAATGATCTTAATGTCTTCTTGTCCGCTTAATGAACAGATATTGTTTTTGGCTCTATCCGTAACTTTTAAATTAAGCTTTCAAAACTGTGGAGAATAAGGGAGTCGAACCCTTGACCTCCTGCGTGCAAGGCAGGCGCTCTAGCCAGCTGAGCTAATTCCCCTCTAGTAGAAATTGTAAATTCTAGATTATAAATTTTAAATGAAACATGCGTTATAATCTAAAATCTATAATTTATAATCTATAATCCCTTCAATTAGTAGTCTCGGGCAGGCTCGAACTGCCGACCTCTACATTATCAGTGTAGCGCTCTAACCAGCTGAGCTACGAGACTTCATTATTAATTTTAAATTTTAAATTGAAAATTTTAAATGATTATTTAAATCTAAAATCTATAATTTATAATCTAAAATCTCTCTATCCCTTTACTAATTTCTAGTGGGTTTTGTATTTTTATATAGCAACCAAACAAAAAACTAAAGCTTGAACTTTAAGTAAGTGCTGTATCTTACGATACTAATTTTGTTTATCGTCTTAAGACGCTCTAAAATGAGATGTTCCAGCCGCACCTTCCGGTACGGCTACCTTGTTACGACTTAGCCCTAGTTACCTGTTTTACCCTAGGCAGCTCCTGTTACGGTCACCGACTTCAGGTACCCCAGACTTCCATGGCTTGACGGGCGGTGTGTACAAGGCCCGGGAACGTATTCACCGCGCCATGGCTGATGCGCGATTACTAGCGATTCCAGCTTCATAGAGTCGAGTTGCAGACTCCAATCCGAACTGAGACCAGCTTTCGAGATTTGCATCACATCGCTGTGTAGCTGCCCTCTGTACTGGCCATTGTATTACGTGTGTGGCCCAAGGCGTAAGGGCCGTGATGATTTGACGTCATCCCCACCTTCCTCTCTACTTGCGTAGGCAGTCTCACTAGAGTCCCCAACTTAATGATGGCAACTAGTGACAGGGGTTGCGCTCGTTGCAGGACTTAACCTAACACCTCACGGCACGAGCTGACGACAACCATGCAGCACCTTGAAAAATGTCCGAAGAAAAGTCTATTTCTAAACCTGTCATTTCCCATTTAAGCCTTGGTAAGGTTCCTCGCGTATCATCGAATTAAACCACATAATCCACCGCTTGTGCGGGCCCCCGTCAATTCCTTTGAGTTTCATTCTTGCGAACGTACTCCCCAGGTGGCTAACTTATCAC
>NZ_JAZHQU010000020.1:0-2272 GCF_036543225.1 Chryseobacterium sp. CFS2
TTGAGGGCTTTTTTATTGATCATATGAATAAACCCTGTAGTGATTTTACTACATGAACTTCCTTTTTCCACTACAAAGAAACTTTTAACACCACTATAAATTTGCAGTATACAAAAGATAACAATTAAGTAAAAAATAACAATAAAATATTACCATCATGAAAAAACAAATCGTAATCGCAGCCTTAACTTTTGGAGCAATGATATTAGGAACTAAGAATGTTCAAGCTCAAAATACAACTGCAACGACAACTGTAAACATTACTTTGAACGATGTAATTTCTATCGATGCAGGAAGTACTGCCATTGGTAATACAGTTGACTTTAACTATGTTACTGCAGCAGACTACAACTCTGATCAGACGATTACTAAAGCCAACTCTTTGAAAGTTACTTCCACGAAAAACTTTAATGTTAAAGTAAAAGCAGGAGGTCCTAATTTCATGAATGGAATTAACTTAATCCCTGTAAATGTTTTGACTATCAAAGCTGCTACAGCTGCCGGAACAATGGGCGGAACAAAAAGTGCTGTAGTGTTATCTGCAGCGGATCAAACTTTAGTAGCCAATGCTCCTCTTGGAAGTGCCTTAACACTGAATCTGGACTACACTATTCCAGCAGCGAAATCATCATCTTCTGATATTTTAGGTAAACCAGCCGGAACGTATACGCAAACAGTAACCTATACTGCAACAGCTTTATAAATTAATTTTTCATATTAATATTTTGTGATTTGGTGTTTCGAAGGCTTCCTCAGGAGGCCTTTGATTTTGTATCTATTGTACCCATATAGATAAAATTCAAAATCTTGGAATAAGTATCTGTTATCTGTAAGGTAGAATCTATGCTTTTGGACATTTAAATCTAATGAATACATCACACCAAACATTCAGTAAATGTATTAACCGTTTTATATCTTTTTAAAGTTATCAAATCTCAAAAAGCGATTAATACTTGCTTAGTTATTTGCGCTATATTACTAATATACTCTTAAATAACAATGATAACACATTTACCAACCTATAAATATTTTTTGTGAAAACCTAAAAAATTATACGCAAACGGTAATTTATATTACGACTGCTTTATAATAAAAAAACACATCAATATACATGCCCTCAGTACCTGAAAAGTATTGAGGGGTTTTCTATTTTTTATTTGAATAAACCGTGTAGTGATTTTACTACGTGAACTTCCTTTTTCCACTACAAAGAAACTTTTAACACCACTATAAATTTGCAGTATACAAAAGATAACAATTAAGTAAAAAATAACAATAAAATATTACCATCATGAAAAAACAAATCGTAATCACAGCCTTAACTTTTGGAGCTATTATATTAGGAACTAGCAATGTTCAAGCTCAAAATACAACAGCAACGACAACTGTAAACATTACTTTGAACGATGTCATCTCTATCGACGCAGGAAGTACTGCAATTGGTAATACGGTAGATTTTAATTACGTTACTGCAGCAGACTACAACTCTGATCAGACCATTACTAAAGCCAACTCTTTGAAAGTTACTTCCACGAAAAACTTTAATGTTAAAGTAAAAGCAGGAGGTCCTAATTTTATGAATGGAACCAACTTAATCCCTGTAAATGTTTTGACTATCAAAGCTGCTACGGCTGCCGGAACAATGGGTGGAACAAAAAGCGCTGTAGTGTTATCTGCAGCGGATCAAACTTTAGTAGCCAATGCTCCTCTTGGAAGTGCCTTAACACTGAATCTGGACTACACTATTCCAGCAGCGAAATCATCATCGTCTGATATTTTAGGTAAGCCAGCCGGAACTTATACGCAAACAGTAACTTATACTGCAACAGCTTTATAAATTAATTTTTCATATTAATATTTTGTGATTTGGTGTTTCGAAGGCTTCCTCAGGAGGCCTTTGATTTTGTATGTATTGTACCCATATAGATAAAATTCAAAATCCGGGAATTTATATTACGACAGCTTTATAATAGAAATAACAATTTATATACGCCCTCAACACTTTCTAAGTGTTGAGGGCTTTACTATTTAAGTTAAATGAATAGACCCTGTAGTGATTTTACTACATGAACTTCCTTTTTCCACTACAAAGAAACTTTTATCACCACTATAAATTTGCAGTATACAAAAGATAACAATTAAGTAAAAAATAACAATAAAATATTACTATCATGAAAAAACAAATCGTAATCACAGCCTTAACTTTTGGAGCAATCATATTTGGAACTAATAATGTTCAAGCTCAAAATACTACAGCAACGACAACTGTAAA
>NZ_JAZHQU010000021.1:0-1362 GCF_036543225.1 Chryseobacterium sp. CFS2
GACACTTTTTAGGGGCATTTTTTATGGGAAAATCAAAGTATAGTTTAGAATTTAAAACAGATTGTGTTGTTAAGGTTTTACAAAGACATCGTTCGATTTCCGTAGTTGCTAAAGAATTAGGGATCAGTAAATCTTTATTGAAACAATGGGTTAAATACTATAATCAACATGGATCTAGAGGTCTTCTTCGCATCCATAACAGAGTTTATGATGTCAATTTTAAGCTGAAAGTTTTACAATCCATATCAGAAAGTCACCTTTCCATTAAACAGGCATGCTTAAAGTTTAATATAGGTGCGGAGTCCAGTATTTTAAATTGGCAGCATAATTATGAGAAAAGTGGTATTTTAGGGTTAGAAAATAAACCCAGAGGAAGACCTAAGATAATGAGTGATAATAAAGATAAAAAAAGAAAATCTGATAAAGTTTTGACACGAGAAGAAGAACTTTTACTTGAAAATGAAAGGCTTCGAGCAGAGATTGATTATCTAAAAAAGTTAGACGCCTTAGCTCTAGCCAGCAAAAAGCAAAAGCCATCGAAGAGTTAAGGCCAAAGTATAATTTAGCAATATTGCTGAATTGTTCAGGTATGGCAAGAAGCAGTTTTTATTATCATCAGGCTCGGGGTAATGCCGGAGATAAATATGCTCATATTAAAAGTTTAATACAATTAATTTATCAAAAGCATAAAGGAAGATTTGGATATAGAAGAATCACTCTGGAACTAAAAAATCAGGGTGTAATTATCAATCATAAAACAGTTTTACGATTAATGAAAGACTTGGGCTTAAAAAGCTTAATTCGGGTGAAAAAATACAGATCTTACCGTGGAGAACAAGGAAAAATAGCCCCGAATATTCTGAAAAGAAACTTCAAGACTAATCACCCGAACCAAAAATGGGCTACCGATATTACAGAATTCAATGTTTCTGGAAACAAATTATATCTGTCTCCTATCATCGACTTATTTAACGGAGAGATTATAAGCTATGAGCTTTCAGAAAAGCCAGTTTTTGCACAAATTATTAATATGTTGAAAAAGAGTTTTAGAAAAACAAAGAATATACAGAACCTAATTCTTCACTCAGACCAGGGTTGGCAATATCAAATGAAGCTGTATCAAAATATTTTGAAACAAAAAGGAATTATCCAAAGTATGTCTAGAAAAGGGAATTGTTTGGATAATGCTATAATAGAGAATTTCTTTGGAACATTAAAATCCGAAATGTTTTATCTGAAAAAGTTTAAATCAATACAAGAATTAAAAGACGAAATTCATCAATATATTGACTATTATAATAATGAGAGAATAAGACTTAATTTAAAAGGAAAGAGCCCGATAGAATATCGAACTCTTTATTA
>NZ_JAZHQU010000022.1:0-989 GCF_036543225.1 Chryseobacterium sp. CFS2
AAACCCTCAATCATCCTACTCCTGCGCTCCCTGTAATTGGGACTGCAAAGATACAAACTCTTTTTAAACTCACAACTCTTTTTTGTAAAAAAATTAAAGTTTTTTGTTTGTCTCTTTTTGAAGTATCATATTGTTTCTGCTTAGCTAAAAGCTCTTCTGCGCTACTGAACTACTCTCGTTTTTCAGTGGGGCAAAGATAGAAACTTATACCATACCCCGCAACTTTATGTAAGATAAAAATACCAAAAGTGGAAAAGTATTCACATAATAACCTAATAAACAATTCATTATACGTAAAATATACTTATCCACAATATGCAAGTACAGAGACATATAAAAAAATAGTATATAAAATTCATATTCATAAGGTGAATTTCAAGTAATAATGAATCAATAGATGGTAATCACCTAAACAGGTGTGAGGCAAGTTCTGGTAATTTATTTTTTAAATCAGCATTTGAATACTGTAGTCATACCTGCATTTAATTTGTAAGATTAAAAAAATGAGTTAGGCTTTAATCGGTAAAAGATAGATTATAAACGGTGGAGTATTGTAAAGATATTTACAGATTCGTAGAAAAGCCAGAGAAAGGAAATAGGAAAAATCTATTTTGCTTGCTTAAATTTTTCGAAATGTGAATGAGATATCATAAAGAAAATGATAATGGAAAAAACAAGCTTCTTCTTGTGGAAGAAAATTCTGAAGTTTACTAAAGGTAGAAACTCAATTAGATTTAGCTTCGAATGCAAATACCACTATGGGAGTTTGCTGAAGTTTTAAAAAGAGAAGTTTATGATGATATATTAAGTAAAGCGTATTTTATTTTGTACCGGATCATTGAGGCTCCTACGGAGTGACAATAGTGTTGGGTAAAGATGAGTAATAGGTAATAATAGCATACGTTGGATATTACTCATTGCTGATTGCTGATTATTTATGTTGGGTTGGGATTTGTCAGGGTAAGCAGGTAGCTATGGGTATAGTATAT
>NZ_JAZHQU010000024.1:0-393 GCF_036543225.1 Chryseobacterium sp. CFS2
TTCTGTAATTACCGTTGTGAATTCTTGTAAAAAAGATGATGACGAAGAGTTTCAGGATCATGTGGTTCAATTCGAGGTGAAAACAACTGCCGGAGGAAACATCATAAGTGTTGTTACGCAGGTAGGTACAGCTCAGAACACAATATACAATACACCACAGTCTCCTGTGACTTCACCATGGACAAGCGGGGAATTCTTCGTGAACTCCAGCCAGGCACAGTTGAATCTTGATGCAAATGCATCAATGCCTGATGATAATTCTGAATTAACGATCAATCTTTATATAGATGGAGAAGTTGTAAGAACTGTTAAGAAGAAAGGTAAAGGTGTACTTGTTGCTTCTATTGATTACAGTTTCCTAGAACCATAAAAATTATTTATTTTTAATATTTA
>NZ_JAZHQU010000025.1:0-380 GCF_036543225.1 Chryseobacterium sp. CFS2
AGTTCTTCAGCTACGATTTAAAAAATCCGAAAATGCTTAAACAAAATGCTTTCTTATCTGGACTCACCACACATAAAAAATAAAAATTCCTATTGCCGGAGATAATCTGATCCGCAGGGGGATCGAGGGGAAAGATCAGATTATTGAGGAAAATAATTCGTTAAGCAATTCCGGTTCCGGAGCCAGCTCCGCCCTGAAGCTTCAAATTTAACGAACTAAAAGAGCTGATGGTCATCAGCTGCAGAAGATCCTGGGCAAAGATTTAGCGAACTAAATAATCTGCGCTCACTGCGTTAGGGATTGGAGGATTTGTTTGAAATCCTTTTTTCATGAGGTGTAAACCGAAATTAAAAAAGATTGAGTCCGGAAAGCCCGCCCGA